>NZ_QXFM01000113.1 GCF_003584015.1 Aurantiacibacter xanthus
CACGGTGACCGGGGCATCCTGCTCGGGCAGCGGCGGCAGTTCCCCGGCATCTTCGGCGACCGCCACCGGCGCGCCCTGCCCGCTCACCGGGGGCAATTCCTGTTCCACCGCAACACGCGTTGTCGCCATGGCAGGCTCCGGCTCGCGCGCGGCAGCGCTGGCGAGCGCCGGGCCAGACGGAATCAGCCGCTCATCACCGCGCCCGGAGGCACGCCGGGGAGCAGGCTCATCGCCGGTCGCATTGCCCAGCGCCGCAATGCGCGGATCGTCGCGCCCGATCTGCGAGCCCGACGGAAACTGCCCCAGATTGGCCGCTGCCGCCTGCTGCGCCTTGGTCAGCCTTGGCATGTAGCGCAGGTAAGGCGCGATGCGGCCCGCCAGCCGCGGCGGCAGCATCGTCTCGGCAATGGTGACCGCCTCGGCCTCCTTGCCCAGAATTGCCAGGGCGAAGGCTCGCGCGCGATAGGCGGCCAGATCGTTGCGCTGAAGCAGCGGCAACAGCACCTCTTCCGCCGCGGGCTGATTGCCCGAGATCGCATAGCTGATGGCGAGGCGCCGCATGATTTCGGGATCGGGATCGTCGTCGATCGCTTGCCGGTAAAGCCGCTGCGCGCGGCCATTGTTGCCGACCAGATCGTAGGCCAGCGCCCGCTCGCCCGCCAGCGGCCCCATCGCCTCGCCGTGATATTCGGCATTTTCGAACAGTTGCAGCGCGGTCACCGCCTCGCCTCGGCGCACCGCCACCTGCGCCAGCCCCGCCAGCATCCTGCCATCGTTGGGGTCGACCGTCTGCGCGCGGCTGAAAAAGCCGAGCGCAGCATCGACATTGTCGAGCGCCAGCGAAGCCTCGCCGGCATCGACCAGGGAATCGACCGAATCGGGATTGGCCGACAAGCGCCGCATCGCGCTCGCCAGGTCGGCCGCAGCCGGGTTGGGCAGCGCCTGCACCACTTCCTGCGCCCGCAAGGCCGGAGCACCGCCCATGCTCGCGCAAAGGGCGGTGCAGCAGGCGAGCAGAGACGTGAGCTTCGACATTGCCGACCTAGATGGCACGCGCGCTGCATTTGGCAAGCGCGCGACCATCGCGATGCGATTACTGGTTATTCTGACGGCCCAGGAAGCGCGGAATGCGCATGTTGGGGCCGCCGTCGTCACCGTCGTCATCCGAATCGCTCTCGTCAGTCGAACCGCGCGACAGGTTGGCCATGCGCTCGAACAGGGTGCTGCCCGTACCGGCACCCGCCGCGCCGGCCGCAGCCGCACCACCGCGAGCCGGACGGTCGGCAACCACATGGGCCGAGGCATCGCTCTGCTTGCCCTCACCGCCGCCAACAATGCTGCGGCGACGACCGGTCAGACCCGCAGCCTCTTCCTCAAGCGCGAGCTTCGACGAATCGAGCAGCAGTTCGTCCTGCTGGTCACCGTCGCTGTTGCCGGCAGGCGCACCGCGATCGAACGGGGCAAAGCGCTGCGGCTGTGCCTCGTCCTGCACCTCTTCGACCTCGTCGAGCCCGGCCAGGTCCATCGGCTCAGGAGCAGCGGCAGCGGGCTGCGGGTTGCGCAGCTCATGGCCATCCGCCGCGTTCGAATCGGCAGCCTTCGCCTGCACGTCCTCGGCGCTGTCGAAAGCCGCCGGAGCCGCAGCACCAGCCGCCGCCATCGGAGTCTTCGGGCCGCGCGAGGTCGACAGGTCGAGTGGGCGCGAAGCCGCCTTGGGTGCGACGTCCCCGACCTGCTCTATACCGGTGGCGACCACCGAAACGCGGATCTTGCCGTCCAGCTCGGGGTTGAAGGCCGAGCCCCAGATGATGTTCGCCTCGGGATCGACCAGCTCACGGATGTGATTGGCAGCCTCGTCGACCTCAAGCAGGCGCATGTCCTCGCCGCCGATGATCGAGATGATCACGCCCTTGGCGCCCTGCATCGACACACCGTCGAGCAGCGGATTGGCAATCGCACGCTCGGCAGCTTCCAGAGCGCGGTTCTCGCCCTCGCCCTCGCCGGTGCCCATCATCGCCTTGCCCATCTCGTTCATCACCGAACGCACGTCGGCAAAGTCGAGGTTGATGAGGCCCGGCATCACCATCAGATCGGTGATGGAGCGCACACCCTGCTGCAGCACCTCGTCGGCCAGCTCGAAGGCTTCCTTGAAGGTGGTGTCGGCCTTGGCGACCAGGAACAGGTTCTGGTTCGGAATGACGATCAGCGTATCGACGTGCTTCTGCAGCTCCTCGATCCCGCTTTCGGCGGCACGCATGCGGCGCGTGCCCTCGAACAGGAACGGTTTTGTCACCACGCCCACGGTGAGGATGCCCTTCGAGCGAGCCGCCTCGGCGATCACGGGAGCAGCGCCGGTGCCGGTGCCGCCGCCCATACCGGCGGCGATGAAGACCATGTTCACGCCTTCCAGTGCGCGCTCGATTTCCTCGACCGTTTCCTCAGCCGCCGCGCGCCCGACTTCGGGCCGCGAACCTGCGCCGAGGCCCTGCGTGATATCGGGGCCAAGCTGGATGCGATGTTCGGCGATGGCGTTGTTCAGCGCCTGCGCATCGGTGTTGGCGACAACGAAATCAACGCCTTCGATCTCGCTCTCGATCATGTTGGCGATGGCGTTGCCGCCCGCGCCGCCCACCCCGATCACGGTGATGCGGGGACGAAGTTCTTCCACCGAAGGCGGACCGATATTGATGCTCATGTCATTCTCCTGCGGCCAAGTCCCGCAATGCTCGATTTACCGCTTGTGCCACAAAGACATAGGCGGGCGTTATCCGAAAACCTTACAAATCCACAATTGCGCGCGCCTGACCAAACACACCGCGCGCAAATCAAAAAAAGTCCCGCATGGCTTTCCACACCCGGCCGACCGCAGCCGCCGGGCCGGGCCGATGGGCGCGGGTGAAGCGCGAGCCGACCCGGCGAATGTCGACCGGATCGCGCAAGGCATAGAGCACCAGCCCCGCCAGCGTCGAGAAACCGGGCACCGAATGCGCCTCGGGCAGGCCCTTCAGCGCAGGCGGACGCCCGATCCGCACCGCCACACCGAGCACGCTCTGGGTATAGTCCGCAAGGCCCGCCAACTCGGCTCCGCCGCCTGTCAGCACGACTTGCCGCGCCTGCCGCCCGCCGCTGGTGCCGGTAAAGCCCATCGCCTCAAGGCTGCGCCCGACTTCGCTCATCAGCGCATCGAGTTCGCCGGTGATGACCGTGATCAGCTCGGCGCGCGGCACCTGTTCGCGGTCGTCCGCCCCGCGCGCGACGGGTCCGCGCCCCTCCTCGCCCGGCGCGGTGACCGCGATCATCTCGCGGTGATCGGCCGGGCTGGCAATGGCCGAACCGTGCTTGCATTTCAGGCGCTCGGCCTGAAACCGGCGGATCGAAAAGGCCGAGGCAATCGCATCGGTAATGTCGGCAGAGCCGCGCTGAATGGCGTGCAGCCCGACCAGCATCCCGCCCGCATAGACCGAAACGTTCGTAACCTCGCCCCCGAACTCGACCAGCGCCACGCCAAGGTCGCGCTCCTCTTCGGTGAGGCAGGCAAGGCCCGTGGCCAGCGGCGAGGCGACCACGCCCTGCACATCGAGATGCGCGCGCTGGACCGCCTCGGTCACATTGCGCATCGGCGCGCCGTCGGCCAGCATGATGTGAATGTCGACGCCCAGCCGCTCGGCATGGAGGCCCTTGGGATTGAACACGCCGTCCGCCCCGTCGAGGAAATAACAGGCGGGCTGCGCATGGAGCACGGTGCGTCCGTCTGGCTCAAGACTGCCCTGCGCGGTCACGAGCAGGTGCTCGATATCCTCTTCCTCGATCCGCCGCCCGCCGATGGCAATCTCCACGGGGCGGATCTCGCTGGTCAGCCCTGCCCCCGATGCCCCGAGCCAGACCGAATCGACGCTCGTCCCGGCGAGCTTTTCGGCCCGCTCCAGTGCGTCGCGCACAGCATAGGTCGCCGCCGCCATATCGGTGACATAGCCGCGCTTGATGCCCTGGCTGGCGCGGTGGCCGCTGCCCAGCACCTGCATCTCGCCGTTCTCGGCCACGGCGGCGATCATCGCGGAAATGCGGAACGAGCCGATGTTGACCGCGCCGATGACGCGTTCGATGCGGCTTGCAGCACTGGACATCAGCTCTCCCCTCCCATGTTCATTTCGCGGGCTTCATCGCGCCCCGGCACGCGCATCGTCATGCTCGGCGGGTTGCGCAGATCGAAGGCGACCACCTCGCCGCCGATCAGGCGGTGCACACCATCGGCCTCGGCAAAGGCCACCAGCGCAGCGGCAGAGCGGTCCGCCCCCTCGGGCAGCGACAGCCGCTGGCCGGTGGAGAAGGTCAGATCCCAGCGGCGGTTACCGATCCAGTCGGCCTCGGCCACCTGCTGGCGCAGCGCCGGAGCCGCATCGAGCAGCGAGGCCAGCGCCTCGACCTGGCTCTGCGCGCCTTCGCCGCCGATGACCAGCATCTCCTTCGCCTCGTCAGGCGTAACCGCTTCGAGTTCCGATCCGGTGGCGTCGATCAGCACCAGCTCATTATCCCGGCGCAGCGCAGCATGCGGTTCGCGTTCGACGATGTCGACCACCAGCAGATCGGGCAACTGTCGCGAGACCCGCGCGTCCTTGACCCACGGGATAGTCAGCAATTCCTGCCGCAGCGCCTCAAGGTCCACCCGCGTCATCGCGAGATCGCGCCGGCCGATGGCGCGTTCGTAGACCATCATCTCGTTAAGCCGCTTGGTGCCGCGCACCTCGACCCGGTGCACCTCGAACCCGGCATTGGCCGAGACCAGCGCGAACCGGTCTTCGGCAAAGTCGGCGAGGCCAGTGACGCGCGCGATAAACACCACAAAGGCCAGCACGCCGGCGAAGATCAGCACGGTAAAGAATTTGTGCAGCTGGCTCTCGCTGAACGGCAAGGCGGCCAGCACCGAGCCAAGCAACGACCGACCCTGCCCGCGCGCCTTGCGCACGCGGCGGCTGGTATCGGCGGCGCGGGCCTGACGGCGCACGCCCTTTACGTTGCGGCTGATCTTCTGCGCCATCTATCCACCCTTGCCGAAGAAGCGCAGCGCGTCGGCGACGATGGTCTCGCACAGGTCGGGATAGGAAATGCCGCAGTAGCGCGCCTGTTCAGGCACGAGGCTGAGCGGGGTCATCCCCGGCTGAGTGTTGGTTTCGAGCAGGAACAACCCGTCGGCGCCGCGCTCGTCGTCCCAGCGGAAGTCGGAGCGGCTCACGCCCCGGCAACCGAGCAGCTTGTGCGCGCGCAGGGCATATTCGCAGCACAGGGCGGCGATGTCCTCGGGGATTTGTGCGGGGCAGACGTGCTCGGTCATCCCGTCGGTATATTTCGACTGGAAGTCGTAGAAGCCCGACTTGGGCACCAGTTCGGTGACGCACAGCGCCTTGTCGCCCAGCACCGCCGTGGTCAGCTCACGCCCGCGAATATAGGGTTCAGCCAGAAGGCTGGCGAATTGCTTCCACGGCCCCTCGGCATCGCGCTGGATCGGATTGCCGTAGTTGCTCTCGTCGGTAACGATGGCGACGCCGACCGAGCTGCCCTCGTTCACGGGCTTGAGGACATAGGGGCGCGGCAGCGGGTCGCCGCCGTAAAGGTCGTCCGACTTGACCACGCGCCCGCCGGGCATCGGCACCCCGTGCGGGACGAGCGCCTGCTTGGTCAGCTCCTTGTCGATCGCCACCACCGAAGTGGCAAGGCCAGCGTGGGTATAGGGAATGCCCATAAGGTCGAGCATGCCTTGCACCGTGCCATCCTCACCGGGCACGCCGTGGAGCGCGTTGAACACGACATCGGGCGCGGCCTCGGCAATGCGCGCGGCAACGTCACGCCCCATGTCGAGCCGGGTGACCTTGTGGCCCTTGCTTTCCAGCGCATCGGCGACACCATTACCCGACATGAGCGACACTTCGCGCTCGTTCGCCCAGCCGCCCATGAGGACCAGAATGTGGAGTTTGGGGAGAGTCATGCGGACAAACTTTCAGAAAAATCGCAAATCGTCCGCTCGCCCTGAGCTTGTCGAAGGGCCGTCTTTCCTTCCAGCGCAGTGCCCGAAGAAAAAATCAGTCCTTCGACAAGCTCAGGACGAGCGGGTGTTGGGAGAAAACTCACGGCCGCCCCACCCGCTGGATTTCCCATTGCAGTGCCACACCCGTCGCCTCGGCCACACGGCGGCGCACTTCCTCGCCCAGCCCCTCGATATCGGCGCTGGTGGCGTGGCCGGTGTTGATGAGAAAATTGGCGTGCTTCTCGCTCACCTGCGCGTCGCCCATCTTCAGGCCACGGCAGCCAGCCGCATCGACCAGCCGCCAGGCCTTGTCGCCCTCGGGGTTCTTGAAGGTCGAGCCGCCGGTCTTGCTGCGCAAAGGCTGCGTTTCCTCGCGCGCATGAGCGATGCGGTTCATCTCCGCCTCGATCTCCGCCGGATCGCCCGGCTCGCCCTTGAATCGCGCGGCAACCACAATTGCCCCCTCGGGCAGGCGCGAGTGGCGGTAGGAATAGTCGAGATCGGCCACCGGCACTCGCACGCAGGCGCCATCGGGCATCACCACGTCGCAATCGACCAGCACATCGGCCACCTCGCGGCCATAGGCCCCGCCGTTCATGCGCACGAAGCCGCCGACAGTGCCCGGAATGCCGCGCAAAAACTCCAGCCCCGCAATGCCCGCATCGCGCGCGCTCGAAGCCACCAGAATGCCCGGCGCACCGCCGCCGCATTCGAGCACATTGTCGCGCTTCACCTCGACGCTGGCGAAGGGTTTGCCCAGCCGCACCACCACGCCCGGCACGCCGCCATCGCGGATGATCAGGTTCGAGCCGAGCCCCAGCGCCATGACCGGGGTGCCCTCCTCCATGCGGGTGAGGAACTGGATCAGATCCTCGACGCTCTCGGGTTCGAACAACCAGTCGGCCTTGCCGCCGCTCTTGAACCAGACGAGCTTCGCCAGCGGCGCATCGCGGGTGAGCTTGCCCGCCACATCCTGCGGCACCTTGCCGCCGACGGTCGCCTCCTCGTGCGATCCGGGCGCGCTTTGCATGGTCATGGAGCCATCAGGCTGCATCGCCGGCCTCCTGCTTGCGCTGCGCATTGACGGCATCGGCAAGGCCAGCGGCCCAGCGCGTGATGTCGCCCGCGCCGAGGCAGACCACGATATCGCCCGGCTCGACCAGCCCGGCCAGTTCAGCCGCCAGCGCTTCGGGGCTGGCGATGGGCGCGGCCTGCCGGTGCCCGCGCGCCTTCAGGCCCGCCACCAGCGCATCGGAATTGACGCCCTCGATCGGGTCTTCGCCCGCCGTATAGACCGGCGCGGCATAGACCACGTCGGCATCGGTGAAGCAGCCCTGAAACTCCTCCATCAGATCGCGCAGGCGGGTGAAGCGGTGCGGCTGCGCCACGGCGATCACCCGCCCCGAAGTGGCCTCGCGCGCTGCCGAGAGCACGGCGCGGATTTCCACCGGGTGGTGCGCATAGTCGTCGATCACGCGCACCTCGGCCCCACCGCCGAGCGCAATCCGCCCGACCTCGGTGAAGCGCCGCCGCACCCCGCCGAAGCGGGCAAAGCCTGCGCGAATAGTGTCTTCGGCGCAGTCCATTTCCAATGCCACGGCCACCGCCGCCGCCGCGTTCTGGACATTGTGCCGCCCCGGCATCGGCAGCACGATGTCGGTCACGCTCCGCTCGGAACCGTCGCGCAGGCGCTGCACCACGTCGAACCGGCTCTTGCCGCCCTCGGCGACCAGATTTTCGATCCGCACATCGGCATGGGGGGAAAAGCCATAGGTGATCACGCGGCGGTCGCGCACGCGGGCGATCACGTTCTGCACCTCCGGGTGATCGAGACACAGCACCGCCGCGCCATAGAAGGGCACGTTCTCGATGAACTGGAGGAACGCATCCTTCACCGCATCGAAGCTGCCGTAATGGTCGAGGTGCTCGGGGTCGATATTGGTGACCACGGCAATGGTGCCGTCCAGACGCAGGAAGCTGCCGTCGCTCTCGTCGGCCTCGACCACCATCCACTCGCTGTCGCCCAGTCGCGCGTTCGAGCCGTAGCTTTCGATAATGCCGCCGTTGATGACCGTAGGGTCCACCCCGCCCGCATCGAGCAAGGTCGCGACCATCGAGGTGGTGGTGGTCTTCCCGTGCGTGCCCGCCACCGCGACGGTGCTTTTCAGCCGCATCAGCTCGGCGAGCATTTCCGCGCGGCGCACCACCGGGATGCGCGCCTCCAATGCAGCGGCGACCTCGGGGTTGGTCCGGCGCACCGCCGTGCTGGTGACGACCACGGCGGCATCGCCAAGGTTCTCCGCCGCATGGCCCACATGCACGGTGATACCGCGCGCGCGCAGGCGCAGGACGCTCACGCCCTCGGCCAGATCGCTGCCCTGCACGGTGTAGCCGAGGTTGTGCATGACCTCGGCAATGCCCGACATGCCAATCCCGCCAATGCCGACGAAGTGGATCGTGCCGATATCGGTAGGAACGCCCTTCATTCCGCGCGCTCCTTGGCCAGATCCTTCGCGGCCTGACCGCTCGCCTCGCGCGAGGGCGACAGGCTGCGAGCATCGCCCGCCACGCGGATCACGTCCTGAATGGTGTCGCCGCCGAAGCTCTCGACCAGATCGGCCAGGTCTTCCGCCGCCTTGGGCCGGCCGCAGTTGAACGCCGCATGAGCAGCCGTGGCGAGAGTTTCGGGGTGCATGGCCATGGCCTGAATCTGCTTTGCGAGTTCCTTGGCGGTGAAGCCGGTCTGGCGAATAGCGCGCGCGCCGCCAGCGGCGACCATCTCGCGGGTGTTGGCGGCCTGATGATCGTCGGTCGCAATCGGCAGCGGCACGAGGATCGCCGGGCGACCCACGGCGGTCAGCTCGGCAATGGTGGAGGCTCCCGCGCGGCCGATGAACAGATGCGCATCGGCAAGCTGCGCGGCCATGTCCTCGAAATAGGTCGCGAGTTCGGCGGCGATGCCATGCTTGGCATAGCGTTCGCGCACCTTCTCAAGGTCTTCCGGGCGGCACTGCTGCGTCACCTGCAAGCGGCTGCGCAGCGCGGTCGGCAGCATCGACAGGCCATCGGGTACCACTTCGGAGAGCACACTCGCGCCCTGACTGCCGCCCGTCACCAGCACGCGGAACAAGCCATCGGCGGTGAACGGGGGAAACGGCTCGTCGCGCAGCGACAGGACACCGGGGCGCACCGGATTGCCGATCAGATGGACCTTGCCCTGATACGCGGGCTTCAGCCGGTCGACCTGCGGATAGGCCGTGGCAATCGCATCGACCCGCCCTGCCAGCAGCCGGTTGACCCGCCCCAGCACCGCGTTCTGTTCGTGGATCACCGTGCCGATCCCCGCCGAGCGCGCCGCCAGCAGCGCGGGCAAGGCCGGATAGCCGCCAAAGCCGACCACGCAGCTCGGCTCGAACGTGTCATAGATCTGCCGCGCCTGCCGCTTGCCTTCGAGCACCGCGCCAATCGCCTTGGGCCAGCCGAGCGGGTTCTTCCCGAAGCGCCCGGCGGGCAGCACATGGGCGGTAAGGAAATCGGGCTTGCCGGGGATCGCCGCGCCGCGCTCGTCGGTGATGAGCGCGACATGGTGGCCGCGCCGCTCCAGCGCATGGGCGAGCGCGAATGCGGGGGTCAGGTGCCCACCGGTCCCCCCGGCGGCAAGAACGTAGTGACGGGAAATTCCGGGCATCAGCCGGCCTCTTTCTCGAGCGTGCCGCGCAGATCGAACTTCTCGCGGTCAAGGAACGGGTTGCGCCGCGTCACCGCCAGCAGAAGTCCGATGGTGAAACACTGCGCAAGGGTCGAAGAGCCACCATAGCTTACCAGCGGCAACGTCATACCCTTGGAGGGAAAAAGCTGCAGATTGACGAGGATGTTGATGAAGGCCTGCCCGCCGAACAGAGCGATCAGCCCGCTGGCGGCAAGGATGTTGAACATCCGGTCCTCGTTCACCAGCCGCACCAGCACCCGCATCACGATGGCGAGATAGAGCACTACGATAATCCCGCAGACCAGCAGGCCGAACTCCTCGCCCACGGCGGAGAAGATATAGTCGGTATGCGCTTCGGGCAGGCGCATCTTGTTGGTGCCGAGCCAGATGCCGGTGCCGGTCCAGCCGCCGCCCTGCAGGGTGCGCGCGGCAAGGTCGACCTGATCGTAGGCCGAGCCGCCGCCAAGGAACGAATCGATGCGGTGGCGCGCGTTGTCGTAGAACAGATAGGCCGCCACCAAGCCGCCTACGCCGAGCCCGCTTATCACGCCGATCCGCTGCATCGGCAGGCCCGCCAGCAGCACCATTACGAACCACGCACCGACGAACAGGATCGCCTCGCCAAGGTTGGGCTGCGCGATCACCAGCCCGACGATCACCGCCAGCAGGCCAAAGCTGACCCAGATCACCGGCAGATCGGGATCGTGCAGCTTCCACGACAGCACCCATGCCAGCGTGATGACGAAGGCAGGCTTGAGGAATTCGCTCGGTTGCAGGCTGAGGCCGAAGTTCAGCCACCGCCGCGCGCCGTTCACCTCGGTGCCGATCACCGGCACCAGCACAAGGCAGAACAGCATGAATGCCGCCATCACGATCGCCCCGCGCCGCAGCAACGTCGGTTCGAGGAACGATGTTGCCAGCAGCACCGCGATCCCCAGCGCCTGCCAGCGCAGGTGCAACCAGAAGAAGTGCAGCTCGCCCAACTGGACGTCGGCGGTCGACAGGCGACCGGCGCTGGCAGGCGAGGCCGAGGCCACGGCCAGCGCGCCCACCGCCATCAGCAGCGCGATCAGCACCAGCAGCACCCGGTCGATCTCGCGCCACCAGATGCGCACCATCCGCCGCCGCTCTTCGGCGAGCGCCAGCCCCCGGCGCGGCGGCTTCACCGCCGTGGCCGCAAGGCCCGCACCGTGCACTATGCCGCGCTGCCTGTTCATGCCGGTTCGCTCCCGGAATCACTGACGGAATCACTGGCGGTATCGGCCCCGGAGCACAGTTCGCGCACACACATGCGGAAGGAGACTCCACGCGCCTCATAGTCGCGGAACTGGTCGAAGCTGGCGCAGGCCGGGCTGAGCAGCACGACATCGCCCGCCACCGCCTCGGCGCAGGCGCGGCGCACCGCTTCGCACAGCATTTCGCTGCGCTCGACCGCAACATGCGGGCCGAGCAGCCGCGCGAACATCTCGCCCGCCTCGCCGATGGTATAGGCCCGCACGACATTGCCGAGGTGCGGCAGGCATTCGTCGAGATTGTCGTCCTTGGGCAGGCCGCCGCAGATCCAGTGGATGCGCGGGAAAGCCGCCAGCGCAGGTGCGGTCGAGGCAGGGTTCGTCGCCTTGCTGTCGTTGACCCAGAGGACACCGTTATAGGTTCCGATCCGCTCCATCCGGTGCGGGAGACCGGCAAAGCTCGCCAGCCCCGCCATGATCTGTGCCTGCGACAGGCCAAGCTCGGCCACCAGCGCGGCAGCGATGGCAGCGTTCTGGAGGTTGTGCGGCCCTTGCAGACTGGGCCAGTCGCCCTGCCCCGGTGCCAACGCGGCGAGATCGGTGCAGACTGCCCGCCCCGGCGCACGGCGCGCCTGTTCGGCCCGGTGAATCGCACTGGTCGGCTCGTCAGCGCAGCCGAAGACGGCGAACTGATCGGCCCCCTGCATCGCCAGCAACCGCGCCTTCGAGGCGGCATAGGCGGCAAATCCGTCGTAGCGGTCGAGATGGTCGGGGGTGATGTTGATGAGCGCCGCCGCTTCGCAGGCGAGCGAGGAAGTGAGATCGATCTGATAGCTCGACAGTTCGAGCACATAGACGCCGACGCCGTTGTCGTTTGGCGCAAGCGGCTCCTGCCCCATGATCGCCAGCCCGATATTGCCGCCCATCTCGGTCGGCACGCCAGCGCTCCGGAACAGGTGATGCACCAGCGCGGTGGTGGTCGACTTGCCGTTGGTCCCGGTAATGCCGACGACCTTGTGCGGCGGCAGGTCCGCCCGCGCCTGCGCAAACAGCTCGATATCGCCGATCACCGGCACACCCGCCGCCCGCGCGCGGGGCACCAGCGGGTGGGTGTTGAGCGGCACTCCGGGCGACACCACGATAGCGTCAAAGTGATCGAGCGCGATCTCCATCGGGTCGGCAATCGTCACCCGTCCGGCAAGTTGCTCGCACGGCTCCGGGCGGCGGTCCCAGGCAGTCACCCGCGCGCCGCTCGCCAGCAGCGCCTCGACGGTCGCCATCCCCGAGCGCGCGAGCCCCAGCACGCAATAGGATTTGTCCGCAAAGGCGCGCGAAGTGATCATCGCAGCTTGAGCGTCGACAGGCCGATCAGCGCGAGCACGATGGCGATGATCCAGAACCGGATCACCACGGTCGATTCCTTCCACCCGAGCTGCTCGAAATGGTGGTGGATCGGGGCCATGCGGAACACCCGCTTGCCGGTGCGCTTGAACCAGAACACCTGCACCATCACGCTCACCGCTTCGAGCACGAACAGCCCGCCGACGATGGCGAGCACGATCTCGTGATGGCTGGCAACGGCAATCGCGCCCAGCGCCCCGCCGAGGGCAAGCGAGCCGGTGTCGCCCATGAACACGGCGGCCGGCGGCGCGTTGAACCACAGGAAGGCGAGCCCCGCACCCATGATCCCGGCGCACAGGATCGCCAGTTCGCCCGCCATCGGCACATAGGGAATGCCGAGATAGCCCGAGAAGTCGACGCGCCCCACCACGTAACAGATGATGGCAAAGGTGCCCGCCGCGATCACCACCGGCATCGTGGCAAGCCCGTCGAGCCCGTCGGTGAGGTTGACCGCGTTGCCCGCACCCACGATCACCACGGCGGCAAACACATAGTAGAACGGGCCCAGCGGGATCGCCCGATCCGACAGGAACGGCACATAGACGTTGGTGTTGATCTCGCTGACGATCAGCCAGGCGGCAATTCCGGCAACGACGAACTCGGCCAGCAAGCGCACCTTGCTCGAAAGCCCGGCATGGTGGCGCTTGGTCACCTTGTCGTAGTCATCGAGGAAACCGATCACGCCGAAACCCGCGATCACCGCAAGGCAGGCCCAGACGAACTGATTGGACAGATCCATCCAGATCAGCATCGCCAGAAACAACGAGGTGAGAATCATCAGCCCGCCCATGGTGGGCGTGCCGACCTTGGCGAGGTGCGTCTGCGGGCCGTCGGAACGGATCGGCTGCCCCTTGCCCTGCCGCACGCGCAGCATGGCGATGAAGCGCGGGCCGATGATCAGGCCGATCAGCAGCGCGGTCATCATCGTCGCACCGGCGCGGAAGGTCTGGTAGCGGACGAGGTTCCACAGACCTTCGAATTCGAACAATCCTGCGAGAAAATAGAGCATGTCCGGGCGTTTCAGCCTTCCCTGGCGACAAAGTGATCCACAAGACGCGACAGCCCGACCGAATTCGAGCCTTTGACCAGCACCGCATCGCCGCCGATCAGACCAAATTCCTCCAGCGCCGAAATTGCCTCGCCTGCATCGGCGCATTGGGCAAAGCCGAGCGGATTGCCAAGCGAATTTACGGACTGTTTCCCCAGTTCGCGGGCGAGCGGTTCCATCTCCGCGCCGACCAGCACCACGAAGTCGGCTTGCGAGGCCAGCAAGGGCTCTGCCAGCTGGGCATGGAAGCCCGGTCCGAAGTCGCCCAGCTCCTTCATCGCGCCGAGCACGGCGATGCGCCGGGTGGCGGGCGTCTGCCCCAGTTGCGCGAGGGTGGCGCGCATCGAGGCGGGGTTGGCGTTGTAGCTCTCGTCGATCAGCAGGGCATGGCCGCCGACCGCCGCAATCCGCCGCCGCGCGCCCCGGCCCTTGAGGCCGCCCATTTCCGCCAGCGCGAGGCCGGCCGCACCCAGATCGCCGCCCGCCGCTCGCACGGCGGCCATCACGCACAGCGAGTTGGCAATCCAGTGCTCGCCCGGCTCGGCGACGTGGTAGCACAGGCTCGCACCGTCCATCCGCGCGGTGACGAGCGCCCCGCCCTGCGCCAGCGGCAGGGCTTCGAGCAGACGGACATCGGCATGGTCCGCGCGGCCAAAGCTGATGACCTTCGCGCCGACGGCGAGCGCGGCATCGCGCAGCCGCGCGAAGTGCGGGCTATCGGCGGGGATCACGGCGGTGCCGCCTTGCTCCAGCCCGCCGAAGATCTCGGCCTTGGCATCGGCAATCGCCTCTTCCGAGCCGAGGTTCTCGATATGGGCGGGCGCTATCGTGGTGATGACGGCCACATGCGGGCGCACCTGTGCGGTCAGCCCGGCGATCTCGCCCGCGTGGTTCATGCCCATCTCGAACACGCCGAAGCGGCTGCGGGCGGGCATCCGGGCAAGGCTCAGCGGCACACCGACGTGGTTGTTGTAGCTGCGCACCGAGCGGTGCGCGCCGATGCTCCCGCCCAGATCGCCGCTTCCCCCGCGCGAGCGTTCGAGCGCCGCGAACAGCGCCTCTTTCACCCCGGTCTTGCCGACCGAGCCGGTGACGCCGATGATCTTGGCCACGGCGCGCTTGCGGGCAGCGGCGGCGAGCGCTTCCAGCGCCGCGTTAGTATCGGCCACCAGCACGTGCGGGCCATCGACCGGGCGGTCGACCAGCGCAGCGGCAGCGCCGCGGGCGAAAGCGCCATCAACGAAGCGGTGGCCGTCCATGGCCTCGCCCTTCAGCGCCACGAACAGATCACCGCTGCGCACATCGCGCGAATCCATTTCGACGCCCGAGACTTCGAAGTCGCCGCTCGCCGTGCCGCCGGTGGCTGCGGCGATTTCGGCGGCGGTCCACAGCGCCAGCCGCTTTGCGCGCGTTTCGCCCACCGGCCAGCGCATCACCTTGGCAAGCGCGTTCATCGCCCTGCCTCCGAGCCCAGCCCGGCGGCACACTCGCGCGCCACGGTAACGTCATCGAACGGCAAAACCTGCATAGTGTCTCCGGACCCCACAATCTGACCCTGCTCGTGCCCCTTGCCGGCCACGAGCACGATGTCCCCGGACCGCGCATCGCCTATCGCGGCGGCAATTGCCAAACGCCGGTCGCCGATTTCCTGTGCATTGGGCGCTCCGGCCAGAACTTCGGCGCGGATCGCGGCGGCATTTTCGCCGCGCGGGTTATCGTCGGTGACGATCACCAGATCGGAACCGGCGGCAGCGGCCTCGCCCATCGGCGCGCGTTTGCCCTTGTCGCGGTCGCCGCCCGCGCCGAACACGGTAATGAGGCGGCCCGACACATGCGGACGCAGCGCCGCAATCGCGGCAGACAGCGCATCGGGCGTGTGGGCATAGTCGACATAGACCGGCGCGCCGCTCGCCGCGATGGCCGCGCGTTCGAGCCGTCCGCGCACCGGCTGCAACCGCGCCACCGCGTCGAACACGCGGGCCGGATCGCTGCCCGTCACCAGCGTCAGCCCCGCCGCGACCAGCGCATTGGCGACCTGATAGGCCCCGATCAGCGGCAGGCGGATGGCATAGGCCCTGCCGCCGTGAACGATCTTCAGATCCTGCCCCAGCGGCGTGGGCTTGCGCGCGATCAGGCGGATGCCGTCGCCTTCCTCGCCCACCGTGAACGGCTTCAGCCCGCGCGCCATGGCGACGGCCTTGGCCAGCTTGCCCCACTTGTCGTCGATCCAGATCACCGCGCTGCCGTCTTCGGACACAACTTCCGAAAACAGCCGCATCTTGGCGGCGAAGTAGTCGTCCATATCCCTGTGGTAATCGAGGTGGTCGCGGCTGAGGTTGGTGAAGGCCCCGGCGGCAACTTCGATGCCCTCGTTGCGATATTGCGACAGGCCGTGGCTGGAGGCTTCGTAGGCCACATGGCTCACCCCTTCGCGCGCCAACCCGGTCATGGTGGCAAGGAAGGTGGCGATATCGGGCGTGGTAAGCCCGGTCGAAATGCTTTCGTCCGCCGTGGTGACGCCCAGCGTGCCGATCGAGGCCGAGCGCAGGCCGAGCATGCGCCAGATCTGGCGCGTCATCTCGGCGGTGGAGGTCTTGCCGTTGGTGCCCGTCACCGCCACCACGTTTTCCGGCACCGGGCGATAGAACTGCGCGGCCAGCAGCGCGAAGGCGCGGCGCGGCTCATCGGCGGGAATGTGCAGCGCCCCCTCGACCCTGGCCGAGGGCCGCGCGATCACCGCCACGGCCCCGCCCGCCACAGCCGCCGGGATATAGTCCTCGCCATTGACCCTGGTGCCGGGGAAGGCCCCGAACACGTTGCCGGGCGCGACCTTGCGGTTATCGATGGCAAAGCCCGTGATCCGCGCCGACCCGTCCTGCGGGCTCTCGACACCGGCAAGTTTGGCGAGATCGGCCAGCAGCATCGCAGTTACTCTCCTACCAGCGAGCGCACGTCGCTCAGGTCGATATCGCGGCTCGCATCGGGCAGCACGCCCAGCTGCGGACCGATGCGCGAAACCAGCCGCTTGACGATCGGCGCAGCGTTCCAGGCGGCGGTACGCTGGAACGAGGAGGCGCGCGTGCCCTTCGGCTCGTCAAGCATGGCGATCACCACATAGCGCGGCTTGTCCATCGGGAAGGCGGCAGCAAAGGTCGAGACCAGCGTGGTCCGGCGATAGCCGCGCACACCCGGCTTTTCGGCCGAGCCGGTCTTGCCGCCCACGCGGAAACCGGGCGCATCGGCGTTCTTGCCGGTGCCATACAGCGCGATCAGCCGCAAAAGCTGGTTCATCCGTGCACTGGTGCTGGCCTTGAACACCCGCCGCCCGCGCGGAGCATGGCCCGGCTCGATCCGATTCAGCGTCGCCGGACGCCAGATCCCGCCGTTCACCATCGCCGCATAGGCCGAAGCCAGGTGCAGCGGGGTCACCGCGATGCCATGGCCGAACCCGGCGTAAAGCGCCTTGGTCTTGTCCCACTTGCCGCCCATGCCGAGCGGCGCGCCGCGCGCGGGCAGCTCGATATAGGGCGCCTCGTTCATGCCGAGCTGGCCGAAGTAGTTGTGCAGCGTCGGCCCGCCGACTTCGCCCGCGATCTGCGCCGACACGATGTTCGACGAATGGATCAGCGTCTCGGGCACGTTCAGCGTATCGCCGATCCGGTGGCTGTCACCGATGGCAAAGCGGCCGACCCTGATCGGCTTGCTGGCCTGCCAGCGACGGCCCAGATTGGTGATCACCCCGGTGTCGATGGCCACCGCCACGGTCAGCGGCTTGAAGGTCGAGCCGAGTTCGTAGACCTGGTTGGTCAGGCGGTTGAACACGGCGGGCATTTCGCCCGCATCGGTGCGTTCCTTCGGCAGCACGACATCGGTGGTGAGGATCTGGTTGGGGTCGAACCCCGGCTTGCTCGCCAGCGCCAGCACTTCGCCGGTATCGACATCGAGCACGATGCCCGCCGCGCCCACCGCATCGACCGAGAGCATTCCGCGCTCCAGCTCGTCTTCGAGCGCGCCCTGCACCCGTGCATCGATGGAAAGCGCCACCGGATCGGCGCGCTTGGCGGGATCGAGCAGCCGGTCGTCAAGCACGGCCTCCATGCCGACCCGGCCATGACCGTCGGCGGCGACATAGCCGAGCACGTGCGCGGCCAGCGAGCCTTGCGGATAGTGGCGATCCTTCTCGCGCGTGATCTCCAGCGCCAGTTCGCCGATGGCCTGCACCTTGTTGGCATCCTCGGGCAGGATGCGGCGGCGCAGATAGCCCGCCTTGCCCGAAAGCAGCTTCTCGACCACCTCGCTCTCGTCGAGATCGGGGAAGATCCGGCGCAGATCGCCCGCCACCTCTTGCGGCGAACGCACCAGCGGCGAGCCGCCATCGGCCATCGCCTGCGGGTTGAACCACAGGGCATAGGCCGGAAACTCGCGCGCCAGCGGCAGGCCGTTGCGATCGGTGATCTCGCCGCGATCGGGCAGCAGAAGCGTGGCCATGGTCTGCACGCGCGGGCCGGGCTGGGCCGCACCCAGCCATGCGATCCGGCCCAGCGCACACAGCGCCAGCAGCACGAAGATCAGCATCAACAGCAGCAGCCGCAACCGCGCCACCAGCAGCGCGCGGCGGCGATGGTCGAACAGTCCGGCACCGGTGCTGCGCGCCCGCATCCGAGGGGCAGCCGCGAGCGTGCTCATTGACCGAGCTCTCCGTGCAGCGAGGCCAGCGGAATCCGCACCTGACCCGTGCCCTCGCCCAGACCGATGCGCGTCCCGCGACTGCGCGCGACTTCGCCGTCTTCAGGCGGAGCGCCCTCGACCAGCGCCGCATCGAGCGGCTCGCCGGTCAGCGGCGAGACCAGCTTGGGGAATGCCGGCACCGCATCGGTCGAGGTCAGGCCCGCCAGCCGGATCGGCGCAGGCGCATTGTCGGCCCGCGGCTTGGAGAACTGCGCCAGCTGGCGTTCGCCGTCGATGAACTGCCCCGCCTCGGGCGCACGAAAGCCGAAGTTGATGCGGTTGAGCCGCGCCAGCTGCACCTGGTTCGAGCGGGTCAGGAACTCGGTTTCGAGCATCATGTTCGCGCGTTCGAGGCGCACGATCTCACGCTCGGCCTGCACCACCTCGGAGTGAATCGCGTTCACCTTGAGGTGCAGCATCACATAAAGCACGACACAGACCGACAAAACGGCGAGCCAACCGAAACGGCGATAACGGGCGGGCGCGGTCATACAGCCTCCTGATCGGTCTGGCGGGCGGGTGCGGCGGTGCGGGTGGCGGCGCGCAAGGTAGCCGAGCGGGCGCGCGGGTTGCGCTCGATCTCGGCGGCGGACGGACGGATCGCGCGCGACACCTGCGTGTAGATCGCGGGCGTGTCGCTGGCCGCCTCGGGCAGATAGCGCGAGCCGCGCGGGTTCTGGTTGGCGGCATCGCGCAGATAGGCTTTCACGATGCGGTCCTCCAGCGAGTGGAAGCTCACCACCGCCAGCCGGCCGCCCTCGCCCAGCAGTTGCTCGGCACCGGCAAGGCCCTCAGCCAGCTCGTCCAGCTCACGGTTCACGTGGATGCGGATCGCCTGAAAGGTGCGCGTCGCCGGGTCTTTCGGCGCGCCGGGGTGATGGCCGAGCGCCTTGCGCACGACGTTCGCCAATTCGCCGGTGGTGGTGAGCGGACGCGCGGCCACGATCGCGCGGGCCACCCGGCGCGACTGACGCTCCTCACCATACTGATAGAGCACGTCGGCAATCGCGCCCTCGTCCACCGTGTTGACGAAGTCGGCGGCATTGGGGCCGGACTGGTCCATCGTCATGTCGAGCGGGCCGTCGAGCATAAAGGCAAAGCCCCGCTCCGCCTGATCGAGCTGCATCGAGGAGACGCCGATATCCATCGTCACGCCATCGACCTGCTGCACCCCGGCCTCAGCCAGCGCCTCGGCCATTTCGGAGAAGCGCCGGTGGTGCAGCACCAGCCGCGGCGGGTCTTCGCGCGTCTCGGGCCATTCGCGGCCGGCGGCGACGGCATCGGGGTCACGGTCGAAGGCATGGACCGTCGCCCCGCGCGCCAGCAGCGCACGGGTATAGCCGCCCGCGCCGAAGGTCGCATCGACCATCAGCTCGCCCGGCTGCGGGGCCAGTGCATCCATCACCTCGTCGAGCAAGACGGGAACGTGCGGCGCAGCGAGATGAGGCGCGCCTCTCATTTGGCCTTCGCCTTCTTCTTCGCGCTTTCGGCGAGGGTGCGGCAATTGGCCTGCGCATTGTTCCAGGCCTCGCCCATCGAATAGAGCTTGTCGGGCGACCAGATCGTGAAGAACGGCATACCGCCCTGGAAGAAGACTTCGTCACCCAGCCCGGCAAGGTCGGTGAGGTGGTCGGGCATCACGAAGCGGCCGCTAGCATCGAACGGCACCTCGACATAGCTCAGCAGCTGCGCGCCGCGCAGTTCGCGGTCATAGTCCTTGTCGCGACGCAGGGCGGCTTCTTCCTCGCGGTCGAGGATGTCCTCGAACCCGGCGATGGCGGACTGGCTGAAGGCCTTGAGGCAGGGCCAGCGCTCGTGCTTGCCGAGGCACAGGATGCGCTCGTCGCCCTTGTCGGCGAAGTCCTTGCGGAATGACGGAGGCAGCACGAACCGGCTCTTTTCGCCGCGAAGCGAAAAGCCCTGTCCCTTGTACTGGATCGGCAATGCCACTGCCCCGGTCCTCGATCAAACCCAAACCCCAAGGACACGCCCTCCCCGCACCCCGAAGCGCAGGCGCAACAGGGCCACTCCGCGAATCCGGAGCGCTGGACGAGAGTCATGTCCGATGCCTCACTGTAGTACCGTGAGGTCGGACGGGAATAAAGGGGAAATTACGGGAAATCTTGGGATATGTGGGACTATCTAGCCCCTAGGGCGGAGCTGAGCCTTGTTCATGATGGTTAACCAAACCCCCGGAAATTCCATCATATTCTTGATTCCGAGCGATATTATCGGACGAAACCACCTCGGCCCGCGCGCTCCCGCCCTGTCCCGCTTCGTCCCCGAATGCACGCGTCAGCAGCGCGGACAGGGCGGGAGCGGATTCGGGCGCGGGATCGGCCAGATCGAGCAGTGCGGCATCAGCCAGAATCAGCGCAAACCCGCCTCCCAGGCTGCATTGCGCCACCAGATCGGCGGCCGACAAGGTGCACGTCGGCGCGTCACCAAGTGTCGCAAAGGTGCCCGAAAGCCGGGTTGGAACGGGCGATCCCGCAAATTCCCGCATTTGCCAGTTGGCGTCCTGCGCGGGGTCGAATCGCAGTTCCAATCCCCAGTGCGCGAGAATCGGTGAGAGCAGCGCGGTATCCTGCGGGCGGCGCCGATCCCCGAGGGCGAAGCGGCTTTCCCCGGTCATCTGCGGATCGGCAAACAGCAACAGGCGCCCGCCCGCCCGCACCCAGTTATCGAGCGCCACGTTCTCGTCGGCGGTGAGTCCGCGCGGCTGGGCCAGCAGCAGGAATTGCTGCCCGGCCAATGCCTCGGGCGAGAGATAGTCGAGCGGGACGAGGCGATAGTCGAGCTCGAGGCTGGTACGCGCCCAGTGCAGCTCGGCCTCGCCTGCCAGCAATTCGTCGAAGGTGGCGCTTTCGCCCCAGTAGATCGGGACCGTCCCCATCAGGGCAAGCTGCGGCAAGGCAGCCTCACGCTCCTCGGCAGCCAGCGGCGCAGACAGCGCCAGCGCCGCCCCGAGCGCCAGCGCCAGACTACTGCGCAGCAACGCCAGCGGGCAGCGGAGCATTCCGGGCCTGAGCAGGCTTCGCACCTTCCGCAGGCGCGCCCGTTTCAACCGGCAGTTCGGGCATCACACCCGCATCGGCCAGCGGATCGCGCGGTGCCGAGGTTGGCTCTGCAATCGAAATCGGCGGACGCATCTCGGAGACCACGCTCGCCTCGGTCTTGTCGGCGCGGCTGACCACGATATCGGCCAGGGCCACCACCAGAATCATGCAGACAAGGCCGAAGATGCCGACCTGCAAGCGCTGCACTTTCTGCGCCCGCGTTCCGGCCAGGGGCGCGGCTTCGGGCACCGTTTGCGGGCGCTTGAAGGTCTTCAGCAGTTCGCGCGGATCGATTGCCATGATCTCGGCCCCCTAAACCGGATCAGATGAACCTAACCTAGCCAGTCGAACACGGGCAAGCCTTTCGCGCGCAGCCACTCCGCATTGTAGAGCGTCGAGAGATAGCGGAAGCCGGTGTCGCACAGGATCGTCGCCACCCGCGCATCAGGACCGAGTTCGCGCCCCAGCGCCACCGCGCCCGCCACGTTGATCCCCGAGGAAAGACCCAGCGCCAGCCCCTCCTCGCGCAGCAGCTGGGCGACCCACTTGAGGCCCTCCTCGTCCGAGATACGGAACTGGGTATCAATCGGCGCGCCTTCGAGATTGGCGGTGATGCGGCCCTGCCCGATGCCCTCGGCCACCGAAGAGCCCTCGGCCTTCAGCTCGCCGTGAGCATAGTAGTTATAGAGCGCCGCGCCGTGCGGGTCGGTGAGCGCAATGCGGATATTCTCGTCGAACGCCTTCAGCCCCAAGGCCACGCCGGCAATGGTGCCGCCGGTGCCCGCCGCGCAGGTGAAACCCGAGACCTTGTGCCCGAGCTGCTCCCAGATTTCGGGCGCGGTGCTTTCGATATGGGCGCGCCGGTTGGCGACGTTGTCGAACTGGTTGGCCCAGATCGCGCCTTCGGTTTCCTCGGCGAGACGGCGGCTGGTGTGAACAAAGTGGTTGGGGTCGGCAAACTTGGTCGGCGGGACCAGCACCAGCTCGGCGCCCAGCGCGCGCAGCGTGGCCATTTTCTCGGCGCTCTGGTTGTCGGGCATGACGATGATCGTCTTGTAGCCCTTCGCATTGGCCACCAGCGCGAGGCCAATGCCGGTGTTGCCCGCCGTCCCCTCGACCACGGTGCCGCCGGGCTTCAACTCGCCCCGCTCCTCGGCATCGCGGATGATCCACAGGGCCGCCCGGTCCTTCACCGAGGCACCGGGGTTGGCGAATTCACACTTGCCCCAGATCTCGCATCCGGCCGCCTCGCTCGCCCCCTTGAGGAGCACGAGCGGAGTGTTGCCGATGAGGTCGAGGCTGTCTGTCTTGACGGATAGAGCTGTCATGCCGCCCGAAGTAGGACGCGCGGGGCCAGAGGGCAATCAGCTTTGCCTTGGCCCGCGTTAAGTCAGTCTTCCTCGGCGATGCGGACCTTGAGGCCGTCCAGCTCAGCAGTGAAGGGAAGCTGGCACGACAGGCGGCTGGTCGCATCGCGATGGTCCGAGCTGTCGAGCAGGTCGTCCTCGTCCTCGCTCATGGCCGGGAGCTTGTCGGCGAAGGCAGGGTCGATATGGACGTGGCAGGTCGCGCAGGAACAGCAGCCGCCGCACAGCGCGAGCAGCTCGTCGAACCCGTTGTCGCGGATGGCCTCCATCACGGTGAGGCCTTCAGCAACCTCGACGGTCTTTTCCTCGCCCGAACGGCTGACGACGGTAAGCTGCGGCATATGTGGCAATCCCTCTGCTGGTTTCGCGAAGGCTGCTAGGCAATGCAGCGAAAATTGGCAAGAAGGGCGCGCATGGGACTTAGCTCGGATCAGATCACCACCAGCCTCGACTGGCTTGCCGCGCGCGAACCGGCGATTGCGCGCGCGCTGGAAACCTGCGGCTATCCCGAACCGCGCATCCGCGAGCGCGGCTATCGCACCTTGCTGCGCACGATCGTCGGCCAGCAGGTGAGCGTGGCGGCGGCGTCCTCGATGTGGGCCAGGCTGGAGGCCGAGCTGGGCGAGGACATTCCCCCTGCCGAACTGCTGGCCCGCGATTTCGACACGCTGCGCGCTTGCGGGTTGTCGCGGCAGAAGCAGGGCTATGCGCGAAGCTTGTGCGAACTGGTCCACGCGGGCGAGCTGGACTTGCAAAACCTGCCCGCAGACGACGAGGCCGCGATTGCCGAGCTGGTGCGGATCAAGGGCATCGGGCGGTGGTCGGCGGAGGTTTACCTGCTGTTTGCCGAAGGCCGCCCCGATATCTGGCCTGCGGGCGATCTGGCGGTGATGGCCGGGATCGGGAAGATCTTGGGCCTGGAGGAACGGCCCGACGAAAAGGCCACGCGTGCGCTGGCCGAAGGCTGGCGGCCGCATCGGGGCGCGCTCGCGATCTTTACCTGGCATTGTTATAGTAATCCGGCGCTATAGCCATTTGGACGAAGGCCGCGCGCTGACCTTTCCTACAGACCGCACTGGAGTCTACAGAACGCCCGCTCTTTCCCATTGTCTGCTTTCGCGCCGCAATCCGGCAAAGTGTCAACTTCGCCGATATCGCGCAAACCCCTGTCAATCCTCGGGTTTCCCCCCCGAACGCCGGGTGACGCACGGTCAACTTCGTCAACTTCGCGCCCCGACTTCTCCCAGCCCCGCCCTTCCCATTCCGCCACACAATCCCTAGCTCTCAAGCAACCCAAGGGAGACCCCATGACCACCACCGCCGACGCTCTTGCCACCGTTCCCCTGATCCCGCGCGATCACATCTTCGGCAACCCGACCCGCTCGGGCGGCAAGATCAGCCCCGATGGCCAGTGGGTGAGCTGGATGGCCCCGCATGAGGGCGTGATGAACGTGTGGATGGCTCCCGCCAGCGATCCCGAAAACCCGCGCCGCATGACCAGCGCCGCCGAGCGCCCGATCCCGGCCTATTTCTGGGCGCCCGATTCCACCTCGCTGCTCTACATTCAGGACAAAGGCGGCGACGAAAACTTCCTGCTTTATCAGGTGAATGTGGAAAGCGGCGAGGAACGCTGCCTGACCCCGTTCGAAAACACCCGCGCCCAGATCGTCGGCGCCTCCGACACCATCAAGGACACGATCCTCGTCGGCATCAACAACCGCGATCCGCGTTTTCACGATGTCCACAAGCTCAATCTCAAGACCGGCGAACTTGAGCTGGTCTACGAGAACAACGCCTATGTCGGCTTCGAAAGCGACGACAGCCTGACGCTGCGCTGGGCGATCCAGCAGAACGCAGCGGGCGGCAACGACATGTTCGAGATCGTCGATGGGGTGGTGTCCGAAGCCCCGCGCGAGAGCATCGGCATGGACGATGCGCTCACCACCAGCACCGCCGGCTACACCACCGACGGCAGCATCCTCTACTGGATCGACAGCCGCGGCCGCGACACCGCCGCGCTCTACGCCGAGGACACCGCCACCGGCGAACGCACCCTCATTGCCGAGCACGACAAGGCCGACATCGGCGGCACCATGCGCGACACCAGAACGGGCGTTGTGCAGGCCTGGAGCGCAACCTACCTGCGCACCGAGCACCACGCTATCGACCCCGCTATCGGCAAGGCGCTGGCCTGGCTGCGCGAACGGCTCGACGGCGATTTCGGCATTCAGTCGCGCACCGACGACGACCGCAAGTGGCTGGTCTGGAACGACCCGCTGACCGCGCCGATCCGCGCCTATCTTTACGACCGCGACGCCGAAACGCTGACCGAGTTCTACAACACCCGGCCCGAGCTGGAAGGCGCGCCGCTCCAGCCGATGCACGCGCTGGAGATCACCAGCCGCGACGGGCTCACCCTGCCCTCGTTCCTGACCCTTCCTCCGGCCTGCGACGGGGATGGCGACGGCATTCCCTCCGAGCCGGTGCCGATGGTGCTGCTGGTCCACGGCGGGCCATGGGCGCGCGATGGCTATGGCTACAACCGCACGCACCAGTGGCTGGCGAACCGGGGCTATGCGGTGCTGTCGGTGAACTTCCGCGGCTCCACCGGGTTCGGCAAGAGCTTCATCAACGCGGGCAACCTCGAATGGTCGGGCAAGATGCACGACGACCTGATCGACGCGGTCGAATGGGCGGTGGAGCAAGGCATTGCCGCGCGCGACAAGGTGGCGATCATGGGCGGCTCCTACGGCGGCTATGCAACGCTGGTGGGCCTTGCCTTTACGCCCGAGGTGTTCGCCTGCGGGGTGGATATTGTCGGCCCGTCGAACCTGGAGACGCTGCTGGAGACGATCCCGCCCTATTGGGAGCCGCTGGTAAAACAGTTCCACGAGCGGATGGGCAACCCGACCACGCCTGAGGGGCTGGCGTTCCTGAAGTCGATCAGCCCGCTTTACAAGGCGAGCGAGATCGTGAAGCCGCTGTTGATCGGGCAAGGCGCGAACGATCCGCGCGTGAAGCAGGCCGAAAGCGACCAGATCGTGAGCGCGATGGAGGCGGCGGGGATTCCGGTCACCTATGTGCTATTTCCTGACGAGGGGCATGGGTTCCACCGGCCCGAGAACAACATCGCCTTCAACGCGATCACCGAGGAGTTTCTGGCGCGCTATCTCGGCGGAAGGGCCGAGGCGGCGGGGGATACCGTGGCAAAGTCGACGGCGCAGATACCGAACGGGGCGGAGCATCTGGGCCTATAAGCCTCATCACCCTCCCCCGCTCGCCCTGAGCCCCCCACCCCGCTCATCCTGAGCTTGTCGAAGGATTGCCCTTGTCCTTGGTCGCAAAGAAATACGGCCCTTCGACAAGCTCAGGGCGAGCGGATGCTAGTTCTTGTGGCTCAATCAACCAAGGCATCAATCGCGCTGGCCATCCGAAAATCCCGCGCGGTGAGGCCACCCGCATCGTGGCTGGTCAGCGTGATCGCCACCTTGTTGTAAACATTGGCCCAGTCGGGATGATGATCGTGCTGCTCGGCCAGCATCGCCACGCGGGTCATGAAGGCGAAGGCCTCGGAGAAGTCGGCAAAGGCGAACCCGCGCGAGATCGACTTGTGCGCATCGCCCAGCGTCCACTCGGGCAGACGGGCGAGCGCGCTTTCCAGTTCGCTGGGCGTGTCGATGGCGGTCGAAGACTGGTCGGTCATGATGCGAATCCCCTGACTTGTTAGGCTCTGTTCCATCGCCTAACGCACGAGCCGATGGAAGAGTGCCATATCCGTGCGACCAATCTCGCCTGCCGACGCGGCGACCGGCTGCTGTTTGCGGGGCTGTCGCTGGCGCTTGGCCCCGGCGAGGCGCTGCAACTGGCGGGTGCCAACGGCATCGGCAAGTCGAGCCTGATGCGCATTCTGGCAGGACTCGCGCGGCCCTATTCCGGCGCGGTCGAGCGGCAAGGCGCGCTGGCCCTGCTCGACGAACGCCCCGCGCTCGACGAACACCAGCCGCTCGGCGAGGCACTTGCGTTCTGGCGGCGGATCGACGGCGGCGAAGCGCTCGGGATCGACCGGCTCGGGCTGGAGGCTCTGCTTGACGTGCCGGTGCGCTATCTCTCGACCGGACAGCGCAAACGCGCCGCATTGGCTCGCCTGATCGGTCAGCGCACGCCGATCTGGTTACTCGACGAGCCGCTCAACGGGCTCGACACCCATGCCGTCGCGCTGGTCGAGGCGCTGGTGGCCGAGCACCTTGCCGCGGGCGGCATCGCGGTGATCGCCAGCCACCAGACCTTCGCCCTGCCCGCGCTCACCCGACTAGCGCTGGCGGAGCACGTCCAATGAGCGCGGCGCTGGCGCTGCTGCGGCGCGACCTTGCCCGCCTGCTCCCCGGAACGCAGGGCGGCGGCACCTTGCTGCCGCTGCTGTTCTTCCTCGCCGTGGCGATGCTGTACCCCTTCGCGGTCGGCCCCAACCCCACCTTGCTGGCAGGCACCGGCGGCGGGGTGATCTGGGTCGCCGCGCTGCTCGCCGCGATCCTCCCGCTCGACCGGCTGTTCGCACCCGACCTCGAAGCGGGTATGTTCGACCAGTGGGCCCTGCGCGGCCTCTCCGAAGAGCTGGTGGTGGCCGTGCGCCTGATCGCCCACTGGCTGAGCTTCGGGCCGTTCGTGATGCTGGCCGCCCTGCCCGCCAGCGCGCTGGTGGGCATCGACGGCGCAACCTTGCGCGTGGTCGAACTGGGCCTGCTGGCCGGAACGCCGGGCCTTGCCGCGATCGGCATCATCATCGCCGCTGTCACCGTGGGTCTGCGCGGCGGCGGGGCGGCGCTGGCCGGACTGCTGGTGATCCCGCTCGCCGTGCCGCTGCTGATCTTCGGCGCGGGCGCGCTCTCCACCGGCGGCGAAGGCGGGCTCGCCCTCACCGCCGCGATCAGCCTCGTGCTGGTGGCCATGGCGCCTTTCGCCGGCGGTGCGGCCATCCGGGCTTCGCGCGAGGGGTAAGTCCCGGTCCTTCGAGACGGGCTCTCAGCCTGCGGCTTCGTGCCCTCCTCAGGACGAACGGATCACATTAGCGCGGCGGCTGGTAGGCCTCGTCGCGCAGGCTGAGGATATAGTTCACCAGCGAGGCGGTCTCGTCATCCTCGAGATAGAAGTCCATCTCTTCGGGATAGTTGTGCGCGTTGCGTAGCCAGTTGGTGAGCGTCGCCACACTCAGCCCGCGCGCATTGGCGATGGTCGGGAACTCGGGCGACTTGGGGTTCGGCGACAGGCCATAACGCTCCACCGAATGGCACCCCGCACAGGCCGCCTGCGCCAGCGCATGGCCCTCGGACGAGGCAACCGGAGGGGCAACCCCGGCCTCCTCGGCGGCCACGGTCTGACAGGCGCCGAGAACCAGCGGCAGGGCCAGCAGCGACAACTTGAGGGCAATCTTCGACATCGAGGGGCTCCGAAACGAGAAGCTGGCAATATGCTATCGTACGGCGTGCAATTCCTTGCGCCCGATCAACCTTTCACATCAGACGTAAGGCGGCTGATCGCGTCCGGTCGGGCTCCTGGTGAAGATTTCGCAGCCATCCTCGGTGATGCCGATCGAATGCTCGAACTGCGCCGACAGGCTTTTGTCGCGCGTCACCGCGGTCCAGCCGTCGCTCAGCACCTTCACCGCGGGCTTGCCGAGGTTGATCATCGGCTCGATGGTCATGAACATGCCCGGACGCAGTTCCGGCCCCGTCCCGGCGCGCCCGGCGTGGACCACCTCGGGCGCATCGTGGAACAGCCGACCAAGGCCATGACCGCAGAAATCGCGCACCACGCCATAGCGATGCCGCTCGGCATGGGCCTGGATCGCCGCGCCGATATCGCCTACCCGCGCACCGGGGCGCGCCTCGGCGATGCCGATCATCAGGCACTCGTAAGTCACCTCGACCAGCTTGCGTGCCTTCAGCGGCACATCGCCGACGAGGAACATCCGGCTGGTGTCACCGTGCCAGCCATCGACCAGCGGGGTGACGTCGATGTTGAGAATGTCGCCATCCTTCAGCTTCTTGTCGCCCGGAATACCGTGGCAAACCACATGGTTGAGCGAGATGCAGCACGAGTGCGTGTAGCCATGATAGCCGAGCGTAGCGGGCACGCCGCCGCCTGCCAGCGTCATCTGCCGCACGATGTCGTCCAGCTCGCCAGTGGTCACACCGGGGCGGACATGGTCGGCCAGCGCATCGAGGATTTCGGCGGCCAGCCGCCCGGCCTTGCGCATGCCCGCAAAACCCTCGGGGCCGTGCAGCTTGATCGTGCCGTCACGCACCATATCGGCGTCGGCTTCTACGTGTTGGTATTTGGTCATGGCGTCCATGTAGCGCGGCTTGCGCGCAATTTCGAGCCACCGCCTGCCTAATCCTCGGAGAAATGCGTTTCTTTCAATTGTTGGATGAAAATTCCGCATGCATCTACTGCTGCATCGGTGCTTGTTTCAGTTCCAACATCGCCGCTTACACGCGACCTGAATATATACTCAACATTGCGGGTGTTCACCCATACTTCACCCAGATTATCTCTGGTTTCATCGTCAATTTTCTCGAGCGTGCAGCACTGATTCTCTAATGCATCGGCTGCAAACGTCTTTGCTTTAGTGTATCCTACTCTAGGCGGCATCCACCGCGATGCGTTCGCAAGCGCTACTGAACGAAGATTTATTTGCGCTGGGCTTCGCTCGGTGCACTCAGGAGGGCCTCCCACATTGCAGGCAGAGACCAGGCAGCCGCTCGAACCGAGAACAAGGAGACGGACAACCCTGTTGGTCAACGATCCTTCCCTACTTCCCGACTGCGAAAATTTCGCGATACTCGGGACGCACCGTCTCCAGCATCGCCGGGGTCATGGCAAAGGTGAACTCGTAGCTCCCCTCCACCCACGGCCCGGCGATATAGGGCGCGATCTTCACGCCGATGCGGTCGAACTTGTGCCCGCCCGCTGAGCCGAGCAACAGGTTCGGCTCGCTGATCGCCACGCAGGCATCGAACATTTCGGTCGAACCCTCGGGCACCGGCTCGCCGCGCCGCTTGCCGCGCTCCTTGTTGAGCTGCTCGCACAGTTCCTTGCCCAGCACCGCATCGAGCGCATCGGGCGAGGTGAAGAAGGCGATCGGTTCGACCGGGATATTCCGCTCCTCGTCCCACACCATCGAATCGAACCCGTAGTTCGAGTGCGCGCCGCCGGTATAGGTGGAGATTTCGGCCGAGAGGCTCAGCCAGCCGGGCAGATCGGCGACCACCTGCCACTCGGTGGTCGAGAAATACTTGTTGAACGGGAAGCCGTTATCGCGCGCGGTTTCCTTGTCGCGGGCAGCGTTAAGCGCCAGTTCGTCACGGCGCTTCTCCAGCTGGTTGTCGAGCCACTTGGCCAGAACCGGATTGTCGCCCGCGGCCTGGGGATAGGAGTATTCGAAGACGAACGTGTCCGTCTCCTCCTTCACCTGCCGTGCGCCGCCAGCGGGGGCTTCCGCTTCATCGGCGCCCGATGCCACCGCCTCGGGCGGAGTCGGCGTCTGCGGCGGCTGATTGGGCTGTTGCGCCTCCTGACAGGAGACCAACGCAAGCGCGGAGGCGAGCCAGAAATATTTGCGCATCATACCCTTCGTCTCTTCCCAAATTCGCCCTGAATAGGCAAGCGACTGCTTTATGAGCATTACAGAACCTCTGATCCAGCCGGATCGTGGCCAGGACGCGCACACGATCCACCTCGTGAACACCGCCAGCTTCGACGATTTCGCCAAGCGGCTGAGCGGTCCGCAACGCGCTACGCTGGCTGCGCAAAAGTTCAAGGGGGGCGGTTATGAAACCGCCATCGTGCCCGAGGGCGACGGGTGGTTTGCGGTCGGCGGCGTGGCCAATCCCGACGACCTTTCGAGCTGGTGTCTGGCCAAACTGGCCGAAGTTCTGCCCGCCGGAACCTACCGACTCGCCAGCGGTGCGGCGGGCCCTGCCCTGCACGGCTGGCAAACGGCGCAATATCGCTTCACCCGCTACCTCGCCGAGGCCGAGGGCGAAGGCCCGCGTGTGCTGCTGACCACCGAGGCCGGCAGGATCGAAGCGGTCGAGGCCGAGGCGCGCGCGGTGGCGCTGGTGCGCGACATGGTCAACACGCCCGCCGAGGACATGGGCCCCGCCGCGCTCGAAGCCGAGGCCGAACGCATCGCCAAGGCCCATGGCGCGAGCATCGACGTGGTACGCGGCGACCGGCTCGAAAAAGAGTTTCCGATGGTCCACGCCGTGGGCCGCGCGGCGGAGCGCAAGCACGCCCCGCGCCTGATCGAGCTGAACTGGGGCGACGATGCCCACCCGCGCGTGGCCATTGTCGGCAAGGGGGTGTGTTTCGATTCGGGCGGGCTCGATGTAAAGTCATCGGCCGGGATGCTGCTGATGAAGAAGGATATGGGCGGCGCGGCCCATGCCCTCGCCCTGTCGGAATGGATCATGCAGGCCGGGCTCAAGGTGCGGCTGCAATGTCTGGTCCCCGCGGTCGAGAACGCGATTTCGGGCAATGCCTTCCGTCCGGGCGATATCCTCGCCAGCCGCAAGGGGCTGTCGGTCGAGATCGGCAACACCGACGCCGAAGGACGTCTGGTGCTGGCCGATGCGCTGGCGCTGGCGAGCGAAAGCGCGCCCGAGCTGGTGATCGACTTCGCCACCCTCACCGGCGCGGCCCGCGTGGCGCTGGGGCCGGACCTGCCCGGCATGTTCGCCCGCAAGGATGCCACCGCCGAGGCGTTGCTGGCCGCCGGGATCGAGAGCGATGACCCGGTCTGGCGTCTGCCGCTGCACGATGCCTATGGCGAGTGGCTGAAGTCGCCCATCGCCGACCTCACCAACAGCCCCAGCAATGGCTATGCCGGGGCCAGCGTGGCGGCGCTGTTCCTCGACCGATTCGTGGGCGAGAAGGCCGATGGCACGCCGATCGACTGGGCCCATTTCGACACCTTCGCCTGGCGTCCGGCGGCCAAGCCCGGTCGGCCCAAGGGCGGCGAGGCGCTGGGCCTCAGGGCAGCGTTCCATATGTTGCGCCAGCGCTTCGGTTAACGCCCGTTCACCGCGCGGCCTTGCCCCATGGGGCCGCGCCGTCTAAGCGCAGCCGCTTGTAGCCAGCACTTACGGATAACCGGCGCTTGAGCCAGAACCAAGATACCCAGCCTGCCACGCACGTACAGGGCCCCTTTGCACTGACCGGCCCGGTGACGCGGCCGCAGGGCCACGACCTGCCCCTGCGCGGCGACCTCGCGCACATCGGCCTCGCGGGCAAACACTTCGTGCCGCACTATGCGGTGCCGCAGCCGCGCGCGGTCATGCCCGGCGGCGCCACCTTGCATACCTTGCCCTCGAATGAGGCCGAAGAGCTGTGCGTGCTGATGGAAGGCGACAGCTTCGAGTTACTCGATATCACCGGTAGCTGGGCCTGGGGCTGTCTCTCGCTCGAAGGCCCGGTGGGCTATGTCCATATCGACCGGCTCGAACCGGCAGCGGCAGGCTGAGGAAAAACAATGGCATTCAATGTGTTCATCGACGGTGGTGCCGGCACCACCGGGCTCGAAATCGCCGACCGGCTGGCAGGCCGTGACGAGTTCGAACTGGTTCGCCTGAGCGAGGCCGAGCGCAAGGATGCCGACTGCCGCAAGACCGCGCTGAACTTCGCCGATTTCGTGATCCTGTGCCTGCCCGACGATGCCGCCCGCGAAGCCGTGGCGATGATCGATCCGGCCAGCGGCACGCGGGTGATCGACGCCTCCACCGCGCACCGCACCGCGCCCGGCTGGATCTACGGTTTTCCCGAGATCGTCGGCCGCGAAGTGGTGGCGGGCGCCAGGCAGGTCTCGAACCCCGGTTGCTATTCGACCGGGTTCATCGCGCTGATCACCCCGCTGATCCGCGCCCGGATGCTCCCGCGTGACTGGCCCTATACGGTCAACGCGGTCTCGGGCTATTCGGGCGGCGGCAAAGGGCTGATCGCGCGCTTCAAGGACGAGCCCGACATCGCCTTCCGCACCTATGGTCTCACCCTTGCGCACAAGCATCTGCCCGAGATGCAGGCGCGCACGGGGCTCGAATATCCGCCGGTCTTCGCGCCTTCGGTGGTGCCCGCCTATCGCGGCATGGTGGTGGAGGTTCCGCTGCCGATCGAAGCGATGCGCAAGGCCGCCCCGCCCGCCGACCTGCGCGCCTGCCTCGCCGAGGCCTATGCCGGGATGCGCACGATCACCGTGCACGAGGACTGCCCCGAAGAGCTGGTGCTGCGCGCCGAGGCCGAACCGTCCGACGGGATCGACATCCACGTCTGCGCCGATGCCGAAGGCAAGACCGCGCGCCTGATCGCCGTGCTAGACAACCTCGGCAAGGGCGCCAGCGGAGCTGCGGTGCAGTCGCTCAACCTGATGGCGGGTTGCGACGAATATGCGGGCCTGCGTCTCTGACCGGCCTGCCCGCTAATGCGGCATTGCCTGCACAACAATTAGGCACATAGCCCCGGGCTGCCTGTTTCCGCCTGTTTCACCGCAGCGCGGCTCGGGCTTAGAAAATGCCAAAAATCGGGCCTTTCGCTTAGGCTTGCGATTGTCTAATTCAGTGCAACACACCTTGGCACGATTCTTGTTAATACCTTGATGTGATTGCCGGGGAAGCGGCACCATCGGCGATCCTGAAACAGATCGGGCGCCGGACAGTACGGCAGGGGTAAAGTGAAGAAAATCGAAGCCATCATCAAACCGTTCAAGCTCGATGAAGTGAAGGATGCCCTGCACGAAGTGGGCGTTTCGGGTATCACCGTGACCGAGGCCAAGGGCTTTGGCCGCCAGAAAGGTCATACCGAACTTTATCGCGGCGCCGAATATGTGGTCGATTTCCTGCCCAAGGTTAAGCTTGAGGTGATCGTGGCCGACGGCCAGGCCGACGCCGTGGTCGATGCCATCGCCGCCGCCGCCAAGACCGGCCGCATCGGTGACGGCAAGATCTTCGTCTCCGACATTCAGACCGCCGTCCGCATCCGCACCGGAGAGCAGGACGAAGCCGCTATCTGAGCGGCCCGGCACAACCATTTTTGCGGGCCAGCGCGGCCCGCCCTCTGTTCACGCCAAACACTCCATAGGAAGGATTATCATGGCAACTCCTGCTGATATCGTGAAGCGCATCAAGGAAGAGGGGATCGAGTGGGTCGACCTCCGCTTCACCGATCCGAAGGGCAAGTGGCAGCACCTGCAGATGTGCGCCGGTGCCATCGACGAGGATGCGCTGGAAGAAGGCCTGATGTTCGACGGTTCGTCGATCGCCGGCTGGAAGGCCATCAACGAATCCGACATGATCCTGAAGCCCGACTGTGACGCGGTCTACATCGACCCGTTCAGCGCCACACCGATGATCTCGATCAACTGCGACATCGTCGAGCCGTCGGACGGCGAGTTCTACAGCCGCGACCCGCGCTCGACCGCCAAGCGCGCCGAGGCCTACCTGAAGACCACCGGCATCGGTGACACCGTCTACGTCGGCCCCGAGCCCGAGTTCTTCATGTTCGACGACGTGCGCTTCGAGGACGGCTATGCCGGTTCGGGCTTCCAGATCGACGACATCGAGCTGCCGACCAACACCGCCACCGAGATGGAAGGCGGCAACATGGGCCACCGTCCGCGCGCCAAGGGCGGCTACTTCCCCGTCGCGCCGGTCGACAGCTGCATGGACATCCGTGCCGAGATGGTTTCGACCATGCTCGAAATGGGCCTGCCGATGGACAAGCACCACCACGAGGTGGCCGCTGCCCAGCACGAGCTTGGCATCACCTTCGGCAAGCTGGTCGAAACCGCCGACCGCGTGCAGGTCTACAAGTACGTCGTGCATCAGGTCGCCCATGCCTATGGCAAGACCGCGACCTTCATGCCGAAGCCGATCAAGGAAGATAACGGCTCGGGCATGCACACCCACATGTCGATCTGGAAGGACGGCAAGCCGACCTTCGCCGGCAACGAATATGCCGGTCTGTCCGAGACCTGCCTCTATTTCATCGGCGGCGTGATCAAGCATGCGAAGGCCTGCAACGCCTTCACCAACCCGACCACCAACAGCTACAAGCGTCTGGTGCCGGGCTTCGAAGCGCCGGTGCTGCTGGCCTACTCGGCCCGCAACCGTTCGGCCTCGTGCCGCATTCCCTATGGCTCGGGCGAGAAGGCGAAGCGCGTCGAGTTCCGCTTCCCCGATCCGCTGGCGAACCCGTACCTTGCCTTCGCGGCGCTGCTGATGGCGGGCCTCGACGGCATCGAGAACAAGATCCACCCCGGCGAGTCGTCGGACAAGGATCTGTACGACCTGCCGCCGGAAGAACTGGCCGATATCCCGACCGTCTGCGGCAGCCTGCGTGAAGCTCTCGAAGCGCTCCAGGCCGACCACGAGTTCCTGCTGAAGGGCGACGTGTTCACCAAGGACCAGATCGATGCCTACATCGAGCTGAAGTGGCCGGAAGTCTATCGCACCGAGCAGACCCCTGCCCCGGTCGAATACGACATGTACTACAGCTCGTAAGAGCCGCGCCTACCTGTCGTTTTGCTGCCCTCAGGCAGCGAAGCGGTAGGGCAGCAAACAAAAGGGGCCGCTCGGGAAACCGGGCGGCCTTTTGTTTGGGCGCTTTCCTACACGGGTTGGAAATGCCTAACCGGGGAGGCGATTCGCCTTGCCGGAGCATTGCCCCATGAACCGCACTCCCATTTTCGCCGCCGTCCGCCACCTGCTCGCCCGCCCTTTGCGCGAGGCTGATGTCCGCGCGCTCGACAGCGCTATCGACGCTGCGCTGGAGCTTCCCGCCCCGCTTGCGGTCGGCCCTGCGGGGGTGGCGCTGGTTCGCCGATTCGAGGGGCTGGCCAGGCTGCGGCCTGACGGCATGGTCGAGGCCTACCCCGATCCGGGCACGGGCGGCGATCCGTGGACCATCGGCTGGGGCGCAACCGGGCCCGGCATCGGCCCCGGCACGGTCTGGACCCGCGCGCAATGCGACGCGCGGCTGGAGGCCGATCTCGCACGCCACGCCGGGGAGGTCGCCGAGGCTATCGGCGCTGCCCCGACCAGCCAGCCGCAGTTCGATGCGCTGGTCTCGTTCCACTACAACACCGGCGCCATTGCGCGGGCGACGCTGACGCGGCTGCACATCGCGGGCGACCATGAGGGGGCCGCACAGGAGTTTTCGCGCTGGGTCCATGCCGGGGGCAAGGTGATGAAGGGGCTGGTGCGGCGGCGCGAGGCCGAAGCGACCCTCTATCGCGGCGAGAGCTGAGCGCGCCCCGCCCTACCAATAGAGCTTGAGCTGAGGCCACAGCTCGCCGAGCGAGGGCTTTACCCCCCGGCACAGCGCGATGGACTTGCCGTTCTCGTGCGGCATGGCGTAGCGCGACCAGGTCTTCCCCAGCACGATGACTTGCTCGCAATAGGGGCGCATGTCCTCAGGATTATGCTCGATAGACAGCACGTTGACCGGCTCTTGCCCGCGCAGCCCCCACAGGAAATACTGGTTGTGCCCGCTCAGCACCGGCGGCAGGCCCGTGCCATAGATGTCGAGGGCGGCGGCCCCACCATAGTTGTCCGCCTTGATGGCGGTCACCGCGCGTTCGGCGGCGGGAATGCGGTTCCAGGCCGCCTCCACCTGCTCGGTGAAATCGCGCCAGCCAAGCTGATCGGCCATGACTTGCGGCAAGGTGGTGCCCGTGAAGTTGCGCTCCTGCTGCTGCGGCGCGATGCCGATCCGCTGCATATAGACCTCAAGCACGGACGGAGAGAGGATCGGCAGCGCCAGCGGTGCCACCAGCGTGGAGAAGGCCGCGGCTGCCGTCACCCCCACCCCGGCTATCGTCTTGCCCGCCACCCCGCGCACCAGCGGCGCCAGCGCCGCCGCGCCGATCACGAACAGCATCGGGTAGAGCGGCGCGAGATAGTAGTCCTTGCCGTGCCCGATGCGGACAATCACGAAGACGACCAAGGCCGCGATCACCAGAAAGCGCAGATCCCTGAGCTGTCTGACGACAAGCGGCGCGATAAGCCCGGCGATCCACAGCGGCGCAAGCGCCGGGTTCATCACGAAGATCTGGTTGCCGACAAACGGCAGCAGCGCGACTTCGGTATTCTTGTTTCTGGCCGCCGCGCCCAGTTCCAGAAACGGGAAGCCGTGAGCATATTGCCACAGGAACGACGGCAGTGCGATCAGCCCCGCGAGCAGCGCGCCGATCCAGAATGCGCGCCGCCGCAGCAGCCTCCGCTCGGGCATTGCGACAAGGCCGATGGTCAGGCCCAGCATCCAGAACACCATCGAATATTTGATTTCGAGCGCGACGCCCGCAACCAGTCCGGCGAGGATCAGCGCGCGGTCATCGCCCTCGCGCGCGGCCTTGACCAGCAGATAGGCGATGGCGGTCCAGGTCAGCGGTTCGAAGGCGGAAGTGCCCAGCGTGGACACCAGCCCCATCAGCATCGGCGCGATCGCGCAGGCGAGCCCGGCCAGCCCCATCGCCAGTCCGCCCCCGCCGAGCAGACGCACAAAGCGCATCGCCAGCCACACCAGCGCGCCCGCAGCGATGGCGGTGGGAATGCGCAGCCCCCATGCGCCGAGGCCCAATTTGTACAGCGAGGCCGCCATCAGCGGCACCACGGGGGGCTGATCGGCATAGCCGAAAGCGGGATGCAGGCCGCAGACGATGAAATACAGCTCGTCGCGGAACAGGTCGTAGCGCCCGCCCAGGGCGAGATGGCACGCCATGACGATCAGCGCGGCAGCAAGGGGACCTGTCTCTCTCCACCGCATCTCCTGAAGTGCCATCTGCATCGCCTCCCTGCCCTTTTTGTCCTATCTGCCAACTGTGTTATATATATAATACACGTGTCAAGGGGGGGCTTGGCCCGATGGCGCGGACCATGCCGCCTGCCCGGTGGGGCGCGACAAACTTGTGGCCGTGGCCGTGGACAATTGCCTCGCCTTCCACCAAGCATGGGAGAGGATTACCGCAGGGCCATGCCGATTGGGATGAGAGGACAGCCGAGGCGCGCCATGAACGCTATCGGGAAACCGCGAGAGGAGAGAGCTGCTATTTTTCGTCGGCTATCTCCGGGCTTCGCGGTCCATATCGCGATCGTCTTTCTTGCGCTCGGGCTGGTGCAGCTGGCGGGCAGCCTGATATTCTACCAGATCATCGACCGGCAGACTTTGCGCGATGACCACGCCCGCCGCGTGGCGGAGCTGCTGATTGTCGGCGAGCGGATGCACGCAATCGCCCCGGCCCAAACGGCGACGAACATGACGACGCGCTATCTGCTCGCCAATGTGTCGCCCGCCCCGATGGTTGCGGCGCCAGGCGACGACGAAATGCTGGCCGACATTGCCGCCCGCATCGTCGCGTGGGAGCCTTCGCTTGGCGGGCGACCGCTTCATCTCGCCCTTCTCGCCGAGCAGGGAGAAGGCAGGAACCTCGCGGGCTCGTTGCAGCTGGCTGACGGAAGCTGGTTCAATTTTCAGTCGCGTGACATCACCAGCATGTGGCCGGTCGCCTGGCGCGCCATGGTCCTGACCATGCTGCTGACCGCCGCCTTCATGGGCATCGGCCTCGTTGTCCTGCATCGGATCGGCAAGCCGCTGCGCCAGCTGACCGATGTTGCCGAGACGATCGGGCAGGGAAAGCAGATCGCGATTTCGGAAACCGGCCCCAAGGATCTGCGCGATCTCGCCCATGCCATGAACGTCATGCAGGAGCGGATTGCCCGCCTCCTCAGCGATCAGGCCGCCGCTTTCGAAGCGATCACGCACGACCTGCGCACCCCGCTTTCCCGGCAGCTGGTGGCGACCCGTCTTGTCGATGACGATGAACTCTCGCAGCTGCTGAGGGACAGCATCGAGGAGATTACCGAGCTGCTCGACTCGCTACAGGCCTATCTGAACGCGCAGCACTTCACCTGCGAACCCGAGACGGTTGCGCTGGCGGAATTCCTGCGCTCGGAGGTGTCCGGGTACGGCGACGCGATCACGATTGTGGCATCCGCCGATCCCAGGGTCAGGACATTCCGCGAGCCGCTTGCGCTCGCCCTGCGGGCCTTGATCGAAAACGCCGTTCAGTATGCCGGAGAGGCCGTGGTCAGCCTGCACCGGCGCGATGGCGATTGGGTGATCGATATCTCGGACAATGGGCCGGGTCTGGCGCAGGAATTCTATCAGCCGGTGCTCGAACCCTTTTTCCGGCTCGACGAAGCACGGCAGCGCAACACCAAGGGTTTCGGTCTGGGCATTCCGATGGTCCATCGGCTGATGATGCGGTTCAACGGATCGCTAGGCTTTTCGTCTCCGGCGAAAGGTGGCCTCACCGTGCATCTCACAGTCCCCAGAGCCAGCTAGCGCTTGGTCGGTTCTCGCAGAGACCGTGCCCAATCAGCGCCTCAGACCTTCACCACCCGCCGCGTCAGCTCCGCATTGCAGTCCTTGCTCGCGCCTGCCGGTGCCGGGCCTGCCGCGCCGGCTCCGCTCACCACGCGCGCGATCTGGCGGTCCTGCTCCTCGTCGCTCATCCGCTGCCAGCCTTCGGGGCCGAGCTTGTCGAGCGGGCGATAGCGCACCTTGTACTGCATCCGCTCCGAACCCTCGACCCAATAGCCGAGATATACATAGGGCAGTCCCTCGGCCGCAGCGCGGCGGATGTGGTCGAGGATCACGAAGGTGCCGAGCCCAGAACGTTCGGAATCGGGATCGTAGAAGCTGTAGATCATCGACAGGCCGTCGCCCTGCCGGTCGGTCAGGCAGGCGGCGATCAGGCGGCCGGGGCCGCCATCCTCGCGCGGCTCGCGGTATTCGATCACCACCGTGCTGACCGAGGTGTGCTCGACCATGTCGGCAAAGTCGATTTCGTCCATCGCCGCCATGCCGCCGCCGGGGTGGCGGTGCGACAGATAGCGTTGCAGCAGCGCAAACTGTTCTGCCGTCGCCCAGGGGCGGCATTCGCTCACCACGAGATCAGAGTTGCGCTTCAAGGTCCGCTTCTGCGAGCTGGAGGCACGGAACTCGCCCGCCACCACGCGCACCGACACGCAGGCGCGGCAATCGGCGCAGCTCGGGCGATAGGCAACGTTCTGGCTGCGCCGGAACCCGATCCGCGAGAGGGCGTCGTTCAGCGCGTCGGAGTTCGGCCCGTTCAGCTCGGTGAACACCTTGCGCTCGGTCTTGCCCGGCAGATAGGGGCACGGTGCGGGGCTCGTCACGAAGAAGCGGGGGAAACGCACGGGTGCGGTCACTGTGAGGCGATCCTCTCATCATGGCAGCGGCTGGCGCGTGGCAGCGCCGATACACCGGACCATGCCGAGGGGAATCGCCCGGTTAAAGCATCTTAACCATGTTTGAACGGCTGCGCAGCGTTAATTTGCGCCCGCAGAGCGCCTGAACGCAAGGATTGCCCCGTTCCGGGTCAGTTCAGTTCGACATGACTAACCGAATAGCCCTTCGCCCGCAGCTGTGTGATCAGCGCTTCGAGCTGCACACTGTCGCGCGCCTCGCACTCGATGTCGGTGACGAGGCCCTTGGCCGGCAGATTGGTGAAGATCCGCTGGTGCGAGATTTCGAGGATGTTGACGTTGGCCTCGGCGAATTCGTGCATCACCTTCATCAGCGAACCGGGCCGGTCCTGCAAGGTGATCCGCAGCCGTGCAAGGCGGCCCGAACGGGCCAGATCGCGCAGCAGCACATTGGCGAGCAGACGGGTGTCGATATTGCCGCCGCACAGCACGAGGCCGATGTTGCGCCCGGCAAACCGTTCCTTGTTGGCGAGCACCGCGGCAAGCCCCGCCGCACCCGCGCCCTCGACCACGGTCTTTTCGATCTGCAACAGCAGCGCCACCGCCGTTTCGAGATGCGGCTCGTCGACCAGCACGATGTCGTCGACCAGCTTCGCCACCACTTCGCGGGTGAACTTGCCCGGCTCCTTCACCGCGATGCCCTCGGCCAGCGAATCGCCGCCGCTCGGCATGTCCTTGCCCTTGGTGCAGGCATACATGCTGGGATAGAGGCGCGCCTGAACGCCGATCACTTCGATCCGGCGATCTTCCTCTTCGGCCTTCGCCTTGGCCACCGTGGCCATCCCTGAGATCAGCCCGCCGCCGCCGATGGGCACCACCAGCGTGTCGATCTGGGGCGCGTCGGCAAACATTTCGAGCGCGACAGTGCCCTGCCCCGAGGCCACCGCCGGATCGTCGAACGGGTGGACGAAGGTGAGGCCGAGTTCGGCCTCCAGCTTGCGCGCATGGGCGTAGGCCTCGTCGAAGTTCTCGCCTTCGAGCACGACCTTGCCGCCCACGCTTTCGGTCTGCATCACCTTCACCGTGGGCGTGGTGCGCGGCATCACGATCGTGACCGGCACGCCGAGCCGGGTGCCGTGGTACGACAGGCCCTGCGAGTGGTTGCCCGCCGAGGCGGTGATCACGCCGCGCTTCAGATCGGCCGGATCGAGCTGGAGCAGCTTGTTGAGCGCGCCGCGCTCCTTGTAAGCGGCGGTGAACTGGAGGTTCTCGAACTTGAGCCAGATATTCGCCCCGGTCATCTGCGACAGCGTTCTGGAGAACAGCGTGGGCGTGCGGACCACCGCGTCACCGATCCGGGCGGCGGCGGCGCGGATCGTGTCGATGGTCAGGGCGTTGTCGGAGGCGCTTTCGGTCATGCCGGAGCGCCTAGACCGAAATGGCAGGCAAAGGAAATAGGTGAACGCATGGAGCAAGGCAAAGATTGCGCATCGCGGCGAAGCGCGGCAGGGCTGTGCGCATGAGCAAAGTCGCCTTTCTGGGCCTCGGCGTGATGGGCGCGCCGATGGCAGCCCACCTCGCCCGCGCCGGCCATCAGGTCACCGTTTTTAACCGCACCGCTGCCCGCGCCGAAGCATGGCAGGCGAAGCTGGCAGACGAAGGCCTTGCCGTGCAGGTAGCCGCAACGCCCGCCGAAGCCGCGCAGGGGCAGGACGTGGTGCTCGCCTGTCTCGGCAACGATAACGACCTTGCCGCCGTGATGCTGGGCGATGAGGGCGCGCTGAAGGCGATGCGCGACGGCGCCGTGTTCGTCGATCATACGACGGTTTCGCCCGCCATCGCCCGCACCATTGCTGCGGAGGCGGAAAGCTGCGGGGTCCTCGCTCTCGATGCGCCGGTTTCGGGCGGACAGGCAGGCGCGGAGAACGGCAAGCTCTCGATCATGTGCGGCGGGTCCGATGCGGCGATGGCCGCCGCGCGACCGGTGATCGAGGCCTATGCCGCCCGCATCGTTCATGTCGGAGCGGCAGGCGCGGGGCAGGCAACCAAGGCGGTCAATCAGGTCTGCATCGCGGGCGTGCTGGCGGGTCTGTCCGAAGCTGTCCGGCTGGCGCAGGCCGAGGGGCTGGCGATGGACAAGGTTCTGGAAGCGATTGCAGGCGGCGCGGCGCAGAGCTGGCAGATGGAAAACCGCTGGGCCACGATGGCCGCAGGCGAGTTCGACTTCGGCTTCGCCATCGACTGGATGCGCAAGGATCTCGCCATCGCGCTGGCCGAGGCGAAGGACGCGGGCCTGTCGCTGCCGATCACCGCGCTGGTCGACCAGTTCTATGCGCAGGTGCAGGCCCAGGGCGGCGCGCGGCAGGACACCTCCGCGCTGATCCGCCACCTGCCGGAGGCGACGCGATGAAGCGCCTGCTGCTGGCTTCCGCCATCGCGCTGGCCCTCGCCCCCTCGCCCGCGCTGGCCGATACTTTGTTCGAGAATGTCGATGGCATCTCGATCACGCCCGAGGGCAAGGTCAAGCGCTTCGCCGCCATGGTGGTGAACGACGAGGGGCGGATCACCGAATTGCTCGACTTCGGCGACGGGCCCGAGGGCAAGGTCGACTATCTCGAAGACATGAAGGGCGCACACGTGGTGCCCGGCTTCATTGATAGCCATGCGCATGTGATGGGGCTCGGCCTCGGCACGATGACGCTCGACCTCTCGCAAACCCGTTCGCTGGAAGAGGCGCTGGCGCTGATCGCGGACTATGCTGCCAAGTATCCCGAGCGCCCGTGGCTGCTCGGGCACGGCTGGAATCAGGAGCAATGGGGCCTCGGCCGCTATCCCACCGCCGCCGAACTCGACGCCGTGGTCGGCGACCGCCCGGTCTGGCTGAGCCGGATCGACGGCCATGCCGGTTGGGCCAACTCCGCCGCATTGGCCGCCGCCGAGATCACCGCGCAGACGCGCGATCCGGCGGGCGGACGCATCCTGCGCCTGGGCAATGGCCGCCAGCCAGCCGGCGTACTGATCGACGCGGCGATGGCTCCGGTCGATCAGGCGGTGCCGCCGCCGCTGCCGGAAGACCGCGAGCAGGCGCTGTTCGCGGCGCAGAAGATCTTTTTCGAGCACGGGATCACCGCCGTCGCCGACATGGGCACCAGCCTTGCCGACTGGATGAGCTATCGCCGCGCGGGCGATGCCGGCTGGTTGCAGATGCGGATCATGGCCTATGCGGGCGATCTTGAAGAGATGCTGCTGATCGGCGGCACCGGGCCGACGCTGTGGCTCTATGACGACAAGCTGCGCATGGGCGGGATCAAGGTCTGGCTCGATGGCGCGCTCGGCTCGCGCGGGGCACGTCTGAAGACCGGCTATGCCGACGATCCGGCCAACCTCGGGATTGATGTGACCAGCGGCACCCAGCTGCGCAACATCATGAGCCGCGCCGCGCTCGACGACTTTCAGGTGGCGATCCACGCCATCGGCGATGCCGCCAACGACGAGGCGCTGGCCGCCATCGACGAACTCGCCGCCGAATATCCGGGCGAACGGCGCTGGCGCATCGAACACGCGCAGATCGTCGACCCCGCAGATATTGCCCGGTTCGGCCAGCATGGCGTGATCGCCTCGATGCAGCCCGTGCACATGGCTTCGGACCGGCTGATGGCGGAGGTGCGAGTCGGGCCCGACCGGCTGGCGGGTGCCTATGCCTGGCGCTCGCTCGCCGATGCGGGCGCACTGCTCGCCTTCGGGAGTGACGCGCCGGTAGAGCCGGTGGACGTGCTGGCTGGCCTTGCCACGGCGATCTCCCGGCAGGATGCAGCGGGCGAGCCAGCGGGCGGCTGGATGCCCGAGCAGCGCGTGACCCGCGAACAGGCGCTGGCCGCCTATACCGCCGCCGGAGCCTATGCCGGATATGCCGAGGGCCGCTTCGGCAGCCTGCAGGTGGGCGAGCGCGCCGACTTCGTGGTGCTCGATAACGACCCGCTGCTGACCTCGCCCGAGGAGCTGCGCACCACCCGCGTGTTGCAGACCTGGGTGGCGGGACGGCGGGTGTTCCCGGCGCAGTAATCAGCGCAGGTCGCGGTCGCCGAATTCGGGGGTGGGTTGCTCGGCGCTGGCCGGGGACTCGGCCTCCGGCTCTGCCTCGCCCTCGGCTGCGCGCTTCTTCTCAACCAGGCGCATCAGCAACAGCGAGCCTTCGAACAGGATCAGCAGCGGGATCGCCAGCAGCAGCTGCGAGCCCGGATCGGGCGGCGTGATGATCGCGGCCACCGCGAACACCGCCACGATCACATAGCGGCGCGCCTTGGCCAGCTGCGCGCGTTCGAGAATACCTGCGGTGTGCAGCAACATCAGCAGCACCGGCAAGAGGAAGCTCGCCCCGAAGGCGAGGATGAACTGCATCACCAGCGAGAGGTATTCGTTCGCGCTCGGCAGCGCCTCGATCTTGAGGCCGCCCGCCTCACCCTGAAAGCCGAGGAACCAGGTGAAGGCCGTGGGCATCACCACATAGTAAGCCAGCGCCGCGCCCATGATGAACAGCACCGGGGTGGCAATCAGGAACGGCAGAAAGGCCTTCTTCTCGCGCGCATAGAGCCCCGGCGCGACGAAGGCCCAGATCTGGTTGGCGATGACCGGAAAGCTGAGACAGAACCCGGCGAACACCGCCACCTTCAGCTCGACGAAGAACACCTCGTAAAGCTTGGTGAAGATCAGCTGCCCCTCGCCATTGGGGAAGGCGTTTTTCAAGGGCTGGATCAGGAAGCCGAGGATCGGATCGGCGAAGTAGAAACAGATGCAGAAGGCGATGGAAAAGGCGATCAGCGCCCGCACCAGCCGCCCGCGCAGCTCGATCAGGTGTTCGAGCAACGGAGCCTGCGTGTCGTCGAGATCCTTGATCGAAAACGCCATGGTCAGGCCTGATCGCCCGGCTTGGCGGCGCTCTCGGGCGCAGGAGTGGGTGCAGATTCCACCGGCTTGGCGCTTTCGGCCGAAGCAGGGGGCGGATCCGCGGCCGGGGGCGGATAGGCGCCGGTCGGCTGCATCTCGGCGGGGCCGCCCTGCGGATGCTCACGCATGATGCGGGCGTTCTGCTCTTTCCACTTCTTCTCCATCTCCTCCAGCTCGGCCTCGCGCACCATGGCGTCGATACCGCTGCGGAAATGGCCGGAAATCTTGCGCATCTTCCCGATCCACCGCCCGGCCGTGCGCATGGCGAGCGGCAGGTCCTTGGGACCGATCACGATCACCGCCACAATGACGATGACGAGCAGTTCTGAAGCACCGATGTCGAACATGTCAGCGGACCTTCACGCCGCTTCGCAAATCAGGACGCCGACTTGTCGGTCGCCTTGGCGCTGTCGACCGGTTCCCCGGTGCCATTGGCAGAAGGCGCGCCGATCTGACCGGCGGGCTTCTCGGCAGGCCTGTCGGCCTCTTCGTTCATGCCCTTCTTGAAGCTGGAAATGCCCTTGCCGAAATCTCCCATCATTTCGGAAATGCGGCCACGCCCGAACAGGACGAGCACGACAACGGCGATGATAGCAATCTGCCAGACACTAAGACCCATGAGACAACTCTTCGGTTTGAGGACGCCCCCTCTATAGAGGCGCGAAAGCGGCATGACCAGCGCTGCAAATGCTCAGGACGAAGAATCCTCGCCCGCGTCCGGATCGCTGCCACTGTCCTCATCCGCCCCCATCATCTCGTCGTAGGCCTCGTCGACCGGATCGAGCAGGCCCGCTGCCTTCAGCTCGTCGATACCGGGCAGATCGCGGCGGCTGGCAAGGCCGAAATGGCTGAGAAACTCTGGAGTCGTGGCATAGATCAGCGGCCTGCCCGGCACCTCGCGCCGCCCCACCGAGCGCACCCAGCCCGCCTCCATCAGCACGTCGAGCGTGCCCGATGAGGTCTGCACCCCGCGGATCGCCTCGATCTCGGCGCGGCTGACCGGCTCGTGATAGGCGACGATGGCGAGCAGCTCGGTCGCGGCGCGACTCAGGCGGCGGACCTGCTCGCGCTCGCGCCGCAGCAGGTGGGCAAGATCGGGCGCGGTCTGGAACTGCCAGCGCCCGCCTCGCTCGACCAGCCGCACGCCGCGCTGGGCATAGTGTTCGGCCAGCTCGGCCAGCGCCGGGCCGACCTCCGCCCCTTCGAGGTGAGTCGCGATCTGATCTTTCGTCAGCGGCTCCTCCGCCGCGAACAGGCAGGCCTCGACGGCGCGGACGAGATCGTCGGGGGCATTATCCTCGCTCATGAGGCCATCCGGCGCAGGTGGATCGGGCCGAAGGTCGCCTCCTGCCGCAGTTCAGCCCGGCCTGTGCGCGCCAGCTCGAGCGCGGCGACGAAACTGGAGGCGAGCGCCGAGCGTTTGAGGCGCGGATCGGCATGGGCGGGCAGCATCGAGCGCAGTTCGAGCCAGTCGCGCGTCACCCCGAGCATTGCCGCCACCCGGTCGATGGCCGCTTCGAGGCTCATCACCGGGCGTTCGCGCACCATGTGCACCACCGGCTGGTTGCGCAGCTTGACCTGGCCATAGGCGTTGATGAGGTCGTACCAGTCGCAGGTCCAGGCGCTCTTGGTGAGCACGCGCAGCCCCTCGGGCGCACCGCGAGCGAAAACGTCGCGGCCCAGCCGGTCGCCCGCCATCAGCCGCGCCGCCGCCTCGCGCATCGCGCCCAGCCGTTGCAGCCGCAGTTGCAGCCGGAGTGCCAGCTCTTCCGGGCTCGGGTCTTCCTGCTCCTCGCGCGGGAGCAGCAGCGCGCTTTTGAGGTAGGCCAGCCACGAGGCCATCACCAGATAGTCGGCGGCGATCTCCAGCTTCAGCGCCTCGGCCTGCTCGATATAGGCGATGTACTGGTCGACCAGTTCGAGGATCGAGATCGCCTTCAGGTCGACTTTCTGCCGCCGGGCGAGGTCAAGCAGGAGGTCGAGCGGCCCTTCCCAGCCATCGAGTTCGAGGTAGAGCGCGTCTTCGTTGTGAGCAGCCTCGGTCATCGCGCTACCCTCCCCTCCCGCCTGCGGGAGGGGCAGCGAGACTTGGCAGCTTGCTGGCTAGTCGCAGCGGGGTGGGCCCTGCGGGCCCATGCCCACCCCCGGCCCCTCCCGTGAACGGGAGGGGAGAGTGGGAGCGCCCACGTTTCACGCATTCGCCTCGGTCAGCGCCAGCAGGCTGTCGCGCTTGGCCAACAGGTCTCCTCGGCGGGAGAAATCGGGCACCTGCGGCACAGCCAGCGCCGCATCGAGCCTTGCGTGGGCCGCGTCACTAATCGTCGGCACACGCTCGGCGATACCGCGCATATCGTCCATCTTCGCCCAGCAGTTGAGCACCACGTCGCAGCCCGCCACAATCGCCCGCCCGGCGCGTTCGGGCACGCTGCCCGAGAGCGCCTCCATGTCGACATCGTCGGTCAGCAGCAGTCCGCCAAAGCCGATCTCGCCGCGAATGATCTCCTCGATCACTGTGCGCGAGAGCGTGGCCGGATTGTCCGCATCCCACGCCGTGTAGCGGATGTGCGCCGACATCGCGATCGGCGCATCGGCAAGGCGGCGGAACGGCGCGAGGTCGGTTTCCAGCTCCTCGGCGCGGGCCTCGACCACCGGCAGATCCTTGTGACTGTCGACCATGGCCCGGCCATGGCCCGGCATATGCTTCACGCAGCCGGTCACCCCGCCGCGCGCGAGCCCATCGAGAATCGCGCGGCCCAGAGCGGCGACCCGCAGCGGCTCGCTGCCCAGCGCGCGGTCGCCGATCACGTCGTGCGCGCCCTCCTGCCGCACGTCGAGCAAGGGAAGGAAGTCGACCGTTATCCCGACCTCGGCCAGATCGAGCGCCAGCGCCTCGGCATTGGCGCGGGCGGCCTCGATGGCACTGGCGGGGGCCACATCGTAAAGCTCGGCAAAGCGCGCACCCGGCGGGAACGCGGCCCAGACCGGCGGCTTCATGCGCGAAACGCGCCCGCCCTCCTGATCGATGGAGATGAACAGCCGATCGCGCCCATGCAGGCTGCGCAGCTCGTCGGTCAGCGCGCGCAGTTGCTCACGGCTTTCGATATTGCGGCCGAACAGGACATAGCCCGCCGGGTCGCAATCGCGGAAGAAAGCGCGCTCATCATCGGTCAACGAAAGACCGGAACAGCCGAAAATAGCCGGGATCATGCCGCCAGCTTACGCACAAAAGCGGCTGGCTCGGCAAGGGGGCAGACGGTGCGGGCGGGGAAAAGTCCCCGCCTCACACGATCCTTAGCGCTTCACCTGGCAATCGCCACCGGCAGCGCGGATCGAACGACAGGCCCCCTCGGCCGCCGAGGTCGAGCTGGCCATCGCCTGCAAACGGTAAACGGTCGCCCCGTCGACAACGGCTTCCTCGATCCGGTGGCTGAGGCCCGTCAGCGCCTCGTAGCGGTTGCGCACATCGTTCCAGCCCTGCTCGGCCCGCGCGCGGCTGGAATAGGCGGCGACCTGAATCGGCACCCCGCTCACGCTGCTCGCGGTGGCGGTGGGCGAAGGGGGCGGGGTTGGCGTCGCGCTGGCAGTCGCTGCGGCCTGCGTGCGGTCGATGCTAGGGGTCGGGCTGCTGTCGGTGCTGGCGAGCTGCGAATCGCGGCTCTGCCCCTCACCCACCTCGAAACTCATGTCGCCGGTGCCCGCCACTTCGGAGCCGCCGGGATTGTCGGGAGCGGTGCGATAGGGCTCTTCCGGCGCGGTAATCGTGGTGCCTTCGGGTTGCAGACCCTCGTCCTTGGCCGGCTGCGACAGGAACCACAGCAGCGCGAGCAGGCCAAGCAGGGCCGCCAAGGCCACCACCGCCAGCGCCACCAGCCGACCGACATCGACGCCGCCCTCGTCATGGTCGTCATCCGATTCGAGCCACGGCAGCCGCTCGTCCATATCGGCCAGCATCAGCGGTTCTTCGGGCATGGCATCGGAATGGTCGGGCTGCGTCAGCGGCTGCTCCGGCGTCTGTTCCGGCGTCTGATCCTGCCCGATCACGCGCCCGACGCCGTTGTCGCCATCGACGTTGCCCAGATGATCGGCAAAGCCCTTATTGTTCCGATCACCACCACCACTCTGCATTGCCTTACAACTCCTCCACCGCCTCGACCCCGAGGATCGCCAGCCCATTGCGGATAACCTGCCCAATCTGCAGGGCGAGGAAAAGCCTTGCCCCCGAAAGGGTTAATTTCTGTGCCACAATGATGCGTTTTTCCGGATCGTCGTTGCCCATGTTCCACCAGCCATGGAGCGCCCCGGCCAGTTCGTAGAGGTAAAAAGCGATGCGGTGCGGCTCACGCGCGCGCGCCGCCGCCTCGACCTCGCGCGGGAACTGCGCGGCGAGCTTGATCAGCGCCAGTTCGTCCTCGCCCAGCAGCGCCGCCTGATCGGACAGCGGCTCAACACCTTCGCCCGCCGCGCGGCGCAGGATCGAGCAGATCCGGGCATGGGCGTACTGGACGTAGAACACCGGGTTGTCCTTGCTGGTCTCGACCACCTTCACGAAGTCGAAGTCCATCTGGGCATCGGGCTTGCGGGTCAGCATCGAGAAGCGGACCACGTCCTTGCCCACTTCCTCCACCATATCGGCAATGGTGACGAAGTTGCCGGAGCGCTTGGACATTTTCGCAGGTTCACCGTCGCGCAGCAGCTGCACCATCTGCACCAGCTTGACGTCGAACGGGATCACCTTGCCCTCGCCCTCGGCCAGCGCGGCGACGGCGGCCTTGATGCGCTTGACCGTGCCGGCATGGTCGGCGCCCCAGATGTCAATCAGCGCGTCGGCGCTTTCGGCCTTCTGCATGTGATAGGCGAGGTCGGCGCCGAAATAGGTCCACTTGCCGTCGCTCTTCTTGATCGGGCGGTCCTGATCGTCGCCGAACTTGGTGCTGCGGAACAGCGGCAGCTCGACCGGCTCCCAGTCTTCCGGCGGGGCCTTGCCCTTGGGCGCTTCGAGCACGCCATCGTAAACGAGATCATGCGCGCGCAGCCACGCTTCGGCTTCTTCGGGCTTGCCCGCAGCCTGCAGTTCGGCCTCCGACGAGAACACATCGTGCTGAATGCCGAGCATGGCAAGATCGGCGCGAATCTGGTCCATCATCGCCGCGACCGCCTTGCCGCGGAACAGCAGCAGCCACTCGCTTTCGGGCGCATCGCGATAGGTGTCGCCGAATTCCTCGGCCAGCAGCTTGCCGATGGGCTTGAGGTATTCGCCCGGATACATCCCGGCCGGGATCTCGCCGATGTCCTCGCCCAGCGCCTCGCGATAGCGCAGGTGTGCCGAGCGGGCGAGCGTATCGACCTGACTGCCCGCGTCGTTGACGTAATATTCCTTGGTCACCGCGTGCCCGGCATATTCGAGCAGGTTGGCCAGCGCATCGCCCACCACCGCGCCGCGGCAGTGGCCCATGTGCATCGGCCCGGTCGGATTGGCCGAGACATATTCGACGTTGACCCGCGTGCCCTCGCCCATCACCGAACGGCCATAGTCGCTGCCCAGACTGGCGATCGCGGCCAGCTCGTCTTCCCAGGCCTTGCGGTCCAGCCGCAGGTTGATGAAGCCCGGCCCCGCAATTTCGGCCGAGACAATCGCCGGATCGCGGCGCAGGTGCTCGACGATCTTCTCCGCCAGCGCGCGCGGATTGGTGGCGGCGGGCTTGGCCAGCACCATCGCGGCATTGGTTGCAAGATCGCCATGCGACGGGTCGCGCGGCGGCTCCACCGCGACATTGGCGCGGCTTACGCCTGCGGGCAGCACGGCTTCGGCTTCAAGCGCCGAGAGCACGGCATCGATACGGGCCGCAAAGGCGGCATAGAGCGTTTGGATATCCGACATGGCGCGCCGTTAGCCCAACCGCGCGTCCATATCCAGCGGGCGTTAGCGCCCTGCCCTATCGCGTAGCGTTGTAGGCGAGTTGCTCTTCGGTCAGCTGGAAGCCGATCAGCAGCTCGAACGTGGCCTTGGCCACGGCGGCGCGCACATCGGGCTCGGTCAGCGGATCGATGGCGGCCGAATCCTCACCCGCGCGGCGCTTGCGGGTGATCCGCTCGCGAATGTCGTCGGGCAGAGTTGCCTCGGCCCGGTCGACCCATGCCTCGGCACTGCCGCTCGCCTGCGCGCGCGCCTGTCCGTCGGCAAAGGTCAGCTGCACCGTGCCCACGCGCTTGGCCACGACATTGTCGTTTCCGCGCACCACGGTGGAGAAATAGGGCAGCTCGACCGTGCGCGCGCCCGCCGTATCCTCGCGGCTGGCGATCACATCGAATGTGGCCGAGGTAAACACCTGACCGCCATTCTCGTCGCAGGTGGAGCGCACATTGGTGATATAGGCGGTCACGTCCATGGCATCGAGCGTGCGCGCATCGGCGGGGGTGAAGGTGGTGATGTCGCCGGTGTAGATCGGCACGCCCACCGCCGGGCAGGTCGAGCGCAGCGCGGTGATGCCGACGCCCTGCTCGATCACGATATCGCCCTCGCTCCGGCAGCCGGCCAGAGCCAGAAGTGCGGCCAAAGCGCCGGTGGCGATAATCCTCGGATGCATCGAATGTCCTCGCATATGCTTGTGGCGGGTGCCCTAACTCTTTCGCCGCGCGGTCACAAGCGCTAGAGGCCCGGATATGAACGCCCCCTTTCCAAGCCCCTCGCCCGACGACGCGGCCAAGCCCGCACTGATCGCGCTGATTGCCGCACCGCGCGGTTTCTGCGCCGGGGTCGACCGCGCCATCGAGATCGTCGAGCGCGCGCTTCAGCGCTATGGCGCGCCGGTCTATGTCCGCCACGAGATCGTCCACAACAAATATGTGGTCGAGAACCTGCGCGCCAAGGGCGCGGTGTTCGTGGAGGAGCTGGACGAGGTGCCCGCCGATGGCCACGTGGTGTTCAGCGCGCACGGCGTGCCCAAATCCGTCCCGGCAGAAGCCGAGCGGCGCGAGCTGACCTATCTCGACGCCACCTGCCCGCTGGTGAGCAAGGTCCACCGCCAGGCCGAACGCCAGATCGAAAAGGGCCGCCACATCATCTTCATCGGCCATGAGGGCCACCCCGAGGTGATCGGCACCATGGGTCAGGTCGAGCCGGGTGAGATGACGCTGGTGGAAACGGTGGCGGACGTGGCTGCCCTGCCCTTCGCGAAGGACGTTCCGCTCGCCTATCTCAGCCAGACCACACTCTCGGTCGACGACACCGCCGAGATCATCGCCGCGCTCGAAGCGCGCTATCCCGAGATCGCCGGGCCCAAGGCGGAAGACATCTGCTATGCCACCTCCAACCGGCAGGCAGCGGTCAAGCGGATCGCCCCGGCGAGCGATCTGGTGCTGGTGATCGGCGCGCCCAATTCGTCCAATTCGCTGCGGCTGGTCGAGGTGGCCGAACGTTGCGGCACCGAGGCGAAGCTGATCCAGCGCGCCGACGAAATCCTGCCCGAATGGCTCGACGGCGTCGGCACCGTGGGCGTCACCGCCGGGGCCTCCGCGCCCGAGCGGCTGGTGCGCGAGGTGATCGAGCGGCTCGGCGAATGGCGCGCGGTGGAAGAGCGCACGCTCGTTTCCGCCGAGGAAAAGATGGTGTTCAAGCTGCCGCGCGAACTCGCCGACAGCGAATAGGGACTTCCATCTTGGCCGTTTATACGCAGCTTTCCGCCGAGACGCTCGCCGAGCTGATCGCGCACTACGACGTGGGCGAGCTGGTCTCGGCCAAGGGCATTGCCGAGGGCGTGTCCAATTCCAACTGGCTGATCGACACGACCGGCAGGGATGGCGCAGGCGCGCGCTTCATCCTCACCATGTACGAGAAGCGGATCGAGCTTTCCGACCTGCCGTTCTTCCTCGACCTGCTTGACCATCTGGCCGCGCAAGGCTGTCCCGTGCCGCGCACGATCCACGACCGTGAGGGCGCGTCGTTCCGCTGGCTTGACGGCAAGGCCGTGGCGCTGATCGAGTTCCTGCCCGGCGTCTCGGTCGACCATCCTACGCAAGGGCAGGCCTTTCATGTCGGCGCGGTGCTGGCCAGGATGCACCTTGCCTCGGAGAGCTTTGCCGCGAGCCGCGCCAACACGCTGGGCCCCGAGACCTCCGCCCAGGTGCTGGGCGACTGCGGCGAGGCGGCGCTGGCCGAAATCGACCCCGCGCTGCCCGCCACCATCGCCGAGGCGCGCGCCGTGGCGGAAAGCTGGCCCGCCGACCTGCCGCGCGCGATCATCCACTCCGACCTGTTCCCCGACAACGTGCTGATGCGCGGCGACGAGGTCTGCGCGCTGATCGACTTCTACTTCGCCTGCACCGACGCCATGGCCTACGATCTGGCCGTGACGCACGCGGCCTGGAGCTTCTCCGCCGACGGGCGCAGCTATCGTCCCGAAATCGGGCAGGCGCTGGTGCAAGGCTATGAATCGGTGCGCAAACTTGGCAGCGACGAGCGGGAGGCCCTGCCTTTGCTCGCGCAAGGTGCGGCGCTGCGCTTCGTCTCCAGCCGCGCGCAGGACTGGATCGAGACGCCCGCCGATGCTCTGGTCACGCGCAAGGACCCGATGGCCTTTGTGCGCCGGCTGGAGTTCTATCGGCGCGAAGGCAAAGAAGTGTTTACGGCATGAAAGAAGTCGAGATTTTCACCGATGGCGCCTGCAAGGGCAATCCCGGCCCCGGCGGCTGGGGCGCGCTGCTCAGGATGGGCCCGCACGAGAAGGAGCTGTCGGGCAGCGAGCCCGACACCACCAACAACCGGATGGAAATGACCGCCGTGCTGCGCGCGCTCGGTGCGCTGATCGAACCGTGCCACGTGCGCCTGCACACCGACAGCCGCTATGTCATCGACGGCATGACCAAGTGGATTCACGGCTGGCAGAAGCGCGGCTGGATCAATGCCAGCAAGAAGCCGGTGCGCAATGCCGACCTGTGGCATGACCTGATCGAGGCCGCCCGTGTCCACGAGATCGAATGGATCTGGGTGCGCGGCCACTCGGGCCATGTGGAGAACGAGCGGGTCGATCGCCTCGCGAGCGACGCGGCCGACTCCGCTCGATAAATCGGATCCGGGGCTGTTAATCAGGCGTCGGAGTTATCGACGACCTCGGCCTTGGGGCCGTTCTGCTTGATCGATTCGATGGCATTCTTCGCGCTTGCCTTGGAAGCATAGCCTTCGGTCGAGAACATGATTTCCGAATTGTACTTGAAGCGGACCCGGAATTCTCCGGCCTTATCCTTGTAGATTTCGAAGTGGTGAGCCACGAACTTGTCCTCTCTTTGCTAAGGGCAGACGAACTATAACATTTCGCAAGCCGCTGGCTAGCCGAAGCGGGCCGCTGCGTAGGGCGCCGGATCGATGCCCTGCGTCATCGCATCGGCCTCGCGGCCCAGCAGCAACTGTGCGCCCAGCCGTGCTCCCGCAGGGGCCGTCTGGATGCCGTAGCCGCCCTGCCCCGCGTACCAGAAAAAGCCCTCCTGCCGAGCGTCGAACCCATAGACCGGTGCACGGTCGGGGGCGAAGCTCCTGAGGCCTGCCCACTTGTGCTCGACCGCCTCGATGCGCCAGTCGACCACCTGTTCGAACCGGTCGATGGCAATGGCCACGTCCAGCTCTTCGGGCGCGGCGTCGCACGGCTCGCTCGGCGTCTCGTCATGCGGGCTGAGCCACAACTTGCCCCCCTCGGGCTTGAAATAGAAGCGGCCCGCCAGATCGAGCACCACCGGAAGCTCGGGCGGCACTGCCGGGGCACAGCGCAATTGCGCGATGGTGCGGCGCAAGGGCGTGATCCCGAGCGGTCGGGCACCGCAGGCGCTGGCGACCTCGTCGGCCCAGGCCCCGGCGGCATTGACGATCACGCCGGCGCGCAGTTCGCCCGCCGCGCCGAGATCGGCAAGCCAGCCGCCCCCCTCGCGTTCCGCCCGATGCAGGCGATGATGGGTGCGGATTTCCACCCCGCCAGCGCGCGCACGGGCGAGGAACTGCTGATGCAGGCCCGCCACGTCGATATCGGCGCAATGCGGCTGGGTGATCGCGAGGTTCCACTCAGGCCGAATTCCCGGCACGATGGCGCGAATCGCCTCGCCGCCGATCCGCTCGATGGTCACGCCGCTATCGGCAAAGCGCTCCATGAAGGCATCGACCGCCGCACGGTCCTGCTCACGCGAAAGATAGAGCGCCCCGCGCGGGGTGAGAAAGCCGCCCTCGCGCAGCGCCTTGCCCGAGGCCATGGTCAGCGGAACGATCTCCGGCCCGCCATAGCACTCCTCCCAGAACGCGGCGGAGCGACCAGTGGTGTGATAGCCCGGCTGGCTCTCGGCCTCGACCACCACCACCCGGCCCGCGCCGTGTTCGGCCAGTTCGGCGGCGATACTCGCCCCGGCAATTCCGGCCCCGACGACCAGAATGTCGCAATCAAGCGCGCTCATTTCTGCTGCTATTCCTTGTTCGTGGTTCGCCGCGCGAGGAAGTCGTCGATCGCGGCCAGCGCCCGATTGCGCACCGGATCGACCTCGCGCAGGATTTCGTGGTGCGCCTCCGGCCCGAATTCGAGCAGCTGCGCATCGGGCAGCCGCCGCGCGGCCACGCGGATCGCGGCGGGACTGACGAGCTTGTCGGTCGCGGCGGCTACGATCATCACCGGCACATCCAAACTCTCAAGCGCACCGGGCGCAAACAGCTTGCCGGTCGAGCGCGTCGCCGCCGCCAGCCAGCCCCAGCTGCCCGGCCCCAGTTTTAGCTCCGGGCGGGCCTCGCGCCAGAAGTGTTCGTCCTCATAGCGCGCCTTGTCGTGCGTGAGCAGCGACTGGCGCGCGCTCGGCCTGCTGCCGGGCTTCTCGCTCATCTTCCAGGCCGCGCGGCGCGGATCGCCCAGCCGCACCATCGCATCGGCCACCAGCCGCTTGGCGAACAGCGGCAGATGCTCGGGAAAGATGTCGAGCATCGGCGCCGACAGCACCACTGCCGCCGGACGCGGCTTCAGCACGCCTTCAACCGCCGCGCGCAGCACCAGATGACCGCCCATCGAATGCCCCGCCAGCACCAGCGGCCCCGCGCGCCCTTCGGCCCAGTCGGCCCAGAGCGCGGCAAGATCGCTTACCCAGATGCCGAAATCGTCGATATGGCCCGCATCGCCCAGGCCCAGCCGCCCCGAGCCGCCCTGCCCGCGCCAGTCAGCCGCGCTGACCTGCCAGCCCGCCAGCCGCCAGTGCTCGAAGCTTTCGAGATATTTCTCATAGGCATCGCCGCGCCCGGCCATGAACAGCAGGTGTCCGCGCGGCTTCACCCCGGCGGGCGGGGCAGGCCAATCGATCCGGCGGATGGGATGGCCATCGGCGGCATGCCACATGGTTTCGCTCGCCGCTGCCGGAATGGCGCGCCGGTCGAACGCGGCGGCTTGGTGCGACTGGTGAATGGCGACCTCCCGAGCTTGGTTACTGTTTCGTAAGCACTAAGAGCTAGCACCCGTGCCCAAGGGGAACCCACGGGGGCACGATGGTTGACGATCCATTCCAGTACGGACTGCTGTGCGCCTTGGCAATTGCACTGCTGATTGCCGCCTTCACCGACATCCGCAGTCGCCGCATCGCCAACTGGCTGAACGGTGCCATCGCGCTCGGCGCGCCGCTTTACTGGTTTGCCAGCGGCATGGCGCTGTGGCCCGATGTCGCCTGGCAACTGGGGCTGGCACTGGCGACATTCGCAGTGCTCTCGCTGCTGTTCGCGATCCGCGCGATGGGCGGCGGCGACGTCAAGCTGCTGACCGCGCTGGCCTTGTGGATCGCGCCAGCCTCGTTCCTCAAGCTGCTGATGATGATGGCGTTGCTGGGGGGCGTGCTCACCATCGGGCTGGGCCTGTGGCACGTCGCACGGCGCCAGAAGGACAAGCTGACGATTCCCTATGGCGTGGCGATCTCGCTGGCAGGCCTATGGGTCATTTACGGGCTGATCCAGCCAGCCCTGCCAGGACACCCGATAGCGGGGTGAACCCGATTTTAACCCTCACAACCTAGATTCGCGACACCAAGCCGCAAGGACCTGAAGGGGCGTAAGGTACCATGGACAAAAAGAAACTCGTATTGCTGGTCGCAGCACTGGTCGTCGCGGTGGGCACCGCGCTGGCCGCGCGCAGCATGTTTGCGGGTGCCGCTGCGCCGCAAGCGGCAGCGGTCACGGTCGAGCCGCAAGGCCCCAAGGTGCTGGTTGCCAAGCGCAGCCTTCCGGTCGGCACCATCATCACCGCCGATGCCGTCGGCTATCAGCAGTGGCCGAAGGAGCTGATGCAGGACGCCTACTTCATCGATGGCGAAGTCAACATGGAGAGCCTGCTCGGCACCGTCGTGCGCAACACCATCACCGCCGGCGAACCGGTCACGCAGGGCGCGCTGGTCGCGCCGGGCGACCGTGGCTTCCTCGCCGCAGCCCTCGGGCCGGGCATGCGTGCCGTGTCGGTGCCGGTATCGGCCCGCACCGGCGTTTCGGGCTTCGTCTTTCCGGGCGACCGGGTCGACCTCGTGCTGACCCAGAGCGTGGCCGGCGACAACGAAGGCGGGGCGCTCAACACCTCCGAAACGGTGCTGTTCAACCTGCGCGTGCTCGCCACCGACCAGGACACCGAAAGCGTCACCAACGAAGACGGCAAGACCGTGGTCCGCCAGTTCCGCGCCGTCACCCTCGAAGTGACCCCGCGCATCGCCGAAAAGATCGCCGTTGCCCAGACCATCGGCACGCTCAGCCTGTCGCTGCGCTCGATTGCCGACAACCAGTCCGAACTCGAACGCGCGCTGGCCTCGGGCGACATCAGCCTGCCCGACAACGCCAGCAAGGAAGAGGAAGAGGCGCTGCTGCGCACCGCCGTCTCCCGCCCGCGCGATAACGCCACCACCTATGTGACCGGCGGCGACGTGTCGCGCTTCCAGCGCAGCACCATGCCGCGCCGCGCGCCGCAAGGCGGTGAAGGAGGCGGCACGACGCAGGGCATGTTCAGCCCGGTCGGGCAGATGGTCGATACCGTTACCGCCGCCGCGCCGCGCGGCCCCACCGTCCGCGTGACGCGCGGCAAGGATACCACCGTCGAGCCGGTTGGCCGGGCGGGCGCCATGCTCGATCGCGGCGCCGCCGCGACCAGCCAGCGCTGAGGCCGAGAGCAAGGTGACAGTCATGAGCCAGATCATTCCGCCATCGCATCCCGGCACATTCGCCAACCTGAAAGGCAAGTCGATGCACAGCCGCCTTACCAAGATCGCGCTGAGCGCGGTCTGCACCCTGGCCCCGCTGGCCGCCGTGCCGGCTGGCCCGGCACAGGCCCAGGGCATGATCGCCCCGGCGCAGGATATCGTCCTCTCGATCGGGCGCGGCGAACTCGTCAACGTGCCCGGCTCGATGACCGACGTCTTCGTCGCCAACGACCAGGTGGCCGACGTTCAGGTCAAGTCGCAGCGCCAGCTGTTCGTGATGGGTCTGGCAGGCGGCGAGACCACGATCTACGCCAGCAATGCGGGCGGCGACATCATCTGGTCGGCCAATGTCCGCGTGGGTTCGAACATCGATTCGATCGATCAGATGCTGGCGCTGGCCATGCCCAGCGCCAAGGTCAACATCTCCACCATGGGTTCGAACACCGTGCTCCTGACCGGCACCGTGGCTGCACCCGAGGATGCCGCCGAAGCCGAACGCCTCGTCTCGGCCTTCGTCGGCGAGCAGGCCAACGTGATCTCGCGGCTGCGCATGGCAACCCCGCTGCAGGTGAACCTGCGTGTGCGCTTCGCCGAGGTGAGCCGCTCGCTGGTGCGCTCGCTCAACGCCAACATCACCACCGTGGACGGCGGCGACGGGTTCCAGTTCGGCCTCGGCCGCGGGCGCAGAAACTTTGCTACCAGCTTCGTCCCGGGCAGGCCGCTCAGCGTCGGCAACACCGCTGGCGGCACCACAATCACCCCTCAGGATGGCGCCACCACCCTTGGCGGAGCGGGCCGCTTCCTCGGTCTCGACATCGCCGGGGCGCTCGACCTGGCGGAAACCGAGGGTCTCGTCACCACGCTGGCGCAGCCCAACCTCACCGCGCTGTCGGGCGAAACCGCCGAATTCCTCGCTGGCGGCGAATTCCCGATCCTGGTCCCGCAGGCGCTGGGCACCAATTCGATCGAATACAAGAAATATGGCGTCAGCCTCAGCTATGCCCCCACGGTGCTTGCCAATGGCCGCATCTCGATGCGCGTGCGCCCGGAAGTGTCCGAGCTGTCGACGCAGGGAGCGATCAGCCTCGGCGGCAACTCGATCCCCGGCCTCACCACGCGCCGCGCCGAAACCACCATCGAGCTGGGTTCGGGTGAGAGCTTCATGATCGCCGGGCTGTTGTCGAACAACGCCACCAGCGTAATCGACAAGACCCCCGGCGTGGGCGACCTGCCGATCCTCGGCAACCTGTTCCGCTCCAACGAGTTCCAGCGCGGCGAGACCGAGCTGGTGATCGTCGTCACCCCCTATCTGGTGAAGCCGGTCAACGACAGCGAGATCCGCCTGCCGACCGATGGCTATGCCTCGCCCAACTTCGGCGAGCAGGTCTTCCTCAACCGCCGCAACGCGGTCGACGCAGGAACCGCCCGACCGATGCCGCGCGCAGCCGGGGAAGCGGACGCCAATCCGTCGGTAAGCGCCGCCGAGCAGAGCGATGCGATGCTGGCCGAGGGCGCGCCCGGAGCCGCTCCTGCCCAATCCGCCGCGGCTGCCCGCCCCGGCTTCAGCCTGAACTGAGAAGGGTTCTGACGATGACCAACAGCCGCAACCGCGCCGCCACCCCGGTCCTGGCCCTCTCGCTCGCGCTGGGTCTGGCCGCCTGCGCGAACACCAACCCCGCACACAACAGCACGCTCAACTCGGTTCATCAGCCGGTCGTCGAGCGCAACACCTACACGCTCGACCTTGCCACCAATGCCGGCGGCCTGCCGATCAGCGAACAGCAGCGGCTGGCCAACTGGTTCGAGGCGATGGACATCGGCTATGGCGACCGCATCGCAATTGACGCCGCGGTCGACAACCCGTCCGTGCGCGAGAACGTGGCCGCCATCGCCAGCCGCCACAGCCTGCTGCTGAGCGACGGCGCTCCGGTGACCGAAGGCTTCGTCGATCCGGGCAAGGTGCGCGTGGTCGTCACCCGGTCGCGCGCCTATGTTCCGAACTGCCCTGACTGGTCGGCCAGCGAAGGTACAACACTGGGCAACAACACCTCGCCCAACTTCGGCTGTGCGGTCAATTCGAACCTCGCCGCGATGATCGCCGATCCCGAGCACCTGCTCGAAGGCGCACGCGGCACGGGCGAAACCACGGTGATGACCTCGACCCGAGCGATCCAGACCTATCGTGAAATCAGGCCCTCGGCCGCCCAGGGTGTGACCGCAAACGCCAGCACGGGGAATTAAACAAGATGAGCGCAGCCTGGAAACCCGGCCCCTTGGGCAACCGCGATATCTTCGCCGCCTATATCTGCGACGATGCCGCGCTCGACGTGCTGCGTCCGGTCGTCAGCGAGATGGGCTGGCAGAGCGAGAAGTGCAACAAGGGCGGGCTGCGCAACGCGGTGCAGTCGCTGGCAATCTCGGCCAGTCCGGCGATCCTGATGGTCGATCTCAGCGAAAGCGGCGATCCGCTCAACGATATCAACGCGCTGGCCGAAGTCTGCGAACCGGGCACGGTGGTGATCGCCATCGGTCAGGTCAACGACGTGCGCCTCTACCGCGACCTGCTCTCCAGCGGCATTCACGACTATCTGCTCAAGCCGCTCTCGCCCAATCAGCTGCGCGATTGCCTGACCCAGGCCCAGGCCGTGTTCAGCAACCCGCGCGGGGCCGATGGCGGCGAGGATCGCGAGCATATCGCCACCGCAGTGGTGGGCACGCGCGGCGGGGTCGGCGCCTCGACGCTGGCGACCTCGCTCGCCTGGCTGTGCTCGACCGAGCACAACCGCTCGACCGCCCTGCTTGATCTCGACGTGCACTTCGGCACCGATGCGCTGTGCCTCGATCTCGAACCGGGGCGCGGCCTGACCGACGCCATCGAGAACCCCAGCCGCATCGACGGCCTGTTCATCGAGCGGGCGGCGATCCGCGCCAACGAAAATCTGGCGATCATGTCGGCCGAAGCACCGATCAATTCGCCGCTGATGACCGACGGCACCGCCTTCCTGCAATTGCAGGAGGAGTTTCGTTCCGCCTTCGACATGACCATCGTCGACCTGCCGCGCAACATCCTCATCAACTTCCCGCACCTGCTGGCCGAGGTGCATGTCGTGGTGCTGGTGTGCGAGCTGACGCTGGCCTCGGCGCGCGACACCATCCGCATCCTGTCGTGGCTGAAGAGCAATGCGCCCAACGCCCATCCGCTGGTGGTGTGCAACAAGGTCCAGCCGGGTGTGGCCGAAATCTCCAGGGCCGATTTCGAAGCCTCGATCGAGCGCAAGATCAACTACGCGATTCCCTTCGACCAGAAGGCGGCGGTCAATGCTGCCAAGCTTGGCCAGACCTTCGCCGAAGCCAACACCAACGCCAAGGCGACCGCCCCGATCTGCGAGATCGCCCGCCTCATTGCCGGCATCAGCGAAGATGACGGCGCGGCGCTGGCCAACTCGTCGAAGGGAGGCTCGTCGCTGCTCGGCAAGCTCGACCTCAAGGCGCTGCTCGGCGGCTCGAAGGCCAAGGCCAAGGCAACTGCGGCGCAGTAAGACACAACGCGGCTCCCGGCGGGCATGACCGGCGAAAGAAGGTAGACGATGAACATCCTCCAGCTCCTGCTTGTCGGCACCGGCCTCATGACGCTGATGGTTCTCGGCTACCTTCTGCTGGCCGGACCCAATCCCGCCAAGGAAAGCGCGCGCCGCCTGCAAGCCGTGCGCTACCGCCATTCGGAAAGCACCACCGACAAGGTCGAAAGCCAGCTCAAGAAGGCGATCGCCGCGCGCCGGCCCAAGGCCTATCGCATCGCCGGGTCAGGATCGCGCGGCGAGGCGCTCGCCCTGCGGCTGGCCCGCACCGGCATGAGCTGGACCGTCACGCAGTACATCTATGCCTCCATCGGCCTCGCGGTGATACTGGCCGGGCTGTTCTACTTGCAAACGGGGGCCGCCCTGCTGGCGCTCGGCCTCGGGCTGATGCTGGGGGCGGGTATTCCGCATCTGGTGGTCAGCCACTTCATCAAGCGGCGGATAAACCAGTTCACCGCCAAGTTTCCCGATGCCATCGAACTGCTGGTGCGCGGCCTGCGTTCGGGCCTGCCGGTGTCCGAGACGCTGAGCGTGGTGGCAACCGAAGTGCCCGGACCGGTCGGCGCGGAGTTCCGCAGCGTGGTCGAACGCATCAAGATCGGGCGCACGATGGAAGAGGCGCTGCAGGAAACCGCCGACAAGCTGAACACACCCGAATTCCAGTTCTTCGTCATCACGCTGGCCATCCAGCGCGAAACCGGCGGCAACCTCGCCGAAACGCTCTCGAACCTGTCGGACGTGCTGCGCAAGCGTGCGCAGATGAAGCTCAAGATCAACGCGATGAGTTCGGAATCGAAGGCTTCGGCCTATATCGTCGGCGCGCTGCCGTTCATCGTGTTCATCCTGATCTACTGGATCAACCCCGGCTACATCGGTGGCTTCTTCACCGAAGACCGCCTGATCGTGACCGGCATCGGCGGGCTGATCTGGATGACCATCGGCGGCTTCATCATGGCCAAGATGGTCAGCTTCGAGATCTGAGCGAGGAAGGACAAGGCACATGTCACAGGGCGGACCCACCCTCCTCGGCGTCGACATCATTCTGGTCGGCTCGGTGCTTGCGGCCATCGCCGCGATGGCGGTGATCTTCGCGATCTACACCGCCATCACCGTGAAAGACCCGATGGCCAAGCGCGTGAAGGCGCTCAACGCCCGGCGCGACGAGCTGAAGTCGGGCATGATGTCGCACAGCTCGCGCAAGCGGCAGAGCCTCGTGCGCCGCTCCGACACCACCGACAGGATGAAAGACACCCTGCAGGGCATGAAGGTGCTGCAGGAAAGCCAGGTCAAGGACATCCAGCAGAAGCTGGCGCAGGCGGGCTACCGCAACAAGGAGCTGGCGGTCGTCATTATCTTTGCCCGCATGGTGCTGCCGATCGTGCTTGGCCTGATCGGCGTGGTGATGTTCTACTGGTCCGACATGTTCCCCGACTGGGGCAGCTTCAAGCGCTTCCTCGGCTTCGCGGGGCTGGTGATCCTCGGCTACAAGGGCCCCGAACTGTACATTTCGAACATCGCCGCCAAGCGGACCAAGGCGATCCAGAAGGGCCTGCCCGACGCGCTCGACCTGCTGGTGATCTGCGCCGAGGCCGGCCTCACGGTCGATGCCGCGTTCAACCGCGTCGCCCGCGAACTGGGCCGCGCCTATCCCGAACTGGGCGACGAATTCGCGCTGACCGCGATCGAGCTGTCGTTCCTCACCGAGCGCCGTCAGGCCTTCGAGAACTTCGCCTATCGCGTCGACCTCGATGCGGTGCGCGGGGTGGTCACAACCATGGTGCAGACCGAACGCTACGGTACGCCGCTCGCCTCGGCGCTGCGCGTGCTCTCGGCCGAATTCCGCAACGAACGGATGATGCGCGCAGAAGAAAAAGCGGCCCGCCTGCCCGCGATCATGACCGTGCCGCTGATCATGTTCATCCTGCCGGTGCTGTTCATCGTGATTCTCGGCCCGGCGGCCTGTTCGATCGCCGATGCCTTCTCGGGCGGCGGACCGGGCGCCAACTAGCGACCCCGCCCCGCGCGGCAGGGACGGCTATTCGATCCCGAAGTTGTCGCTCACGATATCGTCGGCATCGACGATCTCGGACTGCCGGTGCAGCCGGTCGAGCATCGCGCGGAAGGTGTCGAGTTCGGCATCGCTGAACCCGGCGCAGATGCGCCGCTCCATCTCGCGCGCGAGCGGCATGATCTGCCCGTGCATCTCGCGCCCCGAGGCAGTCAGATCGAGCAGGTGCGAACGGCCGTCCTGCGCGTTGGGCGTACGCTCCACCAGCCCGCGATCTTCCAGCACCTTGCAGGCCCGGTTCACCGCCACCTTGTCCATCAGCGAGAGCCGGGTGAGATCGCGCTGGGTAATCGTGCCGAAATCGCCCAGCAGCGCCATCACCCGCCATTCGGGCACCGAAAGCCCCCAACGGGCGCGATATTCCTGCGCGATCCTGCCGCTCACCGCATTCGAGGCGATGGAGAGCTGATAGGGCAGAAACCGAGCGAGAGGAGCCATTTGTTGCATAGGCAACTATCCTTCAACAACTTGCGCAAAATTGCAAGTATCGCTCGTAAGGTGTCTCAATCCGGCAATGTCTGGAACAATCGCCCGGCCACGGCATCGAGCCTTGCCGCCCCGCTTTTCCGCAGGTTTTCGCGGGCCGAAACGATAGCGGTATCAAGCACGGTATCGATCGGGCTGGCCGGGCGCGTTTCGGGCAGCAGACCGGCCAGTCCGGCGATCAGCGCGCGGGCCTTGTCGGCATTGGCGTGCATCACTTTGAGGATTTCGGCGATATCCACATCGGCGTTGCTTTCGCGCCAGCAGTCGTAGTCGGTGACCATGCCGACCAGTGCATAGGGCAGCTCGGCTTCGCGGGCGAGCCGCGCCTCGGGCATGGCGGTCATGCCGATCACCTGCCCGCCCCACTGGCGATACATGTGGCTTTCAGCGCGGGTCGAGAACTGCGGCCCTTCGATGGCGACATAGGTGCCGCCCGTATGGACCCTGGCCCCCGCCTTGTCCGCCGCCGCGCCCGCCAGTTGCGACAGGCGCGGGCAGACCGGATCGGCGAGCGGCACATGGGCGACGACGCCCTCCCCGAAGAAGCTGCGCTCGCGACCCAGCGTGCGGTCGATCAACTGGTCGACCACCACGAAATCGCCCGGTGCCATCTCTTCGGCGAGCGAGCCGATGGCGCTGATCGCCAGCACATCGGTCACTCCGCAGCGCTTGAGCGCGTCGATATTGGCGCGATAGTTGATCTCGGACGGAGCCAGCCGGTGCCCAGTGCCATGGCGGGCGATGAAACTGAACCGGACGCCGCCGACATAGCCGGTGGTGATGGGACCGGACGGCTCACCAAAGGCGCTGGCGACGCGGATTTCCTGCGCCTCTTCGAGCACACCGTGTTCATAGAGGCCCGAACCGCCGATGACGCCGATGTGCCACCTGGCGTCGGGCTTGGTTGTCGTGTCGGGCACAGTATTCTCCAGTCTGACTTCGGGGTGGCGAAAGAGTGACACTGGCATAGCCGTCGCCGTGGTCGGCTTTCCAGCGCGTTTTGGCGAGGGGAAAGACAGGCGTGCCGTGCACGTGCTAACATTGTGGTGAATCTGCAACAGATCCGGAGCAATCTTGCAGTGCGGCATGATATAAATTGAAACTAAACCGTTATTAACGCAATCCCCCGTATATGTGAACGACACCTGACTGATCGCCACGCAACAGAGTTGCGGCCGAAACAGCAGCGATTCACGTTATTCGGGTCACAATTCTGGCCGCTTACTAGGGACTGCAACCTGTGAAGCTTCAAACCATCCTCAAGGGCGCCAGCGCGCCGATTGCTCTTTCCGTCGCACTGATGGCTTCGCCGTCTTTCGCGCAGGACAGTGAAGCATCGACCACCGTCGTCGAAGAAGAGAGCGTCATCACCGTTACCGGCTCGCGCCTACGCAAGCCGGAACTCGAATCGACCGTTCCGGTCACGAACTTCGGTGGCGACCAGATTTACAAGCGTTCCAGCCCCAACATCGGTGAAGCGCTCAACAGCCTGCCCGCGCTGCGCAGCACCTATTCGCAGTCCAACCCGGATCTCGGGATCGGCGTGGCCGGCCTGAACCTGGTTGACCTTCGCGGTCTCGGAGCCCAGCGCACGCTGGTGCTCGTGAACGGTCGCCGCCATGTGCCGAGCGATCTTCAGGTCACCGCATCGGCAGTCGACATCAACACCATTCCCAGCGCCCTCGTCGAACGCGTCGAGATCGTGACCGGCGGCAACTCAGCCATTTATGGTTCGGACGCCATCGCCGGTGTTGTGAACTTCGTCATGAAGGAAGACTACGAAGGCGTGAACGTCCGCGCCGGCATCGGTATGCCCGAATTCGGCGCCGGCTCGAACCAATATGTGTCGGCCATCGCCGGCAGCAATTTCGCTGGCGGACGCGGCAACGTCACGCTGGCGCTTGAGTACACGAACCAGGATCGTGTCTTCGCATCGGACGTGCCGTGGCGCCGGAAGAACTCCGGCTGGGCAACTGTTGACGTGGATACCGACTCGCCAAGTGATGGGATTCCCGATCGTCGTTTCTACGATGATCGGCGCGGTGCCACCATCTCGCGTTATGGCCTCGTGCCCTTCCTGCAGCCTGCGCCCAAAGCGGCTTGCGGCGGCACTTCGCTGACTGGTGCAGCCTTCAACTGCGATTACATTTTCCAGCCTGACGGCACCCTCGTGCCCGTTACTTTCGACGAACGTCTGGGTACTGGTACCTTCGGCACCTACATTGGTGGCAACGCGGACACCGGCCAGGAAGGCCGCCAGGTCTCGGTTTACCCCGAAAGCCATCGTTACGTCGCCAATCTGTTCGCCAAGTACGAAATCAGCCCGGCCGCCGAGCTGTTCCTGGAAGGCAAGTACGTTCGCGCTGAAGCCACCGGCTCCAACTCGGGCCCGGCGTTCAACCAAGGCCAGTACATCACCTTCAACGATGATCGTGCACGCCTGCGCCTCGATAACCCGTTCCTGAGCGGGCAGGCTCGTCAGATCATCTCCGAACAGCTGATCGCTTCAGGTCTGCACAACGATCTGGTGCCGGTTTTCGGCGCCCTCGGGGCCGATGATCTGGCTGCAATCGCCGATGGAAGCTATCGCTTCGCCATCGCCAAGAGCTTCGAGGATCTGGGCATCCGCGACGAAGATGCAGTGCGCGAAACCTATCGTGCCGTTGTCGGCGTCCGCGGCGATCTCAGCTCCAACCTCAACTACGAAGTTGCAGCTACCTACGGTCGCACCAACGAGGCCATCAGGGTTCTTGGCAACGTCAACGTGCAGCGCCTGATGATGGCGCTTGATGCGGGGGTCAATCCGGCCACCGGGAACATCGAGTGTCGCGCCAAGTTCGACCCGAGCGCGGCCTTCGTATCGCCCGACGTCGATGCCGATGGCGGTGCGGCAACGCTTGCTGGCGATATCGCCGCCTGCGTGCCCTACAACCCGTTCGGCATGCCGGACAATGCAGCGGCAGCCAATTACATTGTCTCCAATGCGGGCAACAAGGGCCATCTGGAGCAGATCGACGTTCAGGCATTCATCGCTGGTGACACCGGCCAGTTCTTCGAACTGCCCGGCGGCCCGGTGGCCTTCGCGATCGGTGCCGAATACCGCCGCGAGAACGCCTACTTCAAGGCGGACGACATCATCAACTCGGGGCTGACCTTCGCCAACGCGTTGCAGACCTTCGATCCGGATCCCACCGAAGTGAAGGAAGTGTTCGGCGAACTCGACCTTCCGCTGCTCAGCAACAAACCCTTCTTCGAAGAGCTCGGCCTGACCGCAGCCGGTCGTCTGTCCGACTATGGCGGCGCCACGGGTACGGTCTTCGCGTGGAACATTGGCGGTTGCTGGTCGCCGGTGCGCGACATCATCTTCCGGGCCAACTACGGCAAGGCGGTGCGTGCTCCGAACTACACCGAGACGCAGTCTCCCCTGACGCAGAACTTCGCTACGATGGAAGACCCCTGTGCGCCTGCGCGTATCAACGCCAACCCGAACCGTGCAGCCAACTGCGCGGCTGCTCTGGGCGCGAATCTCGACAACCCGGCTTACCAGAACTTCGTCGCAGGCCAGTACTCGCTTGAAACTCTGTCGGGTGCCAACCCGCTTCTCACCGAAGAGAGCTCGAAGTCGCTGACCGTCGGTGCGGTGTTCCAGCCGCGCTGGGTTCCGGGGCTGGCAATCACGGTCGATTATTACGACATCGACGTGACCGACGTGATTGTGAACGTGGGTGCCCAGACCATCGTGGACCAATGCTACGATCTGCCGACGCTCGACAACCAGTTCTGTGCCCAGTTCAAGCGTAACAACACCTCGGAACTCGGCCCGAATGGCGAACAGCCCGGCACGATCATCAAGCAGTCGCTCATCGAAGGTCCGCTCAACTTCGCGCGGCGCCAGCGTCGCGGCATCGATTTTGACGTGCAGTACAACTACGAAGTTGCTCCCAACGTCTTCATCAACAGCCGTGCTTATTACACGCACACGCTGAAGGTCGCCAACTACACCGATCCGGTGAACCCGGCATTCGTGAACATCTTCCGCGGTGGGCTGGGTGATCCGATCGACGAGGTGGTGTTCGATCTCGACGTGACCTTCAACAACTTCACGGTTGGCTATGGCGCTCACTACATCGGCCCGATGTATCTGGGTGACTATGAGTTCTACAACTCGATGAACGGCAATCCGCCGACCAACCCCGACGCGTACCCGCGGCAGAAGTACCCCTCGGTGCTGTACCACGATGTGCGCCTGGCTCTGAAGGCTGACAAGCTCGGCCCGGCAACTTCGGGTGAGTTCTTCATCGGTGTCGACAACCTGTTCGACAAGCACCCGCCGCTCGGTGCCACCGGCCTGACAGAGAACAGCGCGATCTTCGACGTGTGGGGCCGCCGCTTCTACGCCGGGTTCAGCCTGGACTTCTAAGCGAGATTTCCTGTCAAGGCAGGCAAAGAAAGAGGGGCGGAAGGTTCAGACCTTCCGCCCCTCTTCTCGTTTGCGGCGGCGGCCGCGATGGGGCCGTCCGCCGCTCTTCTATTCAAGCTTGATCAGACGACGCTCAACACCAGCTCGCCCTCACCCTCGTCGACCTTCACCGTCGAGCCATCGGGCACCTTCCCGGCAAGGATCATCTCAGCGAGCGGGTCCTGCAAATACCGCTGTACCGCCCGCTTCAAGGGCCGCGCACCATAAACCGGATCGTACCCCACCCGGCCCAGCCACCTGAGGCCCGCCTCGGTCAGGTCGAGCGTCACCTTGCGCTCGTCGAGCAGCTTCTGCACCCGGCCGACCTGGATTTTCACAATCGGCGCCATGTGCTCCTGCCCCAGACGGTGGAACAGGATGATCTCATCCAGCCGGTTCAGGAACTCGGGGCGGAAATGCGCCCGCACCGTCTCCATCACCTGCGGCTCCACGTCCGCCACCTTCTGATCGTCGCCCAGGTTCGACAGGTACTGGCTGCCGAGGTTGCTGGTGAGGATGATCAGCGTGTTCGAGAAATCGACCTGCCGCCCCTGCCCGTCGGTCAGCCGCCCGTCGTCGAGCACCTGCAACAGCACGTTGAACACATCGGGATGGGCCTTCTCGACCTCGTCGAACAGCACCACCTGATAGGGCCGGCGCCGCACCGCCTCGGTCAGCACCCCGCCCTCGTCATAGCCGACATAGCCCGGAGGCGCGCCGATCAGGCGGCTCACCGCGTGCTTCTCCATGAACTCGCTCATGTCGATGCGCACCATCGCGTTGTCGTCGTCGAACAGGAAGGCGGCGAGCGCCTTGGTCAGCTCGGTCTTGCCGACGCCGGTGGGGCCGAGGAACAGGAAGCTGCCCAAAGGCCGCCCCGGATCCTGCAAGCCCGCCCGCGCCCGGCGCACGGCTTTCGACACGGCCTTCACCGCGTCCTCCTGCCCGATCACGCGCTGGCCGAGCACCGCTTCCATCTTCAGCAGCTTTTCGCGCTCGCCTTCGAGCATCTTCTCGATGGCGACCCCGGTCCAGCGGCTGACCACCGAGGCGATGTCGTCCTCGGTCACCTCTTCCTTGAGCAGGGCGTTCTGCGTCTGCCCCTCGGCTTCGGCGAGCTTCTTCTCCAGTTCGGGGATGCGCCCGTAAGACAGCTCCCCCGCCTTGGCGAGATCGCCCGCGCGCTGCGCCTGTTCGAGTTCGATCCGCGCCGCGTCCAGCTCTTCCTTGATCCGCGCCTCGGCGTGGATCTTGTCGCGCTCGTTCTGCCAGCGGGTGGTCAGCTCGGACGACTTCTGCTCCAGATTGGCCAGTTCCTCGCGCAGGCTGGCGAGCCGGTCCTTCGAAGCGGCATCGCTCTCCTTGGTCAGCGAGTGCTCCTCGATCTTCAACTGGATGATGCGCCGGTCGAGCCCCTCGATCTCCTCGGGCTTGCTCTCCACCTCCATGCGGATGCGGCTGGCGGCCTCGTCCATCAGGTCGATTGCCTTGTCGGGCAGGAAACGGTCGGTGATGTAGCGTTCGGACAGCTTCGCCGCCGCCACGATCGCGGCATCGGTGATGCGCACGCCGTGGTGCAGCTCGTACTTCTCCTTGATCCCACGCAGAATCGAGATCGTATCTTCCACCGAGGGTTCGTCCACGAACACCGGCTGGAACCGGCGCTGCAAGGCGGCGTCCTTCTCGACATACTTCTGGTATTCGTCGAGCGTGGTCGCGCCGATGCAGTGCAGCTCCCCCCGGGCGAGCGCGGGCTTCAACAGGTTGCCCGCATCCATCGAGCCTTCCGACGCGCCCGCGCCGATCAGCGTGTGCATCTCGTCGATGAACAGGATGATCTGGCCATTGGCGCCCTTCACCTCGTCGAGCACCGACTTCAGCCGCTCCTCGAACTCGCCGCGATACTTCGCGCCCGCGATCATCGAGCCCAAGTCGAGGCTCATCAGCGTGCGGTCCTTGAGGCTGTCGGGCACGTCGCCATTGGCGATGCGCAGCGCGAGGCCTTCGGCGATGGCGGTCTTGCCGGTGCCGGGTTCGCCAATCAGCACGGGGTTGTTCTTGGTGCGGCGAGCGAGGATCTGCACCGTGCGGCGGATTTCCTCGTCGCGCCCGATCACCGGGTCGAGCTTGCCGTCCTTGGCCGCCTGCGTCAGGTCGCGGGCGTACTTCTTCATCGCGTCATAGGCGCTTTCGGCAGAGGCGGTGTCGGCGGTGCGCCCGCCGCGCAGCTCGTTGATCGCGGCGTTGAGCGCCTCCGCCGTCAGCCCCGCATCGGCCAGCGCCTTGCCTGCGGCGGTGGTCTTGGCCAGCGCCAGCGCCATCAGCAGCCGCTCGACCGTGACATATTCGTCGCCCGCCTTCTGCGCGACCTGCTCGGCCTGGTCGAGCACGCGCACGGCATCGTTGTCGAGCCCCGGCGTCTGCTGCGCCCCGCTGCCCGAAACGGCGGGATGCTTGGCCAGCGCCGCATCGACCGCGTCGACCGCGCGCGCGGGATTGCCCCCGGCGCGCTGGATCAGCCCGGCGGCCATGCCCTCGCTGTCTTCGAGCAAGGCCTTGAGAATGTGGTCCGGGCTGATGCGCTGGTGGTTCATGCGGATCGCCACGGTCTGCGCGCTTTGCAGGAACCCGCGCGCGCGGTCGGTGAATTTTTCGAGATTCATGGTGTACCCCTAATCCTTTCTCCGCCGAGATAGTGTTGCATAATGGCAACACAAGCCCGAGGCGCAAATAAATGTCCCGGCTCTATTTGGGGAGCGCGATGGCGGGGTAAAGCCCCGCAGGCGCGCTTGTCGCATAAGAGCCCTATCGCATTCTTGTGATGGTCATATTTTCGTCTCCCAGCTGAAACGTAAGGCCCGCATAGCGCCCCCTTATGGCTAGCACAGCACAACCCGCAGACCTCCAGACCACCTCGGTCACCGCCGCCTACGATCGCTGGGCCCCGGTTTATGATATGGTGTTCGGCAAGGTCTTTACCGAAGGCCGTTCCGACGCGATCCGCGCCGCCGAAGCAGCGCTCCCCGAAGGTGGACGCGTGCTTGAGGTGGGCGTCGGCACGGGCATTTCCCTGCCGCACTATCAGCGCAGCACGCGGCTGGTGGCTGTCGATCTTTCCGATGCGATGCTCGACAAGGCGCGCGCGCGCAAGGCGCGGCTGGAGCTCGACAATGTCGAGGACATCCAGGTGATGGACGCCGAGGCCATGCGCTTTGAAGACGACAGCTTCGAAGTAGTGATGGCGCAGTACATCATCACCTCTTGCCCCAACCCCGAGCGCGCGCTCGACGAATTCGTGCGCGTTGCCAAGCCCGGCGGCGATATCATCATCACCACCCGCATCGGCGCGAACCTCGGCCTGCGCGGGCGGATCGAGAAGTTCCTGATGCCGCTCACCACGAAGCTGGGGTTCCGCACAGAATTTCCTTATACTCGTTATGAGAATTGGGCTAAGATGAACGGACGTGTTGAGTTGGTGGAGAACACAAGTTTGCCACCTCTTGGACACTTTTCCATGTTGAGATACCGCAAACTGGCGGAATGACTTAAAATCTCCTTGTCATAACCTGGACACGGATATTCGGACGGAGTGCAAAGAATGACCGGTTTTCGCGAACAACTGCGCGAACAGCGCTGGGACGACCACCGCTACTATCACCAGTCGATCATCAATCAGGCGCTGCACTTCTTCAGCGCCTGCACCTTCCTGCTGAGCTATGTGCTGGTATGGAACTACCCCTGGCTGGCCGCGCTGCTCGCATGGGGCTTTGCGATGGTCAGCCGGCAGGCCGGGCACTTCTTCTTCGAGCCGAAGGGTTATGACCACGTCAACGAGGCGACGCACGAGCACAAGGAAGAGATCAAGGTTGGCTACAACCTGTTCCGCAAGGTGATCCTGATGGGCCTGTGGGCGATCTCGCCTGTGGTGCTCTATGTCTATCCGAGCTTCTTCGGCCTGTTTTCCGAGCCCTTCACCACGGCGCGGACGTTCTTCGAGAATCTGGGCATGATCTGGCTGGGCCTTGGCGTGGGCGCGCTGGTGTTCCGCATGGTGCAGCTGTTCTTCATCCGCGATGTGGAGACCGGCATCGTGTGGGTGACGAAGATCATCACCGACCCCTTCACCGACTTCAAACTTTACATGAAGGCGCCCGGTGAATGCGCGAAGGCGGCGGTGGCCTGGCGGCCGTCGCGGGGGTGATTTCCCGGCTGAGTTAGCGAATTGAGAGGCCGGGGCGCTGAGGGGGCGCTCCGGCTCTTTATACGCACTGCCTCCACCCACTTCGTCACCCCGGGCTTGACCCGGGGTCCCGCTCCTTACACGAGCAAGTCGAACAGATCGCGCCAATCCGGGTTAGCCTGCTCAATCAGCGCGAACTTCCAATCACGCCGCCAGCGCTTCACGCGCTTTTCGTGGGTGATGCAGTTGCCGATGGTGTCGCCACGTTCGGCCCATACCAGCCGCTTGAGACCATAACGCGCGCAAAAGTCCGATCCAACGCCCCGCCGGTGTTGGTCGATGCGCGAGGCGAGATCGGCGGTCATGCCAACATACATGGCACCGCGATAGCGGTCGGCCATGATGTAAACCCAGCCGCCTTTCTGCTCACGATCCATTGCGCGAGTTCAAGGGAAGCGGGACCCCGGGTCAAGCCCGGGGTAACGGAGCGGCTTAGCTTCGCCCCATTTTCGCCCGCAAACTCTCGCGCAAAATCTGCCGCTTCAGGTCCTTGTTCGTCACGCCGTCTCCACTCCACGCCCAGCCGTCAGCCTCGAACGCCCGGGCCGCCGCGACATAGCGGTCCGCCACTTCGCCGAACTCCGCATCGCCATAGGCAAAGGAGAAGATGAACCGCCCCGAGCCGGTCCAGCCGGTCGCGAGGCCCTCGGCGCGCAGATAGAACTGGAACATCCAGTTGTAGCGCGACGGCCTGGTGTAAAACGTGCTCCACACCGTACCGAGATTGCTCACGCACGGACTCAAACCCTCGGCCTCCAACCGCGTATTCAGCGCTTCGGCGCGCGCGTTCCACTTCTCGTCCACGCCCGCGTAGGCCGCATCGGCCTCGGCGCTGGCGTGCCATTGCAGGAACTGGTCCATCGCCCCCATCACGCTGGGGTGCGAGTTGAAGGTTCCGCGCGCGAAGCAGATGTCGGCGGGGCGGTCGTCGCGAAAACGCTTCATCAGATCGGCGCGCCCGCACAGCACACCCACCGGATAGCCCCCGCCCAAAGTCTTGCCGTAGGTCACCAGATCGCCCTGCACGCCGAAATATTCGCTCGCGCCGTGTTTCGCGAGGCGGAAGCCGGTGAAGACCTCGTCGATGATCAGCACCACGCCCGCCCTGGTGCAGACCTCGCGCAGCCGCGCCAGCCAGGCCGAATAGGCAGCCCGGTCTACCCCGGCGCGGCGGCTAGAATCGACCAACGCCGAATCGCCCGGAGCGTTCGCATTCGGGTGCATCGCCTGCAACGGATTGACCAGCACGCAGGCAATGTCCTTGCGGCTCGCCAGCACCTTGAGCGTCTGCTCGCTCATATCGGCCAAGGTGAGCGTGCGGTCAGCCGAGACGGGGTTGCCCACCCCCGGCTGCACGTCGCCCCACCAGCCGTTGTAGCTGCCGGCAAAGCGCACGATCCGCTGGCGCCCGGTGTGATACTGCGCCAGCCGCACCGCCTGCATCACCGCCTCGGTGCCCGACATGTGGAAGCTCACCGCATCGAGCCCGCTGATCGTCTTCAGCCGTTTCACATTCTCGGCCACCACCGGGTGCAGCCCGCCCAGCACCGGACCGAGCGCCGCCACCGTCTCCTCACCGCGCTGCATGAACGCCTTGTAGGCATCGGTGCCGAGCAGGTTCACGCCATAGGAACCGCCGAGGTCGTAAAACCGATTGTCGTCGAGGTCGGTCAGCATGACCCCGTCGCTGGCGGCGTAAAAGTTGCCCGAGGCCAGGGCCTCGCGCACCACGCGGCTGAATGGGAACGGCACCCGGTAGGTACCGGTGAAGGCGATGTCAGGGATAGAGTCGCGCATTTCCGCCGAGGCCGCCGCGCTCTTGGGAAACCGCTCCTTGAACAGGGCAGAGAGCCGCGTGAACCCAGCCTCACGCTGCGCCACCACGTCGGCAGGCGCGCCATCGGCGGCGAAAAACTGGTCGCGGTCGAAATCATAGAACGGGAGCATCCGGCTCATCCGCTTGGCCATGCGCACGTGGCCGACCAATCCCTTGTGCTTGGCCCGGCTCAGTTGCAGCCGCTTGGGCAGCTTCACCGCAAGCACCGCGACGGCAGCGGCACCGGCAAGCCATGGGGCGATTGTCATACGCGTTCCTTATTCGTGGTCTTAAGGCGAATCCCAATGGGGTCGCGCCCTTGCAATCGGACATTTATGAGTCAGGCATATGTCAATTTCCTGCTGACCAACCGAATCCCGCGCCACGCGCTGACGCGGTTCATGGGCTGGTTCAGCAAGATCGAGTTTGCCCCCGTGCGGATCGTGTCGATCGCGCTGTGGAAGGCGTTTTGTGCGGTCGACATGAGCGACAGCAAGGAGACCCGCTTCACCAGCCTGCATCAGGCCTTCATCCGCCAATTGAAGGACGGCGCGCGCCCGATCGACCCCGATCCCGCCACGCTCACCAGCCCGTGCGATGCGATTGTCGGCGCGTTCGGAAGGGTGGAGCGCGGGATGGCCTTGCAGGTGAAGGGCATGCCCTATCCCGTCGCCGACCTGTTCGGCTCAGCCGACGAGGCCGCCGCGTTCGAAGGCGGCTGGTATGTCACCTTGCGGCTGACAGCGGGGATGTACCACCGCTTCCACGCCCCGCACGACGTGGTGGCCGAGCAGTTGCGCTACATTTCGGGCGACACCTGGAACGTGAACCCGCCCACCCTCGCCCGGATCGAGCGATTGTTCTGCCGCAACGAACGCGCCCCGCTCACCGTGCGGATGCAGGCAACCGGCGAGCGCGTGGTGTTGGTGCCGGTGGCGGCGGTGCTGGTCGCCTCGATCCGGCTGCCATGGCTGGACGAGCGCTTTTCGATCCGCCGCGGCGGCGCGCGCACCGAGCCATTGGACCACGCCTTTGCCAAGGGCGAGGAAATGGGCTGGTTCGAGCATGGCAGCACGATTGTGGTCTTTGCCCCATCGGCCTGGGCTCCGGTGGCGGGGCTTGAGACGGGGCGGACGATCCGGCTGGGGGAGCCGTTGTTACAGCGGCTTTAGATCGTTTGGGGCGCTCGCAGAGGCGCAGAGGCGCAGAGGAGTCTGGTCCTGCGCCGCAGGCTTTCAATTTGTTCGCGCAGAGAGCGCAGAGAGCGCAGAGGTGTTGGAGGGGCACGAAATCTCTGCGTCCTTTGCGATCTCTGCGCGAAAAACAATCTGCGCCTGCGGCGCGGACAAAAACTCTGCGCCTCTGCGCCTCTGCGAGCGCCCCAAACGCACTGGCATAGGCGACAAACCCTGCTATTGGTTTCGCATGAAAACTGTCTTCCGGCGCACGCTGCCGTTCGCTTTTCTCGCCCCCTTCGCGCTGGCCGCCAGCGCCACGCTCGCGCAGACCGCTCCACCGACCGCCGAAATCACCGCCCCGGGCGACACCTCGCTCACTGCGCTCGTCGATCAGGTGCAGATCCCCTACGAGCGCTTCACGCTCGAAAACGGCCTCACCACGCTGGTCCACACCGATCGCAAGGCGCCCATCGTCGGTGTCACCGTCTACTACCGCGTCGGTTCACGGCACGAACCGCGCGGACGCACCGGCTTTGCCCATCTGTTCGAACACCTGATGTTCGGCGGCAGCGAGAACGTCGAGAATTTCGACATCCCGCTCGAAGCCGCAGGCTCGACCTCCACCAATGGCTCCACCTGGTACGACCGCACCAACTATGTCGAAACCGTGCCCACCGGCGCGCTCGATCTGGCGCTGTTCATGGAGAGCGACCGCATGGGCTATCTGCTCGGCGCGGTCAGCCAGGAGAAGCTCGATAACCAGCGCATGGTGGTGCAGAACGAGAAGCGGCAGGGCGACAACCAGCCCTACGGCCTCGTCGATTATCTGATGGCCGATGGGATGCTCCCGGTCGGCCACCCCTATCGCCACGCCACCATCGGCTCGATGGCCGATCTCGAGGCCGCCAGCCTCACCGACGTGCAGGACTGGTTCCGCTCCAACTACGGCCCCAACAACGTGGTGCTGGTGCTGGCGGGCGATATCGACGCCGCCACCGCGCGCCCGATGGTCGAGCGTTGGTTCGGCGCCATCCCGCGCGGGCCCGAAGTGGCCGAGGCCCCCGGCGGCCCCGTAACGCTCGCCGCCCCGGTCAGGCAGGTGGTGACCGATCAGGTTCCGGCCACGCATATCTACCGCACCTGGACCGGGCCCGAAATGACCAGCCCGGATGCGATTCCGCTCACCGTGGGGATGTATATCCTCGGCGGCCTCGCCTCCTCGCGGCTCGACAACGCCATGGTGCGCGGCGACGAGATCGCCACCTCAGCCTCGGCCTATTCGCTCGGGTTCGAGAAGATGAGCCAGCTCATCACCATGGTCGAGGTGAAAGACGGGGTCGAACCCGAAGAGGCCGAAGCCAAGCTCGTCGCCGAGACCGAACGGCTGGTCACCGAAGGCCCCACCGCCGACGAACTCGAACGCGCGAAGACGACGCTCATCGCCTCCACCGTGGGCGGGCTGGAGCGCGTCGGCGGGTTCGGCGGCAAGGGCATGGTGCTGGCCGAGGGCGAACTCTACACCGGCGATGCCGATCACTACCGCAAGGAACTGGAGGCGATTGCCGCGCTCACGCCCGCGCAGGTGCAGGGCGCGCTTGAACGCTGGCTGTCGCGCCCGGCCTATACGCTCTCGGTGGTGCCCGGCCAGCGCACGCTCGATGGCGCGACCATGGGCGGCTGGGGCGACGAAGACCTCTCGCCCCCGCCCGCACCCGATGCCCGCGCCCCCGTCGAAGTCACCCGCACCGCCCCGCCACGCGAAGCCCCGCCGGTGCTGCCGGTGGGCGAACTGACCTTCCCTGCGGTCGAGCACGCCACGCTGTCGAACGGGATCGAGGTCGTGCTCGCGCGCCGCGAGGCCGTGCCGATGGTGTCCATGACGCTGACCTTTGCCGCCGGTTCGGTGGTCGATCCGGCCGATGCCGCCGGTCGTCACGAAACGATGATGGACCTCCTGACCGAGGGCACCACCACGCGCAGCGCGCTCGATATCGCCATCGCGCAGGAAGAGCTGGGCAGCTCGCTTAGCGCCGCTGCTGGCGTGGAGACCTCGCAGGTGACGCTCACCACGCTCACCAGCAACCTTGCCCCCTCGGTGGCACTGATGGCCGACGTAACGCTCAACCCCGCCTTCCGCGCCGAGGACGTCGCGCGGGTGAAGGAACAGCGGCTGGCCGAAATCGCGCAGGAGCTGGCCTCGCCCGGCAGCCTTGCAAGCAAGGCCTTCATGCCGCTGATTTACGGTGCGGACCACCCCTATGCCCACGCCTCGTCCTCGGGCGATGCTGCGGTGGTCGAGGCGCTGACCCCGGCGGTGCTCAAGGCCGAGCATGACCGCTGGCTGCGCCCCGACCTCGCGCAGATCACCGTCGTGGGCGATGTGTCGATGCCTGAGCTGGTCGCCGCGCTCGAAGCCGGGTTCGGCGGCTGGAAGGCCCCCGCAGCCCCCGCCCCGACCCGCCATATCGACGCCCCCGCCCCTGCCCCGCACGCGCAGATCGTCGGCGTTAACCGGCCCAATTCGCCATCAAGCTACCTGATGCTCGGCCGGGTCACGCCGCTGGTGGGCGAGCCCAATGGCATCGAGGTGATCGAGACCGCCAACGAAGTGCTCGGCGGCGGCTTCCTCTCGCGCCTGATGGGCGACCTGCGCGAAACCAAGGGCTGGACCTATGGCATCGGGTCGAGCATCCCCGCCGCCACCGGCCAGCGCCGCTTCACCATCGCCACGCAGGTGCAGGCCGACCGCACCGGCGATTCGATCGTCGCCATCGTCGATCAGCTCAAGGCTTTCCCGGCCACCGCGCCGGTCGATCCGGTCGAACTGCAACGCGTGACCGACGGCAACGTGCGCGGCCTGCCCAACCGCTTCGAGACCAACGGACAGGTACTCGGCGCGCTGGTCAGCAACCGCGTGCTTGGCCGCGACATCCGCTATCAGGCGCAGCTGCCCGACATTTATCGCGCGATGGACGCGGCCATCATCAACGCCGCCGCCGCGGACTATCTCACGCCCGACAACCTCACCATCGTGGTGGTGGGCGACCGCGAGACCGTCGCGCCGCAGCTCGAACAGCTCGGCATGGAGGTCACCTGGCTCGACGCCGAGGCGCTCTAGCGTCTGATGACATTGCATCGAAACCCAAAGCCCTTCCCCTGTGGGGAAGGGTTGGGATGGGGGTTCCACGCCAACCACCGTCGAGCCCCCCCAGCCCCTCCCCAAGGGGAGGGGAGCAGGGTATCATCAGGCTCTCAAAGCAAGGACAACAGACAATGTCAGTCGCCGGAACTTACGAATTCGCCGTGAACACCCCGATGGGCGCGCAGTCGGGGACCATGACCGTGGTGCCCGATGCCAGCGGCACCGCCTTCACCGGCGTGATCGACGGCTCGCTGGGCCATATCGAAGTGGAAGACGGCACCATCCTGGGCGACACGCTGACCTGGTCGATGCGCATGTCCTCGCCGATGCCGATGGGGCTCGATTGCGAGGCCGTGGTCAGCGGCGACAGCGTGGAAGGCAAGGTGCGCGCCGGGATCTTCGGCTCGATGGCACTGACCGGGCGCAAGATCGCCTAGCGCGGGATGACGCCTCACAAAGCCCTTCCCCTTGGGGAAGGGTTGGGATGGGGGGGCCACGCCAGCCAGCCTCGAGCCCCCACCCCCGGCCCCTCCCCAAGGGGAGGGGAGCATGGTCGATCAAGTAAACTGCCCGCGCACCGCCTGATAGGCCGCCGCCGCCACCGTATTCGCCAGATTGAGCGAGCGCACCTTGTCGCTGCGCATCGGCAGGTTTACCATCTGCGCCCGGTGTGCAGTGACGATCCCATCGGGCAGGCCCTTGGTCTCGCAGCCGAACACCAGATAGGCATCGTCCGGATAGGCGGGATCGTAGAAACTGCGCTCCGCATATTCCTCGAACAGGTAGAGCTGATCCTCGCGCGGCGCGCGCTCAGCAACGAACTCGTCCCAACTGGCGAACTCGGCCAGCCGGATATGCTGCCAGTAGTCGAGCCCCGCCCGCTTCAGCCGCGTATCGCTGATGGTGAAGCCGAGCGGATGGATCAGCACCAGCTCAAGGTCGAGCGCCACGCAGGTGCGCCCGACCGCGCCGGTGTTGCCGGGGATCTCCGGGTGGACGAGGACGATGGCAGTCATGCGGCGACCGGCCCGGCCCTCGCCTAGCCCAGCTTGTCCTTCAGCAGTTGGTTGACCACCGCCGGATTGGCCTTGCCCTGCATCGCCTTCATCGTCTGGCCGACGAAGAAACCGAACAGCTTGTCCTTGCCGCCGCGATATTCGGCGACCTTGTCCTCGTTGGCGGCCATGATCGCGGCAATCGCCTCTTCGATCGCGCCAGTATCGCTGACCTGCTTGAGGCCTTCGGTCTCGGCGATCTCGTCGGGCTCGCGGCCGGTTTTGAGCACGATCTCGAAGATCTCCTTCGCCTGCCCGCCACTGATCTCGCCCGCGTCCTGCATCTTGAGGATCGCGGCCTGACGCGCCGGGGTGGCATTGGCCATGTCGCCCTCGTCACCCAGCGCCTTGATCACGCCCGGCGCGACCGACAGCGACCAGTTCGCCACCGGCGTCGCCACCTTGGCCTCGGGCTTGCCGAGCGCCCTGGCGGTCTCGGCCAGCAGCGTCTCGAAGCGGGCGAAGGTCTCGACCTCGGCGGTGAGTTCGCGGGCGTTGTAGTCGGTCAGCCCCAGTTCGCCGGTATAGCGCGCGCGCTTGGCGTCGGGCAGTTCGGGCAAGCTGGCGCGGCACTCGTCAAGGAAGGCCTGATCGAGTTCGAGCGGCAGCAGGTCGGGATCGGGGAAGTAGCGATAGTCGTGCGCGTCTTCCTTGCTCCGCATGCTGCGCGTGGTGCCGGTGTTCGGATCGAACAGGCGGGTTTCCTGCACGATCTGGCCGCCGTCTTCGAGCACATCGATCTGGCGGCGCACCTCGTGTTCGATCGCCTGCATCACGAAGCGGACCGAGTTCACGTTCTTGGTCTCGGTGCGGGTGCCGAGTTCGGTATCCCCCACCTTGCGCACCGAGACGTTGACGTCGGCGCGCATCGAGCCTTCTTCCATGTTGCCATCGCACGAGCCGACATAGCGCAGGATCGACCTGAGCTTGCGGATATAGGCCCCGGCCTCGGCAGGTGAGGTCATGTCCGGGCGGCTGACGATCTCCATCAGCGCGACGCCCGTGCGGTTGAGGTCGACATAGGACATGGTCGGATGCTGATCGTGCATCAGCTTGCCCGCGTCCTGCTCGACGTGGATACGCTCGATGCGGATCACCTTGTCTGCGGGGATGCCGGCCTTTTCGTCGGCCTCGATGGTGAGCTGCCCCTCGCCCACCAGCGGGTGGTAAAGCTGGCTGATCTGGTAGCCCTGCGGCAGGTCGGCATAGAAGTAGTTCTTGCGGTCGAACCGGCTCCACGCGTTGATCTGCGCCTCGATGGCCATGCCGGTGCGCACGGCCTGGCGGATGCACTCGCGGTTGGGCACGGGCAGCATCCCGGGCATGGCGGCGTCCACCAGCGAAACCTGCGAGTTCGGCTCGGCCCCGAAGGCGGTGGAGGCGCCCGAGAACAGCTTGGCGTTGGAGGTGACCTGCGCGTGGACCTCAAGGCCGATCACGACCTCCCAGGTTCCGGTTGCGCCTTCAATGCGATAATTGCTCATTTGCTTTCCAAAAATTCGATCGTTTTCTGAAATTCTGCTTTCAGCATATCGGCTCTGCTGCCTTTGACATCTATGTCCGAAAGAGCGCGAATAATGAGGTCCGAGTACTCCGGGAACTTTCGCAACTCGTACGAGACAGCCATATTTCCTAACACCGACTCTCCAGCAGTCCCAAGCGTACCCATAAGCGCGTGAAACTTCTCGAACTCGCGAAATTCCTGCTCACGCCGCTGATTCTTAACATGCTGGACTGCGGACCAAGCCAAAGCCATCAGCGGAATGACTAATCCCAGCCAAGCTATGACTTGATCCCAAGTGTAGCTCACCACCACTTCTCCGGCTGCGCATCGAACCCGCTGCGCTGTTCGATTGCCAGCCCTGCGTTGAGGACCATCTGCTCGTCCATCGCCTTGCCGACCAGTTGCAGGCCGAGCGGCAGGCCCTTGGCGTTCAGCCGCGAGGGCACGCTCATCGCGGGCAGGCCGGCAAGGCTGGCGGGGACCGAGAACACGTCGTTCAGATACATCGCCAGCGGATCGTCGAGCTTGTCGCCCAGCGGGAACGCGGCGGTCGGCGTGGTCGGGGCGAGGATCACGTCGCACTTGTCGAAGGCCTCGTTGAAGTCGCGCTGGATCAGCGTGCGCACCTTCATCGCCTGCGTGTAATAGGCGTCGTAGAACCCCGCCGACAGCACATAGGTGCCGAGCATGATGCGGCGCTTCACCTCGGGCCCGAACCCGGCGGCGCGGGTGGCGGCGTACATGTCCTGTAGCCCCGCCCCCTCGGGCAGATCGCGCAGGCCGTAGCGCACCCCGTCATAGCGCGCGAGGTTCGAGGAAGCCTCGGCGGGCGCGACGATGTAGTAGGCCGGCAGAGCATACTTGGTGTGCGGCAGGCTCACGTCGACCACCTCTGCGCCCGCGTCCTTCAGCCAGGCGATGCCGTCGTCCCAGCTGGCGAGGATTTCGGCGTCGGTGCCGTCCATGCGGTATTCCTTCGGGATACCGACCTTCTTGCCGCGCAGGTCGGCATTGAGCGCTCCGGCCCAGTCGGGCACCGGCGCATCGAGGCTGGTCGAATCCTTCGGGTCGAACCCGGCCATCGCGCCGAGCATCACCGCGCAGTCCTCAACCGAGCGCGCCATTGGCCCTGCCTGATCGAGCGAAGAGGCAAAGGCCACGATGCCCCAGCGCGAGCAGCGGCCATAGGTCGGCTTGATGCCGCTGATGCCGGTGAAGGCGGCAGGCTGGCGGATCGAGCCACCGGTGTCGGTGCCGGTCGCCGCCGGGGCGAGCCGCGCCGCAACCGCCGCCGAGGAGCCGCCCGACGAGCCGCCCGGAGCCAGCACCGCGTTGCCGCCGTCGTTCGCCTTCCACGGGTTGGCGACATTGCCGAAGTGGCTGGTCTCGTTCGAGGAGCCCATCGCGAACTGGTCGAGGTTGAGCTTGCCGAGCATGCCCGCGCCCGCGTCCCACAGCTTCTGGCTGACGGTGCTTTCGTACTCGGGCTTGAAGCCTTCGAGGATCGCGCTGGCGGCGGTGGTCTGCACGCCGCGCGTGGCGAACAGGTCCTTCATGCCGATCGGCACGCCCGCCATGGTGCCCAGTTCCTCGCCCGCCGCGCGCTTCGCATCCACCGCATCGGCGGCGGCGAGCGCGTGCTCGGGGGTGGTGACGATAAAGGCGTTGAGATCGGCGGCGGCGGCGACATTGGCGTTGAACGCCTCGGCCACTTCGCGCGCGGTGAAGTCGCCGGCGGCCACGCCGTCGCGGATGGCTTTGACGCCGAGGTTGGTCAGATCAGACACATATTTCTCCGCTCGTGCTGAGCTTGTCGAAGCACTGCTTTTCTTTGAGCGCAGCGCTGGAAGAACAAAGGCAATCCTTCGACAAGCTCAGGATGAGCGGGGAAGGATGCTTGGGCATGGCGATCACTCGATCACCTTCGGCACACCGAAAAAGCCGTGCTCGGCCACCGGCGCATTGGCCAGCACCTCGGCCTGCTTGCCGCCACCGGTGAGCGGATCGGCGTCGACTACGTCGTCGCGCAGGCGCAGATGTTGCGGGATCACGGCGGTCATCGGTTCGACCGAGGAGGTATCGACCTCGCCCAGTTGCTCGACAAAGCCGAGGATCGCGTTGAATTCGGGCACGAAGTGGTCGAGGTCGCCCTCGTCCACCTTGATGCGGGCAAGCGAGGCGATTTTCGCCACCTGTTCACGGGTTACGGACATGAGGCTGCGTTAGCGCCGGGGCGCGGCGGCATCAAGCGGGCGCAGCGCTATTTGAACGGCGCACCCACCGGCTTGCCGTCGACATAGACCCGGCGGACAGTCTCCTCGCGCACTTCCACCGCGCCATCGTCGGCCATCGACGGGTCCGCCAGAGGCTCGTCCGCGTCGGTCATCGGGGCGAAGAACTGCTCCAGTTCGCCGCCTTCGGCCATGGCCAGATGCACCGCATCGCGCCCGTCGACGAGAATGAAGTGGCGGCGGCCATCGGCCATCGTCTCCAGTTCGAGCACATGGCACGTCGTTCCGCAGCGCCAGCCTTCGCGGCGCAGCAGCGCGGCAAAGGCATCGCGCGCCGCCTTGTCCTCGGGCACCCCGCGCAGATTGGCGCGGCGCTCTTCCACCGGAGTGGTCGCAAATTCGTAGGGACGCCCCTTCATCGCCTTGGCCTCGGCCGCCAGCCTGGCGACCTCGCCCTCACCCTTCGCCAGCTTCGCCAGCGCCGCGCGCCCGGCATCGCCGAAGTTCCAGCGCAACGCATCGAAATCGAAGTCCTCCGCCGTGACCTTCCCGGCCTCCAGCCGCGCCACCTGATTGCGGGCGGACAGCGCGCCGAAATCCCAGAACGGCAGCGCCAGCACCAAGGCTACCACACAGACGCCCGCAGCAAGATGCAGGTTCGCATCGCGCATCCGCGCGCTCCACATAGCCTTGCGGCCACGGATCAGCGCCACCCAGCAGGCCAGCCCATAGGCGCAGGCCACCGCAATCGCGATCAGCGCCCAGATGCGCTCGGGCGACAGGCCGTGCTGGTCGATGCGAATGCCGAGCGAGATCGCCGCGAACGCCGACAACGGCAGGATCAGCCCCGCCAGCAGCGCCGCCGCGATCTGCATGATCCGGCTGGGCGAACGGTCCTCGTCCGAATCGCGGATGATCGCATTGGCGAGAATGAAGGCCCCGGCAGCGCAGGTGAGCAGGATCGGCGTCGCCGAATCGGTCGCCTCCCACAGCGCCTTGCCGCCCGAGGCGAGCAGGATCGCGAGGAACACCAGCAGCGCCGCGGCAAAGGGCACGGCGAGGATCGCGAAGACCAGCATCACCACCTTCTGCAGCGCGCCGATCACCTTCAAATTGTTGCGAATCACCCCGAGGCCAGCACCGAAGGTGCCGCCCGACCAGGCAAGGCCAAACGCATCCTCGCGCATCAGCTTGCCGATGGCCTCGATTCCGACCAGCCCGAACAGCCCGTCCATCAGCACCAGCGCCAGCCACGAGAGGCCGACAAAGGCCAGCGCGCCGGCTCCGCTGACCGCATCGGCCCAGACGTGGAAATGGCTGGTGCGATAGTCGGTCGCCAGCCGTTTGCGGTGAAAGTCCGCCTGAAACAGCGGCAGCGCCAGCAATGCAAAGAAGCACCCGGCGGCAAAGGCGAACTCGACACCCGAGCGATGCCCCTCGGCGGCCACCACCTGCCAGGCGATCCCGCCCATCACGAGGCCGAGCAGGCCCGAAAACACCAGCGGCTCGACCAGCTTGTTCGCGCGCAGGGTAAAGCCCATGGCGAGCGCGAAGAACACGATCAGCGCCACCATCCCCGCCGCAGCCGGGCTTTGCGGCGAATGATCACCGGTAATCAGATGAATCAGCAGCCCGGCCAGCGCACCCAGCCCGGCCAGCAGCCAGGGCCGCGCGGCCCAATCCTCAATCAGGCCGCCATCCTCGATCACTCCGGTATCAGCGTGGAGGGACGTCTCGTCCATCCGGCCTGTCTCCTGCAAATCCGCTTACTGCGGCGCACCTTCGGGTGCGGGCGCCGCAGCACCTGCGGCACCGGCGGCGGGCGGCATCTGCTGCTGCATCGCCTGCATCATGCGGTTGTAGCGCGCCTCAGCCTCTTCACGGGTCATGAAGTCGACCATCTCGACATCGAACACGAGGTCGGCATTGGGCGGGATCGGCGCGCCCGGAGGCGGCGATGCGCCATAGGCCATGTCGGACGGGATCTCGACCGTGTACTTGCCGCCCTTCTGCATCTGCACCATCGCATCGCGGAAGCCGGGGATCACCTGATCGAGCGCCATCGGCGCGCCATCGGGCAGAATGCCGGGCACCGGCCAGGCGGCCGGCTGCGACTGGTCGAACACGGTGCCATCGGCGAGCTTGCCGGTATATTTCACGAAAACCACGTCGGTCGGACCGGGGTGTTCGCCGGTGCCTTCGGTGATGGTGTCGATCGAGACGCCCGCGGGCAAGGCCGCATAGGCCACCCCTGCGCCCAGCGCGATGGCAGCGGCAACGCCCAGCCACAGCTTGGTCATCGAGCCCTTGGCAATCGGCTGCAGCGGAACGCGGGTGACTTCGGTCATGAATCGGGTGTCCTCAAAAGCAATGGGGCGCGCAAGGTTCAGGTCCCCGCCCCTTTGGCCCAGTGGGATAACTTGTTCAAGCGGTTCCGCCCCGTACCGCATCGGCTTCATGGCAAAGAAAAAGCGGGCCGAAACCGACCCGCCCTCTCTGCCGTAAAGCTGGCTCAGCGCTTAGCGCGAACCGTCACGCTCGGTGCGCTTGCGCTCCATCTTGCGGGCGCGGCGCACGGCGGCAGCCTTCTCGCGGGCGCGCTTTTCGCTCGGCTTCTCGTAGTGGCGGCGCAGCTTCATCTCGCGATAAACACCTTCCCGCTGAAGCTTCTTCTTCAGGGCACGAAGGGCCTGTTCGACGTTGTTATCGCGGACGACGATTTGCATAAACCTGAACCACCTTTTCTAAGCTCAAAAACGGCGAGAACCCGCGGATCAAGGCGCGGGGTGCACCATAGTAAATCAACGAAAAACGCGCCGAATCCGCTGGGGAGTTCAGCTACTCTGGGGCGCGGATATGCGAATCACGGGCAAAATGCAAGACATCAGCCGCATCGCGCCAACAAGGCGGCCCGGTCGAGGATGGCAATCCGGCCATATCCGCTCCGGATCAGGCCCGCGCCGACAAGGCCGCGCAAGAGGCGCGACACCACTTCGCGCGAAGTTCCCAGATGGCTCGCCAGCCGCTCGTGCGGCAAGCCGATCACGCCTTTGTCGTCGGCCAGATCGAGCAGCAACTGCGCCAGCCGGGCTTCCAGCGGCAGGCGGATGACCTGTTCCAGCGTGGCCAGCAGGCGAAACAACCGGTCTGACGCCTGTTCGAACAGCGCGCGCACGAATTGCGGGTCCTGCTGCGCCAGTTCGCGCGCCGCCGCGCCGTCGAGCACCAGCAGGCTCGCGCCTTCGTCCTCGGCATTGGCCCAGGCGGGATAGTGCATCTGCGAAAACAGGCAGTTGAGCGCGAGGATGCAGCTCTCTCCCGGACAGAGGCGGTAAAGCGTGCCCTCCTGCCCCTCGGCATCGAGATAGTGCACCCGCACGCATCCGGCTTCGACGAAATAGACCCCGCTCACGCTATCGCCGGGGCTCAGCAAGGTCTCGCCCGCCCCGGCAGAGAGGCTGTGGACACGCTGCGCCAGCAAGGCACGCGATGACGGCGACAGGTCGCCGGCAAAGGGAATGGCTGACAACAGCGTGTCCGTATCTTTCATCGTTCCGCTCCTCAGGCCGCCTGTGCGCCCAGCAGCATATTGAACGAGGAGATGTCGGTCACCTCGGTAATCGAATCGAAGGTCATGCCCACGCGCTCGTGCGCCCGGCGCACCGCCTCGGCATCGGGCGCCAGCGACACGCAGAAGACACGCCCTTCTCCGAGGCCTGCATGGGCGCGCAGGCTGGTCACGCCCTCGGCGCGGCAGGCCTCGGCATATTGTTCGTAAACGCCGCGGAACTGGGCTTCGGTGAGGCCTTCGGGCAGGGTGCCATTGGCACTGTCATGGATATCGATGAACATCTTCATGGTCGCTATTCCTTGCTGCGCGGGATTGCGCGGTGCCCCGTCTGCCACTGCGCGAGGGCCGAGACTGGAACATGAGTCACAATCTTCTGACGCGACACCGGGATGACGCGCGAGCGATCTGCCGCTAAGGGCATGCGATGATCTCCACCCCTCCGCCGCTTTATGCCTCGCTTTCGGTGGCCCTTGGCGGCGGCATCGGCGCGCTGCTGCGCTATCAGCTGGGCCGCGCGCTCACCCATCTGGCCGGGCCGCAGACGATGCTCGGCTTCCCCTGGGCCACGCTGGCGGCAAATGTGATCGGCAGCCTCGCCATGGGCGTGCTGGCCGGATGGCTGGCCCGCCACGGGCCCGACCTGCGCGATGGCGGCGAACAGGTGCGGCTGATGGTGGGCGTCGGCCTGCTCGGCGGGTTCACCACTTTCAGCTCGTTCAGCCTCGAAATGATGCTGCTGATGGACCGGGGCGACAATGCGCTCGCCTTCGTCTACGGCTCGGTCTCGATCATGGCTGGGCTGGCCGGACTCTATATAGGCCTTATTGTAATGCGGTTGTTTGGATGACTACGGACCAGTCGGCGGAAAAGGTCCGCCAGTTCACCATTGCCGAGGATGACGACGGCGTCCGGCTTGACCGCTGGTTCAAGCGGCACCTGCCGCAGGTCGGCTTCGGCACGGTCTCGCGCTGGGCGCGCACCGGGCAGCTGCGCGTCGACGGCAAGCGCGCCAAGCCGGAAGATCGGCTCGCCACGGGCCAGGTGCTGCGCGTGCCGCCCGGCGGCGAGGATGCCCCGCGCACCCAGCGTCAGAAGCGCGAGCTGAGCGAGGCCGAACGCCACGCGGCCGAGGACATGCTGATCCACCGCAGCAAGGCGGCGCTGGTGCTGAACAAGCCGCCGGGGCTCGCCACACAGGGCGGCACCAAGACCCACCACCACGTCGATGGCCTGCTCGACGCCTTTGTCGAGGGCGATGAGCCCCGCCCGCGCCTCGTCCACCGGCTCGACAAGGATACGAGCGGAGTGCTGCTGGTGGCGCGCACTCCGGGAAGCGCGGCGTTCTTTTCCAAGCGGTTCTCCGGCCGCAGCGCGAAGAAGATCTACTGGGCGCTGGTGGTCGGCGTGCCCGAAGTGCACGAGGGGACAATCGAGGCCCCGCTCGCCAAGCAGCCCGGCTCGGGCGGCGAGAAGATGCACATCGACGAGGAAAACGGCCAGCCCGCCAAGACGGTCTACCGCGTGGTCGAACGCGCGGGCAACGCGGCGGCCTGGGTCGAGCTGCAACCGTTTACCGGGCGCACCCACCAGCTGCGCGTGCACATGGCGGCCATCGGCCACCCGATCGTGGGCGATGGCAAGTATGGCGGGCAGGATGCGTTCCTCACCGGTAGCGTCAGCCGCAAGATGCACCTCCACGCGCGCCGCCTGATCATCGACGCGCCGGGTGGCGAGAAGCTCGACGTGACCGCCGATCTGCCCGAGCACTTCGCCGCCTCGATGGAGCAGCTCGGCTTCGACATGTCGCTAAGCGAGGCCGCGCCGGTCGCCGCCCCGCCGCCCGAGCGCAGCCGCGAAGAAAAGAAGCAGGCCGCTCGCCAGCACGCCAAGCAATATCGCAAGGCGCGCAAGGGCGAACGCCGCGGGCGCCGGTCGGGATCGGAGAGCAAGTCTGCGCCCAAGGGGCGGCCAAAACGATGAGCAAAGCCCGCGCCGCAGGCGCCTTCCGGATTTTACGCTCGCAGAGGCGCAGAGGCGCGGAGATTGAGCGCAACTCCTCTGCACCTCTGCGCCTCTGCGAGCGCAAAATGGGTGCCCTACCTGCGGCGCAGGGAGGGATCGCCCGATGACCGTCCGCCTCGCCGTGTTCGACTGCGACGGCACCCTGTCGGACGGACAGGCCGGTGTCGTGCGCGCAATGGACACGGCCTTTGCCGAACAGGGCCTGCCCGCCCCCGATCACCACACGGTGCGCCGCATCGTCGGGCTGAGCCTGCCGCAAGCCATGCGCGAACTGGCCCCGCAGGCCGACGACGACGCCGTGCACGACCTCGTCGACAGCTACAAGGCCGCCTTCCGCGCCATGCGCGCGGACGGCTCGCTCAAAGAGCCGCTGTACGACGGCATTCCCGCGCTGCTCGCACGGCTCCACGCCAAGGGCTGGACGCTCGGCGTCGCCACCGGCAAGTCCGACCGGGGGCTCGCCAGCACGCTTGCCGCCAATGGCCTCACCCACCTGTTCGGCCCGCTCCACACAGCCGACCGCCATCCCTCCAAGCCCAGTCCGGCGATGTTGCAGGCCGCGATGGACGATTGCCTCGCCGCGCCGGAAAACACCGTGATGATCGGCGATACGGTCTACGACATCGTGATGGCGCAGAGCGCGGGGGTGCGCGCCATCGGGGTCAACTGGGGCTATCACGAGGTCGACGAACTGCTCAACGCCGGGGCCGAGGCCGTGGCCACCTCCATGGCCGAGCTGGAAGAGATGATCGGATGAGCCAGCAACGCAAACTCGATCCTGCACCCGATCCGGCACCCGATCCTGCTCAGGGCCGCTGGGTCATGCTGCAACTGATGCGCCTTGGCGGCGTGATGCTCGCCGTGGGCGGGCTGGTGATTATCGGCGGCGCGATCAAGGGGCCCCCGGTGCTCGGCTATGGCCTGCTCGCGTTCGGCCTGTTCGAGTTCTTCGTGATGCCCGTGATGATGGCCAGACGCTGGAAGACGCCTGAAGAATGAAGCGGTTTTACAAGAATGCCGCCGCCGCCCGCATCGACGGCGGCTGGCAGGTGCAGCTCGACGGACGCGGGATCAGGACACAGGGCGGCGGCCAGCAGGTCGTCCCCACCGAAGCCGTGGCACAGTTGCTGGCCGGCGAATGGGCCGCGCAAGGCGACAAGATCGACCCGAAAAGCTTCGTGTTTCGCGATCTGGCCGATCTCGCGCTCGACACCATTGCGAACGACCGCGCGGCGACCGTGGCCAAGCTGCTCGCCTATGCCGAGACCGACACCCTGTGCTACCGCGCCGAACCGGGCGAGCCGCTGTTCGAACGACAGGACGCGCTGTGGGAGCCGCTGGTGAAAGCCTGCGAACAGCGCCACACCGCGCGGTTCGAGCGGATCAGCGGGATCATCCACCGCCCGCAGCCCGAAACCACCATGGCCGCGCTGCGCACCCGGCTGGAGCGCGAGAGCGACTTCACGCTGGCCGCGCTGCTTACCCTCGCCTCGCTTTCGGCTTCGCTGATCGTGGCGCTGGCGGTGCTGGAAGAAGGCGAGGCAGAACGGCTGTTCGCCGCCGCCAATGCCGAGGAAGACTGGCAGGCCGAGCTATGGGGCTCTGACTGGGAAGCGGAGAAAGTGCGCGCACTGCGGCTTGAGGCATTTCAGCGCGCGGCGGAGTTTGCTGCGGCTGTGCGCACTTAGCAAACACCCGCTCGCCCTGAGCTAATACCAACACCCGTTCGCCCTGAGCTTGTCGAAGGGCTGTTCTTCACTTTTGGCCTTGCGCGCCAAGATAAGGGCAATCCTTCGACAAGCTCAGGATGAGCGGTGTTTGGGATTGGCTCAATGACTCAGAGCGGTCGGGTGCGAACTTGGTTCAATGCCTCACCCCAAGCAAACAACCTCAGTCCACCCAGGCCGCCACATCGGCCGCCACCGCATTGGTCGCTTCGTTCAGCGCGCGGCCCACGTCGAGCGCCTCGGGACGCACACCTTCCACGCGGTGCTCGAAGCGCTGCGTGCGCAGATCGCCCATCGCGTTGGCCATCACCGCATCGAACACCACCACGGCCGAGCGGCTCGGCGCATCATAGCCCATTTCGACCAGCTCGCCGGTCAGCTGCACGGGTGCGGCATAGGCAAGGTCGCCGCCGTCGACCACGAACCGCTTGCCGCCCGCGCGGATGGTCTCGGCCAGCACGTTGCGGAACAGCTTGGCGGGCTTCTCCACCCAGAACGCGTCTTGCAGATAGGCGAGCGAGCTGTCCGTGGTGCTGACCGGAATCCGGTTCACGTTGAGACGCTGCGACGTGCTCGGCTCCATCACCGCCAGCGTCGCGTTGATCGCGCCTTCGCGGACCGCTCCGGCCTCGATCCGGGCCTGCGGGGTCAAGGTCAGCAGCTGCTCGGGCGGATCTTCGCCGAAGCTGATGCAACCGCTCAGCAGCGTGGCTCCGGCCACAGCCGCCAGCAGTGCGGAAAAGCGCCGCGGCATCGCGGAGGTGCGGCTCATCGCCCAATGGCTCATCTCAGACACTCTCATGGTTCATAGTCCGGCAGCTTGGTCCCGCCCACCAGAGCGCCCGCGCCGTTGGTTTCGAGGCGCTCGGTGAGGTTGCGCAGCGTCTCGCTGGTGCGGCGCATATCCTGCAAGGTGGCGCTCGCCGCTGGCAGGGTGTCGCGCTGCAACTGGGTGGTCACCGGCTCGACATCGGCCAGCGTGGCCTGAAGCTGGTCCGCCGCGCCCTTCGCACTGCGCAAGGTGGTGCGCAGTTCGGCGGCCAGCGCCTCGCCTTCGCGGCCCAGCATCCCGTTCGCCGTGTTGAGCGTGCCTTCGAAGGCCGCCAGCGTGCGGGTCGACTGCGCCAGCGTACCCTGCAACTCGCGCATGGCGACCTGCACTTCGGGCGCGGTCTGGGCGAGGTTGGCGCTGATCTGGTTGGTGTTCTTCAGGATGCCCGCGATCGATTCCTGATTGTCGTCGTCAAGCACGCGGCTGAGGCGATCGGTCAGCGTGGCCAGCCGTTCGAGCAGCAGCGGCGCGCTGGTGAGGATCTCGCCCAGCGCACCGGGCGCGGGCGGGATCACCGGCACGCCTTCGGGGCAATCGGTGGTCTGGCACGAGATCGGCGGCTGGTTCGAACGCCCGCCATCGAGGCTGATGTTCGAAACGCCGGTGAAGCTGGCCGAGACGGTGGCCGTGGTGCCCACGAGAATGGGGGTCTGGCCCTGCACATTGATGCGGACCTTCACGAATTCCGGGTCCTTGTCCCAGATCGAGATGTCAGCCACCTGCCCCACGGGCACGCCCGAATAGGTGACGACCGAGCCCTTGGCCACGCCGCCGACCGACTGGCCGAAGAAGATATCGTATTCCTTGTTATTCTGCTGATCGAGCCGGGCCAGCCAGACGAAGAAGATCGCCGCCGCCGCCAGCAACAGCAGCGTGACAATTCCGACCCAGACGTGATTGGCTCTCGTTTCCATTGCCCGCCCCTATGAACCCTGCGGGTCCGTGTTGTCCAAATGTTTCCCCGCGGCTGCGGTTCCCTGCGCCTTTGCCGCCTCGAAGGTGCCCTGTGCGGCGCGGGCGCGCGGGCCCTTGAAATATTCCTCGATCCACGGGTGCCCGCTTTCGAGCAGTTCGGGGATCGTGCCCACGGCCACCACCTTGTGATCGGCCAGCACCGCCACCCGGTCGCAGATGGCATAGAGCGTATCGAGATCGTGGGTGATCAGGAACACCGTCAGCCCGAGCCGGTTGGTCAGCTCGCGCGTAAGATCGTCGAACTTGGCCGCGCCGATCGGGTCGAGCCCGGCGGTCGGCTCGTCAAGGAACAGCAGTTCGGGGTCGAGCGCGAGGGCACGGGCAAGCCCGGCGCGCTTGCGCATCCCGCCCGACAGCTCCGAGGGATACTTGCTGGTCGCGGTTTCTGGCAGGCCGGTGAACACCACCTTGTAGCGCGCGATCTCGTCGAGCAGCTCCTGGCTCAGCTCGGGATAGAACTGCTTGAGCGGAACCTGCACGTTTTCGGCCACGGTCAGCGTGGAGAACAGCGCCCCGCCCTGAAACAGCACGCCCCAGCGGTTGCGCACGCCGATCACTTCATCGGGCTCGGCATCGGTGATGTCGTGGCCGAACACCTCGATCGTGCCTTCGTCGGGCACTTGCAGCCCGATGATCGAGCGCATCAGCACGCTCTTGCCGGTGCCCGATCCGCCGACCACGCCGAGGATCTCGCCGCGCCGCACGTCGAGGTCCAGCCCCTCGTGGACGACCTGATCGCCGAAGGCATTGCGCAGGCCGCGGATGCGGATCGGATACTTGCCCTCGAACCGCTCGGTTTCGGGCAGGTCTTCCGCGTCGGCAGGAGCCGGGGTGACGATGTCTTCTTCGCTCATCCCCAGCCGATCTCGGTGAAGAACACCGCAAAAAACGCGTCGAGCACGATCACCATGAAGATCGCCTGCACCACCGCCTGCGTGGTGCGCAGCCCCACTTCCTCGGCATTGCCCTTGACCTGCATGCCCTGATAGCAGCCCGAAATCGCCACGATCAGCCCGAACACCGGCGCCTTGACCATGCCGACATAGAAGTCGTGCAGCGGCACCACTTCCTGTATTCGCGCAAGGAAGGTGAGGAACGGGATGCCGAGCATCACGTCACCGATCACCGCGCCGCCGATAATCGCCACCACGCTGGAGAAGAACCCCAGCAGCGGCATCATCAGCACCGCCGCAAGGATGCGCGGCAACACCAGCGCTTCCGCCGGGGAGACGCCGATGGTGCGCATCGCGTCGATTTCCTCGGTCAGCTTCATCGTGCCGATCTGCGCGGCAAAGGCGCTGCCCGAGCGGCCCGCGACCATGATCGCCGTCATCAGCACGCCCAGTTCGCGCATGGTGATACGGCCAACGAGGTTCACCGTCAGCGTTTCGGCCCCGAACTGCTGCAACTGCACCGCGCCCTGCTGCGCGATGACGATGCCGATCAGGAAGCTCATCAGGCCGATGATCGGCAGGCTCGATACGCCCACCAGCTCCATCTGCCGCACCAGCGCCTTGCCGCGAAAGCGCCGCGGGTGGCGGATGGTGCCGAACATGGCGGCGATTACCGCGCCCAGAAAAGCGATCGTGGAGTAAACGCCCTGAAACCAGTGGACGACCTTCTCGCCGGTAAATTCCGGCACGCGGGTGAAGAAGGGGAGGCGCGGCGGTTTCACGTCGGCGCTGGTCTGCGTCTCGCGCACGGCTTCCATCAGCACGTCGGCCTGTTCGCTGGCGCCGACAACCACTGCGTTATGCGCGTCGACAAAGCGCTGCACCACCCAGGCACCGACCGTGTCGACCTCCGTCACCTCGCTGAGGTCGACGGTCTGCACCGGCTCTTCGATGGCGCGCAGCTGCGGGTCGAGCTTGCCGATGGAGGATACGCGCAAAGGCCCGCTGATGGCGACGGTCAGCCGCCCGCCTGCCTCCTCGATCGTAAAGTCCGCCCACTCACGCATGGGCACGCTATGCGGCCAAATGCGCGCGCTTACAAGCGCTGCACTGCGTCATCCCCATTGCCCTTGCGATAAGCCGCTGGCAAAGGCTGGCCCCATGACCCGCGAACTTGACAAGACTTTCGACCCCGCCGCCATCGAGACGAAATGGTATGCCCACTGGGAAGAAACCGGCGCCTTCCGGCCCGAGCGCCCGGATGCCGAGCCCTTCACCATCGTCAATCCTCCGCCCAACGTCACGGGCTCGCTGCATATCGGTCATGCGCTGGATAACACACTGCAGGACATTGTGATCCGGTACGAGCGCATGAAAGGCAAGGATGCGCTGTGGGTGGTCGGCACCGACCACGCCGGGATCGCCACGCAGATGGTGGTCGAGCGGCAGATGGAAGCCGCTGGCGACAAGCGCAGCAACTATTCGCGCGAAGAGTTCATCGAGAAGGTGTGGGAGTGGAAGCACGAGAGCGGCGGCACGATCACCCGCCAGCTGCGCCGCCTCGGCTGCTCGATGGACTGGAGCCGCGAGCAGTTCACGATGGACCCGCACTTTACCCGCGCGGTGGTGAAGGTGTTTGTGGACCTCTACAACAAGGGCCTGATCTACCGCGACAAGCGGCTGGTAAACTGGGACCCCAAGCTGAAGACCGCGATCTCCGACCTTGAGGTCGAGACGCAGAACCTCAACGGCGGGTTCTGGCACTTCAAATACCCGCTGGCCGATGGCGTAACGCTCGACGATGGTCGCGACTATATCGAGGTCGCCACCACCCGGCCCGAGACGATGCTGGCCGATATGGCCGTGGCGGTGAACCCGGAGGACGCGCGCTACAAGTCGGTTGTGGGCAAGTTCGTGACGCTGCCGATCACCGGACGGCGCATCCCCATCGTCGCCGACGAACATGCTGATCCCGAGCTGGGCAGCGGCGCGGTGAAGATCACGCCGGGGCACGATTTCAACGACTTCGAAGTGGGCAAGCGCGCGGGGATCAAGCCGGCCGAGATGCTCAACATGCTCGATGCAGATGCCAACGTGTGTCAGACGGCGGACGGGCTGGTGCCCGAGGACTATATCGGCCTGCACCGCTTCAAACGCGATGGCGAGGACGGCGCGCGCGAAAAGGTCGTGGCGGCGCTGAAGGCCGAGGGCCTGCTGATCCCGCATGCGGCCAAGACCAAGAAGGGCGAAGAAGTCGAGCACGACGCCGAGCCGCGCGTGATCGCGACGCCCTTTGGCGACCGTGGCGGCGTGGTGATCGAGCCATGGCTTACCGACCAGTGGTATGTCGATGCCGAGAAGCTGGCCGGTGCGCCGATTGAGGCGGTGAAGTCGGGCGAGATCGAGATCGTGCCCAAGACGTGGGAGAAGACCTTCTTCAACTGGATGGAGAATATCCAGCCTTGGTGTGTTTCGCGCCAGCTGTGGTGGGGGCACCGGATTCCGGCTTGGTACATTTTCAATCACATCACCCTTGAGACCGAAGTGTTCGTCACTGACAGCCGCGATGAGTTCGAGACGCTCGCGAAAGCGAAACACCCAGCCATCAAGGAGTTCGTCTATTTCGACAATCGCAACGATGCGCTCTCCTATGAGCCTGCGGATGGCAATCCTGCCCACGTTGCACTCGCTTACCGCGACACTGACGTCCTCGACACATGGTTCTCCTCCGCGCTCTGGCCCTTCGCCACGCTCGGCTGGCCTGACAACGACCCCACCTCCGCTCGCCCTGAGCCTGTCGAAGGGCTGCTTTCCAATTCGAACGCAACACAGGAAGAAAAGGACAGTGCTTCGACAAGCTCAGCACGAGCGGACGTGGGGGTTGGTGGCTCAGCACGAGCGGATGTCGGTTCAGGCTCGCTTTACGAAAAGCACTATCCCAACAACCTGCTCGTTTCGGGCTTCGACATCCTGTTCTTCTGGGATGCGCGCATGATGATGATGGGGATGCACAACACCGGCCAGATCCCATGGCCGCGCCTCTATCTCCACGGGCTCGTGCGCGCGGCGGACGGCTCGAAGATGTCGAAATCGAAGGGCAACGTGGTCGATCCGCTGATCCTGATCGACAAATATGGCGCCGACGCGCTGCGCTTCTTCATGGCCGCGATGGAAAGCCAGGGCCGCGACATCAAGATGGATGAAAGCCGCGTCGAAGGCTATCGCAACTTCGCCACCAAGCTCTGGAACGCCACCCGCTTCTGCCAGTCGAACGGCATTGGCGCTTCGGCCAGCCTTGCCGCGCCGGAAGCGAAACTGGCGGCAAACCAGTGGATCATCGGCGAAGTCGCACAGACGGTCGAGGCGCTGGATAAAGCCATGGCCGAGCTGCGCTTCGATGCCGCGGCCAACACCATCTACCAGTTCGCGTGGAGCCGCTTCTGCGACTGGTATCTGGAGCTGACCAAGCCCGTGTTCGCGGGCGATGAAAGCAGCCCTGCGGCGGTGGAAACCCGCGCGGTGGCCGGTTGGGCGCTCGACCAGATTCTGGTGATGCTGCACCCGTTCATGCCCTTCATCACCGAGGAACTGTGGCACGCGCAGGGGACACGCCCCTACGACCTGATCCTCGCCCAGTGGCCCGAACCGCAGGCCTCGGTCAGCAAGGACGCGACCGACGCCATCGATTGGGTGATCGCGCTCACCACCGCCACCCGCGCGGCGAAGAACGAGCTGGGCATTGCGCCGGGCGCAAAGCTCGCCGCCTTCTGCCCCGCCCCGAGCGACCTCGCCAAACGCGTGGTCGAGCGCAGCGCGGCGGCGATCGAGCGGCTGGCGCGCCTCACCCCGGTGGAGTTCGCCGAGGCTCCGGCGGGCGCGGCGATGCAGGTGACGGCGATGGACGACGTGTTCCTGATCCCGCTTGAGGGCGTGGTCGATCTCGATGCCGAGAAGGCGCGTCTGGAAAAGGCGCTGGCGGCCTCGCAGAAGGAGTTCAAGAGCCTCGACGGACGGCTGTCGAACCCGGCCTTTGCCGAGAAGGCCAAGCCCGAAGCGGTCGAGAAGGCCCGCGCCGATCATGCTCACCACGCGGGCGAGATCGAGCGGCTGACGGCGGCCTTGGCGCGGTTGGGGTAACGAACCTCCACCCGCTCGCCCTGAGCTTGTCGAAGGGCTGTCTTTCTTCTTCCGAGCACTACGCTCAAAGAAAAGGACAATCCTTCGACAAGCTCAGGATGAGCGGGGGTGGTGTTTGGCTCAGGATGAGCGGGGTTGGTGTTTGGCTCAGGGCGAGCGGATGAGGTTCTTGATCCATGGCGGATTTCCTACAAGCCACACCCTGTGGCATGAACCAAACAATGACCCGCCCCAGCCCCCCTCGCACCAAGGCCCAACAGCGCCAAACGCCGCGCAAAAAGTTTCCGCTCAGGACAGTGTCACACCTGTCACACCTTGAGGCAGCCTCATGGCGCTAGTCCTCGCCACGCAGGCCCCCGGAGAGCCCGAGATCTTCGCCTCCCTCCAAGGCGAAGGCCCGAGCACCGGCACCCCGGTCGCCTTCGTCAGGCTGTCGCGCTGCAACCTCGCCTGTGTCTGGTGCGACACCCCCTACACCTGGCACTTCGCCGATGACGAGCGCCCCCACCGCGACAACACCACCTACGACCGCAAGGCCAACCAACTCACCCTCGACGAGGCCGACGTCGCCGCCCGGATCGCGGCGCTCGGACAGAAGCGGCTGGTGATCACCGGCGGCGAGCCGATGCTGCAAGGCGGTGCGCTCGCCACCATGCTCGAACACCTGCCCGCGATGACGGTAGAGATCGAGACCAACGGCACCACCAAGCCCCCCGCCCGGCTCGACGTGCGGATCGACCAGTTCAACGTCAGCCCCAAGCTCGCCCATTCGGGCAACCCGGCAAGCCTCGCGCTCAAGCCCGCAATGCTCGACTTCTGGGCCAGCGAGCCCCGCGCCGTGCTCAAGTTCGTGATTGGCGCGCGCGAGCACATCGACGAGGTGTTGGCGCTGGTCCGCCGCCACATGATCGCGCCTGCCAAGGTCTACCTGATGCCCGAGGGCACCGACAGCCAGACCCTGCGCGAGCGCGAGAAGTGGCTTGCCCCGATCTGCCTCGCGCACGGCTTTCGCATGAGCGACAGGATGCACATTCACCTGTTTGGCGATACACGCGGAACTTGACTATGTCCGATTCGCCAACAGAAGTGGCCACGAAGCCACCAGCCCGGATGCGCGGTGATCTCACCTCGGGACCGATCCCCAGGACGCTGCTGATGTTCAGCCTGCCAGCGCTGCTCACCAACGTGCTGCAATCGCTGTCGGGCACGGTGAACTCGATCTGGGTCGGGCGGCTGATCGGCGAAGAGGCGCTGGCCGCCACCGCCAATGCCAATATCGTCATGTTCCTCGTCAGCTCGGCGGCCTTCGGCTTCGGCATGGCGGGCACGGTGCTGATCGGACAGCGCTTCGGCGGGCGCGACCTTGATGGAGCGCGGCGCAGCTTCGGCTCGGTGGTGGGCTTCTGCGCGATGCTGATGCTGGTGATCGCCGCTATCGGCTATGCCGGCGCGGGCCCCCTGCTGCGCCTTCTGGCGACGCCCGCAGGGGCCTATCCGCTGGCGCTGGTATACCTCCAGCTGATCTTCCTCTCGATGCCGTTCATGATGGTGTCGATCATCCTCTCGATGGGCCTGCGCGGCACGGGCGATGCGAGCACGCCGCTGATCTTCATGGGTGTGACCGTGGCGCTCGATACGGTGCTCAACCCACTGCTGATTGCGGGCTATGGCCCGTTCCCGCAGCTCGGCATTGCGGGCTCGGCACTGGCGACGATCATCTCGGCCATGATCTCGTTCATCGCGATGGTGACCTACGTCTACGTCAAGGATCTGCCCTTGCGGCTGCGCGCGAAGGAGCTGCGTTACCTCTGGCCCTCGAAGGAGGAGCTGACCTTCATCCTCACCAAGGGTCTGCCGATGGGCGCGCAGCTGCTGGTGATGAGCAGCGCGGGGATCATCGTGGTCGGCCTCGTCAACCGCGAGGGGCTGCTGACGACGGCAGCCTATGGCGCAACGATGCAGCTGTTCAACTACATCCAGATGCCCGCCATGGCGATCGGCGGCGCGGTCTCGGCGATGGCGGCACAGTTCATCGGCGCGCGGAAGTGGGACGGGCTCGACAAGGTGACCAAGGCCGGGTTGCTGCTCAACTTCAGCTTCACCGGCGTGGTGACCGTGCTGCTGCTGCTGTTCGACCGCCCGGTGCTGGTGCTGTTCCTCGGGCCCGACAGCCCGGCAGTGCCGATTGCGCAGCACATCCAGCTATTGGCGAGCTGGAACTTCATCCTGTTCGGGGTGACGATGGTCTATACCGCCACGATGCGCGCGGCAGGCGCGGTGTGGATACCGCTGGTGGTGGTGGCCGTGGCGCTGTTCCCGGTGCGTCTGGGCTTCTACGAGCTGACCTACCGGTGGCTCGAAGCCGATGCGATCTGGCTGAGCTTCCCGGTCGGCGCGGCGGTTGGCCTGTTGCTGGGCTGGTACTTCTACCACCACTTCAACTGGCGCAGCGCGGCAGGCGCGCAAAGCCCGGAACTGGCGGCCGAGGGTGCCCATGCCGAGGGGCAACCCACCGGTCGGATGAGCGCGGACCTCTAGCTGCCCTGCGCGCGCCAGCGCTGGACGGTGCGGTGGACCATCTCCTCCTCGCCGCCGCTCTGGCTCCACAGCTCGACGAAGCTGGGGTCGTCGGAGGCGGGGCGCTTGGACTCCTCGAGCGCATCGAAGTTGACGCGCATCGGGATCGACACGCCCTCGCCGCAGATGATGCACTCGCGGTTGCGCAAGGCGGGCACCGAATCGAGGAAGCCGCGCGCGCCTTCGGGCATGGCGGCCTTGACGAAAGCCTGATCGCGCTCGTTGTTGAGGCGCATCGAGATGATCGTGCCGCACTGCGAGAGCACGCCCTCGGCAAGGTCCGACGGTCGCTGGGTGATAAGGCCCAGCGAGATGCCGTACTTGCGGCCCTCCTTGGCGATGCGCGAGAGGATACGGCCGACCGAGTTGCCGTCGGAGTTGCGCTCGTTCGGCACGTAGCGGTGGGCCTCCTCGCACACGAGCAGGATCGGCGTGGTGCGCTCGCCCCGGCTCCAGATCGCGAAGTCGAACACCATCCGGCTGAGCACGGCAACCACGGTGCGGGTGATGTCCGAGGGCACGCCCGAAACGTCGATGATCGACACCGGCTTGTCGGAACTGGGCAGACGGAACACCTTGGCGATGAAGTCGGCCATGGTGTCGCCCACCAGCATGCCGGAGAACATGAACTGATAGCGCGGATCGGCGCGCAGTTCCTCGATCTTGGTCTTGATCCGCATGTAGGGCGCGGTGGTGGTCGCCTTGTCGAGCTTGCCCATCTCGTCCTGCAGGATGTTGGTCAGGTCCGAGAGCAGGTAGGGGATCGGCGAATCGACGGTGATCTTGCCGAGCCCCTGCGCCAGCCGGTTCTTCGACCGCGCCGCCAGCAGGCACTTGGCGAGAATGTCCTTGTCTTCCTGAAGGTCGTTGCCGGCGGAGCGCAGCAGCACCTCGCAGTGCTCCTCGAAGTTCATCAGCCAGTAGGGCATCTGCAGGTTGGAAACATCGAAGATCATGCCGGTGTTGCGGAAGGCGGCGGCATATTCGCCGTGGGGGTCGATCATCGCGATATGGCCCTGCGGCGCGGCCTGACAGATGCGGTGCAGGATCAGCGCCGCGCCGGTCGACTTGCCGGTGCCGGTCGAGCCGAGCAGCGCGAAGTGCTTGCCCAGCATCGCATCGACATAGATCCCCGCGCGGATGTCGCGGGTAGGATAGACGGTGCCGACCTGGATCGAACGGCGCCCATCGGAAGAGTAGATCTGCCGCAGATCGTCGGACGAAGCAGGAAAGATCTCTGCACCCGGAACCGGATAGCGCGTCACACCGCGCCGGAACCCATAGAGCTTGCCGGTCAGCCGTTCCTGTAGCCCCTCGCCCATGAAATCGATGTGGGCGACGATCACGTTGCCGTCGCCGCGCCGGTCCTGCCGCTGGTCGCGCACCGAACCCAGCAACCAGCCCTCGCTGGTGCGCACCTTGATCTGGCTGCCCACCTGCCCGGCCAGCGCGACCGAGGGGTCGGCATCGGCCATACAGGCATTGAGCTGCATCAGATCGAGCGCAATGGCCGCCCCCGCACCCGATACCTCCAGCACGCAGCCAATGGGCTGCGCATCGAGATCGTGTCCCTCGTCAGGCGAAGCGGGAGCCGTGTGCGGATCGGCAGCCGGGCTATGCGGCTGTGCGCCGTCGAAGAAATTGTGGCGCATGTCGGTCATCGGCAGTTTCCGCTCCAAACACTTTGGATTGGTCAACGGATAGCGACCGGCTGGTTAAAATCGCGTCAAAATCAAGGCCCCGCCCCTTGGGGCCATCCGCTAGACGATTGCGAACAGACGCCCCGCCGCCCAGCCCATGAACAGCGACATGCTGATCGCGAACAGGCCGTAAAGAAACGAATTGTCCTGCGACTGGTTGGCGATGGCGAGCTCCACGCCTTCCTTGTGCACCACCAGTTCGCGGCTGTTCGAGGCGATCACCCGGCCTTTGAGAACCGCGAAGGTCTCCGCCGTATATTCGCCCGGCCTCACGTTCGAAGGGATCGGCAGACGCACCGAATAGAGCACGCCCTCCTCCAGATCGACCGCACCGTCGAACTGGTTGTAGAGCCCCTGCCGCTGGCGCAGGTCGACGAGGCCGGAGGAAAACCGCGCCTGTTCCTCGGGATCGATGGTGCCGGTGGGCGAAAGCTGGATATAGTCGAGGCCGAACTCGTAGATCGCCGCCGTGCGCGGATCGACGATCTCGGACACCGGGCTCGACGAGGCCATGGCGTAGAAGCTGGGCACCGAGCGATAGTCGGTGCTGGCGGCGTTGACCCAGATGCCGGCGATCTGCTCCTTCTCGCGCAGGGTGATCGGCTCGGTCGGGCCCTTGAGCACGACCACGATGTCGTAGTCCTCCGCCGCGCGCCGCCCGCGTGGGTCGAGCAGCGCGCCGTACAGCAGCAACTCGGTGCCAGTGAAGCCCTGCCGCAACACGATATCCTTCTGCGAGGCGCCCACGACAAGGATCGGATCGCGCCCCTGCGCATGGGCTGGAGAAGTAAGCAGCACGGCGAAAAGGAGCGCCACCACCGCCAACGGCCCGAAGGGCCGCAAGGCCGACCGGCCGCCCGCAGGTGCCCCGGAGCCAAAGGCGGAGGGAACAGCGCCGAGGATACCCATCACAAAGGCACCACCGAATAGACCTCGTCGGGCCGGATGGTGAGGCCGAAGGCCATGCGCAGCGCGATGGCCAGCACGATCGAGGCGAGGATCAGGCGCAGGATCTCGGGCTTGGCCACCTGCGCGATACGGGTGCCGTATTGCGCGCCCGTCACCGAGCCGACCAGCAGCAGCCCCGCCAGCACGATATCGACCGCATGGGTGGTGAACGAGTGCACCATCGTCACCAGCATGGTGATGAACAGGATGTTGAACAGGCTGGTGCCGACCACCACCCGCGCGCTCATCCCGAGGATATAGAGCATCGCAGGCACCATCATGAAGCCGCCGCCCACGCCCATCAGCATGGTCAGAATGCCAACGATCAGCCCCAGCAGCCCCGGCGCGAGCGGCGACACGTAGATGCCCGAAGCATAGAACCGCATCCGATAGGGCAGCGCAGCGATCATCGGGTGGTGGCGGCGCTTGGCAGCCCGCTTCTTGGTGCCGAAGCGGGCCGGCTTCAACTCGGCCAGCGCCTCACGCATCATCAGCCAGCCGATTGTGCCGAGCAGCAGCACATACAGCAGGTTGATGACCACATCGATCTGGCCAATCGCCTGCAACAGCGAGAACAACCCGGCGCCCACCAGCGCGCCGCACAGGCCGCCCGCGACCATCACCGCGCCGATCTGGAAGTCGACGCCCTTGTTGCGCATGTGTCCGAACACACCCGAAACGCTGGCCCCGGTCACCTGCGTGGCGGCGGAGGCGGCGGCAACAGTGGGCGGAATGCCGTAGAAGATCAGCAGCGGCGTGGTCAGAAACCCGCCACCGACGCCGAAAATGCCCGACAGGATGCCCGTGCCAAAGCCGAGCATGACGATAAACAGGCCGTTTACCGACAGATTGGCGATGGGAAGGTAGACATCCATAGCAGCGGCCTATCGCATGGCAGGCCTGAGGCAAAGGTGAATGCCGCGCTGCGGCTAAAAACCTGCTGACAGTGTGAGCGCAGGGCCACTTGCAGGCTCGGCATTGCCCGCCACGCGCACCCTGTAGTCCGCAGAGAGGCGACCGTAGACCTCGTCGCTCACGCGAAAACTGGCGCTGACGGTGGGGCCGACATCGAGTCGCCGGGTGCCCTTCTGCGCCCCGGCCCATGCCCCGCCGCCCGCCGACAGGGCAAAGCCCTCGCTCCGCACCAGGGCGCGGGTGATCCGCATCTGGGCATCGACGAAGCCGGTCGCGAAATCGCCCCCGACCCAGCCCGCCTGCGCATAGGCCTCGCCCACCATCGAGGCCGGAAGCGCAAAGGGCGCCAGTTCAGTGACCGCAAAAACCGCCGGACGCAGCTCGCTCGTTCCGTCACGCAGGCTCACGCGGGCCTCGGCTGCCAGTCGTAGCGGCACATCGGGCACAGGCCGCGCCGAGAGGCCAGCGGCCAGACCGTCTTCGCGCGGGCCTTCAAGCGCAGAGGTGGCGCGGATGTAAAGCTGCGGACGATGCCCGCTCTCGGGCGCCAGCCGGTAGGCCAGCACCACACCGGCCTGACTGCGGCCATAGTTCGGGGTGGTCGCCGCCTGTTGCCCTCCGGCATTGCTATCGCGCCAGAACAGCCAGCTGCTCGCCGTCCAGCGCGACTGCGCGGCAGGCCTCGGAGCGAACACCGGATCACCCGACGGGCCAGCGGATGCGACTGCGGACGGACGGCTCACGCGAGGCACTGGTTCGCTCGCCTGCGCTGGCTCGGGCGAGAGCCGTATCAGGCGTTTGGAGTACGGTGCAGGTTCGCCGGGATACACAACAACCGCCGTCTTCGCGGAGTGCAGGGTTTCGCGGCTCATTCGGCCAAGCTCGATCCTGACCAGCGGGCGAAAATCCGTCTCAAGACGGGCGTAGCGCGCGGTAATGGCTCCGTCACCGTCACGCCCTGTCCTGGCCAACCGCCTCGGCAGCGCGGCAAGCGCGCCGGGGATGGTCCACTCCGCCTGGGCCTGCGAGAGCATCAGCGGCGATTGCCAGAACGCCAGCCGCAGGGAGACCCACACAGCCAGAACCGCGACCATGGCAACCACCGGTTGCCCTCGTACGGTTTCCGTTCCGACCGCGATCATTTCACGACCTCGCCAAGCTTCCGCCCCGACTGCGGCGAGTTGTCGCCGAAGGCGCGCGCCGGGTGAGCGTCATGCTCGGTCTTGTCCCAGGTCGGCGCAGCCCCGCGCAGCGTGCGCAGATAGGCGAACAGCGCCCGCCGCCCGGCCATGATGGCCACCACATTGGCCACCGGAATGCGCATCACCGCACGCAGTCCCTCGGTCCGGCCATATTCGCGCGCGGTGAAGGCATAGCGCATGGCCCCGCGCCATACGAAGCTGGCTACGTTCAGCCCCAGCAGCCACAACAGCAGCGCATCGGGCTTCCAGGCCACACCCAATCCAAACTGCCTGAGCAGGAACGACAGCGTTCCGAGCACCAGCAGCAGATAGCCGCTGAACAGCACCAGCGCCGCGAACGGCCCGCGCCGGTCGCGCAGGCGCATCCACCATTCGCCAAGGCCCCGGCTCCAGCCGAGCCGGTCCCAGCCCTGCAACGCAATGCCGTGCACCCAACGCGACTTCTGCTGCACCGCCGAAGCAATGTCGGACGGGAAATAGGCCCGCGTGGCAACCAGCACACCGGCCTCGTCGCGCACGCGCAGGAACCGCGAACGCCCGCCAGCCAGTGCGACTCGCAGACCCAGCTCGTAGTCCTCGGTCAGCGAGCGTTCCGCAAAGGGGCCGCTCTTGCTGCGCTGGCGCTCCATCTCCGACAGCATCCCGCGTTCGAATGCGCAGCCGACCCCCGCTGCGGGTAAACCCGTAGCCAGCGCCGCGCGCACGACCATGCCCTTGCCGTGGGCCTCGGCAAATTCCTCGCAATAGTGGCTGCCGATCCAGCGGCTGTCGGGCTGCGGCACGGGAAGGACCGGCAATTGCACAAACTCCGCCCGCTCGATGGCCCGGTCGAGCAGCGGCAGCGCCGCCGGATCGACCATGTCCTCGGCATCGTGCAGCAGCACCATGCGCACCTGACGGCCCGTGCGCTGCTCGTCCTGGGTCATCGCCTCATAGATGCGGTTGAGGCAATCGGCCTTGCTGGTCGGCCCGTGCTTCGTATTGACCACGATGCGCAGGCGCGGATCGCCGTTGGCGGCGCGCATGGCCGCCTCCAGCGTCGCCGAATCGTTGGCATAGCAGCCAACGTAGATTCGCAGGTCCTCGTGAGGCCAGGCCGATAGCGCGTGGGCGATGGTATGGCCGATGACCTTGTCTTCGCGCCAGGCCGGAATCATCACCACCGCCAGCCCGGAAAGTTGACGATGCGGCAAATCGCGCGTCGATAAACGGAGCGTTCGCAGTTCTCCGCGCCATCGCTTGTAGAAATAAATCAGATCAACCGCGAACTCATCAGCCGCCCCGATAAGAAAGAACACTCCTGCGAAGAGCAGAAGTTCATACTCGACTAAAGCCAGCCATTGCCCGACTGACCAAAGGTCGCTCCCCATGAATGAGCCCCCTCATTACAGTAGGGAATTATATGTAGATGATAATCGCGGACTACTCAACGTAGGTCAGGAGAAAATTCCGTTGCGCGAAGGGCGCGGGGCTTGCAATCGATCCCGCATCTGCGAAATGTGGCCGCGAGATGAACCAGCCCTCCCTGATCACCACCGCCGTCCGCCCGTTCAAGGCCCTGTTCAAGGCCGATAGCTTCGAAGGCATCCTCCTTATCGCAGTTGCAGCATTGGCGATGATTATCGCCAATTCGGGGGTCAGCCACGCCTATCACGAGCTGTTCCACGGCTACCTGTGGTCGAAGGAGGCGTTCAAGCTGAACACCATGCACCTGTGGATCAACGACGGGTTGATGGTGATCTTCTTCTTCGTCGTCGGGCTGGAAGTGAAGCGAGAGCTGATCGCGGGCAACCTGTCCGATCCCAGGCAGCGCAACCTGCCGGTGCTGGCCGCCATCGCCGGCATGGCCATGCCCGCCGCCGTCTACATGTTTCTGGCCGGCGGCGAACCGGGCCTGCAACGCGGCTGGGCGATCCCCGCCGCGACCGACATTGCCTTTGCCATGGGCGTCATCGGCCTGCTCGGCACCCGCGTGCCCGCTCCGCTGCGGCTGTTCCTGCTGACCGTCGCGATTGTGGACGACATCGGGGCGGTGCTGATCATCGCGGTGTTCTACACCGCCAACCTCTCGCTCGCCTGGCTGGCCGCGGCTGCCGTGGTGCTGGGCGTGATGGTGGCGCTGGGCCGCTTTGGTGTGACCCGGCTGTGGCCGTTCATCCTCGCCGCGCTGGTGCTGTGGCTGTGCGTGCTGTTCTCGGGCATCCACGCGACCATCGCCGGGGTGCTGGCAGCGCTGACCATTCCGATGAAGAAGCGCGACGGCAACTCGATGCTCGAAGATGTCGAGCACGCGCTGGTGCCGTGGAACGCCTATCTGGTGGTGCCGGTGTTCGGCTTTGCCAATGCCGGGGTCGACCTGTCGGACATCGGGCTGGAGAACCTGCTTGACCCGCTGCCGCTGGGCGTGGCCGCCGGGCTCGTGATCGGCAAGCAGCTCGGTATCTTCTCCTGTGTGCTGGCCGCGGTGAAGGTGGGCCTCGTGCAGAAGCCGAAGGACTGCACCTGGGCCGAAATCTGGGGCGTGTCGATCCTGTGCGGGATCGGCTTCACGATGAGCCTGTTCATCGGCGAACTGGCCTTCCCCGGCGCGGGCGACGTGATGCGCCTGCTGCGCGAAGAGGCCAAGATCGGCATCCTCGTCGGCTCGGTGATCAGCGCGCTGCTTGGCTACGGCGTGCTGCGGCTGGTGACGAAGGTGCGCCCGGAATACGACGATCCGAACGATCCGATTGTCTGATTTGCGGGCACTGCGCCGTTTGCGCCGGGCCTTCATCGTCGGACTGGCATCGCTCGCAGTGGCCGGATGCGGCAATGCGGACGAGAACTGGGCTGCTCACGAACAGGCATCCGGGCCAGCGCCTTACGATCCTGCGCCGATAGAGTTTTTCCAGCGGCCTGCGACACTCGCCGAAGCGCGTGCGAGCGGCAAGCCGATGCCGCTGCTGGTGCTGATCGAAAGTGCGCGCTGGAGCCCGATGACAGGTTCGGATTCGCCGCGTCTTGCCCTCTATGACGATGGCCTCGTCATCTACCGCACCAAGGCCGGGTTCCGACAGGCGCGGCTCAATGCGCAGGAGCAGAGCGATCTGCTGGCCATCACGAACGATTTCGACCCCGCTGAGAGGGCAGGCCGTTATGCTCTCGCGGATAGCGATGTGATGCGGCACGAACTCTCGCTGCTGCTCTATCGCGAAGAGCCTGTGTTCATCTCGTCCTTCGGCTTCCTCAACGACGGGACAGGCTCTGTGCATCTGCCGAAGGATCTACGCAGAGCCTACTCGAGGCTGCTCGACTATTCCCATCCGCAGGCGCAGCCATGGCTGCCGGAGTTCGTCGAGGTGATGATCTGGCCCAATGACCATGCGCGCGAGGACGTGATCGCCTGGCCTGCGAGCTGGCCCGGCCTCGATGATGCGCGCACGGTCCGCACCGGCGACGGTTACAGCCTCTACCTGCCGTCCGGCGAACTGGGCGAACTGCGCCCATTCATCGCATCGCGCAGACCGCGCGGAGCCATCGAGCTGGGCGGCATGAAGTGGTCCGTCTCGCTGCGCTACCCCTTTCCGATGGAGCAGCTCTGGGTCGCACCCAATCCGGAGCAAGACGCTCCGGATCCGTAGAATCAGGCCTTCGCGAGCGGCGCGTTCTCGCCGAGGTCTTCGTACCAGGCCTCGACCTCGCCCTTCAGCTTGATCGTCAGCGGGCGGCCCTTGCGGTCCATCGCCTTGCCCGCCTGCACGCGCACCCAGCCCTCGGAAATGCAATATTCCTCGATATCGCGCCGTTCGCGGCCCTTGAACCGGATGCCGACGCCGCGCTGCAGCTTCTCGCCATCGAAATGCGGACTGCGCGGGTCGATCGCGAGGTGATCGGGCGGCACGTCCGCAGCAGCGGGGGTGGCCGGGGTCGTTTCGGGAGTTTGCTCTTCGCTCATGGGGCAAGGCCCCTATAACGCCGCCCGGCGCGTGGCAATGCCGATCCGTACCCTTCGTGCTTGCCCTTTGTCGCGCCGCGCTTTAAGGGCGCGGCTTCGATTTTTGCGGGGTGGCTTGCCACCTTGCAGCTCATCGTCGGGCCGCGGGCGTGGCGGAATTGGTAGACGCGCTGGTTTTAGGTACCAGTATCGCAAGATGTGGGGGTTCGAGTCCCTTCGCCCGCACCAGTTCCGGTTGACGCCCCGATACCCGGTTATCGGATGCGGGTGTTCGTGCCCGGTCCGCAGCAATTAGAAGGCCTGAAAGAACCAGATATGGCAATGCAGATCGTCGAAACCACCAATGAAGGCCTCAAGCGCGCCTATACCCTGACCATCCCCGCCGGCGACATCGCCGACAAGGTCGGCGCGGAGATCAAGAAGATCGCTCCGCAGGTGCGCATGCCCGGCTTCCGCCCCGGCAAGGTGCCCGCCAACCTCGTGAAGAAGATGCACGGCGAGGCGATTCACGCCGACGTGCTCAACAACACCCTGCGCGGCGCGATCGACGAGCTGATGGCCGAAAAGAAGCTGCGCCCCGCGCTCCAGCCCAAGGTCGACATGGCCGACGGCTATGAGCAGGGCAAGGACGCCGAGCTGACCGTCGAGCTGGAAGTGCTGCCCGAGATCGAGGTGCCCTCGCTCGAAGGCCTGAAGCTCGAAAAGCTCACCGTTGCCGTCAGCGACGAGCAGGTCGAAGAGGCACTGGGCAAGATCGCCGAGGGCCAGAAGAGCTACAAGGACGCCGCCAAGACCAGGAAGGCCGCCGAGGGCGATCAAGTCATCATCGACTTCGTCGGCTCGGTCGACGGCGTCGAATTCGAAGGCGGCAAGGCCGAAGACGCTCCGCTGGTGATCGGCTCGGGCCAGTTCATCCCCGGCTTCGAAGAGCAGCTGACCGGCGTGAAGACCGGTGAGGAAAAGACCATCACCGTCACCTTCCCCGAAGACTATCCAGCCGAGCACCTGAAGGGCAAGGAAGCCCAGTTCGCGATCACCGTGAAGCAGGTGAAGGTCGAAGCCGAAAGCAAGATCGACGAGGACTTCGCCAAGTCGCTCGGCCTTGAGAGCCTCGAACAGCTCACCGGCCTCGTGAAGGGCCAGCTGGAGCAGGAAAGCGCCGGGCTCACCCGCACGCAGATGAAGCGCCAGCTGCTCGATACGCTGGCTGCCAGCCACGATTTCCCGGTGCCGCCGACCATGGTCGAGGCCGAGTTCGAGCAGATCTGGCAGCAGCTCGAAGCCGAAGCCGCGCGCGAGGAAGATCCCGAAGCCGCCAAGGCCGAGATCGAAGCCGAGAAGGACGACTACAAGCGCATCGCCGAACGCCGCGTGCGCCTCGGCCTGCTGCTGAGCGAAATCGGCCAGGCCAATGGCGTCGAGATCAGCCAGCAGGAAATGGGCATGCTGATCCAGCAGGCCGCGCAGCAGTATCCGGCCGCTCAGCGTCAGCAGTTCGTGGACTACGTCCGCAACGAGCCGATGGCGCAGGCCCAGCTGCGCGCTCCGCTCTATGAGGACAAGGTCGTCGACTTCCTGTTCGACAAGGCCGACGTCACCGAGCGCGAAGTGACCCGCGAGGAAATCGAAGCCGCGATCGAGGCCGACGAAGCCGGCACCGAAGAGAAGAAGCCCGCCGCCAAGAAGGCTCCGGCCAAGAAGCCGGCTGCGAAGAAGGCCCCGGCCAAGAAGGCGGCTGACGCTGACGGCGAGGCGGAAGCCAAGCCTGCGGCCAAGAAGGCTCCTGCGAAGAAGGCACCCGCCAAGAAGGCTGACGCCGATGCCGAGGCCGCTCCGGCCAAGAAGGCACCCGCGAAGAAGCCTGCTGCGAAGAAGGCTCCGGCCAAGAAGGCTGACGCCGAGTAAGCCTCGCGCTCACCAACACCACGAAGGGGCGGCCCCGCGAGGGGTCGCCCTTTTCGTTTGCTCCGATGCTGCCCGGCCTCCCGGTCGGTCTGTGCAAGTAAAAATACGTATACAGCCGCGAGCAGGAACCAAGCCGGTCTGCTGGCAAAAGGGCTCGGCGCTCGGGTCGCGGGCCGGTCAACTTGACAGTGATGCACAGCTCCAGGGGCCAAGCCTCTTGAACATCACGCGGCCAAACGCGACATAGCGTTCGGATCACACGAAGGGATATTCATGTTCGACGTTTTCGGCGACGCCAAGGACCGTTTCCACTCCGACCCCATTACTGGCGCTCTCGTACCTGTCGTGGTCGAATCGACCAGCCGCGGCGAGCGCAGCTTCGACATCTTCAGCCGCCTGCTGCGCGAACGCATCGTGTTCGTGACCGGACAGGTGGAAGACAACATGGCCTCGCTGATCGTGGCCCAGCTGCTGTTCCTCGAAAGCGAGAACTCGCAGGATATCTCGATGTACATCAATTCGCCCGGCGGCGTGGTGACGGCCGGCATGGCGATCCACGACACCATGCAGTACATCAAGCCCAAGGTGCGCACCGTGTGCATCGGTCAGGCCGCATCGATGGGTTCGTTCCTGCTCGCCGCCGGTGAGCCGGGCATGCGCGTAGCGCTGCCGAATGCGCGGATCATGATCCACCAGCCCTCGGGCGGCGCGCGCGGCATGGCCTCGGACATCGAGATTCAGGCCAAGGAAATCCTCCGCATCAAGGCGCGGATGAACGACCTCTACGTGAAGTACACCGGGCAGGATCTCGCCACGGTGGAGCGCGCGATGGATCGCGACACCTTCCTCGAAGCCGACGAAGCCAAGGAATTCGGTCTCGTCGACGCGGTCTTCGCGCATCGCCCCAAGGGCGAGGAAGACAGCACGAGCGAAGGTTCGGGCGGCGCTCCGGAATAAGATATCGGCGCAGTGTCCCGAAACCGGTCAGACCGGAGGGACACTGTAGCCATTTGGCAACCGTGTGCGTTCAGCATCCCTCAAGCCGCGCTGAAATAGGCTGATGGGAATTGATCTTGCGCACACGGGGCCTAGACTGCCCTATTCGACTCTCCCGTCCGGCAGCGGCCGCCACGGCAGGGCAACAAGGGCTCGCACTGGACAAGGATTATGACGAAGTTGAGCGGATCCGATAGCAAGAGCACCCTTTACTGCAGCTTCTGCGGTAAGTCGCAGCACGAGGTGCGCAAGCTGATCGCCGGGCCGACCGTGTTCATCTGCGATGAATGCGTCGAGCTGTGCAACGACATCATTCGTGAAGAGGCCAAGGTCGGCGTGGGCGGCAAGAAGGACGGCTCCGTCCCCGCCCCGATCGAGATCTGCAACACGCTGAACGACTATGTGATCGGGCAGGAACGCGCCAAGCGCGTGCTCTCGGTCGCGGTGCACAACCACTACAAGCGGCTCAAGCACTCGGGCAAGGGCAACGATGTCGAGCTGGCCAAGTCGAACATCCTGCTCGTCGGCCCGACCGGCTCGGGCAAGACGCTGCTCGCGCAGACGCTGGCGCGCACCTTCGACGTGCCCTTCACCATGGCCGATGCCACCACGCTGACCGAAGCCGGTTACGTGGGCGAGGACGTGGAGAACATCATCCTCAAGCTGCTGCAGGCGAGCGACTACAACGTCGAGAAGGCCCAGCACGGCATCGTCTACATCGACGAGATCGACAAGATCACGCGCAAGGCCGAAAATCCCTCGATCACGCGCGACGTCAGCGGCGAAGGCGTGCAGCAGGCGCTGCTCAAGCTGATGGAAGGCACCACCGCCTCGGTTCCGCCGCAGGGCGGGCGCAAGCATCCGCAGCAGGAGTTCCTGCAGGTCGACACCACGAACATCCTGTTCATCTGCGGCGGCGCTTTCGCTGGCCTCGAAAAGGTGATCGGCGACCGCTTGCAGAAGCGTTCGATCGGCTTCGGCGCCAACGTGTCGGACCCGGCCAAGGCGCGCGTGGGCGAGATGCTCGAAAAGTGCGAGCCGGAGGATCTGCTGAAGTTCGGTCTGATCCCCGAGTTCGTCGGCCGTCTGCCGGTGATCGCCACCCTGCACGACCTCGATGTCGAGGCGCTGGTGACGATCCTGAAGGAGCCGAAGAACGCGCTGGTGAAGCAGTATGCCCGCCTGTTCGAGCTGGAAGATGTCGAACTGACCTTCACCGACGAGGCGCTCGAAAAGATCGCCCAGAAGGCCATCAAGCGCAAGACCGGCGCGCGCGGGCTGCGCTCGATCGTCGAGGGCCTGCTGCTTGACACCATGTTCGACCTTCCGACCATGGAAAACGTGAGCGAGATCGTGGTCGATGCCGACGTGGTCGAGGGCCGCAAGGAACCCGTCCGCGTGGTCTCGAACGACGACGACAAGAAAAAGGAGCAGGCAGCCTAATCGCGGGCTGCCTCGCCTCCCACCCGGCCCATAATCGTCGGACTTTCGCGCAGGCCCCCTCGGGGGCCTGCTTTTGCGCGTCTGCCTGTAACTGACGCGCCCCATGCCGCGTGCATGGACGGCGCGCGGTTATAGAAGGAGACAACCCATGTCCACCAACGCCCAACTCGCCGCCAAGCTGCTGCGCGATGCCTCGATGTTCTTCCGCCAGGTCGGCGAGCAGAACCCGCCGGTGGCCGAGCAGATGAACCAGAACGCCGCCGCCTACGAGCAGGTCGCGCAGATGGTCGAGGCCGATCCGCTCGGCGCGCTGCCCGATGCGGCCGAAGCCTGATGGCCCTACGCTGAGCCACCTTGCTCCCCTCCCCTTGGGGAGGGGCCGGGGGTGGGGGTGCGACGCTGCTTGGCGTAGAACCCCCATCCCAACCCTTCCCCACAGGGGAAGGGCTTGGCGAGACAATGCTATGTCAGCCCGCTCAAGCGAACCGAGCGAACAATAGGTCAGGTGCCGGGAGCAGGCGCTACCATGGCGCCTGCACCTTGGTCGCGTGGTTGCCGCCATCGGCCCACAGGCTGCTGCCGGTGACGAAGCTTGCCATGTCGGAGAGCAGGAACAGCGCCGCCTGCGCGACCTCCTCCGGTCGGGCGATGCGGCGCATGGGGTGAAGGCCTGCCGCCCAGGCCTTGTTCTCCTCGCTGCCGGCCATGGCCGTGTCCGTCCCGCCGGGCAGCAGCGCATTGGCCCTGATGCCCATATGCGCGTAGTCTGCAGCAAGCGATTTCACGAGCCCCGTAAGCCCGGCCTTGGCGCTGGCGTAGGCGCCCATACCGGGCAGCGCCACGCTGTTGCCGACAAAGCTGGAAGTGAACACCAGCGCCCCGCCCTCGCCCGCCAGCATCGCCGGGACCTGCGCACGCACCGCGTGATGCGCGGCGACAAGGTTTACGGCCAGCACCTCGGCGAAGTCCGCCGGGGCGATGTCGGCCAAGGGCGCCATCGGCCCGACCATACCCACGTTGTTGAAGGCCCCGTCGAGCCCGCCGAAAGCATCCTGCGCCGCCGCGACGCAAGCCTCGTGCGTCGCGGCCAGCGCAACATCCCCGCTCACGCAGTGCACCTCGCCGCCGAGCGAAGAGACCTCCTCCGCCACTGCGGCCAGCCGCTCGGCATTGCGCGCGCACAGGATCAGGTGCGCGCCCTCGCGGGCGAACAGCAAGGCTGCGGCATGGCCGATCCCCGAGCTGGCTCCGGTGACGATCAGGCGGCGTTTGGCAAGTAATGACATAGCTGGTTTCCTCATCTGGTGATGAGGGCCGCCTAAGCTGCAGCGCGCCACCGGGCGTCCATATTCCTGCGCTCAAACGCGGATTTTACATTTTCTTTTGCAACCCATTTTCATCGCCGCTATTCAGGTCCGATGGACCTGCCCGATCCCACCTTGCTGGCGATCCCCGCCTTCATCGTGACCATGCTGGCCGAGGCATGGCTTGGGCGGCATGGCGGGCGCGTGCGCTACACCGGCAGCGACACGTTCACCTCACTTTCTCTCGGCATCGGCAGCGTGCTGGCAGGGCTGATCACCGGCGGCGCGGTGCTCGCCATGGCCAACGCGGTCTATGCGCACCGGCTTTTCGAGATCGGCTATGTCTGGTGGGCCTGGCCGTTCGCCTTCGTGCTCGACGACCTCGCCTATTACTGGTTCCACCGCACGGCACACCGCGTCCGCTGGTTCTGGGCCGCACACGTGGTCCACCATTCGAGCGAGCACTACAACCTGTCGACCGCGCTGCGGCAGACATGGACCGGCTTTATCGCGCTGTCGTTCGTGTTCCGGCTGCCGCTGTTCCTCATCGGCTTTCCCCCGCCCATGGTGTTCTTCCTCGTCGGGCTGAACCTCATCTACCAGTACTGGATCCACACCGAGGCGGTGACCCGGATGCCGCGCTGGTTCGAGGCGGTGATGAACACGCCCTCGCACCACCGCGTGCACCACGGCACCAACCCGCGCTATCTCGACGCCAACTTCGCGGGCGTGTTCATCGTGTGGGACCGAATGTTCGGCAGCTTCGTCCCCGAGGACGACCACGACCCGATCCGCTACGGCATCGTGAAACCGCTCGAACGCACGGGCGGGATCACGGGCGTGCTGTGGGCCGCATTTCACGAATGGGTCGGCATCGCGCAGGACCTGTGGCGCGCGCCATGGCGGGCCAAGCTCGGCTACCTGCTGCGGCCGCCCGGCTGGAGCCACGACGGCTCGCGCGAGACCTCCGACATGATCCGCGCCCGCTGGCAGGCAGAGCGCGAAGACCGCGACTAGCCCCCGCCCGCCTCACGTCGGGCCATCAGCGCCAGCATGCGCTCCACCCGGTCAGCGGGCAGCAGGCTGCGGAAATCATAGCTCTGCGCGAACTGCGGGATGCCTTCCGGAAAGACGACCCATGGCATGGCGCTTTCGGTAAAGATCACCGCGTCAGGCGTAATCGCACCGGGCTGGTCAAGCGTGCCGACCCGCAGACCCAGCCCCAGCCGGCCGAACCGGGGATAGATGCTCCACAGCGCAGTGCCGCATTCCCGGCAGCGACAGATCAGATGCGGGCCGCCGCTGCCCGAGACCACCATATGCTCGCTCAGCCTGCCTTGCAGCACCTCCAGCCGTTGCGATTCGTAAAAGGCGTTGACCACACCGGTCGAGCCGGTCTGCAACTGACACAGGCGGCAATGGCAGTTGTTGGTGAAGATCGGATCGCCCCGCACCCGATATCGCACATAGCCGCATGCACAGCCGCCCCCTCGCGCTACCTCCATCGTTTTCCCCTGGCACCCCGCCCGCCAGATCAGCGGAACCGCGCCGCCAATATACCATTGACAGTCCGCTTATCCAACAGGGTGATGCGGGGAAGCTCAGGCGGGTTCGAAATGCTCCTCTTCGAGCACGGTGCGCGCGGCGCAATAGAGCCGCTCGACCGCCAGCGCGGCCTGAACCTTGTCCTCTTCGGGCAGCAGGGCGCCGATCGCCTGCTCGCTATCCTGCGCGATCTTCGCCATGGCATCGCAGATCGTCTGCCCCATCGGCGTGAGGCGGATCGCCAGCGGGCGCGGCGCAGGCTTGGCGGGCCGGGCAATCAGGCCGCGGGTGGTGAGCATCTTGACCATCCGGCTGATCTGCCCGCAATCGCGGCTGAGGTTGCGCGCCAGATCGCCCAGCGTGATCGGCCCATACGACCGCACCTGCGCCAGCAGACGATAGTGGATTTCGGTCAGGCCAAAGCTGTTCCGGAAGCTGGTGGAACGACAGCGCACCACGGCCTCGCAGGCCATGATCAGGCGATCGGACAAGGCTTCGGCCTGGGCTTTGGCTTGGACTTGGGAGGCATCGGTCTGGTCGAACGAATGGTCGGCGGCAGTCATGATCGGTCCTTTCACGAAAGGCCGCTGCTGCTGCGCTCTGCGGAAGCCCCCACTCCGCGCACGCGGGCCGCGGCCCGGTATGGAAGCGATCATGCCGAGACCGCCGCAGGCCGACAGGTAAATTACGGTAATGCGCGCCGGTGCAACGGTTACACCCGCGTTACTTCGCCTCGTTCAGGCGCATCCGTCGCAGGTCTGGCTGCTGTTCTCGATCTGGAAGGTGGTGTGGCCAATGGCATGATGATGCTCAAGTTCGTGCGCTGCCTCGCGCAGGAATGCATCGCCCGGATGGCCGCCCGGCATCACCAGATGGGCGGTGAGCGCGGTCTCGGTCGTGCTCATGGCCCAGATGTGGACATGGTGGACTTCGCTCACCCCCGGCAGGCTCTCCAGCTGCGCCACCACGGCTGCCTCGTCGACCCCGGCGGGAACTCCGGCCAGACCGAGCTTCACGCTGTCTTTCAGCAGCCCCCAGGTGCCCCAGCCAATCACCACCACGATCACGAGGCTGACCAGCGGATCGACGATCACCGCACCGGTGAGCAGGATCACCACGCCCGCCACCACCACACCGACCGACACCAGCGCATCGGCCGCCATGTGCAGGAAGGCGCCGCGCACGTTCAGATCGTCGTGCTGGCCGCGCAGGAACATCAGCGCGGTGATCGTATTGATGACGATGCCCACGCCCGCCACCCAGATCATCGTCCAGCCTTGCGGCTCGACCGGGTTGAACAGCCGGTGCACCGTCTCGAACAGGATCGCCCCGATCGCGATCAGCAGCAGCATCGCATTGGCGAGCGCGGCAAGAATGGTCGAGCTTTTGAGGCCATAGGTAAAGCGCGCGGTGGCGGGCCGCTTGGCCGCAACGCTCGCGCCCCAGGCGATGATCAGGCCGAGCACGTCGCTGAGGTTGTGCCCGGCATCGGCCACCAGCGCCATCGAGCCGGAGATATAGCCATAGATCGCCTCCACCGCGACGAACACGGTGTTGAGAACGATGCCGATGGCAAAGGCGCGCCCAAAGTCCTTCGGCGCGTGCGAATGGCCATGCGAATGCCCGTGTTCGTGGCCATGGCTGTGCCCATGGCTATGGCTGTGCCCGTGAAGATGCGCCCCGCTCATCGCATCACCCGTAGACGCAAGCGTCGAGCCCGTCACGTCGCACGACGCCGATCCGCGCCCGGATCGTATTGCCATAGCGCCGGGTGAAGCCGCCCGGATTGACCACCGCGCGCTTCTTCGGGCTCGGCAGGGCCGCCGCCATCCGGGCCGCCTCGCTTGCGCTCAGCTTCGCTGCCGAATGCTGGAAATAGCGCTCGGCCCCCGCAGCCACGCCATAGGTGCCGATCCCCGTTTCGGCGACGTTGAGATAGACCTCCATGATCCGCCGCTTGCCCCACAGGTGCTCGATCAGGAAGGTGAACCAGGCCTCCAGCCCCTTGCGGAAGAAACCGCCGCCCTGCCACAGGAACACGTTCTTGGCGGTCTGCTGGCTGATCGTCGATCCGCCGCGTTCGCGCTTGCCCGCCATGCGCTCCTCCAGCGCCTGCTCGATCGCCTCTGCATCGAAGCCGCTGTGCGAGCAGAACTTGCCATCCTCTGCGGCAATCACGGCGGAGACCATGTTGCGGTCGATCCGCGAGAGCGGTTCCCAGTCGCGGGTAAAGCCGTTCTCGTCCATCAGCATGGTGGCGGTGACGGGCACCGGCACAAAGCGCCACAGGCCCACCGCCAGCAGGCTCAACACCACGAAAGCCACGATAAGCCGGGCGAGCCAGATAAAGATGCGCGAGACCATATGCCCGCAGTCATAGCGGGCTGGCGTCGCCATGGAAATCCACCAGCTGCACACTCTTGCAACGTCGCCCGATTGCGGCACTATGCCCGCTTCCATCGGTCGCCTTTGAAGGAATCCTCGCCATTATCCGCATCAGCCTGCTTGCCGCCCTGCTCCTGTCCACCTCGGCTACCCCTGCGCTGGCGCAGGACGCGGAGATGTCCGCCGCTATCGAGGCCGACTGGGACGGCCACCTCGCCGCCCTGTTCGAGCATTTCCACCGCAACCCCGAGCTGTCGTTCATGGAAGTGAAGACCGCCGCGCGCATGGCCGAAGAGCTGCGCGAGGCCGGTGCCGATGTCACCGAGAACGTCGGCGGCACGGGCGTGGTCGGCATGCTGCGTAACGGCGAGGGTCCGCTGGTGATGCTGCGCGCCGATATGGACGGGCTGCCGCTCAAGGAAGACAGCGGGCTCGCCTATGCCTCCACCGTCACCCAGGTCGATGCCGACGGGGTCGAATATCCGGTGATGCACGCCTGCGGCCACGATTCGCACATTACCGCGCTGGTCGGCATCGCGCGCTATCTCGCCGCCCACACCGACAAGTGGTCGGGCACGGTGATGCTGGTGGTCCAGCCGGCGGAAGAACGGCTCGGCGGTGCGCGCGCCATGCTTGAGGACGGGCTTTACGAGCGTTTCGGCAAGCCCGACTACGCGCTCGGCTTCCATTCGGCGGCCGGCGCGCCGGTGGGCACGATCAACGTACCCGACAGCAACAACCTCTTCTCGTCGAGTTCCGACGCGGTCGATATCGTGGTTCACGGGGTGGGCGCGCATGGGGCCTACCCGCATGCCGGGCGCGACCCGGTCTATATCGGGGCCGAGATCGTGACCGGCCTGCAAAGCGTGGTCAGCCGCGAGGTGTCGCCGTTGCAGCCTTCGGTGATCACCGTCGGCATGTTCAACGCCGGGACCAAGCGCAACATCATTCCCGACCGCGCCGATCTGCAACTGACCGTGCGCAGCAACGATCCGGCGGTGCGCGCGCAGCTGCTGGAGGCCATCGAACGCGTGGCGGTGAACACGGCGCGCGGCCATGGCATCGCCGAAGACATGCTGCCCGAGGTCATCCGCCAGTATGGCACCCCGCCCGGTATCAACAACGATGCGCTGGCCCGGCGGCTCGATGCGGCATTGCGCGGTGCCTTCGATGAGGAAACCGTGGTGGTCACCAAGCAGAGCGGGATGGGCGCAGAGGACTTCGCCTATTTCATCACCGAGGAAACCGGCGTTCCCGGCTACTTCTTCTCAATCGGCAGCACCCCGCTGGAAGACATCGAGGCGGCGGCCAATGGCGGCCCTGCCGTGCCTTCACACCATTCGCCGTTCTTCCGCATCGACGGCGAGGCCACGGTGACGCTCGGCGCCAAAGCGCTCATCACCGCCGTGATGGACCTCGCCCCGCCGCAATAAACGAAAAAGCCCTTCCCCTCGGGGAAGGGTTGGGATGGGGGTTCGAGGCGAGAGGCGGAGCCCCCACCCCCGGCCCCTCCCCACGGGGAGGGGAGTTGAAAGAAAAAGGGGCGCGGAAGGCTTATCCCTCCGCGCCCCATTTTCGTGTCTTAGTGCCGGAAAGCTCAGGCCATTCCGGGCAGCAGCTTCTCGCCGGCGATCCGCTGCATCGCCTTTTGCAGCTTCTCGAACGCGCGCACCTCGATCTGGCGAATGCGCTCGCGGCTCACGTCGTAAACCTGCGACAGCTCTTCGAGCGTCTGCGGGTTCTCGGTCAGCCGCCGTTCGGTGAGAATGTGCTTCTCGCGGTCGTTCAGGCTGTCCATCGCTTCGAGCAACATCTCATGCCGCACCTCGGCCTCTTCGGCGTCGGCGACGGTCTCGTCCTGCAACGGACGGTCGTCGGTCAGCCAGTCCTGCCACTCGCCCGAGCCTTCCTCGCCATTGCGCATCGGCGTGTTGAGCGAGCCGTCGCCGCCCATCATCATCCGCCGGTTCATGTTGATCACTTCCTGCTCGGACACGCCGAGGTCGGTCGCGATCTTGGTCACGTCATCGGGATGCAGGTCGGAGTCTTCGTAGGCCTCGAGCTGCTTCTTCATCCGGCGCAGGTTGAAAAACAGCTTCTTCTGCGCAGCGGTGGTGCCCATCTTGACGAGGCTCCACGAGCGCAGGATGAACTCCTGCATGCTCGCCTTGATCCACCACATGGCATAGGTCGCAAGGCGGAACCCCCGATCGGGCTCGAACTTCTTGACGCCCTGCATCAGGCCGACATTGCCTTCGGAAATGAGATCGGACACGGGCAGGCCATAGCCACGATAGCCCATCGCGATCTTCGCCACGAGGCGCAGGTGCGAGGTGACGAGCTGCGCGGCAGCTTCGGGGTCTTCGTGTTCCTGATAGCGCTTGGCGAGCATATATTCCTGCTCAGCCGTCAGCACCGGGAATTTCTTGATTTCGGCCAGATAGCGGTTGAGGCTCTGCTCACCGCCAAGGGCTGGCACGCTGGGTCGGACTTGGCTCACTGTTCCCTTACCTTTCTTCTGCGTCGACCGCCGATGCCGGACCCCTGCTGGGCATCTCGGCTCTGGGGCCACCGGGGACACTCCCGCAGGAGTATTCTGCCGTTATAGGAGCTTTGCACGCGGTGTGTGTGCATTTCATCGATCAGAACCACCAAGTTCGTCGATGAGTTCCCGCATGTCAGCCGGCAATTCGGTCGCAAATTGTATCGTCTCGCCGGAAATGGGGTGGACGAAGCCGAGACTCGCGGCATGCAAGGCCTGGCGCGCAAAACCGAGGTTGCGGATCGTGCTGCGGAGGGCTGACGGATCGCGTCCATAGACAGGATCTCCCAATAGCGCATGGCCGATTGACGAAAGGTGAACCCGTACCTGGTGGGTCCGCCCTGTTTCGAGCCGACATTCGATGAGACTCGCATGATCGAGCCGTTCGATCAGCTTGTAATGGGTGATCGCATGCTTGCCACGCGAGGAATTGTTGTCGAGCACCGCCATTTTCTTTCGATCACGGTCGGACCGGCCGAGGCGGGCGTTTATGGTGCCCTCGGCAGGGCTCGGACAGCCGCCGCAAACCGCGAGATAGCGCCGCTCGATCGAGTGGTCGGCGAATTGCTTGGCCAGCCCCTCATGCGCGACATCGCTTTTGGCGACCACGAGCAGGCCCGAGGTGTCCTTGTCGATGCGGTGGACGATACCGGGCCGCGCCACCCCGCCGATGCCGCTCAATTGGCCCGCGCAGTGGTGCAGCAGCGCGTTGACGAGCGTGCCATCGGGATTGCCCGCCGCCGGGTGGACGACCATTCCGGCGGGCTTGTCGACCACGATCAGGTGCGCGTCCTCGAACACGACGGCGAGCGGGATAGCCTGTGGACGAGCCTGTGGATCGTCCGGGGGCGGAAGGTGGATAACAAAGCGCGCGCCCGCCTGAACCTTGGCCGAGGGGGAGCTGGCGGGCTTGCCCGATATTTCGACCTTTCCCTCGGAAATCAGTGATTTGATGCGTTCGCGCGACAGATCGCTCGCTTCGGCGAGGGCCTTGTCGAGGCGGCCATCGGCGGTGATGGTTCCAGAGACAATTCCGGACTCCGCCAGTCCTGAGCTTGTCGAAGGACTGTTTTTCTCTTCTAATCGGGCCATGCCGTTCTGGACCTACATGCTGCACTGTCGCGGGGGCAAGCTCTATACCGGCCACACCGACGATCTGGAGCGCCGCGTCGCGCAACACAAGACCGGGGCGATTGCGGGCTTCACGCGCGATCACCTGCCCGTGGAACTGGTGTGGTCGCAAGAGTTCGTGACGCGGGAAGAGGCCAAGGCGGCGGAACAGCAGATCAAGGGTTGGTCCAAGGCGAAGAAGCTGGCCCTGATCCGGGGGGACTGGGGGAGAATTTCGCACCTCGCCCGCAACAGGCAAGACACCACCCCCGCCCGTCCTGAGCCTGTCGAAGGACTGCCTTCCACTTCTGAACTTGCGATGCCTTACAATCCGGCGGACGGAGAAAAGAGGGAAAGCAGCCGTTGGGCCTGCGGCCCCTCTGCGAGTCCGACAGGCTCAGGGCAGTCGGATGTGGTGCTGGCGGATGCAGCCGCCGAGCAAATCCGCACCCACGCCCGTCTCACCGCCCCGCTCGAATGCTGCGGCCTCCTGCTCGGCGAGGGCGCCGCGATCACCGATGCGCGCCCGGCCCGCAACGTCCACCTCTCGCCGCAAACACATTTCGAGATCGACCCGCAGACGCTGATCGACGCCCACCGCGCCGCCCGCGCCGGCGGGCCGCAGGTGCTCGGCTATTACCACTCACACCCGCGCGGGCCCGCCCAGCCCTCCGCCACCGACCGCGCCATGGCCGCGCGCGACAGGGCGATCTGGGCCATCGTCGCGGGCGACCAGATAACCCTTTGGCGCGACGACGAAAGCTGTTTCACCCCGCTTTCCTACAGGCTCGCAACGGGGTAGAGGCGCACTCGATGGATCGTGTCCATGCCCCTGCTGCCGCGCAATTTTGCCAAGGCGGGTGGTGGCGCGGCTTTTTTGCCCTAGAACAGTGTCACACCTGTAACACCTTGCTGGAACAGACTACCTCCTGACCATGACCTCCTCCACCGATCTTGCCGCCCTCCTCTGCTCGCGCCTGTGCCATGACATGCTCAGCCCCGTGGGCGCGCTCAACAACGGGCTGGAGCTGCTCGCCGACGAGCGCGACCCCGAAATGCGCGCCCGCTGCCTCGAACTGCTCGAACAGAGCGCGCAGACCACGGCGATGAAGCTCAAGTTCTTCCGACTCGCCTTCGGGGCGGCGGGCGGCTTCGGCGAACAGGTGCCGGTGGAAGAGCCGAAGGAACTGATCGCAGGCCTCGCCTCGGGCAATGCGCGCGTCAGCCTCGACTGGGCGCTGGAGGTCAACTCGCTGTCGAAACCGGCGGTCAAGATCCTGCTCAACCTGGCGGCTGTGGGGCTGGAATCGCTGGTGCGCGGCGGCACCCTGCTGGTCGGCGCCGAACGCAGCGACGGCGCGACCGAAATCGTGATTCGCGCGGAAGGGCCGAAGATCGCCTTCGACGAGAGCATCGGCCGCGCGCTGGCGGGCCAGCTGCCCGAAAGCGAACTGACCGGCCGCACCGCCCCTGCCCACATGATCCACCTGCTCGCAAGCGAGAACGGCGGCGAACTGCGCTCCGCCCGCGCCGGGGAGATGCTGGTGCTGGGTGCCGCGCTGCCGCCCGTGCCCGGAATGATCGGCTGACCATGGACGGTGCGCCGCTCGACCCTGCCGATCTGGTCGACCGTCATGCCCCCTCGCCCAACTGGAACGAGCGGCAATTGCCGATCTCGATGCTGGTGCTGCACTACACCGACATGGTCGGCAAGGACGCCGCGCTGGAACGGATGTGCGACCCCGAAGCGCAGGTTTCGGCGCACTACCTGATCGAGGAAGACGGCACGATCATCCAGCTCGTCGATGAGGACAAGCGCGCCTGGCATGCGGGGCGATCCGTCTGGCGCGGGGTGCACGATGTGAACTCGGCCAGCATCGGGATCGAGCTTGACCATCCGGGCCATACCAACGGCTATCGCCCCTTCGCCGATGCGCAGATCGCGGCGTTGATCCCGCTGGTTCACTCGATCGTGAAGCGCCACGACATCCCGCGCGCCAATGTGGTCGCCCATTCGGACATCGCGCCCGACCGCAAGGTCGACCCCGGCGAACTGTTCCCCTGGGATCGGCTGGCTCAGGTGGGCCTGTGCCTCGCCCGGCCCGAGCGGCTCGATCTGGGCGATCCGCTCGACAACGACGGTGCGTTCCTGCTCGCGCTTGACCGCTTCGGCTATGACATCACCGACCAGCGCAAGGTGGTCGAAGCGTTCCAGCGCCGCTGGCGGCCCGAGCAGATCGATGGGGTGATCGACGCCGAATGCCGCGCGATCCTGTTCCAGCTGCTGCTCGACCGCGACCGTGGGCTGACGCGCTAATGTCTGATGGCATAGCCTTGACACGCAAAGCCCTTCCCCTTGGGGAAGGGTTGGGATGGGGGTTCCACGCCGGCCAGCGTCGAGCCCCCACCCCCAGCCCCTCCCCAAGGGGAGGGGAGTAAGGCGGATTAGGCGCCAGGGCTTGATCTGAATCATTCCTTCACCCTGCGCCGTGCGGCAAGCCATCCCCGCACGGCTGGCATCCCGCCCGCCTTATGGAGACTTGCCCCCATGTCGCACACCGAGTTCAAAGACTGGCCCGCCATGGCCGCCAATCTCATCCCCGCCGTCCGCGAGTTGCACAAGAGCACGCCCGGCGTGATGAAGGCCTTTCGCGAGATGGGCGCCGCCGCGCACGAGGGCGGCGCGCTCGACGCCAAGACCAAGGAGCTGCTCGCCGTCGCCATTGCCGTCGCGGTGCGGTGCGATCCGTGCATCACCTTCCACGTCGAAGGCGCGCGCAAGCATGGCGCCACCCGCGAGGAAATTGCCGAGACGATGGGCCTTGCCGTCTACATGGGTGCCGGACCAAGCGCGATGTATGCCGCGCAGGCGCTGGAGGCCTATGACCAGTACACCGACAAGGCGGGCTAGCTTGCGCTTGGCCGCGCCGCGCCTATAAGCGCGCCCGTGCCGGGGAGCCGGGCAGCCGCGTGCTTCGACAGGCTCAGCATGAGCGGGTCGATGGTGCGAGGAAAGTCCGGGCTCCACGAAACGAGGGTGGCGGGTAACGCCCGCCGTGGGCAACCACAGGGAAAGTGCCACAGAGAGTATACCGCCGATGGCCTCCAAAGGGCACAGGCAAGGGTGAAAGGGTGCGGCAAGAGCGCACCGGGGCGCTGGCAACAGGGCCCGCATGGCAAACCCCACCCGGAGCAAGACCGCATAGGGGTCGCGGGCCTCGCAAGAGGCAGGGGTGTTTCGCCCCGAGCGACCCGGGTTGGTCGCCAGAGCGCGCCGGGCAACCGGCCGCCCAGACGAATGGCTGCCGCCGCCGATACCTTCCTGCATGCAGGATAAGGTCGGCGGACACAGAACCCGGCTTACAGGCTCCCCGGCACACGGATGGCCCGCAGCAACCTCAATAGATGCGCGTGGTGATTGCGCCGTCCTCGTCCTGCACCGTTTCGATAAACCAACGCTCGCCGCCTTCGAGCGCCAGCGCCGTCAGCTTGCCGCTGGCATAGGCCCCGGTGTCGACCCCGATGCGGTTGGCGCGCACCACGGGATCAGCGACAATGGTGTGCCCGTGCACCACCACGAAACCGAACGGCTCCTCGTGACTGAGAAACGGCTCGCGAATCCAGCGCAGGTCGGCCGTCCCCTGCTCTTCCAGCGACTGCGCCGGATCGATCCCGGCATGGACGAACACATAGTCGCCCAGCACGATCATGTCCTCGAAACTGGCGATATAGGCACGCTCCGCTTCACTCACCGCCGCGATCATCATCGCCTGCACCTCTTCCGCCGTGGCCCGGTCATAGGCCTGCGGATCGACGCCATAGCTGAGCAACGTCTCGCGCCCGCCGTGGCGCAGGAAGTGGCGCAGGATGTCGGTACTTTCGAAGCTCTTGAGGAACATCTCCTCATGATTGCCCGCAAGCACGCGCACATCGGCCCGATCCTGCCAATCGCGCGCGAAGGCGACCACACCGGCACTGTCGGCACCCCGGTCGATCAGATCGCCGAGCAGGATCACGCTGGTCTGCGCCGGAGCGCGCGCCGCATCGTCGCGTTCGATCGCGGCGGCCAGTTCTTTGAGCAGATCGAGCCGCCCATGCACATCACCGATGGCATAGACTCGCCGCGCCTTGGGCAGGCTTGCGACAGGCGCGTCAGCCACAGGGGCACCGCCGAACAGTTTTTGGAGGAAAGCGACCATAGCTATCGTTGATGTGGCGCTCTATCCGGCGGCGTCAAGGCGCAAGCATCGGCACGAGCGCGGCACGCGTGGCGCAGACGCACCGCTCTGCGCACTTAGTGATGTTTTTATGACACACATATTTCACCAGATGCCGCTTTGCAGCAATTAATCTTGTGCAACGCAGCGCTTGTTGGCAGCTATTTCATCCGAGCGAATAGTTATCAGCCCGCATCGAGAACAGAGGCTGAAACATTCCTGCGCAGGTGGGACGAGGCATAGTTCAACAGCAATCGAGGAAATTGCCCATGCTTACGTCCATCCGCGGCCTTCTGGCTGCTACTGTTCTCGCTGGTTCCGTGTTTGCCGTCGCTGCTCCTGCTGCCGCGCAGGATATCGAGCTGTCGGGTAACGCTGCCGTCGTTTCGGAATACCGCTTCCGCGGTGTCGATCTCTCGGGCGGCGACATCGCCATCCAGGGCGGCATCGATGCGTCGATGGGCGGCTTCTACGTCGGCACCTGGGGTTCGAGCCTCGACGAAGACACCGTCGGTTACGGCCACACCGAGCTTGACATCTACGCCGGCTATTCCGGTTCGGCTGGCGTGATCAACTACGACATCGGTGTGCTCGCCTACCTGTATCCGAATGCCCCCGCCGGTAAGGACACGGACTATATCGAGCCCTATGCCTCGCTCGGCGCGACCGTCGGCCCGGCTGATGTGACCCTCGGCATTGCCTACGCTCCCGAGCAGGATTCGCTGGGCGGCCAGGACAACTTCTACATCTACACCGATGTTGGCGTGGGCATCCCCAACACCCCGGTGAGCATCGCCGGCCACCTCGGTTACACCGACGGCTACCTGACCTACACCGCCGACAGCAAGGCGTGGGACTGGTCGCTGGGCGCCAATGTTGCCCTGGGCAGCAAGGTTTCGGTGGGCGTGTCCTATGTCGGTGCCGAGGGCGATCCCTCGACCATCGACGACAAGGGCACCCCGACCACTACCGATGACTTCATCTACGACTTCGTGGATGACGCGGTGGTCTTCTCGCTGTCGGCCAGCTTCTAATTTTCTGAAGTACTCAGAAGAAAGGCCCGCGCCGAAAGGTGCGGGCCTTTTTCTTTGGGTTGAACACCCTCGGCAAAGCCTCAGTCGATCAGGAAATCGACCGTAGTCACCACCCGCACCTTCTTGAACGGGGTATCGGCATTGCCCCAGCCGCCGCTGTCGCCATCGCGGCTGGTGATTTCGAAATAGCCCTGCGTCGCCTGCCGGATCGCGCCGACCTTGCTGCCCGAATCCTCGGCGAACTGCTCCGCCGCCGCGCGTGCATCGCGGGTCGCCTCGGCCACCATCTCGGGCTTGATCGCGTTGAGACCGGTGAACGAATAGCTTATCCCCGAACCCTCCTCCAGCATCACCCCGCGCCGCACCAGATCGAACTGGCGCCGCACCGCCGCCTGCGCCTTCTCGATATCGGTCGTGCGCAGGCTCATGCGCTGACGCACGGTGAAGATGGTGATGCCCTCATTGGTATAGCTGGAGACGTTGACCGCCACCGGCTGCAAGGCGTCGTCGGGAAAGCCCAGTTCCTTGAAGAAGGCGGTGAGCTGGGCCGTATCGCGGTCGACACTGGCCTGCGCCTCACCAAGATTTCCGGCGCTGGCCGAATAGGAGATCGTCCAGGTCGCAAGGTCGGCGGTCACGTCGCGCTCGGCAAGACCGCGCACCGTCACCGACCGGTCGGCAAGGCGCGCGCGCAGCAGGCCATCGCCCATCAGATAGCCGCCCGCGACGATGCCCGCGGCAAGGATCAGCGCCGTACCGAAGAACACCTGCGTCTGCGGGCGCTTCCAGAACGGCCCCGAGTTTTCGGTGGCGCTATCACGTGTTTCGTCGGTAAGGCTGCTCATCCACGATACTCCCTGCTCGAATGCTGCGACGAAATGTGACATCCGCGCGATGAACCGTTTTTGAACATCGACCAACCGAGGCCTCATTTCATGCTGAAATATCTCCACACGATGATCCGCGTCGCCGATCTTGATGCCACCATCGCCTTTTTCGGGCTGATTGGCCTGGAAGAGGTGAAGCGGAAGGAGAGCGAGCAAGGCCGCTTCACGCTCGTCTTCCTCGCCGCGCCCGGCCAGAAGGACGTGGCCGAAGTCGAGCTGACCTACAACTGGCCCGCCGAAGACGGCAGCGCGCCCGAGGTCTACACCGGCGGGCGGAACTTCGGTCACCTCGCCTATCGGGTGGATGACATCTACGCCACCTGCCAGAAGCTGATGGATGCAGGCGTCACCATCAACCGCCCGCCGCGCGACGGGCACATGGCCTTCGTGCGCAGCCCGGACGGCATCTCTATCGAACTGTTGCAGGATGGCTACCTCGAACCGCAGGAGCCCTGGGCGAGCATGGAAAACACAGGAAGCTGGTAAACCCGCCAGCCAGAGGGAACCCCAAGCGGGCGGCGGGTGTTTACTCTGCCATGAACCGGATAGTCCTCATCGCCGCCCCGATGCTTGCCCTCGCCGCCTGTTCCGGCAGCGATGACAGCGCGCCGGAAGCTGACGCCACCCCCGGCACAACGGTGGCCCCGCCCACCAGCGCCAGCCCGGCTGCGGAAACGACCGCACAGCCTTCCGTGCTCACGCTGGAGGGTCTGGGCGATCTCAAAATCGGTGCAGCGGTGCCGCAAGGCAGCAGCTGGAAGGCTCTCGACGTGCAGGTGGGCGACGGCTGCACGATGTATTCCTCCCCCGACTATCCCGACACCTGGGCGATGGTGACCGGGGGCCTCGTGCGCCGGATCAGCGCCGGACGCGACAGCGACGTAAAGCTGATCGAAGGCATCGGCGCAGGCGCTACCGAAGCGCAGGTCCGCAGCTATTTCGGCGGCTTCCGCGAAACCCCGCACAAGTACGAAGAAGCCCCGGCCAAGGATCTGACCGCCCCCAATGCCGACAGCGGCGATCCGGCACTGCGGTTCGAGATCGGCGCCGACGGCAAGGTCAGCCAGATGCACGTGGGCACCATGCCCGAACTCGGCTTTGTCGAGGGTTGCGCCTAGCGCAGGCTGGCAAAGGCGCGCGCGAAGCCTGCGTCACCGCCCATGCGGTCGAGCGCCAGCGCATCGGCGAAATCGGTGCTGCGGCTGGACGATACTGCCGTCTGACGGGCCGGAGCGCTGGTCTGCTGCCGCGCCGCCGGGGCGCTTGTCCGGCCTGTTGCGGGCAGATCGGCAAAGGCATAGCGGAAGGGAACCGTCTGCGATCCGGGCTTCTCGTTGTAGATGAACCCGGCCACCGGCCAGTGCGTGGTGCCCAGCGCATTGGAGGGCGCATACCACACGCGCACTTCGCTCCAGTCGTTGTTCGGCGACACGTCCACCGCGCGCACATCGTCCTCGATCTGCCCGCGCCGCCCGTCGATTTCCGACCAGTTCGCATGACGCAGCAGCACGGTGCGCGCATCGACAATCCGGCTGACGGCAGCGACATGGCCCAGCGTCATGTTGCGATGGGGAATGAAGGTCATCACCGCCCCCACACGTGGGGTGCGGCCACGGGCATAACGGCCCTCGGCCTGATCCCACCAGGTATAGGCGTCGCCATAGATCTTGATGCCCGATACGTCGCGTGCATAGGGTACGCACTGGAGATAGGCCCCCGTCGAGGTGCCCGGCGCACCGGGCGGGCGCGTGGCGAACTCGGCAGCCGCGGGCACTCCGGCGCTGGCGGCAACGATCAGCAGGCTGACGGCAAGAACCTTCCTCATGACGGCAAGGCTTTGCCGCCGGAAGGTTAGCATATTATCGGTAAACTGGGTTAACGGCCCCGCGCAATTTCCGCTTCGGCCTAACTGCTTCGCCCCCTCTCCTGCTGAGAACACTTGCTATCCGGCGCGCGGCGGGCCACCTGCACTGCCATCATGAAAATGCGCAAGCTCCCGCAGGTGGTTATCATCGGCCGACCCAATGTCGGCAAATCGACGCTGTTCAACCGACTGGTCGGCAAGCGCCTCGCCCTGGTCGACGATCAGCCGGGCGTCACGCGCGACCGGCGCATGGGCGAGGCAGGCCTGCTCGGGCTCGAATTCGAAGCCGTCGACACCGCCGGCTGGGAAGACGAGGACGCACAGAGTCTGCCGGGCCGGATGCTGGCGCAAACGCAGGTCAGCCTGACCGGCGCCGATGCCGCGCTGTTCGTCTATGATGCGCGCACGGGCCTCACCCCGCTCGACGAGGAGATCGCCCGCTGGCTGCGCGAACAGGAAGTGCCGGTGGTGCTGATCGCCAACAAGGCCGAAGGCAATGCGGGCGAAAGCGGCATTATCGAAGGCTGGTCGCTTGGTATGGGCGAGCCGGTGCCGGTCAGCGCAGAGCATGGCGAGGGCATTGCCGATCTTTACACCGCGCTCTCCCCGCTGATCGCCGAAAAGGCCGAGCGGATGCAGATCGAGGCCGAGGCCGAAGCCGCGATCGAAGCCGACCGGATGCGCGCCGCTGCCGAAGCCGCCGCGGCCGAGGGCATCGAACTGGAAGCCCACGATCCGGGCGCTCCGCTGGCGCTGGCCATTGTCGGGCGGCCCAATGCAGGCAAGTCCACGCTGGTGAACAAGCTGCTCGGCGAAGACCGGCTGCTGACCGGCCCCGAGGCAGGCATCACCCGCGATTCGATCGCCATCGACTGGGACTGGACCGAGCCGAAATCGGGCGAGCAGCGCAAGATCCGCCTGATCGACACGGCGGGGATGCGCAAGCGCTCCAAGGTGGTCGACAAGCTGGAGAAGCTTTCGGTTGCCGATGGCCTGCGCGCGGTCGACTATGCCGAGGTCGTGGTGCTGCTGCTCGATGCGACACGCGGGCTCGAGGTGCAGGACCTCAAGATCGCCAACAAGGTGATCGAAGAAGGCCGTGCGCTGATGATCGCGATCAACAAGTGGGACGTGGCCGAGGATACCAGCGCGCTGTTCAACGGCGTGCGCGCGGCGCTCGACGACGGGCTCTCGCAGCTGAAGGGCGTGCCGCTGCTGGCGGTCTCGGCAGTGACCGGCAAGGGGCTCGACCAGATGCTCTCCGCCGCCTTCGACCTGCGCGAGGCGTGGAGCCGCCGCGTTTCGACCTCGGGCCTCAACCGCTGGTTCGAGCATGCGCTGAACATGAACCCGCCGCCAGCTCCCGGCGGGCGGCGTATCAAGCTGCGCTACATCACCCAGGTCGGCACCCGCCCGCCGCGGTTCGTGATTTTCGGCACCCGGCTCGACGATCTGCCCGCGAGCTACGAACGCTATCTGGTGAACTCGATCCGCAAGGAACTGGACTTCGGCGCGGTGCCGGTGCGGATCACCCTCAAGAGCGCAAAGAATCCGTTCGACTGAGCGATAATTCCGGCCTGTTGCGGGCTTGCGACAGATCCTGACACAATCCTGCACTATTCCCATGCCATAAGGTTCGTGGGGCTAGTTGACGCGACCGGGAACCAGCTTTCCGCGGCTGCATTGGAGAGGTCAAATGGATCGTTATTCCCTGCACATTTCGCCCGCACCCACCACAGGTGAGTCGCCGATGACCTTCGACGTGCCCGATCTGCGCACCGCGCTGATCGTGACCGACATCATCATGACTTCCGGCGTGGCCGAAGTCTGGCAGGAAGATCGCAGGCTGGCCAGCGTCCGCCGTGCCAACCGCGAACGCCTGCCGTTCTGGCACGTGGGCTGAGCCTGAAGCCCGGCCCCATCAGGGCCGGGCACGGGACCGAAGAATCAGCTTTCGCTGGGAGCCGAACTGTTAAGCTGCACGTAGTTGTGCAGGCCCATCCGCTCGATCATGTCGAACTGGGTTTCGAGGAAGTCGACATGCTCTTCCTCGCTTTCGAGGATCGAGGCGAACAGATCGCGGCTGACATAGTCGCGCACGATCTCGCAATGGGCGATCGCATCGCGCAGCAAGGGAATCGCCTCGTTCTCCATCGCGAGATCGGCCTTGAGGATTTCCTCCACCGTCTCGCCCACCTTCAGGCGGTGGATGGCCTGGAAGTTGGGCAGTCCGTTGAGAAACAGGATACGCTCGGCCAGAACGTCGGCGTGCTTCATCTCGTCGATGCTCTCGTGCCGCTCGTATTCGGCGAGCTTGTGCACGCCCCAGTCCTTCAGCACACGATAGTGCAGCCAGTACTGGTTGATGGCGGTCAGTTCATTGGTGAGCGCCTTGTTGAGGAACTCGATGACCTTTTCGTCACCCTTCATGTGCTTTCTCCGCTGGCTTAGGGGTATGCGGCCATGTGGGGCAGCAAGCCGGGTCAGAGCAAGCGAATTCTATGCTTGGAGGGGCAAGAAATGGCAGAAAACTGCGCTTTTGCGAATGCAAATCAGGCAGCGATAGTATCCGGGGCGAGGACCGAGCTGCGCTCTTCCGCGATCAGTTCGTCGGCCTCTTCAAGGCAGTGGCCGCAGTTCGGCTTCTTGCCGAGCGCACCATAAACACCTTCCGCATCACCCGGACAAAGCCGCGCAGCCTTGCGCAACTCGCATTCCTTGATGGCATTGCAGATGCAGATGTACATTGCCTAGACCACTCCTGCGATTGATTCGCACGAGCCAATCTATGCGATCTATTCGCAATAGCAAGCCCTCTGTTACGATTTTCGGCGCATCGGAAACAGTCTGCCATAGGTCAGGCAGCGCCACAGCCATTCGAGCGGGCCGAACCGGAAATGGGCCAGCCACGGCTTCGACCAGGCGAGCATCAGCACGCAGCCGCCCAGCGCCACCAGATACAGCTCCGGCCGGGTCAGCTTGCCCCACAGCCCACCAGCCCACGGGTGAAACACCAGTGCCATCACCAGCGAGGTGCCGAGGTAATTGCTGAAGGCCATTTGCCCCGCCGCCCGCAACCTTTGCGCCAGCCAGCCCTGACAGCGGGGCGCGGCCAGCGCCAGCAGCGCGGCAAGGCCCACGATCACCGGCAGGCGCGGCAGGTACGAAAAGGCCATGAAAGCCGCGAGCGTACCCCAGTAGGTCAGCCCGGTGGCCGCGATCCACAGCCCCGCCGCCAGCGTCGCCAGCGAACCGAGCACCACCCCTGCCCAGCCCCACCGACGCAGCCGAACCGCGTCGAGCCCGCCGCTGAACAGACCATAGCGATAAAGCGCCATGCCGATCAGCATCAGCGGCAAGGTCTCGAACAGGTAGAGCAAGGCCCCGGTGAAGGGCTCGGCAAGGTGCTCGGTCAGGTTGTAGGCAACGAAGTCGGCATAGCTGCCCGTGGTCAGGATCGCCGTCTCCGCCTGCTCGCTGGCGATCGCTTCCTGCGCGGCGGCGATCAGTGCGGCCCGCGTCTCGGCCATGGCCGCGCCTGCACCAAGGCTGGTTTCGGCGATCAGGAACGGGCTCGCCATGATCGCCATATTGATGACCATGCCGAGCACATAAAGCAGCGTGCCGATCACCAGCAGGTTCATCCGTGGCCACTGCACGAACAGCAGCGCCGCCATGCCCATCAGCGCGTAAAGCACGAGAATGTCGCCGCGCCACAGGAGATAGAAGTGCGCCAGCCCGAACACCAGCAGCCAGCCCAGCCGGCGCAGTTGCAGGCCGATCAGCCCGGCCTGCCCGCCTTCGCCCGCCTTCTCGGTCATCAGCGCCAGCCCCGCTCCGAACAACAGCGAGAACAGTCCGCGCATCTTGCCATCGACCAGCACGAACTGCGCCACCCACAACCAGTTCGAGGTCTCACCGTGCGGGGTCAGGAAAGCGCCCGGCCACATGTAGGCCAGCAGCGGTTGCCCGAAGCCGACGATGTTGGCGACCAGAATGCCCAGCACCGCAATGCCGCGAATGAAGTCGAGGCTGGTCAGGCGCTGCGATGCGGCAACCGGGAGCGCCTCGGCATAGTCTGACATGAGGGCGCGCGTCGGCATGGCCGCTGGCGGCTAGCAGAGGTCGCGCGCGGGGTGAACGCCTATTCCGCCCTAGTTCTGGGTGACGAGACAGTCATGCCCGGCGCGCTTGAGCGCGGTGCAGGCGGCCTGAGCAGCGCTGCGACTCGGGTAGCCGCCCGCGAGCAGCCGCGTTACCCGGCCGCTCGGCACCAGCAGCCGCTGCGCCCCGGCCAGTTCGCTGCGGCGCGAAAGCGAGGTCCACATCCGCTCCGCATTGCCCGCCACCGAAAAGGCGCCGAGCTGCACTTTCCACGGCCCGGTCATGGCGGACGGAGCAGGTGCAGGTGCAGGCCGGGTTTGCGCCGGAGCCGCCGCTACGCGCGCGGGAGCCGGTGCCGGAGCAGGAGCCGGAACAGCCTGAGGCGCATGGGCAAAGGTCGCCCCCGCTTCGGCAGGGTCGTCAGTGCCGGTCGCCCGGTTCGCCTGCTCAAGCGCAGCCCTTGCCGAAGCTACCGACGGCGACACCGCCGTGGTGGGAATGGCGCGCGGAACCGGCGCGCTGGCGGCAGGAGCATCGGCGAAATCGAACCGGGCCAGTTCAACCGCACGGGTGCGCTCGGCCTCGGCCTGAAGCTGCTGCGCCAGCGCTGCGGCCTGCTGGCGCTGCTCCAGCGGGATATACTGGTCCATCTCGGCAATCGCGGGGGCGGCCTGCGGCAGGCCTTGCGCATTGGCGAGGGTCAGCAGCGCATAGGCGCGCACCCAGTCGCGCTCGGCCAGATCGCCATTGAAGTGCGCGATGCCGAGCAGATACTGCGCGCGCGGATCGCCCCGCCGCGCCGCCGCCTCGACATAGGGCAAGGCCACCTGATGCCGCCCGTTCTGAAACAGGATCAGGCCATAGGTATCCGCGGCCTGCACATGCCCCGCCTCGGCCGCACGGCGATAGAGGTCTTCGGCGCGGACCATATCCGAGGTCACGCCGTAACCAAGCCGATAGGCCTGAGCCAGATTGAACAGCGCATCGGGATCGCCCGCCGCCGCCGGGCCCTCCCACTGGGCAATCGCCTGCGCATAATCGCCGCGACTCCATGCATCGACGCCATCGCGGACATTGGCCAGTAGCGGGCCTCCCGCTCCCAGCGACGCTGCCGCGATCAGAGTAAACACCGTGCCGGTTTTCGTGCGCAGAGCCATTCCGCTTCCTCAGGCGACGAGGCCAATGCCCGCCAATTCGATCCTGTCATAGTAAATCACGCCTTAGCAAAGCGTTTAAGCACCGCTCCGCTGAAGGGCCGATGACTTCGCGATGGCCCAATAATCACAGGCTTAGCATCGGCCCACTTGCGAAAAGCCAGCGTGGCCGGCGCTAGCTTAACCCAAAATAAACGGTGATCTGCGATGTCAGCATACAAAGCGCCTCCGGGTGCCTTGTTTGACCGATGGTTTACAAAGGGGACACGCCTTGCGCGTACTGGCATTGGCATCTCAGAAGGGTGGTTCGGGGAAGACCACGCTGTCAGGCCATCTGGCCGTGCAGGCGCAGCGCGCCGGAGCAGGCCCGGTCGTTCTGATCGACATCGATCCGCAAGGCTCTCTGGCCGACTGGTGGAACGAGCGCGAGGATGATCTTCCCGCCTTCGCGCAGACCACCGTTGCCCGCCTCGCCAACGATCTGGCCATCCTGCGCCAGCAGGGTTTCAAGCTCGCCGTTATCGATACGCCGCCCGCCATCACCATGGCGATCCAGTCGGTGATCGCGGTGGCCGAACTGATCGTCGTGCCCACCCGCCCCAGCCCGCACGATCTGCGCGCCGTGGGCGCCACGGTCGACCTGTGCGAACGCGCGGGCAAGCCGCTGATCTTCGTCGTCAACGGCGCAACCCCCAAGGCGCGGATCACTTCCGAAGCCGCCGTCGCGCTGTCGCAGCACGGCACGGTTGCGCCGATCACCCTGCACCACCGCACCGATTTCGCCGCCTCGATGATCGACGGGCGGACGGTGATGGAGGTCGATCCCGAAGGCCGCAGCGCGCAGGAAGTCGCCGCACTGTGGACCTACATTGCCGACCGGCTCGAAAAGAACTTCCGTCGCACTGTCTTCTCCGGCCACCAGAAGATTGCGCCGCAGGGCATCGGCGCCCGGCCGCAAGGCGGGTTCGGTCGCCGCGTTGCGCAGTAAGATCATCGAACCAAGGCCTGAGGGTAACAGAACCATGACGGACAAGACCTCCAAGACCGCCCTGCGCCTCGGCCTCGCCTCGGCTATCGCCGCTGCGATGGTGAGCGGCTGCGCGGGCGGGCCTGTCGCCCACGGGCAGGCCTCGGCCTCGCGCGCGGGTGTCTCGCCACAACTGGCCGAAGCCAATGCAGCCGTGGCACAGGCCGAAGCCGCCGTGGCAGGCAGCCCGCACGACGCGGCACTGCGGCTGGCGCTGGGCGACGCCTATCTCGATGCCGGGCGCTTCGCCTCGGCGGAAACCACCTTCACCGACGCCATGGAACTGGGCGCTGCCAGTCCGCGCGCGGCGCTGAGCCTGGCGCTCGCGCAGATTGCGCAGGCCAGGTATCCCGAGGCTGCCGAGCTGCTCAACACCTGGGGAAGCGAGATCGCGACCGCCGATCTGGGCCTTGCTCTGGCGCTGGCCGGTCAGCCCGAGCGCGGCGTTCACCTGATGTCGAACGCGATCCGCTCGGGCGAAAACACCGTCAAGATGCGGCAGAATCTGGCCTATGCCTTCGCCATGGCCGGTCGCTGGCGCGAGGCGCGGCTGATGGCGCAGCAGGATCTTCCCGCCGGAGAGGTCAACACCCGGCTCGAAGAGTGGGCCGGCCTTGCCCATGCCGATGCCTACCAGCAGCGCATCGCCAGCCTGCTTGGCGTGCCGGTGAACAGCACCGACGCGGGTCAGCCGGTCGAACTGGCGCTATCCCCCGCGCGCGGCACGCCGCAATATGCCGAGGTCGAGAGCTTCCCCGCCGCCATCTATGACGGGGCCGAGCTGGCCGCGCTTGGCACTGTGCCTGCGCTCAGTTCCTCTGCCTCCAGCCGGGCGCTGGCGGCTCGGGCACCGGCGGCAGAAACCGCCGCCACGCTGGCGCCTGAGCCCATGCCCGTCGGCCACAGCCCTTCGACCAATTTCGCCGCCGCCTTCACCGATGTGCAGCCCGGCGCCAGCATCGTCCAGCGCGCCACCGCTGGCGACAGCCTGAACTTCGTCAGCACCCCGGTGGTGCAACACGTGCCGGTGACGGCCCCCACGGTGCCAGCCACCGCGCGCATCGCAGCGCCGGTCGCCGCGCCGGTTGCTGCGGCCCCCGCTCCGGCTACCAGCCGCAGCGCCAGTGCGACGCATCTGGTCCAGCTCGGCAGCTTCACCAGCGAAGCAGGCGCGCGCCGGGCCTGGAACGTCTATCTTGATCGCTTCCCGGCTCTGTCCGGTCACGAGATGGTGATCACGCAGGCAGCGGTGCGCGGCAAGCGCTATTGGCGTGTGTCGGCAGGTGGCTTCGACCAGAGCGCCAGCACCGCGCTGTGCCGCGATGTCCGCTCCGCAGGAGCGGGCTGCATCAGCTGGTCGGCGGCCAATCCGCTGCCCGGTGCTGTCAACTAAGGTCGACTGACCGAACTGACCTGCGGGAGTTTCCCCAAGACGGGTCGCCAATCCAGCCGGATGGCGGCCCGTTTTGCGTCAGAGCGCCACTTCGACGCCGCCCTTCCAGATGCGGGTGACGCGGCCTTCGGTCGGCTGCCGGTCGAACGGGGTGTTACCCGCCGTCGCCGCCATCTTGCGCCGGTCGACAATCCAGGGCCTGGCCTCATCGACCAGCACCAGATCGGCCTCGTTCCCCGCTGCAAGAACGCCCGCAGCGACGCCAAGAATACGCGCCGGGGTTCGCGACACCAGATCGAAGGCGCGGACCATGTCGATCACACCGTCACGCACCAAGGTCAGCACCATGGCGAGCAGCGTTTCGGCTCCGGCCATGCCGGGCTCGGCATCGGCGAAGGGCAGGCGCTTGTCTTCCGGCCCGCGCGGATCGTGGCCGGAGGCGACCACGTCGATTGTGCCATCGCCAATCGCCTCGATAACGGCCTGCCGGTCATCCTCGCAGCGCAGCGGCGGCGAGAGGCGGGCGAAGGTGCGGAAATCGGACAGAGCAAGGTCCGAGAGCATGAAGTGCGCAGGCGTCACCCCGGCGGTGACGGCCACGCCGCGCGCCTTGGCCGCGCGCACC
>NZ_QXFM01000114.1 GCF_003584015.1 Aurantiacibacter xanthus
GCGCGACCGCCCCGGTCAGGCCGGAAAGGCTCCACAGCAGGAAGCCGATGATCGCCACCGTCAGCGACGATGCCGCCAGTTCCTCAGGGCCCAGCCGGGCGATGAAGATCACGTCGACCGCGTAGGTCAGCATCTGCAACAGATTGGCCAGCACGAGCGGCACCGCGAGGCGGGCCGTTGCGGCGCTTTCGGCTTTCCAGCCGGGCGTAGGGGGGAGGGCAGTAGGTCTCATGGCAAACAGCCGGCCCGGATAGGCCAGGATTGTTGCAAGAGAAATCACAAAAGCACGCCAGCGGGTGAGTTTTGTCGCCAGCAGAGGTTTGCCGGACACAGTCAACGCACGGCCTCTTGCCCAAGGCACCCGTTGCCTTCTAAGTGCGCCAAACAGACGAAGGATTCCTTTTCATGCGTATTTCGATTTCGCTTGCCACGGTTTCGCTTGCTGCTCTCGCTCTTGCTGCCTGTGGTGGCCCGCCCGAGAGCGCGGATGAGGCTGCCGTTGAAGAGGTCGCGGCCGATAACGGTGCGGTCGACGAGGTCGAACTGACCCAGGCTGAGGGCGCCGCCGAGGCGGCCAATGCCGAGGCGACCGAAGCCGCTGCCGAAGAACCCGCCGCGAGCGCAACGCCTTCGCCGACCCCGAGCGCTTCGGCCAGCGCGCGCCCTGCGGCTGCTCCGACGCAGGCTGCCGCCGCTGCCGGTCCGCCCGACAGCTTCACGATCTGCACCGTGTGCCACTCGGTCTCGCCGGGCCAGAACATGGTCGGCCCCTCGCTCGCCGGTGTGGTCGGGCGCAAGGCGGGCAGCGTTTCGGGCTTCGCCTACAGCGCGGGCATGAAGAGCAGCAACCTGACCTGGAACGAGGCGAACCTGCGTCGCTATCTCGTCGATCCGCACGCGGTGGTGCCGGGTGGCTCGATGCCGGCGCCGGGCGTGAATGCCCAGCAGGCCGGCGAGATTGTGACCTATCTGAAATCTCTGTAAGGGCAGGCGCGGCGGCCCTGGGTCGCCGCCCGGCCTTGCTGGCATACAAAAAGGGCGGCACCATCGGGTGCCGCCCTTTCTGTTTGATCCGGTTGGATCGAAGCGTAATCGCGGGGCGATTACTTCAGCGAGCCGAAATTACTTCAGCTCGACGGTGCCGCCGGCAGCTTCGATCTTCGCCTTGATGTCTTCGGCTTCCGCCTTGTTCACGCCTTCCTTGATCGGCTTCGGCGCGCCTTCGACGAGCGCCTTGGCTTCGGTCAGGCCGAGGCCGGTCAGGGCGCGGACTTCCTTGATCACCTGGATCTTCTTGCCGCCGTCGCCGGTGAGGATGACGTCGAACTCGTCCTTCTCTTCAGCAGCCGGGGCATCGCCACCGGCAGCCGGGCCAGCCACAGCCACAGCAGCAGCGGCGCTGACGCCCCATGCTTCTTCCAGGGCCTTGGCAAGTTCAGCGGCTTCCATGACGGTCAGCGCGGACAGGTCTTCAACAAGCTTGGCAATATCGGCCATTGTGCTTCACTCCAAATTGGGCGGGGCGAAAAAGGTACGCCCCAAGATGTTTCGTTTCGAAATGCGAGAACCGCTTATGCGGCGTCCTTGGCGGCGTAAGCGCCGGTGACGCGGGCAAGCAGCGATGCCGGTTCGTTGATGACGCGCACAACCTTGGTCGCAGGCGCATTGACGAGACCGACGATCTTGCCCCGCAGCTCGTCGAGGCTGGGCATTGCGGCGAGCGCCCTGACCCCTGCTTCATCGAGCTTCACTGCGCCCAGAGACCCGCCGACAATTTCAAGCTTGTCGTTGGTCTTGGCGAATTCCACCGCAGCCTTGGCAGCTGCAACCGGGTCGGTCGACCAGGCCAGACCCGTCGGGCCGGTGAGATACTCACCAATGCCTTCGTAGTCGGTGTCCTTCAGGGCGAGCTTGGCGAGGCGGTTCTTCGCAACCTTGTAGGACGCACCAGCATCACGCATCTTGTTGCGCAGGTCGGTGGTCTGTTCCACCGACAAGCCGAGGTTGCGGGTGACAACCACCACGCCGACCTCGTTGAAGACCGTGTTGAGCTGGGCGACCGCGTCGGCTTTCTGCGAACGATCCATGCCTTACTCCTTCACTATGGCCACGATCCCGCCGAAGCGAAGCCGTGACCGGCTCATACTTCCACACCGCTGGTGCGGCATGGTCTTACGTTTGCCCGATACGCTTAGCGCGATCAGGCGAGTCCGTGATGGGGAAGGAGGAGCGCGAATGGCGCGAACGGAGCAGCCGCATGGGCTGGCCCGAAAATCTCTGTCCCCGTCTAGGCTGGAAATTAAGACCGGCAGATCCCGGTCACCAACTGTCTCGGACGGATGACCACGCGAGGTGGTCGGGGCGGGCTCATAGAGAGATGGCGCAAAAGGTCAAGCGATTCGGCTCGGGCGCGCCTGCACCGTAAAGTGCACGCCAAAGAAAAAGGCCCGCCTTCGTGGACGGGCCTTCCTCTCCTGCAATTCGGCCAGCCGCAGCCTTGTGAGCGCGGCTGGCAAAAACCGGATCACATGGTGTCAGCCTGGTCTTCCAGCTGTTCGGCCTTGCTGTCGACGGCGTCGGCCTGGGCTTCCATCCCGGCATCGTCGAGCGCGTCGGCCTGTGCTTCGAGCGCTTCGGCCTGCTCGTCGATCACTTCGCCCTGCGCTTCCACGGCCTCTTCCTGCACGTCCTGAGCCTCTTCGGCGGGCGAACCGCCACAGGCGGCGACAAGCAGGACGGCGGGCGAGGCAAGCAAGATCTTCTTCATGGCAATTCCCCTGATGGTTGGATTGCGGTGTAACTATCGATTGCGCCAATCGTTCCAGGTTATAGCGAAACTGGCGAACGGCTCCTGCGCGTCCCTCACGAAGGTCCTGCTCTCCTTGACGGCGCGGGGCCTGCGCCCTATATCGCGGCCACACCGAAAGCTTCGAGCAAGGCGCGCCTTACGCGGGGGTGCGCATCGGAAGGAAGCTTCGGCAATCCGTGAGACCTGAGGGAACGCTGCAATGCAGGCGCCGATAGCGGTGGCTGGCCTTGTGGCTTTTCGTCGTCTCATGGCCCTCCCGCCCGATTCGAAATTTCAAGGCAAGAGGCACACCTCCCTTATGGCGACCAAGGCGAACGCACCGGCGAAGGCTGGCAGCAAGGCAAAGCGCATCCGCAAGATTTTCGGCGACATCCACGAAGTGGTGCAGATGCCGAACCTGATCGAGGTCCAGCGCGAAAGCTACGAGCAGTTCCTGCGCTCCGACCCTTCGATCGGTTACGTTTCCGGCCTTGAGAAGACCCTGCGCTCGGTGTTCCCGATTCGCGACTTCGCCGGCACCGCCGAGCTGGACTTCGTCCACTACGAGCTGGAAGACCCGAAGTACGACATCGTCGAGTGCCGTCAGCGCGGCATCACCTATGCCGCGCCGATGAAGGTCACGCTGCGCCTGATCGTGTTCGAAGTGGATCAGGAAACCGAGACCCGCTCGGTCCTCGATATCAAGGAGCAGGACGTCTACATGGGCGACATGCCCTTGATGACGAACAACGGCACCTTCATCGTCAACGGCACCGAGCGCGTGATCGTGTCGCAGATGCACCGTTCGCCGGGTGTGCTGTTCGATCATGACCGCGGCAAGACGCACTCCTCGGGCAAGTTCCTGTTCGCCGCGCGGGTGATCCCGTATCGCGGCTCATGGCTCGACTTCGAGTTCGACGCCAAGGACATCGTGAACGTCCGCATCGACCGCAAGCGCAAGCTGCCGGTCACCGCGCTGCTCTATGCGCTGGGCCTCAACCACGAGGAAATCCTCGCGCACTTCTACAACACCGTGACCTGGAAGCGCGGCGCGAACGGCTGGGAAATCCCCTTCGTGCCCGAGCAGTGGCGCGGCCAGAAGCCGGGCTTTGCTCTGGTTGACGCGAAGACCGGTGAGGAAGTGTTCCCCGCCGGCCAGAAGGTCAGCCCGCGCGCTGCCAACAAGGCGGCCAAGGATGGCCTCGAAACCCTGCTGATCCCGACCGAGGAAATCTTCGGCCGCTATGCCAGCCAGGACCTCGTCGAGGACAGCACCGGCCGCATCTACATCGAAGCGGGCGAGGAAGTGTCGCCCGACAACCTCGAGAAGATCGACGCCGCCGGGATCGACCAGCTCGTCCTGCTCGACATCGACCACGTCACCACGGGCCCGTGGATCCGCAACACGCTCGACGCCGACAAGGCCGAGAACCGCGAAGAGGGTCTTGAGGCTATCTACAAGGTGATGCGCCCCGGCGAGCCGCCGACCAAGGAAACCGCCGAAGCGCTGTTCGAAGGCCTGTTCTTCGATGCCGACCGCTACGACCTTTCCGCCGTGGGCCGCGTGAAGCTGAACATGCGCCTTGGCCTCGATGCCGAGGACACCGTGACCACGCTGCGCAAGGAAGATATCCTCGCCGTGGTCAAGGAACTGGTCGACCTCAAGGACGGCAAGGGCGAAGTCGACGACATCGACAACCTCGGCAACCGCCGTGTGCGTTCGGTCGGCGAGCTGCTCGAAAACCAGTACCGCGTCGGTCTGCTGCGCATGGAGCGTGCCGTTAAGGAGCGCATGAGCTCGGTCGATGTCTCGACCGTGATGCCGAACGACCTCATCAACGCCAAGCCTGCCGTGGCGGCGGTGCGCGAGTTCTTCGGTTCCTCGCAGCTCTCGCAGTTCATGGACCAGACCAACCCGCTGTCGGAAGTCACCCACAAGCGCCGCGTTTCGGCGCTCGGACCGGGTGGTCTGACCCGCGAGCGGGCAGGTTTCGAAGTCCGCGACGTGCACCCGACGCACTATGGCCGCATCTGCCCGATTGAGACGCCGGAAGGCCCGAACATCGGTCTGATCAACTCGCTCTCGACCTTCGCCCGCGTCAACAAGTACGGCTTCATCGAGACGCCTTACCGCAAGGTGATCGAGGGCAAGGTGACCAGCGAGGTCAACTACCTCTCGGCGATGGAAGAGCAGAAGCACACCGTCGCGCAGGCTTCGGCCGAAACCGATGGTGGCGGCAAGTTCGTCGAGGATCTGATCTCGGCTCGCCAGAACGGCGAGTTCGTGATGAGCCCGTCCGAGCAGGTCACGCTGATGGACGTGTCGCCCAAGCAGCTCGTGTCGGTTGCCGCATCGCTCATTCCGTTCCTGGAAAACGATGACGCGAACCGCGCGCTGATGGGCTCGAACATGCAGCGTCAGGCCGTGCCGCTCGTGAAGGCGGAAGCGCCCTGGGTCGGCACCGGCATGGAAGAGACCGTGGCGCGCGATTCGGGCGCGGCGATCGCTGCCGTGCGCGGCGGCGTGATCGACCAGGTCGACGCCACCCGTATCGTGATCCGTGCTTCGGGCGAAGTCGATGCCGGCAACCCCGGCGTGGACATCTACACGCTGCAGAAGTTCCAGCGCTCGAACCAGTCGACCTGCATCAACCAGCGTCCGCTGGTGAATGTGGGTGAAGTGGTCGAAGCCGGCGATATCATCGCCGACGGCCCCTCGACCGATCTGGGCGAACTGGCGCTGGGCAAGAACAGCCTCGTCGCGTTCATGCCGTGGAACGGCTACAACTACGAGGACTCGATCCTCATCTCCGAGCGTATCGTGAAGGACGACGTCTTCACCTCGATCCACATCGAGGAATTCGAAGTCATGGCGCGCGACACCAAGCTCGGGCCGGAAGACATCACCCGCGACATCCCGAACGTCGGCGAGGAAGCGCTGCGCAACCTCGACGAGGCGGGCATCGTCTACATCGGTGCCGAAGTGCATCCGGGCGATATCCTGTGCGGCAAGATCACGCCGAAGGGCGAAAGCCCGATGACGCCGGAAGAAAAGCTCCTGCGCGCCATCTTCGGCGAGAAGGCTTCGGACGTGCGTGACACCTCGCTGCGCCTGCCGCCGGGCACCAGCGGCACCGTGGTCGAAGTGCGTGTGTTCAACCGTCACGGCATCGAGATCGACGACCGTACCCGGGCGATCCAGCACGAGGAAATCGAACGCCTCAAGAAGGACAGCGAGGACGAGCGCAACATCCTCAACCGTGCGACCTACAACCGCCTCAAGGACATGCTGATCGGCCAGACCGCATCGGCGGCTCCGAAGGGTGCGAAGAAGGGCGCGGTGATCGACGAGGCCACGCTCGAAGAACTGGACCGGATCGAGTGGTTCAAGTTCGCCGTCTCCGACGACAACATGCAGGCTCAGCTCGAAGCGGTGAAGAGCCAGTATGACGAGGCGATCAAGGCCATCAAGGACAAGTTCGAGGACCGTAAGGAGAAGCTCGAACGCGGTGACGAACTGGCGCCGGGCGTGCTCAAGATGGTCAAGGTGTTCGTGGCGGTGAAGCGCAAGCTGCAGCCGGGCGACAAGATGGCCGGCCGTCACGGCAACAAGGGTGTGATCTCGCGCATCCTGCCCGCCGAGGACATGCCCTTCCTTGAGGACGGCACTCCGGTCGATCTCGTGCTCAACCCGCTGGGCGTGCCTTCGCGCATGAACGTCGGGCAGATCTTCGAGACCCACCTCGGCTTTGCCGCGCGCGGGCTCGGCATGCAGATCGGCGAGATGCTGGATGACTGGCGCCTCAACAACCCCGATCCCAAGGCCGGGCCGCCGCCCGCCGTGCTGGTCGACAAGCTGAAGGACGTCTACGGCGACAACTACGTCGAAGACATCGAGAGCCGGACTTCGGACGAGATCTATGAACTCGCCGAGAACGTGCGTCGCGGCGTTCCGATGGGCACCCCGGTGTTCGACGGCGCGCGCGAGCAGGACGTGACCGACACGCTGCTGAAGGCAGGCTACGACCGTTCGGGCCAGTCGACGCTGTACGACGGCCGCACCGGCGAGGCGTTCGACCGCAAGGTGACCGTGGGCATCATCTATATGCTCAAGCTGCACCACCTTGTGGACGACAAGATCCACGCCCGCTCGATCGGTCCCTACTCGCTCGTCACCCAGCAGCCGCTGGGCGGCAAGGCGCAGTTCGGCGGCCAGCGCTTCGGCGAAATGGAGGTCTGGGCGCTGCAGGCATATGGCGCTGCCTATACCTTGCAGGAAATGCTGACGGTGAAGTCCGACGACGTGGTCGGCCGCACCAAGGTCTACGAGGCAATCGTCAAGGGCGACGACACCTTCGAGGCCGGCATCCCTGAGAGCTTCAATGTGCTCGTCAAGGAAATGCGCTCGCTGGGCCTGAACATCGAACTCTCCTCGCTGAACGACGGCGAGGAAGACGAAGACGGTACGACGGCGATCGCGGCTGAATAACAGGGAGCGGGCGGCACCGGTTGCCGCCCACCCCCATCGCCCCCTGTTTTTCCCCTCTCAAGGGAACTGAGAAATGAACGAACTGACCAAATTCACCAACCAGATGGCGAAGCCCGAAACCTTCGACCAGATCCAGATCGGCATCGCGAGCCCCGAGCGCATTCGCTCGTGGTCGTTCGGCGAGATCAAGAAGCCCGAGACGATCAACTACCGCACGTTCAAGCCCGAACGTGACGGCCTGTTCTGCGCGCGCATCTTCGGCCCGGTGAAGGACTACGAGTGCCTGTGCGGCAAGTACAAGCGCATGAAGTACAAGGGCGTCGTCTGCGAAAAGTGCGGCGTCGAAGTGACCGTGACCAAGGTCCGCCGCGAGCGGATGGGCCACATCGAACTGGCCGCGCCGGTCGCGCACATCTGGTTCCTCAAGTCGCTGCCTTCGCGCATCGGCCTGCTGCTCGACATGCAGCTCAAGCAGCTTGAGCGCGTCCTCTACTTCGAGAGCTACATCGTGATCGAGCCGGGCCTGACCCCGCTCGAAAAGTTCCAGCTCCTGACCGAAGACGAACTGCTCGACGCGCAGGACGAGTATGGCGAAGACGCCTTCTCGGCCGGCATCGGCGCCGAAGCCGTGCGCGTGATGCTGATGGACCTCGACCTCGAGTCCGAGCGTCAGGCGCTGCTCGACGAGCTGGAGACCACCAAGTCGAAGCTCAAGCCCGCCAAGATCATCAAGCGTCTGAAGGTCGTCGAAAGCTTCATCGATTCGGGCAATCGCCCCGAGTGGATGATCCTCGAAGTCGTGCCGGTCATTCCGCCGGAACTGCGCCCGCTGGTGCCGCTCGACGGTGGCCGCTTCGCGACCTCGGATCTCAACGACCTCTATCGCCGCGTCATCAACCGTAACAACCGCCTGAAGCGCCTGATGGAGCTGCGCGCGCCCGACATCATCGTGCGCAACGAAAAGCGCATGCTGCAGGAAGCCGTTGACGCCCTGTTCGACAACGGCCGCCGTGGCCGCGTGATCACGGGTGCCAACAAGCGTCCGCTCAAGTCGCTCAGCGACATGCTCAAGGGCAAGCAGGGCCGCTTCCGTCAGAACCTGCTCGGCAAGCGCGTCGACTATTCGGGCCGTTCGGTCATCGTGACCGGCCCGGAACTCAAGCTGCACCAGTGCGGCCTGCCCAAGAAGATGGCGCTCGAGCTGTTCAAGCCGTTCATCTACGCCCGCCTCGATGCCAAGGGTCTGTCGATGACCCTGAAGCAGGCCAAGAAGTGGGTCGAGAAGGAGCGCAAGGAAGTCTGGGACATCCTTGACGAGGTGATCCGCGAGCACCCGGTGATGCTCAACCGCGCGCCGACGCTGCACCGTCTCGGCATTCAGGCGTTCGAGCCCGTGCTGATCGAGGGCAAGGCGATCCAGCTGCACCCGCTCGTCTGCTCGGCCTTCAACGCCGACTTCGACGGTGACCAGATGGCCGTCCACGTGCCGCTTTCGCTGGAAGCCCAGCTCGAAGCGCGCGTGCTGATGATGTCGACCAACAACATCCTCTCGCCCGCCAACGGCAAGCCGATCATCGTGCCCTCGCAGGACATGGTGCTGGGTCTGTACTATCTCTCGATGGACCGCGAAGGCGAGCCGGGCGAGGGCAAGGTGCTGGCCGATATCGACGAGGTGCACCAGGCGCTTCACGTGGGTGCGGTGACCTATCACTCGAAGATCACCACCCGCGTTCCGCAGACCGATGAGAACGGCAAGCAGTACATGCGCCGCGTCGACACCACGCCGGGCCGCATGCTGATCGCCGAGTGCCTGCCCAAGAGCCACAAGGTGCCCTTCGAGGTGGTCAACAAGCTGCTGACCAAGAAGGACATCGGCGATGTGATCGATCAGGTCTATCGCCACACCGGCCAGAAGGACACGGTGCTGTTCGCCGACGCCATCATGACGCTGGGCTTCCGCCACGCGTTCAAGGCCGGCATCTCGTTCGGCAAGGACGACATGATCATCCCCGACAGCAAGGAAGGGATGATCGAGGAAACCAAGGCGCTGGTGGCCGACTACGAGCAGCAGTATCAGGACGGTTTCATCACCCAGCAGGAAAAGTACAACAAGGTGATCGACGCCTGGAGCCGTTGCGGCGACCAGGTCGCGGCGGCCATGATGGACGAAATTCGTGCGACGCCGAAGGACGACAACGGTCGCGAGGCGCAGATCAACTCGATCTACATGATGAGCCACTCCGGTGCGCGTGGTAGCCCGGCCCAGATGAAGCAGCTGGCCGGTATGCGCGGCCTCATGGCCAAGCCGTCGGGCGAGATCATCGAAACGCCGATCATCTCGAACTTCAAGGAAGGTCTGACCGTTCTTGAATACTTCAACTCGACCCACGGCGCCCGTAAGGGTCTGGCCGACACCGCACTGAAGACGGCGAACTCGGGTTACCTGACCCGCCGTCTGGTCGACGTGTCGCAGGACTGCACGATCGTCGTTGACGACTGTAAGACGCAGAACGCGCTCGACATGCGTGCGATCGTTCAGGGCGGCTCGGTGATCGCCTCGCTCGGCGAGCGTATCCTTGGCCGTACTCTGGCCGAGGACATCGTGAACGCCGCCACCGGCGAGCTGATCGTCAAGGCCGGCACCCTGCTCGACGAGCCGATGGTGGCTGCGATCGAGGCCGCCGAGACGCAGGTTGCGAAGATCCGCAGCCCGCTGATCTGCGAGGCCGAACAGGGCGTTTGCGCGACCTGCTACGGACGTGACCTTGCCCGCGGTACGCCGGTGAACATCGGTGAGGCCGTTGGCGTGATCGCGGCGCAGTCGATCGGTGAGCCGGGCACCCAGCTGACCATGCGTACGTTCCACATCGGTGGCGCGGCGCAGGTCAACGAGACTTCGCACCTCGAATCGATCTCGGACGGTAAGGTCGTCTATCGCGACATGCCGACCATCACCGACAAGCGCGGTCGCCGTCTGTCGCTCGCCCGCAACGGCGAGATGGTCGTGGTCGATCCCGAGGGTCGCGAGCGCGCCATCCACCGCGTGCCTTACGGTACCGAACTCAAGTTCGAGGACGGGGCCGAGGTCAAGGAAGGCGATCGTCTGGCCGAGTGGGATCCGTTCTCACTGCCGATCATCACCGAAACGGCGGGTGTGGTTCGCTATCAGGACCTGCTCGAAGGCAAGACGCTCGAAGAGCGCATGGACGACGCCACCGGCATCGCCCAGCGCGTGGTCATCGAGTATCGCGCCGCCGGTCGCTCCAAGAAGGAAGACCTGCGTCCGCGTCTGACCCTGTTCAACGAGGCGGGCGATGAGTCCGAGGCAGCACGCTACATGCTGGCTCCGGGCACGACGCTCTCGGTCGAAGACGGTCAGGAAGTGGTCGCCGGTGACATTCTGGCACGTGCTTCGCGCGAAGCTTCGAAGACGCGCGACATCACCGGCGGTCTGCCGCGTGTTGCCGAGCTGTTCGAAGCCCGCATCCCGAAGGACGCGGCGGTGATCGCCAAGATCTCGGGCCGGATGGAATTCATCCGCGACTACAAGGCCAAGCGCAAGATCGCGATCGTTCCGGAAGAGGGCGATCCGGTCGAGTACCTGGTGCCGAAGACCAAGGTGATCGACGTTCAGGAAGGCGACTTCGTGAAGAAGGGCGACACCCTGATCTCGGGCTCGCCCAACCCGCACGACATTCTCGACGTGATGGGCGTGGAAGCGCTGGCCGAGTATCTCGTGAACGAGATTCAGGAAGTCTACCGGTTGCAGGGCGTGAAGATCAACGACAAGCACATCGAGGTGATCGTTCGCCAGATGCTGCAAAAGGTCGAGATCACCAACGGCGGCGACACCACGCTGCTGCCGGCGGAGCAGGTCGACTACGAGGAAATGCTGGAGGCGAACGCCAAGCTCGCCAAGGGCAAGGAACCGGCACAGGGTGTTCCGATCCTGCTCGGCATCACCAAGGCCTCGCTGCAGACCCGTTCGTTCATCTCGGCGGCCTCGTTCCAGGAGACCACGCGCGTGCTCACCCAGGCTTCGGTCGAGGGTAAGAAGGACTCGCTGATCGGCCTGAAGGAGAACGTGATCGTGGGCCGTCTGATCCCGGCGGGCACCGGTGCGGGCATGAACCGCATCCGCGTGGCAGCCTCGGGTCGCGACGCGGCGATCCGCGCGCAGTACAAGAAGATGCAGGAAGCGCTGGTCGCTGCCGATACGGCAGCCGAGGAGCATGCTGCGGAACTGGCGCGCGATCCGGCCGACGATCTGGGCGATAGCGTGCTGGCATCGGTCGAGGGCGAGAGCCACGGCACCGACGCCGACGCGGGCGATTACCTGAACCCGGAGGCCGCTGACGGCGAATAAGCCGCCCGCGAACCTCAAGACTTTGGAAGGCCCCGCCGGAGCGATCCGGCGGGGCCTTTTCGTTGGCGGGCGGGATGGCCAGTGCGCTATCAACGACTAATGCAAATCATTCGCATTGCATCGCGAGTCTGGCTGGGTAGTATTGCTGCGAATCATTCGCAGGAGACGAGCATGCCGAAAACCCCATCCTCCGCCAGTGCCGCCACGCTTGAGCGGGTCGCCCGGCTGGCTCAGCCGGTTCCGCTTGCCAACCTGTCGTGGATCGCGCTGCGCACCGTTTCGGCCACGCGCCTGATCGCGGTCTGCGCGCGCGGAGGGCGCGATCCGCTGGTCGAGCTGACCCAGCGGCTGGGCGATGTCACCACCGCGCGGGTGTTCCTCTACTTCGCCAACCTCGTCGGTGCCTACTGGCCCGAGGACGTGCAGGTGATGCGGCCCTGCTGCTGCATCCTCAGCCCCGACGAGATGACGCTGGCCCTGATGGCCGACTGCGCCGCGACGGGGCGCCGCGAAGAGTTCAGCGCCGTGCTCGATGGCTTCGTGCGGTCCGACCGGCACGAAGAGCTGTACGACCGCACCACGGTGATGATCGCGCATCTGCAATGAGGCCGTGGCCTCGCCCGCACGAGACGCTATAGCGCAGGGCGATGACCACCACCCGCTTCGCTCCTTCGCCCACCGGCAACCTTCACGTCGGCAATATCCGCACCGCGCTCCACAACTGGATGCTGGCCAAGCGCGACGGCGGCAGGTTCCTGCTGCGGATCGACGATACCGATCAGGCGCGCTCGAAGGAGGCCTATGTCGATGGCATCCACGCCGATCTCGCCTGGCTCGGTTTGGTCCCCGATGGCGAGGAACGCCAGAGCGAACGGCTGGCGATCTACGAGGAGGCGTTCGAGCGCCTGCGCGCGGCGGGCCGGGTCTATCCGTGTTATGAGACCGCGCAGGAACTCGAAGTCCGCCGCAAGATCCAGCTCGGCCGCGGCCTGCCGCCGATCTACGACCGCGCCGCCCTCGCGCTGAGCGACGAAGAGTGCGCGGCGAAGGAAGCCGAGGGCATAGCCCCGCACTGGCGCTTCAGGCTCGACCATGCCGAGCCGATCGCCTGGGACGATGGCGTGCGCGGGGCGCAGAAATTCGATCCGGCGCTGTTGTCCGATCCGGTGATCCGTCGTGCCGATGGCTCGTGGCTCTATATGCTGCCGAGCTGCATCGACGATATCGAGATGGGCGTGACGCAGGTGCTGCGAGGCGAGGACCATGTCTCGAACACTGCCACCCAGATCCAGATGTTCACCGCGCTCGGCGCCACACCGCCCGCCTTCGCGCACGAGGCCCTGTTGGTGGGCAGCGAGGGCAAGTTGTCGAAGCGGCTCGGTTCGCTCGGCTGCGATGCCTTCCGCGAGCAGGGGATCGAGCCCGGTGCGCTGGTGGCGCTGCTGGCACGGCTGGGCACCAGCCTGCCGGTCGAACCGCTGGCGGATCGGGCCGAGCTGCTCGCCAGCTTCGATCTCGCCACCTTCGGGCGTGCGCCTGCGCGGTTCGAGGAGGCGGAGCTGGCGCGGATCAACCACGGCATCGTCCACCAGCTCACCTATGCCGAGGTTGAAGAGCGCCTGCCCGAGGGGATGGGCGAGGCTGGCTGGCTGGCGATTCGCCCCAACGTTGCCACCGTGGCCGAGGCTGCCGACTGGTGGAGCGTCGTGACCGGCCCGGTCGAACCCGGTGACCTGAGCGAGGAGGACCGCAGCTTCCTTGCCCGCGCCGCCGAACTGCTGGTCTGGAGCGAAACCCCCTGGGCCGATCTGACCGGCGCGCTCAAGGCCGAGACCGGTCGCAAGGGCAAGGCGCTGTTTCTCCCCTTGCGTCAGGCGCTTACGGGCCGCGCGCATGGCCCCGAGATGGCCGCGCTGCTGCCGCTGATCGGCGAAGAGGCGGCCCGCACGCGCCTCGCACTCGCAGCAAAATCACAAGGCTAGTTCGCAGACGCAGCGCAAAGGGGCTTGCAACGCGCTGAGCTTGGGTTATGTGGAGCGATGTTATAGCATTACATCTGTCCAAGTGAGATCCCATGAAGTCTATCCGGCTAGCCCTTTTCCTTTCCGCCGCCAGCCTTGCCGCCCCTGCGCTTGCCCAGGATGCCAAGCCCGCCGAAAAAACTGCCGGCGACGACTTCCATAATCGCGACATCAGCCGTGACACCATCGTGGTCAGCGCCGCCGGGCTGGAGCGGCTCGACGTGCTGGCGGGCACCTCGGTGCTGGAGGGCAATGCGCTGCAGCGCGATCTCGAAAGCCAGATCGGCGACACCATTGCCAAGCTGCCGGGTGTTTCGACCTCGGGTTTCGCCCCCGGTGCCTCGCGCCCGATCCTGCGCGGCCTTTCGGGCGAGCGCATCCGGGTGCTGACCGATGGCGTCGGCTCGATTGACGCTTCGGCGGTGTCTGACGACCACTCGGGCACGGTCGATCCGCTGATCGCCAGCTCTATCGAGGTGCTGCGCGGCCCGGCAGCGCTGCTTTACGGCAGCCAGGCAATCGGCGGCGCGGTGAACGTGATCACCAAGCGCATCCCGCCCTCGGTGCCCGACGAGCCGGTCCATGTCGACGGCATCGTCGGCGTCGACAGCGCCAGCGACCGGGTTGAAGGCGGTGCCTCGATCGACTTCGCGCTGGGCAAGGAAGTCGCCTTCCACATCGACGGCTCGTACCGCGAGACCGGCGATCTCGAAATTCCCGGCTTTGTCGCCACGCCCGCCTTGCGTGCGAAGCTGCTGGCACAGGCCGCCGAGGAAGAGGAAGAAGGCCACCTCGATGAAGCGGCGGAGTTCCGCGATGGTGCCAATGCCTCGGGCAAGCTGCCCAACAGCGCCACCCGGACCTCGACCGTGGGCGTGGGCCTTGCCTGGCATTCGGGCCAGAACATGTTCGGCATTTCGGCCGACTATTACGACACCAACTACGGCATCCCCGGTCTTCCCGGCGTGGGCCACGTGCACGAGCACGGCGATGAAGACCACGGCGACGAGGACGATCACGATCACGATCACGAGGAGGAAGGCCCCGTCACCATCGGCATGCAGCGCTACCGCGTCGATGCGCGCGGCGCGCTCGATCTGGGCGAGGGCTTCTTCGATCTGGTCCAGGCCAAGTTCGGCTATTCCGACTATACCCACACCGAGTTCGAAGGCCGCGAAACCGGCACCAGGTTCGATGTCGAGGGCGTGGAAGGCCGGCTTGAGCTGGTGCAGAACAACCGCAACGGCTGGGGCGGTTCGCTCGGCATGCAGTATTCGCACGTCGATTTCCGTGCCGATGGCGACGAGGCCTTCGTTGCGCCCAACACCACCGAGAACTGGGCGCTGTTCGCGGTCCAGCAGTTCGATATCGGCAAGCTCGGCCTGCAGGCAGGCGCTCGCTACGAGCACTCGGCGGTCGATGTCGACTTCACCGATGGCTCCAGCCTGTCGCGCGATTTCGATGCCTTCTCGGCTTCGGCCGGTGTCTCCTACGCGTTGATCGAGGGCTACGAGGACGACCTGCGGATCGGCATCAACGGTTCGCGCGCCGAGCGCGCACCGGTGGCGCAGGAGCTGGTCGCCGATGGCCCGCACGTCGCCACGCAAGCCTATGAAATCGGCGATCCGACGCTCGACACCGAAGTCGCCTGGGGGCTGGAGGGCTATGTCCGCGGTTCGATCGGGCGGGCGCTGGTCAGCGCCTCGGTCTATCACACCTGGTTCGACGGCTTCATCTATCTCGACGAAGCCGACCGCGCCCCGATTGGCGGGCTCGAAGTGTTCGAGTTCCTGCAGCAGGATGCCAGGCAATTTGGCGTCGAAGGGCAGGTTACGTTCCCGCTGATCGACGCCAACGGCTTCCGCCTGAACGCCGACCTGCGCGGCGACTATGTTCGCGCCACGCTGGACGACGGCAGCCCGGTTCCGCGCATCCCGCCGCTCAGCGCGCTGGCCGCACTGGAGGCACAGGTCGGCCACTTCGACATCCGCGGCGAGGTGGAAACCTTTGCCAAGCAGGACCGCGTGTCAGAGCACGAGAGCCCGACCGACGGCTTCACCTTCGTCAATGCCTCGGTAGCCTGGCACCCGATCGAGGGGCAGCAGAACTTCACCTTGCTCGCGCAGGTCGACAACATCTTCGATGTCGAAGGCCGTCGCCACACCAGCTTCACGAAGGAATATACTCCGCTCTCCGGGCGCAACTTCAAACTGAGCGCCCGGGTGAGCTTCTGAAGTTCGATGACACTAGCCTGATCTACCTTGCTCCCCTTCCCCAAGGGGAAGGGCTTCGAGGGTCGATGCTATGTCATCAAGCTCAAAAGGCTTACTTCTGGGTGACGGAATCGCCCACCTGCTTCACGGTGTCGCCGACCTGATCGGCGGCACCGCTGACAGAGTTGGCGGCATCGGCCACGGCATTGTCCTTGGCGACTTCGGCACCGCTCATCTGGGTGACGAAGTAGCCGCCGATCAGCAGCGCAACCAGCAGCATCAGCGCAATCGCCCAGGTGCCGCCGCCCGACCGACGCGGCGCATCGTCGCGCACGTAGGTGGTCGTGTGGCTATGGGTGTTGCCGGCCTCGTCGGTGGTGATCGTGGTGCGTTCTTCGCTCATCATACAACTCCTTGATTGGAGGGATGAACGCTGGACGCAGGCTTCGGTTTCCCGAGGGCCTTACACCTCGTCGTAGTGGAACGGCGCGATCACGGCCCTGGGGTGCGCCTCATAGTCGAAGCTTGGCGGCAGGTCCGGCTCCAGCCCGTCGATCGAGCGCAGCAGCGGCACGCCGCCCTTGTGCCAGCCCTTCTCGTACTCGGCATAGAAGTTGATCACGCCGTGCAGCCTGGCGATCCGCCACTTGCCGCCCTCGCGAACATATTCGTTCTCGTAGGTGGCTTCGCCCCAGCGGCCCTCGCGCCCGATCCAGCCGATCATGATGAAGGTGCGCCAGCGCGCCTTGGCCGTGCCCGCAGCGCTGTCGATATGGAGCACCGGCTGCAACTGCATGTGGTTGAACACTGCGCCGTCTTCGTAGGCGGGGAGCTGATGGAGATAGGCCCGCACCCGGTCCTGCCCGACATAGACCCCGCGTCCGGCGATCTCCAGCGTGCCATCCTTGGCGAAGAGGTCGGCCGCCTTGTCCCACAGCCCCTTGTCGACATAGTAGCCATAGGCGCATTGCAGGTTGATCAGCGCGCGATAGTCGTCGCCCTCCTGCACGCGCGCTTCGAGCGCCTCGATCCGGCTGAGCAGGTCGCCGAGGGTGGGTTGGCTGGCCATTGGTCTTCTCCCGTCAGAGCCGGGGCAGGGTGACGCCGCGCTGGCCCATATATTTGCCCGCCCGGTCGGCATAGGTCACTTCCGGGCGCTCGTTGCCCTGCAGGAACAGGAACTGGCAGGCGCCCTCGTTGGCGTAGATCTTCGCCGGCAGCGGGGTGGTGTTCGAGAATTCGAGCGTGACGTGACCTTCCCAGCCCGGTTCGAGCGGGGTGACGTTCACGATGATGCCGCAGCGGGCATAGGTGCTCTTGCCGAGGCAGATCACCAGCACGTCTTCGGGGATGCGGAAATATTCCACCGTGCGCGCCAGCGCGAAGGAGTTGGGCGGAATGATGCAGACCTCGGTCTCGCGGTCGACAAGGCTGTCGCCGTCGAAGTCCTTGGGATCGACCACCGCCGAGTTGACGTTGGTGAAGATCTTGAACTCGGGCGCCACCCGCGCGTCGTAGCCGAACGAGCTGAGCCCGTAGGAGATGCAGCCATCGCGCCGCTGCGCTTCGACGAAGGGCTCGATCATGCCTTCGTTGAGCGCCTTGTCGCGAATCCATTTGTCCGAAAGAATTGCCATGGGCGAGGGATTCCCGTTTGTGCCGGGGCAGGCAAGGGCAGCGTGATTTTTACCCCCTATTCGCGCACCCAATCATAGCGAAAATGCTCGCCATCGCGCTGCACATGGCCCGCGCTGGTGCCGCGGAAGTGGGCGGGAAAACACATGATCTGCTCGTCGGCGGCGCGGGCCATCACCTCCTGTCGCACGCGGCTGGCGGCGGCGGGGTCGGCGTCGAAGGCGAAGGGCAGGTCGAAGCGGATCATCTGGATCGGATGGTGGATCACGTCGCCCCAGAAGATCGCCGGAGCCCCGTCGGCCTGCGCGTTGACGATCACATTGCCCGGAGAATGGCCGAAGGCGGGTTCGAGCCAGACGCCGTTGCCGACCTCGCGGTGGGCGCAGAAATCGGCCTCCACCAGCTCGCCTTGCCCCGCCTCCATTACCGGCAGGATCGAATCCTGAAACGCCTCGAAGTGGACCGCCTCGCCTTCGGGATTGGCCTTGAAATAGTCGTAGTCCTTCTGCCCGAAGACATAGCGCGCGTTGCGGAAGGTCGGCACCCAGTGGCCACTTTCGAGCCGGGTGTTCCAGCCGATGTGGTCGAAGTGCAGGTGCGTGCACATGACCATGTCGATGTCCTCCGGCTGGAACCCAGCCCGCGCGAGGTTGCCGAGATAGTCGGTGTCGAGCTGGTGGACCGCTTCGATTGAGCGGTTCTTGTGATTGCCATCGCAGGCGTCGACAAGGATACGCTTGCCATCGAGCTCGATCACCCAGGAATGGACGCCGAAGGTCATCAGGCATTGTTCAGGATCGGGGTGGATTTCGCCCGGCGCATCGTACCAGCGGCGCATCCGGGTGATGTCCTCGGCGGTGACGCCGGGCAGGTTCATCAGCAGGGGCGTCGGGCTGTCCATCTCGTGGACCTTGTGCACGCGCATCCGGCCAAGCTCGATTGGCTTCATGGCAACTCTCTCTCCCGTTTTGCCCGCGAGGCTATCGTGTGGGGGCGAGCGGCGCTAGGGCTTTGCCATGCGTATCGTGTTCAGCCGCAAGGGGTTCGACAGCGCTTCGGGCGGCGGGCCGTCGCCGATTGTGGCGGGCAGGCCGGTCACACTGCCGATCCCGGCGGGCGCTGGACTTTCGCGCACCACCTATGGCGCGCTGGGGCTGGGCGACCATGCGGCGAAGGCCAGCCGGGGCCGTCTCGGGGCGGGAAGCCTGTGCCACCACGATCCGATGTTCCTCAATGGCGGAAAGGTGCTGCTCGGCCAGTGCGGCGCGGCGCAGACGCACCTTGCCAACCACGGTGTGAGGGCGGGCGATGTGTTCCTGTTCTTCGGCCTGTTCCGCGAGGAAGGTGGCAAGCCGCACCACCGCCTGTTCGGCTACCTGCGGGTGGACGAGGTGCTGCCGCTGGCGGCGATGGACCCGGCCCGCAAAGCCGAGCTTGCCGCCCTGGGCTTCCCCCACGCGCTGGCACTGCACGCCAGCAGTGGCAACGACACGCTCTATCGTGGGCGCGGCGGGCAGGCGTCGTATGCCAGCGATGCCCTGCGGCTGACCGAGCATGGCGCCTCGCCCACCAACTGGCGGGTGCCCGAATGGCTCGCCAAGGTGGGCTTGTCCTATCATCACAACCCGGCCCGCTGGACCGAGCCGGGGCGGCTCAAAAGCGTCGCGCGGGGGCAGGAGTTCGTCGCCGATGTGGGTGAGCGCGCTGATGCCCGCCGCTGGCTGGAGGCCATCGTGGCCGAGATGGAGATCTAGTCGCTGTTGAGGCAGTTGATCGCGTCGAGCACCCGCGCTTCGATCTCTGCGCGTTCGAGCCCCGGCGCGATCGGCTCGCCGAAATGCACGGTGATCGTGCCCGGCCGCTTCCAGGTGCGGTGGTACAGCGGCCCGGAATTGACCGCCACCGGCACCACCGGCAGCTTCAGCATCTTGTAAAGCGCGGCAAAGCCCGATTGCAGCGGCGCGCGCGTGCCGTGCGGAACGCGGGTGCCCTCGGGGAAGATCACGATCGGGCGGCCCTGCGCCAGCGCGGCCTTCGTTTCCTTCATCATGCTGCGCAGGGCGCTGGCCCCGGCGTCGCGGCGCACCTCGATAATGCCATAGATCCGCGCCGCATGGCCCCAGCCGGGGATCGCAAACAGCTCGGCCTTGGCGAGGCCCGCCGGGTGGTCGAAGATCACCGGCATCTCGATGGCCTCGGCAAAGGCCTCGTGCTTGATCGCATAGAAGGCCAGACCCTCGGGCCGCTGGCCGGTCTCGACCACGCGGATGCCGAGCAACGCCAGGCAGCGCCGGTGCCAGTGCCCCCAGCTGTCGCAGATCGCGCGCAGTCGCTTGGGCCGGTCGAGATAGCTCACCGCCACCGCAGCGAGCACGAAGAGCGCCGAACCGCCGTAAAAGGCGGCATAGAAGGCGATGTTGCGCAGATAGATCATCGGAACGGCGCTACCACGTAGGCGACGAGGAACTTGTTGTATTCGAGGAAGAAGGTCCACAGGCTCGCCTGCGAGCGGACCGCGTCGCGCACGATCACGATGCCCGGTGGCAGTTGCGCCGCCAGTTCCAGCGCGGCGCGGCGCATGTGCCAGTCCGCCGTCACCAGCACCAGCGAGCCATGCTTGTGCGTCGCCACCCAGTCCGCCGTTTCCAGCGCATTGCCGCGCGTATCGACCGCGATGTAGCCGAGCGTGATGCAGCACTCCATCAACTGCGGCTCGACCCGGTACTCGGCCTCGAACTCTTTTTCCTTCACCGAGGCATCGACCCCGGTGACGAGCATGCGTTCGACCGCGCCCGAGCGCAGCAAATCAAGCCCACGCGAAATCCGGCCGCCGCTGCCGGTCGGCACCACCACCGCATCGCCCTTCGCGGCGAGGTTTGGCTGCGGCAACACGCCCGCAAACCACACGAACCCGCCAAGCCAGGCGAGCAGGACAAAGGCCATCAAACGTCGAATCATCGCGCCTGCCTCATAGCTTGCGCCGCAAGGCTGTCAGCACCGTTGCACGGGCGGTGATCATGGCCAGAACCAGCGCGATCACCGGCACCGCCAGCAGCAGTCCCCAGTCGCCGAGCGACAGCCCCCCGCCAGCCACCAACCCGGAACCCAGCGCCGCAAACTGTGCGCCCAGCACCATCACCGCCGCCAGACCCAGCAGCAGCCCGGCAACCCCGCCGATGACCGCGTCGATGCCGACCGAGCGCTGAAAGATCGCGGCGATCTGTCCGTCGGTGCCGCCGAGGTGATGGATCACTTCAATCGTATCACGGTTGCTGCCGAGCGCCGTGCGCGCGGCCAGCCACACCGCCGCCGCCGCTGTCAGCGCCAGCAGCGCTACCAGACCCAGCGCCAGCAGCTTGAGGCTGCGCAGCGCGTCGAACACCGGCCCCAGCCAGTTGGCCTGCGCATCGATCTGCGCCGCCGGAGCGACCTTCGCCATTTCGGCGCGCAGAGAGCTCAGCATCTGTGCCGAAACCTCGCCATCGAGCTGCGCGTCGATCAGGCTCGGGGTGGCCATGGCATCGTCATCGACCGCGCCTGCGCCGAGCCACGGTTCGAGCAATTGCGACAGCTCCTCCTGCGGCACCTGGTGGACTTCGGTCACGCGCGGGTCGGTTTCGAGGAAGGCGAGCGCGGCCTGCGTCTGCCGGGCGCGCTCGGCCGGAGCGCCTTCGACCACCTGCACGGTGATCCCCCCGGCGATTTCGGAGCGGGCATTTTCGGCGACATTGTCGAGCGCCAGCGCGGCGGCGGCGGCGATAACGGTCAGCGCGACCATGATCGCGATCACCCAGGGCATCGGCCCGCCGATCCGCGCCTGCGGCAGCAGCCGCGCCGCTTCCCCCGGCATCAGCCGCCCAGCGCTCTCGAACAGCCGTCCCAGCATCAGCGGGGCATCCCTTCGCGGCGCGGCGGATAGCGCAGCGCACCGGTCGGATCGGACAGCCGCCCCTTGTCGAGCCGCATGATCAGCGAATCGGGCACCTTGCGCAGCAGGTGGACATCGTGGGTGGCCACCACCACCGTGGTGCCGAGCCGGTTCAGCGCCTCGAACAGGCGCAGCAGCTTCACCGCCATTTCCGGGTCGACGTTGCCGGTCGGTTCGTCGGCCACCAGCATTTCGGGCCGGGCGATCACCGCGCGGGCAATGGCGACGCGCTGCTGCTCTCCGCCCGAAAGCGTGGCGGGATGCGCATCGGCGCGCTGGTCGAGACCGACCCATTCGAGCATGTCGGCCACCGGCTTTGCAATTTCGCGCTCGCTCATCCCGGCGATGCGCAAGGGCAGGGCGATGTTGTCGAAGGCGTTAAGATGGGGGACGAGGCGGAAGTCCTGAAACACCACCCCGATCCGGCGGCGCACTTCAGGGAGGCGCTGGCGCGGCAGGGTGATCATGTCGTTGCCGAACATCCGCACCACCCCGCGCGAGGGCCGCTGTGCGCAATAGAGCAGCTTGAGCATCGAGGTTTTCCCCGCGCCGCTGGCCCCGGTCAGGAAGTAGAAGCTGCCGGGGTAGAGCGTGAACGAGACATCGGACAGCACCTCGCGGTCGGTGCCATAGCGTAGCCCGACGTTGTCGAATTCGACGATCGATCCCGCGCCCGTGCCCATGCCCGCTAGCTAGGGCACGAGGGCGCAAACGGGAAGGGCGATTGGCGTGAGTGGCGGGAGATTTTCGGCGGGCGCTTGTGGAAAAACGCAGCCACGGGGCGGCCTGCCCTTGCGCGCTGGCCACATCAAGCCAATGCGGTGTATGGAAAAGAATTCCATGCGAGTTAAAACAGTTTCATGATTATCCAGTGTCCTGCCTGCTCCACGCGCTATGCGGTGCCGGACGATGCCATCGGCATCGAAGGCCGCACCGTGCGCTGCGCGAAATGTCGGCAGAGCTGGTTCCAGGACGGGCCGGAAGTGCTGCTCGACGATGCCGCGGCAGCGCCGCCGTCCGCTCCTGAGGAGGCGGCAGATCCGGCTCCTGCGGCAGTCGAACCGCCAGCGGACCCTGAAACACCGCCTGTTCCCGCGCCTGCCTCCGAGGCCGAGCCGGCGCAGGCGCCCGTTGTGGCGGCTGTCTATGAGGACGAGCCGGGCTTCGTCGAAAAGCCCGCCGTGCGCACTGCCATGCCGCCGGCCGCGCCTGCGGGCTATGGCGCGGGCGAAAGCTCGCAATACGACCGCGAACCGCCGTTCCGCCGCCGCCGCAATCCGCTGCGGATGTGGAGCTGGGCTGCCGGTATCTTCGCGCTGGTGGCTGCCGGCCTGATCGTGGCGGTGAGTTTCTATGGCCTGCCCGAGTGGGTGCCGGTCAACCGGCCGACCTTCGCGATGTCGCCGCCGAACCTCCAGATCGATTTCCCGCCCGAACAGCAGGAACGGCGCGAACTGCCCAACGGCACCGAGTTTTTCGGCGCTTCGGGCACGATCACCAACATCGGCACGCAGGAGCAGGCCGTGCCCACGCTGCTGATCGTGCTGCGCGATGCGCGCGACCGGATCGTCTATTCGTGGGAAGTGCCGCCGCCCAAGCGCCAGCTCGCTCCGGGGGAGAGCCTGACCGTGAACGAGGCGGTGACCGATGTGCCGCGTTCGGCGCGTGTAGCAGAAATCGGCTGGAAGCCCGAATAGGTGCTTGCAGCGCATATCGGGCTTTGCTAGTGGCGCGCTCCTACCCGATGGGGCTTCGGCCCTTTCTTCCTGATGTGCGGTCGTGGCGGAACTGGTAGACGCGCAACGTTGAGGTCGTTGTGGGCGAAAGCCCGTGGAAGTTCGAGTCTTCTCGACCGCACCAGACAGTCCCTATCTTCTTGCTTCAAAGCGGGCCGAACCATAGCGGTGAAGCGCCCGGGCCGCTCCGCGGCGTCCGGGAAGGACGCGGTGCGGATGGCCGGGGTCGGCAGACTGCCGGAAGTTACGGGCGTTTCACTCATCCGAAATTCTTGTCGGCAAGCGCTGCTCTCCTTTCAATCTGATGCAGGCTGCTCGACCAGCTTGGCGGGGTCGAACAGCGGGTTCGGCTGGGCGCCACCGGGCCAACTGCGGAGATGGGCGGCGAAATCGGCCAGTCTCTTCCCGGACGGTTCGCCATCATAGAGCTGTACCCACTCCTCGCCGATCAGCCGGGCGAGTTTGGGCATTGAGCCGAGCGCGGGCACCAGCACCGGTCGAGACCTCGCGCGCCGGCCGACCCGGCCTGCCGGCAATACTCCCACTAATAGCTGCCACTGCGGCGCCCTGAGCGCTGCCTTCTCCTCGGTATTGGCCGCCAAACCGGCAGAAATCCGTCGTTTTATTGATGGAGTCAAAAAGGCTTTATTTTGATTTTGTCAAATGTATGCTGCGAGTCGCGCTGACCAAGGCCCGGCAGCGACGGGGCAACTACGAATAATCGAATCAGGGCCGGAAAAACTTGGGGGAGAATCCATGGCGTATCGCAATTCTGCGTTGGCCCGTGCGTGCCTGCTTGCCACCTGTGCAGCTGCAGGCCTGTCCGCACCGGCGCTCGGCCAGACGGCATCGGGCGGGGCAGCGGCAGACGGGGCCGCAAGCCAGCCGACCTTCGGCACGGCCATCGTCGTCACCGCCGAGCGGCGCGCGACCAACCTGCAGGACACACCACTTTCCATCGTCGCCGTGACCGAGGAATCGATCGAGGCAAAGGGTATCGAGAACCTGCAGGATCTCGCCACCTTCACGCCCAATCTCAACATCACCGGCGGGCGCGGTTCGGGCAATGCCAGCCCGCAGTTCTCGATCCGGGGCATCTCCGGCGGCGGGGGCGCGGCGGGCGAGCGCGGGGTCGGGCTCTATCTCGACGGGATCTACATCCCGCGCACCAACGGTTCGGTGCTGCGCGTGCTCGATATAGACCGGGTGGAGGTGCTGCGTGGTCCGCAGGGCACGCTGTTCGGCCGCAACTCGACCGGCGGCGCGATCCGCTATTTCACCAAGCGGCCCGAATTCGGCGAGACCAACGGCTATGTCCGCGCGACCGTGGCCAACATGGATCGCTCCGAGGTGGTGGCTGCGCTCAACCTGCCGATCGGCGACATGGCCGCGTTGCGGGTTCAGGGCGCGCGGCTGGTGCAGGGCGGCTGGGTCGAGCGCGGGACGCAGGATCTCGGGCGCACCAAGGACTATATCGGCCGGGTCGACCTGCGGGTCGAGCCGAGCCATGATCTGATGATCGACCTGGGCTTCGTCTATTCGGATTCCGAGGCCACCAGCTCGCCGCAGGTGTTCGAGGACTTCGACATGCGGCCCGGCATCGGCGAAGGTTTCTGGGAAGGCAACTATGCCGACTGGGTCGGCGATGCTCTCATTGCGGCCGGTCAGGAGCGGCTGGCGGCCTACAACGACCCGCGCATCGTGCGCGGCGATTTTACCGCGCCGAGCATCTGCCTGCTCGACGACTTCGATCCCGACTGGGACGAGGCCTGCGAGCAGTTCACCAACACCACCTTCGTGCAGGGCAGCGCCAACATTGCCTATGATCTGTCGGACAAGCTGACGATCACCAGCATCACGGGCATTTCCCACCTTGAGAACGAAAGCCGGGTCGACTGGCAGTTCCTCGGCACCGAGCAGCGCGACAATGCGCTCGAATCGTCGGTGTTCTATCAGGAGCTGCAACTCAACGCCGAGCTGTTCGCGGGCGCGGTCGACCTCGTGTTTGGCGGCAGCTACTTCCATGAGAAATCGTTCAGTGCCGCCGAGGTCAACACCCGGCGCGGCACCAGCGACACCCCGCGCGGCGGGCCCAACCGCAACGTGGGGCAGCCCAACGGCAATACCGATGCCGGCCTGTTCCACCGCGACGACATCGAGACCACGCAGAAGTCGGATTCGATTGGCCTGTTCGCCAGCGCCACCTGGCACATCACCGAAAGGCTCAACTTCACCGGCGGGCTGCGCTACGCCCATGACTACAAGGACTACGAGGAAACCGAGTATCCTTCGGCCGACTTCACGCCGGTCGCGGGCACCGATTCGACCACCGTCTGGAGCGACCACAGCTGGGACGAGGTCGACTGGCGCGGTTCGCTGGACTACCATCTGACCGATCACTGGATGTGGTACGCCACCGTGTCCAAGGCCTATAAGGCGGGCTCCTACAGCGGCGTCGGCATCGCTTCGGAGGTGGCGGGTGAACTGCAAAGCGGTGATTTCCTCCAGCCAATCGCGCCCGAACGGGTGGTGAGCTATGAAACCGGCATGCGGATCGAGGCCTTCGGCGGGCGCCTGCGCTTCAACCCGACCGCCTTCTATATGCAATGGTCGAACCGTCAGGCAGCGCGGCAGGTGCAATGCGCCGGTGAGCCGAACTGTCCCGATCCGCCAGGCTTCCGCATCGAGGTGTCCAACACCGGCGATGTCGATCTCTATGGTGTGGAGCTGGACGCGCAGGCCTATCTGACCGAGAACTTCTGGTTTGACGGCTCGTTCGGCTACACCGGCTACGATCTGAAGAACGAGGACGCGAACGGCGGGCCGAACCTCTATCCGGGGCCGCCGGAGATCAGCTTCAATGTCGGCGCGAACTATGCGGGCGACATCGGGCCGGGCAGGCTCTCGTTTAACGCGAACTATGCCTACACCGCCGACCAGCCGACGCACCCGACCGAAACCGGCGATTCGGCCTATCGTCTGCCGGCCATCGAACTGGTCAATGCGCGCATCCGATTCCAGCCGCACAATGCGCCGGTTTCGATCAGCCTGTTCGCGAACAACCTCTTCGACAACACCTATCCGACCTACGGCACCCGTTTCGGCGGCGGCTACTGGGATCGCGGCGGGCCTATTCCCTCGCTTCCCGCGGATGCCAAGCACGAACGCTCGGCGGTGTTCGTGGTGCGCGGGAAGCCGCGCGAAGTGGGGCTGACGCTGCAGTACGACTTCTGATCGCAGACTTGCCGGGGGCGCTCTCCCAAAGTTCTCAGCCCCCGGCAAACCAGCCATTATTGACTTTATCAAATAGGCATTTCACAAGGGTGCCGAGAGTTCAACGGGAGTGTCCTTTGATCCGCAATCAGCCCATCGCTGCCGTCCTTCTGGCCAGTGCGCTGGCTCTGGCCCCGGCCTTTTCTGCGCTCGCGCAGGAAGACGCTGCGCCCGTTCAGCCCGAAGTGACGCGCGAATATGTCCCGCTCTCGCCCGAGCGGCTGGAGGCCATGGTGCCCAAGCACCCCGGCTATCTCGGTGCGCTCGCCCCGGAAAACCTTGCGAAAGAGCGTCCCGCGCCGCCGTTCGACCTGACCGGCACCTGGTTCGTCGACCTGTCGGGCGGCTTTGCCCACTTCCTGTTCGGCCCGCCCTATCCGCGCTTCGGGCCTGAGGGGATCGAGGCGCTGATCGAGGCGCCCAAGGCGCAGGCCCGCAACGAGACTTATCGCGACGCCATCGGCCAGTGTTACCCGCCGGGCATGCCGATGATCATGACGCGCGTGTGGCCGCATGCCTTCATCCAGCTGCCCACCGCGATCTACATGATTTCCGGCTTCAACAACTCGGTCCGCACGATCTTCCTCGACGGGCGCAACTTCTCCGATCCCGATTTCGTGGTGCCCGGCTACAACGGCGAGAGCATCGGCCATTTCGAGGGCGATACGCTGGTGGTCCACACCAGGTATCTCGAACCGTCGAACCACTACATCGACCACGGCATTCCGATCTCCGATCAGTTCGAGATCATCGAACGCATCCGTATGCTCGAGGGCGGCACGGTGATGGAGGTCGAATACGAGCTGATCGACCCGCAGATGTGGGAGGGCGAGTGGAAGAGCACCAAGCGCTTCAACCGCGCGGACTACACCGACATCAACGAGAGCAACTGCATCCTCGCCTATAACGAAAACCTCCCCGGCACCGACCTCGGCAGCGAGGTCGCGGAGGAGCGGGGCCAAAGCGACATCGAAGGAACAGGTAATGACTGACAAGCTCACGCTGGCCGCCTGCGCCGGCGCAGCTCTGGCCGCAACGGCACTTGGTGCGCTGGCCCCACACTCTGCTCTGGCGCATCACAGCTTCGCCATGTTCGATCAGCGCAAGGTGATGACCATCGAAGGCACGGTGCACGAGTTCCAGTGGACCAACCCGCACGCCTTCATCGAGTTGGATGCCCGCAACGCGCAGGGGCGCACCACCCGCTATTCGATCGAGCTGAACAGCCCGAACAACCTCACCCGTCAGGGGTGGCGGCGCAACTCGCTGCGCCCCGGCGAAGTGATCAGCCTGCGCATGGCGCCGCTGCGCAACGGCAGCCCCGGCGGGCTGTTTCTCGATCTCACCAAGGCCGACGGCACCGTGCTCGATTCCGGCCTGCCGAAGAACGGCGCGGCCGTGAACGTGCCGCAGCTCTGATTCAAGGGAACCTCCGGTCATGAAAAAGTTCGCATTGCTTCTGCCGCTTGCCGCCCCCCTCCTCGCGCTGGGTGCGCTGGGTCCGGCGGCGATCCCGGCCAGCGCGCACCATTCCTATTCGATGTTCGACATGCAGAAGACCATCGTGCTCGACGCCACCGTCACCCAGTTCCGCTGGCAGAACCCGCATGCCTTCATCGCGGTCGAGGTCGACGAGGATGGCACCAAGCAGCGCTGGTCGATCGAGATGACCAGCCCCAACAATCTGGTCCAGAGCGGCTGGCGCCGCACCTCGCTGCGCACGGGCGACAAGATCCGGCTTTGGGTCCATCCGCTGCGCTCGGGCGCGCGCGGGGCGAGCTATATCGGCGTGCGCCTGCCCGATGGCAGCACGCTGGGAGACGTCGGCTGATGGCCATGAGGCCACGGCCTGGGGGAGAGACATACCAATGAACACCTGCCGCGCTGCCCTCGCAGCCTGCATCGCCCTGACACTGGTTCAACCGGCTTCCGCGCAGCTGGACGCTTCACCCGGTTCCCCTGTGCCCGAAGGGCTCAGCGAGGGGGAGGGCGCACCCTATCCCAAGGGCCACTATGCCGCGCTCGACCAGTTGCCCGACTGGGGCGGGATCTGGTTCATTCAGCGCCGCGCACCGGGCAGCGGGCCGCCGCCGCAGCCGGTGCTGAAGGGCAAGTATAACGAGGCACGCGAAGCCTGGCGCGCCGAGGTCGCCGCGAATGAGGGGGTCGAGCGGCTCGAACGCTCCAATTGTTCGCCGCCGGGTCTGCCGCGCATCATGCAGCTGCCGCAATACCCCTACGAGTTTCTGTTCACCCCTGGTCGCGTCACCATCAACCAGGAGGCCTGGATGCAGACCCGCACGATCTGGACCGACGGGCGCGGGCATCCCGAAGATCCCGATCCCACCTTTCACGGCCATTCGATCGGGCACTGGGAGGATGGTGCGCTGGTGGTCGATACTATCGGCATTTCCGACCTGCTCGAAGTGGGCGATGGCGGCCGCCATTCGGACCAGTTCCATCTTACCGAGCGGATCTATCTCTCGCCCGATAACCCGGACCTGCTGATCAACGAGATGCGGATGGAAGACCCGGAGGCCTTTGCCGAGCCGTTCGAGGTCACGCTCAGCTATCGGCGCGACCGCAATGGCACGCTGATCGAGTTCCAGTGCTCTGAGAACGACCGCAACCCGGTCGATGAGAACGGGAACACGCTTTATCTCTAGGCGCTCGCCTTGCGGGTGCGGTGGACATTGCGTCGCAGCATTGGCTGATCTAGCCTTTGTCCGATGACACAAGTGACAGCACCATCCGTCGGCATCTCGGAATCGGCGGAGCTTTCCTCCACAGAGGACCACCGCGACGAGAGCGGGCGCTTTGCGATCATGCGCGAGCTGACCTCGATGCGCATGATCAAGCTTTACAGCCTGCTGCGGCGTTCGGGCATGCTCGCGCGGCGGCGCCAGTTCGGCATGAACGAAACCGACTGGTGGATTCTGGCGCAGGTCGGTGAGTTTGCGCCGCTCTCGCTTAACGGTCTGGCCGAGCGGCTGGGGCAGGATCGCGGGCAGCTCAGCCGCGCGGTGAAAAGCCTTGTCCAGCGCGGCCTGCTCCGGCGCGATCGCAAGCCCGGCGGGCCCGAGATCGAGATTGCCCTCGCGCCCGAGGGACAGCGGATTTACCGCGATATGATCGAACTCGTGATCGAGCGTGACCGCGAGCTGACCGAGGGTTTCGCGCCCGAGTCCATTGAGGTGCTGCGCGGGCTGGTTGAAGAGATGATCGTCCGCGCCGAAGCGATGCTGGCGGAAGAAAAGCGGCTGGCGGCGCTCGATGCCGAGCGCGCCGACGGCTAGAGCGGGATGACTTAGCATTGATTAGCCAAAGCCCTTCCCCTTGGGGAAGGGTTGGGATGGGGGTTCCACGCGAGCGCCTAGCCCCACCCCCAGCCCCTCCCCAAGGGGAGGGGAGCAAGGTGGGCCCTAAACCGGCAGCCCCACGTAGTTTTCGGCGATGCTGGTCTGCGCCGCGCGGCTGGTGGCGATGTAGTCCAGCTCGGCCACCTGCATCGCGCGTTCGAACGGGCCATCCTCGGGGAAGCGGTGCATCAGCTTGGTCAGCGTCCAGCTGAACCGCTCGGACTTCCACACCCGCGCCAGCGCCGTATCCGAATAGGCGACGATGCCCTCGTTGCTGGACTTGTTGAAGAAGCCGGTGAGTGCGGCGGCGGCATAGTGCACGTCGCTGGCCGCGAGGTTCAGGCCCTTGGCCCCGGTCGGCGGCACGATATGCGCGCTGTCGCCGCACAGCAGCAGCGAGCCGTGGCGCATCGGCGCAAAGACGAAGGACCGCAGCGGGGCGATGCTCTTCTCGATTGCCGGGCCGCGGGTGATATGGGCGGCGGCGTCAGGGCCGAGGCGGATCGCCAGCTCGTCCCACAGCCGGTCGTCGCTCCAATCCTCGACCTTGTCGGTCAGCGGCACGTCGACATAGTAGCGGCTGCGCGTGTTCGACCGCATCGAGGCGAGGGCGAAGCCGCGTTCGTGGTTGGCGTAGATCAGCTCGTGGTTGCACGGCGGAACATCGGCGAGAATGCCGAGCCAGCCGAACGGATAGACCCGCTCGAACTCCTGCCCGACGCTGGCGGGAATGGCCTTGCGGCTGGGGCCGTGGAAGCCGTCGCACCCGGCGATGAAGCGGGCGTCGATCCGGTGCTGGGTGCCGTCGCTGGTGTAGGTGACATAGGGCGCGTCGCTCTCGACATCGTGCAGCGCGACATCGGCGGCCTCGTAGATCACTTCGAGGTCGCGTTCGGGGGCGGCGTCCATCAGGTCGCGGGTCAGTTCGGTCTGGCCGTAGACCATCACCCGGTTGCCGACGAGGTCCGCCATGTCGATGTGGATCAGCCGTTCGCCGTCAGCGAGGTTGACCCCGTCGTGCCACAGCCCCTCGGCCTTCATCCGCGCGTCGAGCCCGAGCCGCTCCATCAGCGAAACCGTGATCGTCTCCAGCACGCCCGCACGGATGCGACCGAGCACATAGTCGGGAGTCTGGCGTTCGAGCACCACGCAGTCGACGCCCTCGGCGCGCAGCAGGTGGCCGAGCAGCAGACCGGCGGGACCGGCACCGATGATGCAGACTTGCGTTTTCATGATCGAGGGCATCCTGTTTTTGCGTTCTTTCCTGTCTGACTAGGCTGGCGGGATAAAGAGCCAAGGCCAGATCCAGCAAACAACTTGGACTTTTCGCCGAAACTGGCGCAGGGTGGCGCTTGTGAACGCGCAGCTGCCGCCCCCTTTCTTCCTTTATGGCGAGCCGCCGCGCGCGGCTGATCCCGATTTTCTGCATGTCGAGGATCTGGCCGTGCGCTCGCGCCCCAGCGGCTGGCGCATTGCCACACACCGGCACGCCGATCTCAACCACCTGATCCTGATCACCGAGGGCGGCGGCGCGACGCTTTACGAAGGACAGGAACAGAGCTTCACCGCGCCGAGTCTGCTGGTGGTGCCCGCCGGGACGGTGCACGGCTTCTCGTGGGCGCGCGGGACGCAAGGGCGAGTGCTCACTATCGCCACGGTGCAGCTCGAACAGGTGCTGAGCCTGTGGCCCGAGGGCGCGCCACTGTTTGCCGCTCCGCGTGCCGTGGCGTTGGAGCCCGCAGAAAGCGCCGAGCTGGCCTCCACCGTCGCCCAGATCGCGCGCGAATGCACCTGGCACGCACTTGGACAAACTGCCGCCGTGCAGGCGCTGCTACAACTGGCGCTGGTGCGCGCCGCGCGCGCTGCCGAGCGCAGCGGCGCGGCTTCGGAGGCTTCCGGCAGGCAGGTGCGGCTGGTGGCACGTTTCCGCCAGCTGGTGGAGGAGCGTTATCGCCAGCGCGAGCCGGTGGCCGCCTACGCCCGCGCACTGGGCGTGAGCGAGACGGCGCTGCGCGATGCCTGCGCCGCGCAAGGCCTCTCGCCCACGCAGATTCGTGACGAACGCGCCGTGCTTGAAGCGCAGCGGCTGCTCGCCTTCTCGGCGGTGAGCGTGGCCGAGATCGGCGCCAGCATCGGTCTTGCCGACCCGGCCTATTTCTCGCGCTTCTTCCGCCGCCTGTGCGGAGTCTCGCCCGGGCAATGGCGCGCCCGCCTCGCGCGGCGCAAGCCCGGCTAGCCCCGCCAGCAGAATTGCTTGGGGGAAGCGGCCATGCGGCTTGCTTGAATTGCCTGCGGGCTGGACCTAGGTCGGGCAGCAGGAAAAGGGATTCGAACAGACATGGCCACCCACACCACCCGTATGCTCATCATCGGTTCCGGCCCGGCCGGCTATTCCGCCGCGATCTATGGCGCGCGCGCGGGGATGCAGCCGATCGTGGTGCAGGGGCTCCAGCCCGGCGGGCAGCTCACCATCACCACCGATGTCGAGAACTATCCCGGCTTTGCCGACGTGATCCAGGGCCCCTGGCTGATGGAGCAGATGCAGAAACAGGCCGAGCATGTCGGCACCCGCATGATGTGGGACACCATCGTCGAGGTCGACCTCGAAAATGGTTCGCCGTTCCGCGCCGTGGGCGACAGCGGTGACGAATATGTCGGCGACGTGCTGGTGATCGCCACCGGCGCGCAGGCCAAGTGGCTGGGCGTTCCGGGCGAGCAGGAACTGGGCGGCAAGGGCGTTTCGGCCTGCGCCACCTGCGACGGGTTCTTCTATCGCGGCAAGAAGGTGGCCGTGATCGGCGGCGGCAACACGGCGGTGGAAGAGGCGCTCTACCTCACCAACCACTCCGACGACGTGACGCTGATCCACCGCCGCGACGAACTGCGCAGTGAGAAGATCCTGCAGGATCGCCTGTTTGCATCCGACAAGATCACGCCCTTGTGGAACAAGGCGGTCGAGAGCTTCGAGGCGGGCGAGGATGGCAAGCTGCATCACCTTAACCTCGTCGACACCGTGACAGGCGAGAAATCGACGCTGGAGGTTGACGGGGCCTTCGTCGCCATCGGCCATGCGCCCTCGACCGAGCTGTTCAAGGGCAAGCTGGAGACCGACGCGGGCGGCTATCTCGTCACCGAGCCGGGTACGCCGAAGACCGCCATCCCCGGCGTCTTCGCGGCGGGCGACGTGATGGACCACACCTATCGTCAGGCGGTGACGGCGGCGGGCACCGGCTGCATGGCCGCGCTCGATGCCGAGCGGTTCCTCGCCACGCTGGAACATGCCGCCAAGGAAGCGCAGGCGGCGGAATAGGCGAAAGCCTGTCAAAGCCCTTCCCCTTGGGGAAGGGTTGGGATGGGGGGCCACACGCCAGCCAGCGTCGAGCCCCCACCCCCGGCCCCTCCCCAAGGGGAGGGGAGCAAGAGGGATCAGACTAACGGCATCCCGCTCTAATCGTGGTCCTTGCGCCCGAAGTCGGGGCGGGCGTCGTCCTGCCCGATGGCGACGATCCCGCGCCGGATCGCGCGGGTGCGGGTGAACCAGTCGAACATGGTCTCGCCGTCCTCGGCACGGATCGCCTCGCGCATCAGGGCGAGGTCGGTCAGGAACCGGTCGAGCATCTCCAGCACCGCCTCGCGGTTGTTCAGGAACACGTCGCGCCACATGGTCGGGTCGGAGGCGGCGATGCGGGTGAAATCGCGGAAGCCACCGGCGGAGAACTTGATCACCTCGCTGCGGGTCACCTGCTCAAGGTCGCTCGCGGTGCCGACGATGGTGTAGGCGATGAGGTGCGGGATGTGGCTGGTGACGGCGAGCACGCGGTCGTGATGGCCTGCATCCATCGTCTCGACCAGCGCGCCCAAATCCTCCCAGAAGGTGACCAGTGCGGCGACCTTCGCGGGATCGGCACCCTCGGGCGGGGTGACGATGCACCAGCGGCGGTGGAACAGCGAGGCAAAGCCCGCATCCGGCCCCGATTCCTCGGTCCCGGCCACCGGGTGTGCGGGGATCACGTGATGATGCGGCAAGGCTTCGCTCAGCGCGCTGTAGGTCGATTCCTTGGACGAGCCGACATCGCTGACGATGGTATCCTCGCCCAGGGCCGGGGCGATCGCGCGCGCGGCCTCGCCCATTGCGCCCACCGGCACGCACAGGATCACCAGATCGGCCTTTTCGACCGCTTCCACCGGCCTATCGGCGACGACTGCGGTCAGCCCCCGCTCCCGCGCCCTCGCACGCACATCGGGGTCGGCGTCGTAGCCAGCGGTGGCGACGCCCGGCAGGTGTTTCTGCACCGCCAGACCGATCGATCCGCCAAGCAGGCCGAGACCGATAATCGCGACGCGTTCGATGGTCATTGCGAGCCCTCTGCCGCCGTGTGCGCTGCCGCCCGCAGCGCTGCCGCAATCGCCTGCATCTGGTCGGCGGTGCCGATGGTGATGCGCAGCGCCTGCGGCAGGCCCTGTCCCGGCAGGTGGCGCACGATAAAGCCCGCCTCGTCGATAGCGGCCATGGCATCGGTGGCGGTGAGCGCGCCCTCGAACAGCACCAGCACGAAGTTGGCCTCGCTCGGCACCACGCGCAGGCCCGCGTTGCCGAGCGCCGTCAGCTCATCGCAGAAAGCAGCGCGCACGGCGGTGTTGTGCTCGCGCGTGGCAATGACAAAGGCCTGATCGTCAAGCGCGGCCAGCGTCACCGCCTGGGCGACGGAATTGACGTTGAACGGACCGCGCAGGCGGTTGAGCGCGCCGATGATTTCCGGCGCGCCATAGCCCCAGCCGACCCGCTCGCCCGCGAGGCCATAGACCTTGGCGAAGGTGCGCGTGACCAGCACGTTGGCCGCGCGGGTGGCCAGCTCGATGCCGCCATCGTCGTTTTCGGGCGCGACATATTCGGCATAGGCCTGATCGAGCACCAGCAGCACATGCGGCGGCAGGCCTGCGTGCAGGCGTGCCAGTTCCTCGCGGGTCAGATAAGTGCCGGTCGGATTGTTGGGGTTGGCGAGGAACACCACCCTGGTGCGCGGGGTGACCGTGGCGAGCAGCGCATCGATATCGGTGCCGTAGTCGGCATCTGGGGCTTCGACCGGTTCCGCCCCGCAGCGCCTTGCGGCGATTTCATACAGCGTGAAGCCGTAGCGCACGTAGAGCACCTCGTCGCCCGGCCCGGCAAAGGCGCTGGCGGCGATGGTCAGCAGCTCGCCCGAGCCGGTGCCGCAGACGATGCGCGCGGGGTCGATCCCGTGCAGTTCGCCCAGCTTCGTGCGCAGCGCGGTGCTGTCGGGGTCGGGATAGACCGACGGCGCCGGCGCGGTGGCGCGCGCGGCGAGCGCCGCCGGGCTGGTGCCGAGCGGGTTCTCATTGGCCGAGAGCTTGATGCGCGGCTTGCCATCCGCCCCGCCGGACTTGCCGGGAACATAGGCGTGAATGGCGGCGATATTCGGCTTCATCTGCGGCCGATCGGGGGTAGCTTCCTGAGTCACGCCACGGCGCATAGCCGCAGCGGGCGGCGAATGACAGCCAGTGATTGGCCGCACCCGATTGACAGCGGCGGGGCGCTTCGACAGGGATCGGGGCACGATGGCCACTTTGTCTGATCTGACTCTCAACCGGCTGGCGCTGTCCGCTCCGCTTCCGCTCGATAGCGGGCGCGACCTGCCGGGCGTCGAACTCGCTTACGAGACCTATGGCGAACTGGCGGCGGACAAGAGCAATGCCATCCTGCTGTTTCACGCGCTGACGATGGATCAGTTCGTGGCGAGCGAAAACCCGCTGACGGGCAAGCCGGGCTGGTGGCAGGCTTCGGTCGGGCCGGGCAAGGTGATCGACACCGACCGCTTCTTCGTGATTTGCGCCAATGTGATCGGCGGCTGCATGGGCTCGACCGGGCCTTCGAGCATCGGGCCCGAAGGCAAGCCCTGGGGCATGGAGTTCCCGGTCATCACCATCCGCGACATGGTCCGCGCACAGGTGGCCATGCTCGACCAGCTCGGGATCGGACGGCTGCACGCGGTGGTCGGCGGGTCGATGGGCGGGATGCAGGCGCTGAGCTTTGCCGCCAATTATCCGGACCGGGCCGGGCGCGTGCTGGCGATTGCCACCACCGCGCGGCATTCGGCGCAGAACATCGCCTTTCACGAGGTCGGGCGGCAGGCGATCATGGCCGATCCCGAGTGGCAGGGCGGTGCTTACTACGAAGGCGGCAAGGGCCCGGAGAAGGGCCTCTCCGTGGCGCGCATGGCCGCGCATATCACCTATCTCTCCGAAGCGGGGCTGACCGAGAAGTTCGGCCGCCGCCTGCAGGATCGCGACAGCAAGACCTTCGGGTTCGATGCCGATTTCCAGATCGAGAGCTATCTGCGCTATCAGGGGCTGAGCTTCACCAATCGGTTCGACGCCAACTCCTACCTCTACATCACCCGCGCGATGGACTATTTCGACCTCGCCGAGGAGCACGGCGGGATGCTGGCGGATGCCTTCCGCCAGAGCGACGCGCGCTTCTGCCTGATCAGTTTCGACACCGACTGGCTCTATACCACCTCTGATATGCGTGAGGTGGTCCACGCGCTGAACGCGGTGGCGGCGCCGGTGAGTTTCGTCGAGCTGTCCGCGCCGTTCGGGCACGACAGCTTCCTGCTCGACGTGCCCGCGCTTGACCGGGTGATGAAGGGGTTTCTCGAATGACCGCGCTGCCCGAAGGCTATGAGCTGACCGCCGATCAGAGCCGGATCGACGCGAAGGCCGCGCATGCCTATCTGGCGCGGTCGTACTGGTCGCCGGGTGTGGCGCTGGACCTGATCGAGCGGGCGCTGGCCAACAGCCTGTGCGTGGCGGTGTTCCATGACGGCGAGCAGATCGCCTTCGCCCGCGTGATCAGCGACAAGGCGACCTTCGCCTGGCTGGCTGATGTCCATGTGCTGGAAGAGCATCGCGGCAAGGGCATTTCGAAAGCGATGGTCGCGGCCTTGCTGGCGCACCCTGAGTTGCAGGGCCTGCGCCGCTGGGCATTGAGTACGCTCGACGCGCACGAGCTTTATCGCGGCTTCGGCTGGGACACGCCCGCCTATCCCGAACGGCTGATGGAGCGGATGGCACCCGGTGCCCATGCTCCGCCGGTGGTGCAGGCATGACCCTGCGCGCCGACCTCGCCAAGATCGCCGAGCTGGTTCCGGCCGGTGTGCGCGTGCTCGACGTGGGCTGCGGCGATGGCGAGCTGATGGCTGAACTGCGCGATGCCAAGGGCGTCGACGCGCGCGGGATGGAGATCGACGCCGCCGAAGTCGAGAAGGCTGTCGCGCGCGGGCTCAGCGTGGTGCAGGGCGATGCCAACCGCGACCTTGCCGACTACCCCGATCAGGCTTTCGATGTCGCGATTCTCAGCCAGACCTTGCAAACTGCCGAGCGGCCCGACTGGTTGCTCGAACAGCTTTTGCGGGTGGGCAAGGTGGCCTTCGTCAGCTTTCCCAACTTCGCCTATTGGCGGATGCGGTTGAGTCTATTGTGGACCGGCAGGATGCCCAATTCGCGGCACTTGCCGGCGAACTGGTACGAGACTGCGAACATCCACCACACCACCATTTTCGACTTTCTGGAGCTGGCCGGTGAGCGTGGAATTCGCGTGGAGGGCAGCTGGTTCTTTGCCGCCGGGCGCGAGATCGGCGGCGCGAATGCCAACTGGCGCGCCGAACATGCGGTGTTTCAACTGAGCCGTTAGCCAAGGGAGCCAAGGCCATGTCAGAAGCCGAGAACTTTGCCGGATCGTGCCTGTGCGGCGCCGTGAAATTCACCGCGCAGATCGCGCAGCGCGAGATGGCGGTTTGCCATTGCTCGATGTGCCGCAAGTGGTCGGGCGGAATGTTCTTCGCCGCCGAGGCCGAGCGGATCACCTTCGAGGACGAGGCTCAGCTGGGCGTCTATTCGTCGTCGGACTGGGGCGAGCGGTGCTTCTGCAAGACCTGCGGGACCACGCTGATGTGGCGCGGCAAGGATGGCAGCCATACGGCTCTCGCGGTCCCGACCCTCGACCGCGCCCCGGAGTTCGCGCTGACGACGCAGATCTTCATCGACGAAAAGCCGGAGGCCTACGATCTGGCGCAGACCACCAACAATCTGACCGGGGCCGAGGTCTTCGCGATGTTCGCGCCGCCGAATTAGAGCGGGATGACATAGTATTGACTCGCAAAGCCCTTCCCCTGCGGGGAAGGGTTGGGATGGGGTTTCACGCTAACCACCGCCGAGCCCCCACCCCCAGCCCCTCCCCAAGGGGAGGGGAGCAAGGTGGATCAGGCTTGTAGCGCGGCGGAAGCTTTTAGAGTCTTTGACAAGAGCTTTTAGAGCAGAAGCTTCGTTGTTTTGAGCGTCTCGTAAGATGCGCCAAAGAACCTCCTAACATCCTCTCAAAGGAACCTTGTACCTGCCGATAGGGCTGGGAGGGGGTGGCGCTCACGGCAGCACCGCTGTCCACGCTTGCATCTGCTCATCGGTCGGCGCGGTGTCAAAAATCACAAGCCGCCGGATGTAACCAGCTATGTTCGTCGTGCCCGATCCATTCGACCCCAAATCTTTGTGATCAAGGGTGGTATAAGCCCCGAACCCTGTGCGTGAATAAATAGGGCCGCCATTCGCGCAAAGCCGTACTCCGGTCGTATCGGTATCCACGAACATCATTGCCTTGTTTGTCAGTGGTGCCGTTGGGTCCACCGTCAGCCGGTTGGTGTCAGCAGCGGTCACTAGGGTTTTTCCGCCATCGTCTGTGCTTGCTGAAATTACCCCATCGGAATTGACCTTGATGATCTGGCCGAACAGAAATCCTGAAGGCTTCTGCGTGTCCCACTCGATGTAGACACCCCACGACGCGCCTGAGGCTAGAAAATCCATAAGGCCCGATGATTTCGGAGTGGTACTGCCGCCTTCAGTTGAGGTAGATGGGCGGTCGTAAAGGCGGCGGCGCGCCGTACCCGACATATCCCAAGGCGACAGTTCGTAGGGTGATAGGTCGCTGGTGACGAAGGCTACTGCGATTTGATCGCCTGACGTGCCCAGACGGAAACCAAACGAGGGGTCTGTCACCGTCGCCAAGGGAAGGCCATATCTTCCCCATCCGTCATAGCGAGGTTTATTGAGAGTGATCTCGGTCCAGTTCGCGCCTCCGTCTAGCGTCATCTCAACCGTCCCGGTTCCTGTAATCCGCTTGATGTCGGCATAAAGGTTGCGGGTGCTCTCAGCCAAAGTCACCGGATACAGGACTGTTCCGCCATCCGCCGTCGCCGTTAGCCGGGTTGCGCTGTTCGTGCGGTTCGCCCGATTGGTTTCATTCGCCACAGCCGTGATGCCCGTCTTGATCCAGGCAGCATTGGTAAGATCATTCGTCCAAAGTATAGGCTGTTCGCCATTGTTGACGATTGGCTCGACCAGAATTCCTCGTGACGAAGTGCGAAGAGTCGTTGAGGATGCAAAGCGCCGCAGCGATCCATCCGCATTCTCTGCATAGACAGGCAGGCTTTGTGACACGAGTTGCCGGAAAAAGCGACCATCGTTCGAGCTGGTGTTGTTGTCAGGCTGGATCGGGAAAACAGCAGGGTTGGAAGGAATGGGCGCGGACGCATAGGTCAGGATTTCCCCATCCGCCGATTGAGTCCAGTCGATGTCGTAGCGCGCTCCCTGGGCCGGGAAGGAAAGTGGGGCGACGCCTTCCGCCTCTGTCGTGAAGCCGTCCGACGTCGCAATCGCGCTGTCATTGCCCGCGTCGTCACGGTGCAAGAAGTGCGTGTAATAGGTCGTCTCGGCGCTCAGCCCGCTATTGCTGATGTTCTGTGTGCCGGTGGCGCTGACGGCCTGAGAGCCTGCCGCAACCGCACCCACGCCCGCCTTGAGGTTCGCCGCGCTCGGGGGTGTCGGGCTGGTCGAGATGAACCAGTAGAGCGTGCCGTTGCCCTCATTGGTGCTGACAGAGCCCGTCATGGCGTCGGTGCCGTTGGCAGCATCGGTCGGGCTGGAAAGCGTTGGGGCAATCACATCGCCCGCATCGGCAAGCGTCGTCGAAGTAAAGGTATCCGACACCCCGCCGATGGTCAGCGTCGTATTGACCGCCGTTTCGTAGCTGGCGCTGCTGGTGTGCCGCACCCGAAAGGTGTCGCCGTTCTGCGCCGTGCCAGCGCTGCTGGTGTAGGAGCCGCCATTCTTCGAATAGGTGCCGCCCGCTACCGACACAGCGACTGAAACGCCGGTGCCGAGCCCCGCCACCGTGATCAGGTTCGAAGTCTGTTGTGCGGAAAAGCCCGCGCCGGTCGCATCGGTGAAGTTAAAGGCGTCGGGCGTCTCGTCCACGGGAGTGGAGGCTTCAAGGGTCGCGATGCGCGCCTCAAATGCCGCAAGGGTAGCGGCAATGGTGTCGGTCGGGTTGTAGGTCATTCTGCGGCCTCCATAGCGGTCAAACGGCCATCAAGTTCGTCAGCCCAGGCGATGAAGCCGACCACCTGATCACCTCGTAGGTTGCTGTTGCTGAGCGTGTTGTAGATGGTTGCCACGGCGCTCACGCCGCCAACGCTCGCCTCGGTCGCCCCCCAGTCCTCCACGGACAAGTCCCAGCGTGTCTGTGCCGGATTTCGTCGCTCGTAGGACTTGAGGTTCACCAGCTTGCAGTAGTGGATACGGTAGCCCTGGCCGGGGCTCGCCTGCGGGTCTTCGACCACGAGCAGCGGCTTCGTCGAACCGCAGATCAACTGAAGGATGTAGAGCTGCTCGGTTTCCTCGGGACTGAGGTCCTGCAAAGTCCATTCGAACGCGCCCTTACGCACCCCTTCCACCACCGCGAAGCCGCCATCGGGTAGCGGTGTCGCGGTGCCGGTATCGATGACCTTTCGCCCGGCTCCCCAGGTCATATTGTACTGCGGCATGAAGGCTTTCCCGATCACCTGGCAACCGATCGAGACGGGCTGCTCACCAGCCTTCTGGGTCAGCGCTATTCTGAGGTATCGGACATTGACCGCCGAACCATGCCAGAGAGCGTTGGTTAGTTTCGGTGCCTGGCCGGGGCTGTCGACGGCGCGCAGGGCACTGTCGGCCATCACGGCAAACTCGCCGTGGCCGTCCAGCCCCCCGCTAATGCTCCATCGGGCATCGGCGTGCGCGCCATAGACGTGCCCCAGGAGGACGGTATCGATCGTGACCACTGCCCCCAGATCGACGTCGATCGTGGCGGCGGTGCCAGCGGCGCTGTCGAGCCAGACTTCCTTCGGGTCTGCGGTCAGCAGGTTGGCCGCGCCCGAGCCGCGCGAGGCGGTCAGCGTGGCCGGGGCGATCGGTGCAACCATGATCAGATTGGCCATCAGAGCCTCCTCAGCACGGTGACCTTTGAGAGGCCCGTGGAATGGTCGTCAGAGGCACCGGCGACGAACACGTCCACGCTCGCAGGGTAGCTGTCATCGTCGCAGGTCAGCGTGATCACCCGGCCAATCCGCTGCACCCATTTGCCCTGCAGCTCGACGGTATCCTTTACGAGCGGGCCTTCGAGGAAGGCGAGCTGGCGCTGCGCCTCCGCTTCCGCGTCGGATCGGTTGGCAAGCGTGGTGGCACGCTCCGAGCTTGACGCGAGGTCGCCCCACTTTGCCTGGGTCACGGCGTCCTGGCGCACGGCCCACAGGCTCTCGGCCGAGAGCCACTGCGCAAACTGCGGATCGACTGCCGGAGCTGTTGCCATCAGCCGTTCCAGTCCACCGTGGCCGCCTGAAGAATATCGCAGATGTTATCGCCAGCCTGGACGGCGATCTTGCTGGCAACCCGCAGCGCTTCGATCCGCGCCTCCGCTGCAGTGACTTCGCTCGATCGGGCCAGAACTTCCGAGCGCACCTGCGACACGGGAACGGCCGAACCAGAGATGGCACTGCGAGCCTCTGCCTCGGCGACCATGAAAGGATAAAGCGCAGGATCGGCTTCATCAGCACCGGCCGCCCAGCTCTGCGCTTCCGCGAGCTTTTGGGCATAGCGGCGATCCTGCCCCGCTATATCTGTCACATTGGACTTGAAGATTGCGGCAGCTTCCATATCGACCTTGCTGCGCAGATAGGTCTTCAATCTGCTGAAATCGGGTGTCTCTGCATAAGGATTTAGGATCAGCCCATCGGGCAGAATGAGTGCTGCCCGCCCATCCTCGACCGGCTGCATTTCCGCTTCCCGATCGCTGGGTGCAACGCCAATCGCGACGATCTGACCAGTGGTGGTGTCATAATGTACCCAGGTGCTCATCTTTTGCGTTCCTCGACCTCGAGAATGGTGTTGCTCATGTGGGAAAAATTGGTCGTCGCTCCGTTGAAAAGCGTCGTCCTGAACGAGATCGTGTGAGAACCGGCAGAGAGCCCGGCGACGACGGCCTTGTAGGCTTCGGTTGACCAGGTTGTGTCGTCGCCTGCGGGCCAGGTCGTGCTTGACCAGACCACTGTGCCACCAACGTAAATGTAATTGGTTCGGCGGGCGTTATCCTGCAGCCGCGCATTGGAATGCACCGTTATCTTGAGAACGCTGTCAGCCTCATCTTTGGTGACGGTGAGCGAGGCGATCGTTACCTGCACGTTGTTGTTGATATAGATAAGGCCGGTTTCGACGTAGTTGATCTTAGTGACCGCATCGAACCCGATCTTGCTTGTCCCGACTTGCAGGTTTCCGATCTTGGCGTTCGTCACCTCAAGGTTGCCGATTTTGACACCCGTGATCGCACCGTTGGCCAGTTCGTTATTGCCCACCGATCCCGGCGGCAGGCTTCCCCCGAATTGCGCGCTGCCGTTCTTGTCTACCCAGAAGACCCCGGAGCCCTTCGACACGTTTGCCGGGCTGGACGGGGTCGGTCCGGCCCAGAGCAGCAGGTCGTTGGAAGTGCCGAAGTTATGCCCCATCAGCACGCTGTTGCTGGGGCCCCGATTCCAGAGAATGCCGCCAACCCATGTCAGGCCGTAGCCGCCGCTGGGGCTGGTGACGCTGAAGACGTCGGCAAGCACGGCAAATGCCCCGGTCTGCCCATTGTTGTTGAGCGCGACCCCGGTGACATGGCCGTTGACGTTGACGGTCACACTCCAGCGGCCAAAGAGGGTCGCCACGTTCCCATTGAGGGTGGTGATCGCGGTTGTCTGCTGCGAGATCGACACGCCATGTGAGGCGACCGTCGTGTTGAGCGAGGCGAAGGATGTTTCGAGCGTGGCGAGGGCCGACGCCTGTGACGATACGCTGGCGCTGAGGGTGCCGATCGTATCGGACTGGTCGGCGACAATGCTTGCGGTCAGATTGTACGAATCGAGCGCGGCTGCGGCTGCATCGGTGGCAATCACCTGCTGGGTGGATGCAACCGTCGCGCTGGCAGCGGCGTCTCCAGCATGCGAGGCAGCCAACGCCGCACTCTCGGCCGCTCCCGCCGTATCGCCGTAGGTTGCGAAGAGATCGGCGATTTGCGCTTCGGCCGCAGCGACGGCAATCTCGGCCGCTGTCACGTCGGCCTGCAAATCAGCAAGGTCGCTTACGGCCTGCGCCACCTGGCTGGCGGGTACGCCGTTCACATTTTCCGTGTCTTTCGACGTATTGTCGCCCGTCACGTCCGCGCCCGGCTGAGCCGGTTTCAGATCCTCGATCGGCGTGCCGTCGCCATAGAGCACGATCGCAGCCAGGCTGCTGCGCGGCATCACCAACTCGTTGCGCCGATAGCCGAGGCGGCGTGTGCCCATCGGGCTGAAGCTGGCAACGCGGCTGGCCTTCACGATCCGCGCACTGGCGACAGGTGCGCCCCAGGCCCACTCGCGAATGGAAATCGTGCCTGCCGCCTCGATCACCCACAGCAGCGACACATTGCCCAGCAACTGATCGAGCACGGACGCTGCGGTGACGGTCTCGTCCTTCAGCAGCCATCCGGCCGGTGCAGGCCGCAGGATGGTCGCTTGCGCCACGTTTCCGGCAGTGAAGGCCGGGCCTCCTGCAGCGGCAACGATGCGCTCGGCAAGCTCGGCGCTGGTCTCGACATAGCCCGACCCGACCTCGCCCCTGATATCGGCCGTGATGGCGCGGGCATGGGCCGACCACCACTTTACGCAGGCGATACTCGGGGCGACGACACCGCCGCCCTGCGGCGCTTCAGCCGCCTGCAGTGCCGCGAACGTCGCCTCAGCACTGCCCTGCCACCCGAGCAAGGTCAGGCTCGCCGCTGCCGCGCCCCGGTCGCGCACGGCGTCGAAGGCATGCAGAGGGCGGGAAGGATCGGCAAAACACCAGATGTTATTCGCCGGATCGAGCGGCTCGCCCGGCACGTTCCACACCGCGCCGAGCGACCGCTGCTTGATCCGGCCAGCCCAGTCGGCTGGCCCTTCCAGCCCACCAGTACCGGCGAAGCGATCGGTCAGCAGCGGCTTCTTGAGGTCGGCTGCCGGATCGGAGAACTGGATCGTCATCACGCCATCGGCGATCGGCGTCTCCAGCACCTTGCCGGTCAGCACCACGGGAGGCAGCTCACCCTCGGTCGGCTCCGGCCCGATCCGCATGGTGATCGCGGCATCCTTCCAGAGAAAGGCGGCCATCTCCGCCAGGTCGGCCTTGCTGCTCGGCGACCAGCGCACCTCGCTGGCCGCAGGCACCGCGCCGGTTCCGAACTCGCCGTTTTCGAAGTCGAGCGCGGTCACGATCGTGGGCAGCTTTGCGATCCCGGCGCGCCAATGATGGCCACCGTAATGGTACGGTTTGATCCCGCCGCCACCAGCCAGGCGCACGGTCTCGGTCGCCCCGGTAGATACGCGGCGAGGGCTCGCTTCGATGAGGATAAGCGGCGCGCCCATCAGGACGTCCGCGCGAGCCGTGCCAGCGCGGCGTAATCATCGCCGGAGCCACCATTCCGCGCGATCTGCTCCAGCCAGGCGTTCATGGCCTTCTGTTCGGCCAGCATGCGGGCGTTCTGGTCATTGTTCTCGTCCAGCGCGGCATTGGTGGTGGCCAGTGCCGGGTCGCTGCTCTTCTGCGCATCGCTGATCCGCTGATTGGCAGCAGCGATCACGTCACGCGCACTATCGAGAATGAAGGCGTTGTCGTTGGCGAAGCCGCCCGTCGTTCCGTAAACCTCTTCCGAGACCCGGTTGAGCTGTTCGAGCAGCTCGGCCAGCCGGTCGGCTGCACCATCCTGCCCGGCTTGCGCTGCCGCCTTGGCGAGATCGATCTCGCCCAGCAGGGCATCACGCCGATCGACAGCGGAGCCTTCGAACAGGTCCCCGCTGGTCATCCGCGTGATGAGGTCCTGCAGGGAACCGACCTGTCCAGCGAGCAGCTGATCGGTCAGCGCCAGCCGGTCGGCAGCATTGCGCTTCTCCAGCGCCACGACATCGAGGCCGTATTTTCGGGCGATGCTAAGACGCTCTGCGGCGACACTTTCGAAGTCGCTAAGAGCCTGCGCGAGGGCGTCGGTCGGACCGGCCAGCAACTTCTCGATATCGCGAACCTTCAGCGCCTCTTCGAGCCCGGCCTCGATATCCTTGGAGGACTTCAGCGCCGTCTGAACCGCCTCCGAAACGCCCGTGATCGCGCCGTCTCCGATCGCATCGGCAAAGGCGGCCGCAAGAGCAGCTTGCGGATCGGTGCCGTTGTAAAGCGCACCGCTGGGACGCTTGGCCCCGGCGTCGAAGCTGGCTGAGCTGCCGACGCGGAAATAGTCTTCGCGCTGGCCGATCGAGACCGAGAAAGACCCGATCTGGGCACCCAGTGCATCGGCGACCTTGAGCAGTCCGGCATCGAGCGTGTCCGCCAGCGTTTGTACGTTGCTAAGCAGCTCGCCGCGTGCCTGGGTGCGCCCGCCAATGCCGGTCACTCCGAGGTTGGCATCGTCGACGTTGCCGAACAGGCTGCCCACCACGCTGCCGAGGATCGAGCCGATGATGTCCCCGCCGGGAATGCCGGTCATACCACCGATTGCGCCGCCGATCTGCGCGCCTTCGCGAGAGCCGCCAAGCCCCAGCGCGTCGCTGAGCATCGCGACGTTAGAGCCGGTCTTCGCGCCCGAAAGGCCCTTCGCCAGCCCTTCGGCAATCGACTTGTTCAACGCACCGCCGAACAGGCTGTCACCGATCTCGCCATCGAGAAGGCCTTGGACCCCGCCCAGCACCGCGCCGGTCTCGCCGCCCGTGAAATAGCCCTTCATGGCTCCGGCGAACGCGCCGGAGAGCTGGCCGAAGAACTCGACCCCGAACAGATTGTCGAGCTGATCGGTCAGCGTGTTCGCCATCCCCAACGTCAGCTTGTCGAGGAAGGCGTCGGGATCGATCCCCGCGACGCCGCGCTCCAGGCGGCGGGCGCTGACGACGATTTCGTCGGTGTTGTCGGCGGTCTCCTGCTGCGCGCGATCGGGGGTGTTTGCCGTAGCATTCCGCGCAAAGGGCGCGAATGCAGCGGCAAAGCCAGTACTGGTGCTCCCGCGTGCGCCGCTGTTGTCATTCGCGGCGCGGCCACCGATCAGCCCATCGATCCGCGCCGAGGCGGCCGACATCGTCTCGGCCAGATCGGTCGCGGCCTGGCCTGCCTTCTCGGTGCCTGCCTGCATGATGTCGACGCCGGTTGCGATGCCGGTGTTCTGTCGCACATAGTCGTCCAGTTCGCGCAGCATCGGGCCGAACAGCTGCTCGGTCAGCAGCTTGCCCTGCAGCCCGGCAATGTTGTCCTTGAACGAGGATAGGAAATCGCCCGCACCCGCCTTGCCGCTGAGCAGCGCCTCAAGGTCATTGCGAACTGTGCCGATGCTACCCGAATAGGCGGCGATCAACTCCTGCCGCTGCGCCAGCGCCTCGTTGAGCTCGCGCTCGGCCCTGACATTGTCGAGGATCGCCCGCCGCTGATCCTCGGTCACTTGTCCGACCCGATCCTGCAGCTGGTAGATCTGTTCGAGCGCGCGCGCCTCGTCCTCGCGCCCGGCAAGGATCAGCTCGCCGATATCTTCCTGCCGTCGGCTGGCCTCGATCAAATCGTTGAATGGGCGCAGCAGGCTTTGCTCGATCGCCTGGCGCGCAGCACCGGCGCTGGCGATCATGCCCTCGAAGCCCTCGGGCTTGCGCTTGCTCAGGTCGGCGACGATGTCGTCGAGCTGGCGAGTGGCCTGTGCAGCCTGAGACAGCAGTTGCGGCTGTTCACCGAATCGTTCGTTGATCCGGGCGATCTGTTCGGCGGCGCGCTTGCCAAATTCCGCGGTCTTTTTGAGTTCGCGCTCGGCGGCGTTCGATGAAGAGCGGGTCCGCGAGCGTGGGGCATTCCCTTCACGCCGAAGCTCAGGTGCGAGCTGCCCGCTTTCGAGAGACTGTTCGATGAGATCAGCCATCTCTCGGTTGCGCTCGGCCGTAAGCTTGTCGACCACTGCCTGCGCGAGCTCCGTGCGGCTGACGCCCGTGCCGCTCAAGTCCATGCTCTCGATCTGGCGTAGCGCGGCCCGGTTGCTCAAAACGCCAGCTTCTACCAGCTCCAGCATGCCCCTTACACTTGCTGCATTGTTTCCGCTCGACGACGCAACACCCTGCAAGTCGTTGGCCTGCAGCTCGAAGAAGCTAGGATTGGCCGTTTGCGCATCTGCCAAAGTGCTGCGCGAACTTGCCTCTTTTTCGAGCGCGTCTTTGCGCAGATTCATTGCCGTCAGCTGCGCATTGACGATCAGCAGCTCGTTCTGAGCTTTGATCCTGCCGCTGGTGAGGTCGAATATGCCGCCGAGGGCCGATTGCGCGGCACCAAGCGCATCCGCGCCAACCTCCGCTGCTTTTGCGGCTTCCTCCGCCTCCCACAGGCCATCCACGAGATTGGCCAGCATGCTGGCACCGACGAAAACGGCCGCACCCCAAGGTCCGGCGAGGAAGCTCGCGAACCCTGAGAACCGCCCGCCCATCTGCGAAACGGCATCGGCCACCTGTGCGCCCTGCAAGGCGATGATCGAACCGAGGTTGACGCCCGGCATCTGCGCCATGACGGCGACGTCCTGGATTTGGCGACCGAAGTTTACATAGCCAGCGCGGGCCTGCCTCACGCTTACGCCGGATCTGTTCAACGCCTCGTCCGATGCCCGCAGCGCGTTGACGGTGTCGCGGTGCTCCTTCTCGACCAGGCCGAGCGCGGTCTTCGTCTCCAGCAGCTCGCGGTTGTACTGCTCCAGGCTGATCTCGCCCGCCTTGTAGGCCGCGCGCGTCTGATCAGTCTGCTGCTTGGCGCGGGCCTGCGCCCCGGCCACCTTCTCGATCGACCTGTCGACCTTGTCGTAGGCCTGAGCGAGCTGGGCGGCGTTCTTCTCCGCGCCGTCCATGGCACTGTCGAACTTGTCCAGCGCCTGTTCGGCCCCACTGGCATCGCCCGTCAGGATAAAGCTGGTTTGCAGTGCCATCAGTCGCTCTCGATCACGCCGTTAAGCCGGTTGCGCGCCGCGCCTTCCATCGCCTGCAGGTCGGCCCACAGCGGCGGCTCGGAGGTGATCCCGCGACCGCTCAGGGCTACGCTCACGCTCGCGTAATCGAGCCCCTGATAGTAGACCTGACCACCGGCCATCGGGATCGTCCTCCATTGCGTGGTGCAAGCGAGGAAGGCCTGCAGGCTGGGCCAGTTCTCCGGCCAGACCTCGAACTCGCACCGTTCACCGCCCCGCGCCCTGATCGCTGCGACCGCCTCGGGCGGAGCGCCGAGCACCTCGGCATCCTTGGCCGCCTGCGACCAGTCCGCCTGCTTGCCGCCGCCCGCCCAGTGGCGGGCGGCATCCCTCAGTTTCCCACGCGCGTCTTGGAAACCGCCTTCAGGTAGGTCTGCAGAACGGCGGCGCTGACGTAGGACTTGCCCGCCAGCTGGTCGCGCAGGTTGTCCGAGTAGGGCACGGGCGTCTTCTTATCCTCGCCCACCAGATCATCGCCCCAGCCTTTCCACACGGCCTTGACCATGCCGAGCTCGCCCTTCTCGCGGTTGATCGCCTGCAGTTCCTCGTGGTCGATCACTTCGAACCTGGCGGTGAAGGTCTGCTCATCGTGCCCGCCGTCGACGGGCACCATGACGGGGACGATGTGCGAGAAAGTGGGGTTGCCTTTGGTGACTACAAACATGATCCGAATTGCCTCTTAGGTGAGAGTGAGCGTCCACTGGTCGTTGGCGACCGTGGGCAGCGGCGTGAAATCGAGCGGCCATTCGACGATGCCCTGCTGCTGCTCGTATCCGCTCGGCCGCTTCTGCTGCGCTGCCGGCACATCGAGCGTGACGATCTTCCCGGCAGCCGTGCCGTGCACCAGCTTGATTTCCTGCCGCGTGCCCGCATTGGCGATCGCGAACGGGTTGTAAGTGTCGAGCGAAACCGCCTCGACCTGCGCGCGCAGGGTCTCGGCCTTGTCGACGATCAGGATCGCCTCCTGGCCGATCAGGAACCGGCGCTGCACATCGTTGCCGAGGTTGAGCGTCAGGTCGCGCAGGACAAAGTCGCTGCCGCCGATCGTGAAGGTCGGCGTGTTGGCGTTGGTGGCCACCTGCGGGTCGGCGAAGGCGGAATAGTCCACAGCAGGTGCCGCAGCGGTCGTCGGCACCGTGAACAGGCCGGTCATAGTGCAGCTCAGCATCGGGATGCCCTGTGCCGAGACCTTCAGCTCGGCCGTGCCGCGCGCACCAAGGATGACATGGCGGGTGGTGCCGATCGCGAAGTAAAGGCACGCGCTCTCGCCGATCCCGGTGATCGGGTTGTAGGTGACGCTGTTGCCGGGATCGATCGTCTCGGCCACGTTCATCGCGCGCAGCAGCGGCCCCCAGGCGGGCGGCGTGCCCGCCGTGCCGGAGCCGACCAGTTCAAGGTCAAAGGTCAGAACGGCATGGATACCGACCGGAATGGTGGGATTGGCACCGAAGTTCGGCTTGTCGTTCGCCCGCTCGACGTCTTCGCCCTCCATCGGGCGCAGCGTCACGTTGCTGGCGAGGATGGCGTTGGCCGCGCCCGTCGGCACCGCATCGACGCCGTAGGATGTTTCGAGCTTCGCCAGGAACGTCTTCGATTTCCAGAACAGCATCTATTTGCCCTCCTCTTCGCTGTGCGTATCGGTCTGCGGTTTCGCGGCCTCGCTCGCCGTTGCCGCGTCGGCCAGCACGGCCGGGCTGTTGTCCTTCAGCGTGCCATTCTTCTGGCGCACGAAGCTACCGGCGCGCTGCGGCAGAACGGGCTTCTTGCTCTTCGTCATCGTGTGATCCTCAGTTGGTCGTTGAGCTGGAAATCGATCTGGAACACGAGCACGCCGTTCTTCGCGCCGACCAGATCGGCCTGAGCGAGCTGAAACACGCCGACCGCGTCATCCGGCCCCCATCCGGCCACTGCATCGATCACGTCGCCCACCATCGGGCTCATGTCGCGCAAGGCCTGATCGCCGCGCGGATCGCTCTGGAAGCGGTCCATCAGCACCACGGCCACCCCCTCGCTGTAATGCTGGCGAAACATGCCCGCAGCGACGTCAGCCTGCCCGCCGATCAGCCCGCCAAACGACACGAATGCGGCAGGCGTCACCTGCGGCAAGCGATCCTTCTCGACCAGGTCGGCAAAGTCGGCCGCGTTGCCGATCCGGCTCAAAACGGGGATGTGCGCAATCAGTCGCTCGCGCACGGCATCGAGGCGCAGGATCATACAAACCCCGTCAGGTTCTCGTTGCTGAAGGGGCGCGCCCGATCGGTGGTCTTCACGCCGCCGTCGTTCCGTGCTGCAGGTTCCACGCCTTCGAGCGGCAGCCGCACCGCGCCGCTGGCGATATCGCGCAGCGTGCGCATCGCCTGCTCGTAATCCTTCACGATCTTGGCGTCGGGCTCGTAGCGGTGCAGCTTGTAGATCGCGATCGAGCTGGCGAGGTCCACCAGCATCGGCGGCACCTCGGCCAGAGGCAGGCGATACTTGCCCGCCAGATAGCCGTCGATCACCGCGTCCGCATCGATCAGCGCACGCGTCACCACCTCGGCGTCGATCGCACCGGCCGGCACCTCGCCGCGATCGGTAAGCTCGATCAGCATGCGGGTGTCGAACCGGTCTGCAAGGATGGCTTGGGTGGCGTAGGTCATGTCAGGCTAGGCCTTGTTCTCATCGTTCGGCAGAGCGATCCGCTCGGGGCGGAACACGCTGCGATTGAGCGCCATGAAGCCCTGCTCTAGATGGTTGCGCGCGATCGCCAGCCAGCGGTTATCGTAGCGCGTTTCAGTGATGCCGATATCGAACATCACGTCGATCTCGCGCAGCAGCCGCTCTTCCACTTCCTTGAAGTGGTTGACCAGCTCGATCCGGTCAGCGCTCTGGTTCGTGTAACCGGCGACGGGGAGGGGAGCACGATCAGCCATGGTCTTCGCCCTCAATAACGACGCTCAGGCGCGGATCGGTGTAGATCGCGTCGAACTCCGCCTCATGAAGCTCATCGAGCGGGATGCGCACCGGCTCCGCGCCGAACAGGCGACCAGCACGGCGGCGACCACGCTTGGGACCGGTGACCACGATCGACTTCGCTTCGTCCTGAGTTGACGGTGGCGGTGGCGGTGGCGGTGGCGAAGGAGGTGCTGGCGACGGCGCAGGCGTGGGAGCGGCCTGAGGCTCCACAGTCGACGCGGGTGTCGATGTTGGCGTGGCCGAGGTCAGCACCTTGGCCGCATCGATCCACGCGACAAGCTCATCGGCGAAGTTCGCCAGGCTCTCGACCTTGGCCAGCTCCTTGGCATCGGCGGCGGCAAGCGCCGGGACACCATTGATCCCGGCCGCCTGCAGCTTCTTCTCCGTCGCCGGGCCGATCCCGGCGATATCGGTCAGCTTATGCTCGCCCATGATCAGGCCAGCCACGGCACGACCAGCAGCTCGGCCGTGCCCTTCCATTCGTTGGTTTCGCCACCGGCGGCGTTCTCGCTGTTGAGCAGCTTGAGGCCAGCGCTTTCGAGCGAGGGCGGCACCACCAGAAGGTTGCCCTTGAGGCCCAGCGGGCGGCCATAGTCGCCCTTCATGCTCGAAAGGGCAGCGCGGGCCGTGCCATAGTTGGCGGCGTTGAGCGTCTGTTTGGAGCCCCAGGCCATCTGCCAGAAGCCGAAGCCGAAGTTCATCCGGGCATCGACGCCGTAGATGAACTCCTTGCGATCGAAGACGTTGTCGTCCGTCTCCTTGTCCTTCGCCACCAGCAAGCCGAAGTCGCGCCGCACCTGCTTGATCAGCGGCTTGAGCGAGCGCGAGGTGTCGAGCAGGAACCATGGCGTACCAGAGCCGCCGTCGGTATTGGCGACCGATTGCGGCTCACCCGCCGCGTCGAGCACCGGGTGATCGGTGTCGAAGAAATTCTGGCCGTCGTAGCATTCGGTGGTGAAGCCTGCCTTCAGCAGGTCCCACACCATCTGCTCGGGATCGAGCACGGTGGCCTCGCCGATGCCTTCGAACAGCGTGGCATAGTGGCCGAGATTGTCGGTCTCGATGTCGTCCTTGTCGACACCGATGGTCAGCTCGAACGCCTTCTCCTTGATCGCATAGTCATGCTCGGAGATGTTCTGGACGACGCGATCGCCGATCCATTCGCGGACCTTGGGCATCTTGCCCAGCCAGCCGTACTTCTGCTCCTTCTGCGTTGCACGCACGACGGTAGCGATGCGCTTGGCCATGGCTGCAGGTGCGCCATCGATGCCCCGCTGCATGGCGGCCGAATAGCCGGTGCGGAGCGCTGCCAGATTGGCACTGTTGATCTTCATGTCCTGGGACCCCTTTAGATTTCGATCCAGACGCCCTGGGCGTCCACATCGTAGATCTTCCCGGCAGCCGAACGCGTGTTCGTGCCGTTGGTGAGCGCGACGGTTTCATCGTCGACGACGTAAGCCGTCTTGCCGATGTCCTCCGGGCCGATTTCGTCCGCCGCCGCGCTGTTGCCGAAGCGGTAGACGCCACGGCGCACGTTAATGGTCTTGTCGCCAGCAGCGCCCGCGCTGTTGTCGACGTACTCCTCGGCGCGGCCGACGGCGGTCAGCGTGGTTGCCGTGGAACCGGGCACGGCGGTGCCAGCGGCGTTGAGGCACACCAGGGCACCGGCATAGATCGTCGTCGCGGCGGCGACGTTGAACTGGCGGAGATCGCCCTCCTTGCGGGGCGTGTTGCGGTCAGCGGCAAGAGCCATCAGAGGGCCTCCTCGTTCTCGCCCAGCTCAGCGGCACGGGCTTTCTTGAAGCCTTCGGGATCGATGCCCATCAGCGCGATGGCCTGAGCGTCGGCGTCGTCGAGTTCGGCGGATCGGGCAGGCTTGCTGCCGCCAAGGTTGATCCGGCCCCCAAGCGCGGGCTTGGCGCCGATCAGCTTCTCGGTCCGCGCCGGGTTTTCCATGTGCATGGCGATGTAGTCGTCACGCATGGCCTTCACGCCGGGGCGTCCCTCGGCGATCGCACTGTCGACAAAGGCCGTTGCGGCGGTGCGGGCCTGAGCGGCCTCCATTTCGTCGAGCTTGGTGTGGGCGGCGTCGAGCCGCGACTGCAGCGCCGTGATCGTGCCGTCGTTGCCGTCATCGGCCGACAACTTGCCGATCCCGGCAATGATCGTTTCGGCGCTCGCCCCATCGGCGAGGCCCAGAGCCTTGCCGATCGGCAAGAGTGCAGACTGGACCGCCTCTTCGGTGGTTGCGCTCAGCGCCTTTTTCATCGCCGCTGCGACATCATCGTCGCTGGCGTTCTCATCGAGGCCGAGGGCGGCGATGAGCATCATCTTCCAGTCCATGCTGGTTTCCTCCTGGTTAAGGGCGGTGAGCCCTTCGAGATTGGGTTGGTTGACGAGGCTGGCGCGCCGGATGGCGACAATCCGCTTGTCCTTGGTGTGCGCGATCACCGGTGAAATGCCGGAATATGCCTTTTCGCGGCGCAGCTGGCGGCCAGCGTCGTTCCACTCGACCTCGCCCCAGATACCGTCCTCGCGCAGCTGCAGTGCCACGATCCAGCCGCGTGCCGGAGCGGGAAGCCCCTTGGGCGCGGCAAGATCAGTGGAGTGGTTTTCATCCAGCACCAGGCGTCCGCCCGGCGCGAGGCTTTTCGACATCAGCGCATGATAGTCCTCCACCACATAAGGTCCGCGACGGTCGGCAGTGTTGACCACGCCCCCGGCCGGAAGCAGGTGGACCCACTCCTTGCCGGTTTCGTCGCTCGGTTCGCCCAAGGCGAATGCCGAACACAGCGCGATCTGATTGCTCGTTCCCATGCCGAGCGTGATGGCGCAGGCGATGCGCGCATCCCATGCCCGCCACGGCGGGCATCATGGTGCAATCTGGGGGAAATCAGGCGGAAAGTGTGAATCGGCCCGATGCGACTGGTGCCACGATCAGGGCGTAGAGATCAATCGTTCGTCGCGCCTTCGCTCACTGATCGAGCGCTTTCTCTAGCCATTCCTCGACGATGTCGATCACGTTCTCGTTGTCCTCGCGCCCCATTCCCAGCCACTGGCGAGCAGGGATGCGCCCCCACGGGATCGGGCGGCCGCGCGAGTTGGTGCCAAACGCGCCCTTGGCCGCGCCCTGGTCCATCACCCGCGAATTGATCTGGTTCGAACCGATCACCACGCCATGCTGGTTGGCAAAGCTGGCAATGGTCCGCGAGAGCAGCTTCGAAGGGCCGATTAGCGGCTTTCTAAGCGATCCGTAACCGAGCGCCTTGTAGCGTGCGAGCGTTGCTTGGCTCTTCGGTGCCCAGACAACGCCATCAGGCGTCTTGCCGTCCACGAAGCGCCGCCGGTGCCGTTCGAGCAGATACTCGCGGATATCCTCGTAGACCGGCGTCATGTTCGCCAGCTGCGCGGCGGCGCGGCGGATCACCTCGCGAGAGGCCCCTGCATTGAACTGGACGCCAAACATCGCTATTTCCCCTCAGGTCGATGGCATTGCCCACCGGGGTCTAGAGCTACCGGGACGTTTCGGACGTTTGGGAACAGGGCCATCGGCTAGTTTACCTCGCATATTTGACCACGTAGAACGTCTTGAGCATCAAGGTGCGCGTCCCGCCGCGCAGCTCGAACACGGCTTCGTAGACCTTCCCGGCAATCGTCTTCCGGAACAGCGCGCGAGGCAGGCCCTTGTGCTCATCTCCGCCCGATAGGATTGCATCAGGCTGTTCGACCAGCTCCGGCAGCAATGCAAAATCCACTGGTGTGATCGTGATCGCGCTTTTCCCCGACGGCCCGTGCTCGCTGCGAATGTGGCGGGTGCCATTCCGGTCGATGGCGAAGTCGAAGCCCGTCTTTCTGATCGCTTCGGTGCCCAGCGCCTCGTTGATCTGCGCAACGTGGCCGCTGCGCGCCATGCCCAGCGTCCGCGTCGGCTGCACGGGGGCCATGTCCTCTGTGCCCGCATCCGTGCGATCAAACACACGCTGCGCGTAGCGCCGCAGATCGTCCCTTGTGCTCGGCAAGGCACGGTATGCCCGACTGAGCTGGTCTGAGGTCTCAGCGGGCAGCTCTTCGAGGAAGGCCGTGGCGATGCGATTGTCCCAGCTGCCGACCTTGGCGGCCAGTGCCTGCACCTTCTCCGAAACACTATCGCCGGGCGCGTAATCCCAGTTCTTGCCTATCCCCACCGGGGCACCGGTCTTCGGATCGATGGCCTGCCAGTCCTTCGGCAGTGTCTTGCCCGGCTTGCCACCAAGGCGCTTCGCCGCGCGCTCCGAGCTTGCGCCGAGCACGTAGCAGCTGCAGCCCCAGTCGCTCGGCGGATAGTGCGTGCGCCAGAACAGGTGAGCAGGGTTAAGCATAAGCCCGTCCCAGTCGAGGTGCTGCGGTCGCGGCTCCTGGCTGCCGCCGTGGCGATAGACCCAGATCGGGAAGTTGCCCGCCTTCAGCTGCGCCAGCCGCCCGGCCGCGTAGCTGGTCATGGCGTTGGTGGTCAGGATCGTACGAACACGCCACGCCTCGCCGCGCACGCTGCCCTCACCGGTCCAGCCGGTCCACCCGTTGCGGCGGACGATATCGCGAAAGTCGGCGCGGAACTCTTCCAGCCCGCGCCCTTCTGAAATCGCCTTGTCGACGGCGGCTGCCAGATCGCTCAGCAGGTCAGCCTTCGCCGCACCTGCCACCATGAACGCACTGTCATGTTCGGAGCGCTTCAGATCGTCCCATGCCTGCGTCGGCACCTGATTGCCGAGCTTGCTGCGAAAGAACGCGATCTGCTCGGTAAAGGGGCGCTGAAACGCTCCTGAGACCGCGCTCGGATGATCGCTCACGCGCTTTCGTCCAGAAGGTCCGAACGTCCGGCCAGATGCGAGACAGTCATGGCCTGAGCAAGTGCGGTACCGAGCTGCTCGGTCGAGACTTCAGGAAAGCCGGACGCGAGCATCTCGCGCAGCTCGCCGAGGTCGGCAGCCTTGCTCATCATCGCTTCGATCGTGTCGACCATAGCCGCGACTGCGCCTTCAGCTCCGGCCGCCGCTGCCTCTGCGGCCTGCCGGGCCGGATGTTTGGCGGGGCGATCATCACGCGCTTGCAGAGCCGTCATGGCTGGCGCTTCCGGGGCGGACTGAGTTTGGGCCGGTCGGAGCAGTTCGTCGTCATCTTCCGGATCGGCAAGCCCGAACTTGTCGCGGATTTCGGCCTGCTTCACCCGCAGGCCCATCGGCACCAGTTGCGCAAGGCTGCTGGAGAGCAGCTGCAGGTCTTCCTGCTTTGGCCGCGCGATCACGAGGCGCGGATAGCCGACATCGCCGGTGGGAGGCCCGAATTCGAGATCCATCCATGGGCGGATCAGGTCGCGGTTGAGCGTTCCCGAGAGCCCCTTGCAGTCGGCGGTCTCGATATCCTCCTGCACCTCGCGGTGCTCCTGGCTCACCGCGTGCCCGCCGCTCACCGCGTCGGTGGTGGTGGTCTGGCCCAGCACCGCCTTCGACATCTGCCGATCGAGCCAGTCCGCGCGCTTCTCATAAAGATCGCTGCCCGTGCCGACATTCTTGGCCTCGACGAAATCCATCGACATGCCCTCGGGGATGATCGCCGCGCAGTCCCCGGCAATGTTCGCCACCGCCCGGAACAGCGTATCCTTGTCCTCGCTGCTCGCGCCGGGTCCGAACTTTCCGAGCCTGAGGGGCTGGCCATAGGTCTGGGTGAACACGGCCCAGTCGCGCATGGTGTAGGCCTTGAACATCCAGTTCCACGTCGCGAGGCGGGCGATGCCTGATCGCACAGGCAGCCCGGACTTCGCCTTCACCTCGTGTCGGATGAACTTGAACGCTGGCAGCGGTTCGTCCTGGCCGTGGCCGTCGATCCCGCCGCGTAGCAGCGGTGTCACGCCGTCCCGGTCTGGGCGGAACCAGCGGGCATCGCGCCATTCGAGGCTGGAGGGCTGGTATTGGCCCTCACTGAAGTCCCAGACGATCTCGGTAAACGACAGCCCTTTGCCGACGGCATCGAGAATGTCGAACAGCTCGCCCGACAGCTCATCCCGCTTGAGCCAGGTGCGGACCAGATCGGCACGGCGCACGTCCTCGGCTCCGTCGCTCGCCGCTTCCACGGTGATGTCGACCTGACTGACGCTGCGCTTGCGTGTGGCAAGCACGCCAGCATAGTGCAGATCACGCTCCTCGATCTGCTCGGCGAGCTCGAAATAGCTGAGCGGCTCGCCCATATCGGCCTCGCGCAGAATGCGGGCGAGCCGCACTGGCGTAAGCCCGTCGCCGGGGTAGCCGGTCACTGGCTGTCGAACACCCGCGAGGGTCGGCCCCGACACCTCTCGCTGCAGCAATTGCTTCTTCAGTGGGTTGCCCCACCGGTCGACCAGGCCGGTCATTGGCCCACTCCTTTCATCTGAATAGCCGCCAGAGCCGATTTAAGACGGGTTAAGAGGGCGGGTGCGGGCATTTTGGCGGTGAGGGGGCGCGAAGCCATCAGAAAGCCCCTCCTGCGCCGAATATGGAGCCGAGCGGCCTGCGCCACCATTCGCGACCGCTTTCTCGGCTGTCGAAATCGCTGTCAGGGTCGCCGAACGGGTCGCCGGTTGACCGTCCCACGGCGCGATAGTCGTAGGCAGTCTCGTTGGGGTTCATCGTGGCCGCATGGAAGTTCCAGAGCGCCACCGCGTTATCGCCATGGCGCTTGCCGCCGTCGGTGCCTTCCTCGCGCACCGACTTCGGCATTCGGGCCACGCCCCCGATCATTTTCAGCTGGCGCAGATCGTCGCGGGTGTCCTTATCGGCAGGGATCAGGATCGTGCCGTCCTCGAATGCCGCGCGGAAGAGCGGTCCGTACTGGCGGCTCCATACAAGGCTCGGCATCAGCTCGACGATCCGCTCCGGGCCTAGCTTCTGCGCCGCCTCCTGCGCCAGCGCCATGCCGTTGCCGTTGGCATCGAGCACGCCGCCGCCGAAGCGGCCATAGTGACCAATCTGCTCGACCAGCCAGAACAGCGCCTGCTTCTGCTGGTCGTAAGGGCATCGATCCAGTTCGAGGATCATCGGCACGTGCCGCTTCAGCTGCTCATCGACAAAGCCAATCGGGTAGGAGCTGCGATCCTGCCGCATGGCGAAGTCGCCGCCGAGGAACCATGTGAGGCTTTGGCCGCGATAACGATCGAGCGCCGGGGCCACCTCGCGCTCAAGCCAGGCGAGCATGTCCGCGCGGCGCTGGGCTTCCGGCCAGTGCACGAAGTCCGGCTTGCCAGCAGTGGCGATCGGCGGAGCCCATCGCGCCACCTTGTAGCTTTGATCGGTGCAGGCCTCGATCCAGGCGAGCGGCAGCAGCGTGCCTTCGCCTTCGCGCGGGATCGCATCGAGCTCCTCGCGCATCGCTTCCACGCGGCTGCCATAGCTCTTGCGAATGCGGCGATACCATTCGGCCTTGCCTTCCGCCGTCGGTGTCCAGCCCCGGATCAGGCAGACCCGCTCATAGAGGCCATTCGCCACGGCATCGTCGAAGGTCGCGCGGTGGATCGAGTACTCGTACTTGCCCTCGCGGCTCTCCTTAACCAGCTCGTTAAAGGCATTCAAATTGCCGTTATGCGTGCTGATAATGCGGATCGTGCCGCCCCAGATCAGCATCGCGTTACAAGCATCGATCACGGCCGCCACGTCGCGGTGGAAGGCCGCTTCATCGATCACCACGCGCCCCTGCAGGCCGCGAATGTTCGCCGGGCTGGATGAAAGGCCGACGATCTGAAACTCGCTGGCGAAGCGGATGCGATAGGCGTTGATGTACTTGCTCTCGCCGTCGGGCTGCCGGTCCTCGAACAGGAACTCGTGCACCGAGACCAGTTCCTTGGCCACACTGGTGGCGAACCGCGCGCAGGTGGCGACGAACTCCAGGCCCTTGTCCTTCGTGTCGCCGATGTAGAACGTGTTGTCGCCACCGGCGCTGCGCGAGGCGGCCGCGATCAGCGTGGAATCGAGCGCCTCGGCAAAGGTAAAGCCGGTGCGGCGGCCTTTCTCGGCCAGCTTCAGCGGCGAATGATCGGCCACCCATTCACGCTGGTGCGCCATCAGGATGCCTTCGGCCAGCGGGTCCATGCCCTCGGGCGGCAGCTGGCCCGGCATAAGATCATCGATCGGCGAACGCGGTGGTGCTTGGTCGGCGGTGGGGAGGAAGTCGGTGTCGGTCTGGTTCATGCCAGCTCATCCCACCAATCACAGAGCGAGACCGGGCCATCGGTCGCGATCCAGCCATGTGATTTCAGTGTGCGTAGCAGTCGCTGTGCCTCGCCATCGGTGAACCTGTACCGGTTCCAACACCAGTTCCCGACCCACTCAGTGGTTGGGCTGGCAAGCTTGAAGACTTTCCGGTGCAGACGAATTTTTCGACCCGTGAGCACGGTGAATTTGACCGGCTTGCCCCAGGGCGGTTCGATCGTCATTCCGCCGCAGCACGCTGCGGCTACCCTTCCGGCGAACAGCCCGTTGTCGGGATCGTTGCAGGCAAGGTCGATGGCGGCGAAACGGCTCATAGCGGCCCCACCACGTCAAAGCTCTCAACCTGCCAGCCGTCGAACCGGTAGCAAATCGAGAGCCGCATGCCGTTGGCGAATTCGGCCGTCAGGTAGCGCCGCGCGTCCTGCTGGTCGTAGTAAACCGACGCTTGCAGAGGATCGCCCCACGCCGGGAGCACCTCCTGGCACTCGCGCCGCAGCCGTGCGCCGAGGCCTGCGAGCTCGGGTTCATCGCGACGCCACTCACGCGGCACGCCTGCGGGCCAATCACGGCCGCTCATGCAATCGCCAGAGGAGGCATTTCAGCGTCCACTCCTCGGTGCAACTCCACCTGCGAGCCGCTCGCCAAACCGTTCCAGTAGTCGTTCTCAGCAGCCCGCCCGGTCTTCGCAGCAGAGCGGGAATCGACACCGACAAGCTGAGGGTGGCGCTCGGCGAGATATTGGTCGATCACGGCGTCTTGGGGCAGCTGCGGGGCCAAACGGGCGATCTTGCTGTAAACAGCGAGGGTCCATGCCTCGCAGTAAACGTCGGCTCGCCGCCGCTTGTTCGCGGTTTTGCAGCGGCTCAATTTGGCTGCGATATAGTCTCGGCGTGCGCGCTTCAGCTGCCGGAAAAGCACTGCGAAGGCGTAGGAGGCAATCTCTGCTGAAACGCCGCGCCCGACGAACGTGCGGTCGCCGCCCTCATTGATAAACGACACGACGCCGAACGCTCGTTGTACAGCGGCGCACAGGTAGGTTTCCCATACAGGCGGCCGTTGCGTTCTGCTTGCTCGCGATGTGGCCTCCTCGATGTCGGCCATTTGCAGCATTTCGAAGCTGATGCCGTTCTCGTCCATCAGGGCTTTGGCCTTGGCCAAGGCAGCGGCTGCCTCGTACTCGTTGGATGAGCCGGCGAGTGCAAAGCACTTCTGAATTTTGGCGAGGAGCTGCTTATCCATGCCGCTCACTTCTTCGCCTCGCGTACCCCGAGGAAATCACGCCGCAGCTGCTCGATGCGCTCGGGCGAAAGCCCGGCTTCGCGCGCCATCTCCTCGGCCTTGTCGGCTGCCTGCTCGATCTGCTTGCTGACGCGGGCTTCGAGCTGCTTGCGATATTCGTCCGAGGCGCGCTGCGCGTTCACGGCGCTTTGCAGCGCGCGGCCCAGCTCCATGATGTTCTTCGAATCGACCTCGCCCTCTTCGAGCATCTGGAACATCGCCAGCTTGAGCATTTCGGCCACGGCAACCGTCACCTGATCGGGGCCGTCGCTGCCGAGGCTGGTCACCAGCTCGCCCGAAATTCGCTGCACCTCGTCCAGCTTGCGGAACTGGATGGCCTTGCGCACGGCGTAGCGGCTGAAGGCACCTTTGCTGATCGGCTCCAACCCTTTGTCCATCAGCCGTTCGTTGAACTCGGCGAGGATGACGGTCTGCGGAAGCTTCCGGTCGCGCAGCTTCTCCAGCGCCCACACGACATCGGCCTCGGCCTCTTCGGGCAGCAAGTCGATCGACGACAGCCGCCCCCGGCCGCGCTGCGAGCCCGATGCGCGTTCCTCGCTCATCAGCTGGCGTCCCTCGGCCGGGTGACGCCCGCGAGGATCGAACGCTGCGCCACATGGTGCTGGCCGGGGGCGAGAATGCGCGCGATCGGGATCGCCCCGGCGCTGATCACCTCGACCGCGCCGAGATCGGCCAGGAGGTTCAGCTGGGTCGCCAGCCACTCGGGCGTGCGATCGATGCCATAGCGTGCGCGCAGGAGACTGCGCAGCGAGACCGCGTTGAGATGGCCGTCAGTCTGGGCATCAAGCTCGACCAGGATAAACAGTCGCGCATCTGCCGCCAGCTGCTCGTGAACACCCGAAAGGCTCTGGCTCAGGCTCATACGTCCATCCCTTTCTTCACGATCGCGTCATAAAGCCGGTCGACCTGCCGCGAAGTGTGCTGGATCATCGGCTGTTGGCTGGCCACTGCCTCGCCCAGCTTGCTCACCTTGGTGTCGTGAATCTTCAGCTGGTCTTCGAGCCGCTCTATGTCGACCTTGCTGGCCGATCGGTGCTCGATCTCGGTGACGCGATTTTTGATCGAGGTGACCTGGCCTCTCATGCTGGCGACCTCGCGCTGCAGCTCCCCGGTGCCGACCGGATTGGCCGCACCACCGCGCCGGATCGCCACGCCGATACCCAGCAGGATAAAGGCGATGATCGCGATTTGCAGCCATTCACTCATACCTGTCACCTTGTTCACTGTTGCGCCGAACAGGGCGGTTGCGGCGATATCCGCCTCCGCCGTTGGCCGACATCTCTTCAAATTCATCGGAAGGATCGAAGGGCTCGGCTTCTGCGGTGCTGCGGTCTTCGTCGGGAAGGCCGATCAAGCCGCCGATCCGACGCCGCACAGCGCGAAAGCCTGCGCTGACCAGCTCCTTCAGTTCCTTGCCCAGCAGTTCGATCAGCGAGTATCCGGAAAAGCCGAGGCCGATCGCCACCACGAAGGCGAACAACCAGCGCGGGCGCATCTCGATCACCCACAGCTCGACCACCACCAGCATGATGGCCGACACGAGAACGAACTGGCCCAGGCTGAGCTTGCTCTCCTCACGCCGCGCGAGCGGACGGGCGGCGAGCACACCGAAAGCGGCGAGCAGCGCAGTCACCACCGGCACCTCGACGCCGCCGAGGTCGAGCGCGATGTACGCAGCCTCGGGCACGGGATTGAGCACTGCACTCACGGCCATTGCCGGAAGCCAGCCTGCGGCGAACTTGCCTGCTGAGACACCTGAAATAATCATCGGCGCTCGTGATCCTCCTGGCAGTCGAAGCAGCGCCGCGCGTTGGGCATGGCCATGCGCCGGGCGACATCGATGGGATCGCCGCAATCGCAGCAGTGCTCTTCACCGCGCCCGGAAAGGCTGGCACGCACCATGGCAATGCGCCGGTCGCGCTGCTCTTCCTCGAACAACTCCGAGGCTTCGAGTGTGCGGTTATTGCCCTGCATCGAAGGTCTCCGGCATGGGGGCGGGCTGTGTGATGATCGGAGCCACAGGCACCGTTGATTGCCTCTCCACCCAGCTGATCAGCGCATCGAGCTGGACGGCCTGCTCGCTGGCGATGAGCCGCTCTTCGAGGCTCATGTTGCCGGTGCAGATATCCGCGCCGCTCAATTCGTCGGGCCAGTCGAGGCCGGATCGGGCGGCAGGAAATCCATGATCCGCGGACGCTGCATCAGTGCTGGTGGCGGCATCGCCGGGCTGGGGCAGATCAGCTGCTGAGGCACCGCCGTGATCGGCCGCATCGGTTGCTCGTCTTTCGGCTGCAGCGCGCAGCCGCCGCTCAGCAGCAGCAGCGCGGGAGCGCAGCGCCGCAACCCGTTGCTGGTATTCATCGGTGGCCTCCTGTGTGATGGCTTCCTGCTCGGCTTTGACCCGCGCGACGTTGGCATGAGCTGCGGCGGTCGCCGCCAGCACTGCGGACTGAAACCTGCCGATAGTCTTGGCATGGGCAGCGCGCTCGGCCTGCACCTGGTTTCGGGCTTCCTTCAGCTTGGCCTCGGTGCCCTTGTGTGCGGCGCGTTCCTTGCTCAGGTCACTGCGCATTGCCGGATCGACCAGCAGCCAGTGGCACAGTGCCACGAACCAGCCGACCACCAGCGGGCCATTGCGCCAGTCCGCCACCATCCATTTCAGGATCGCCTTAAGAGCGTCCGAAGCGACCTTCAGGACGCCTGTTGCCTTGAGCGTTAGCCAGGTGAAAATGCCGGTCACCGCGTCAGCCCTCAGCGTGGCGGCCGAGCTGCTCGGCGCGCCGCAGCCAGCCCTTGAGAAACCGTTGCTGGCGCGCGTCGCGCCGCACGATCGCAACGTAGCGGTCGGCGGCGGCCTGGCGGTAAGCCTTCACGATGTCTGCAAGCAGGCCGCGCGCGATGAAGCCGTCGAGATATCTTTGGGTTCGGAACCCGACCACGCCGTCGACCACGAGAGGCGTCTGGCGGAAGTGGTGCTCGGCGACCACCTTGTTGAGCGCGCGCTGCAACAGCTTGCGGGCAGCAACATTCCCGCCGTTCACGCCTTGGTCGAACATCATCTCCCCGATTGGGCGCGGCATGTTCTCGCAGCGCAGCACCTTCCAGAAGCACCGCTCATAGAGCTCGGCCGCATCGAGCACGGTCAGCTTGCGGATATCCTGCGCGTCGATGTCGCCGTCGAAATCAAGGTCGAAGTCGGCGAAGCCATCGCCGTCGAGATCGATCTTGCCCGCCGATTTCAGGAACCGCAGCGAGATGCCGTATTTGGTCGCGCCGCCGCGATCGACCGGGTCGTCTACAAACTCGCCTTCCACACCGAGCAAATCGACATAAGCATTGACGAACCGCCGCGAATAGCCGCGTTCGACCAGGTCCTGAATGCTGATTTTGCTCGCTGCCATGGTGCCGTCCTGCCGAAATGGCGGAGCATCCCGCTCCGCTCTTCCCGGAGCCCTTCTGGATCATGGCAGGGGGTGACAGTATGCCCGCCACGGCGGGCATGATCGGTCAAATGTCGAGGGAGAGCTGGGCGGAGCCTTTGACAGGCTTGTCATCCATGCGGGCGAACAGCTTGTCCACTCCGCTCTCGGTGATGCCCAGCGCGCGGGCGATCTGGGCATTCGAAAGCCCTTTCGCGCGGTAATGCCGCGCCCGAAACGCGCGCGCAAGAGGGATGCGTAGCACGGCAGGGGCGTATCGCTGCCCCAGCCGGTGAGCCATATCGGTGCCGATCGCAGCGGCGATCTCGTGATCGGCATCAGGTGTTACGGGGATATAGACGCGCGTGCCGCCGAAAGCCTCGACCAGCGCGATAAACGCGCCATCGCCCAACAGAGCAATCAGATCGTGGCTCAGCTGCTCGCTCATTGGTCGGTGCAGCGCTCCGGATCGAGCACACGTGCGCTCTGGTAGGGGCTCTTTTCTTCAAGCACCGTCACCAGCGTGCCGCCGCGCATCAGCAACAGCATGCCATCGGCCTTTACCACATACTCGTAGACGCCGAGCTGGCGAGCAGCTCGGTGCGCGCGGGTAAGCGAGCGGCGCAGGTCTTCGCGCAAGGCCTCGACATCGAGCCCACCGCCACGCTCAAGAAAGCGCAGCAAGCCGTGGTCGCTGATCGCCGGCACGTCTGCTGCGGCTTCATTGGCCATTGCAGACAATCCAGATGATCAGCGCCCATACTGAGAGTGCAGCGAGCATTGCGCCCCAGAACCAGCGCAGCCGTATCGCCGCCTCTCGATCAATCGGGCGGCGGCGATAGTTGATGCGGGAATTGCGCATCATGCCTGTCCATCCCGTGCGATCTGCAGGACGTGTTCGCAGAATGCGCATTCGGCGCTCTGCCGCCCGATGAACCATTGCCGCCCCTCACAGGCAGGGCACAGATTGACCTGTCCGAGCCGGTAGCGTTGGACCGGAAGGAACGTGCGCGCGGTGGCGATCCGCCGCCGTGTCATGTGCCGTGTGACCGTTGCAGCCAGTTTCATCGCCCGCTCCTGTCATGGTGCGGAGCGACCTCGCGCAGCTTGGCTCCAAGCGCTGATGCCAGGCGGTGATAGTCCTCGGCCGAATATCCGCGCTCGGTCTCACGGGTCTCGATCCCGCACAGACGGTAGGCGGCGGTGTCGAGCGACCAATCCTGCGGAATTGCCCCTGCCGACTTGAGCTTCGCCACGATCAGCTCGCAGAGGTGTTGCTGCAGCGTGGACGGGGCGAGCTTCTTGCCCGACACCGGACAGTTCTGCCGCCAGCCCGCGCGCTCTGCCATGGCCTTCAAGGCTTCGATCAGCCGGAAGCCATCCGACTGCCGCGCCCAGACCAGCCGCTCGCAACCGAGCTGACGCTTGGCAAAGGCCTCCAGCGCCAGTTCCGACGGGTTGTGAACCTCGCCGAGGTGGTAAAGCGAGATCCACAGCGCCCGCGCCTTCTTGGCCACCGGGTGCTGCGCGCCCTTCTGGCCCGCCTTGGGCAGGGGCTGAAAGCCCAGCGCCTTCATCCGGGCGAGAACCGCATCAAGGGCCTTCTCATCCATCTCTTTCAGGCTGCGCGCGCCAGCCACATCGAACAGGACTTGGCGGTAGTCGTCCTCGTCCATTTTGAGCTGGTGGCGGGCGATGTTGATCTTCCCCAGCATCGCTCGACGGTGCTGGGTTGATCGGTCGAACGTCGCTTTGCGGGCTGCGTTAGCCATGGGCGCGCCCTCCATTTTGAGGCGACAGGGCATCGCCCGTGAACGTCGCGCAAAGGGCGGCGAATTGGAGGTCTTCCAACCTCAGCCGGATTGCCATGCGGTGCAGATTGATGATCGTTGTATGGTGGCGCCCGCCAAGATGGCGTCCGATGGTCGGATAGGAGAAGGCCGGTTCACATGTCCGCAGCAGCCAGACGGCGAGAGCGCGGGAATGCACCAAAATCGCCTTGCGCCGATACGAGAGCAGCTCGTGTTCATCGATGCCATAGGCCTCGCATACGAGGGCGATGGTCGACTTCGTGACCAACTGCTCAATCAGCGGCGGGATGTTTTGCCACATCCCTAGGTGAATTTTCAGCCGGTGCTCGATCGGCCGGATTGCGATGGGGGCGTTCATGGCAGCACCGCCATGGCACCGGCCACACAAATGAACCCGGTGAAGCAGGCCACTGCGAAATCGAACACCTCGACGGCGAGCTCTGCGCGCGAAACGCCCAGCTCTTCGACATAGTCGCGGATCACGGTCCGCACCGTGTTGACCAGCGCGCGCATCATGACCGGTTCGCCCGAGCAGAGAAGCGAACCCAAGCTTCCTTGAGGTCAGCCACTTCGAGAGGTCGACTCTGAGAACGAGAAATCAACAGCGCTTCGCAAAGTGTCTCGGTCGGATTGCCGAGCCCGCCACCCATCTCGGCGATTTCACCGAGGAATTTGACACATTTGGGATCGGTGACGTTCCATGCGTCGGCCAGTGCCTCCACGTCCTTCGCAAAGGGGCGCTCCCAGACGATCGGCCGCATTCGCCTCCGCAGCTGAGGTACGTCGCTCGTCTGAATCAGCTTGTGAAGCCGCATGTCCCCCATGAAGACAACACCCAGTCCAATCTCGTCGCTCCACGCGCGGATTTCTTCCATCGCCTTGATCGTGAGTTCCTGTGCCTCATCGATCAGGAGGAGCGGGTGGCGCAGCTTTTTCAGGTGATCGACGATTTGCGCGGACAACCGGTCCGGCGCGCCCTTCGCATTGTCCTGACCCAGCGCGCTCAGTATCCGGACCATTGCCGACATCAGCCCGGCCGACGAAGGTCGCATCGTCGCCAGGATCACATTGGGATAGAGCTGCTGGAACTGTCGGGCAGATGTTGACTTGCCCAGCCCCGATGGCAGCGAGACGTAATACATCTTTCCGCGCTGAGCCATCAGGAACAGATGGTGCAGTCGCTGGCTGGTCTCGGTTTGGAAGAAAGCTGGCGCTGTGACTGGCTCAAGGTCTGCCGCTTCGTGAGCGGACAACATTTCGCGATATCGGCGAACATGCTCGGCGGGGCGCTCTTCCTTGCCGGGGTATCCGTTCTTTCCTCCGAACAGGCTGATGGTGCTGTCGGGCAGGCCTGTGCGCTTCGCAAGTTCAGACCACGACAGCCCCGTTTCGTGCTTGTGGTTCTGAAGCCAGCGGCGCTCGTTTTCGATATCGATCGTTGGCGTAGGTGTGCTCATCGGTTAAATCACTTCCCGTCTGCTGCACCCCAAGGGTGCGTTTCGTGGACGGTGCGCGGGGATCAGTTTGCAGCTCGCCCCCGCGCACCACTTCAGTCCACCGCCCTCAGCTTCCCCAAGGCGGTGAAAAACCTGTCGTCGCTCGCAGCGCGCTGATCTTCGATCTGATCGACAATCTTCATCGCGGCAGCCGTCTTGCTGTGGTGGACCAGCCTGACCGCCCCGGCTTTCAGTGGTCGCGGCGCTGTGTTCTTCTGACGATCTGCTGCCAGTGCCCGCTGCGCTGCGGCGATATCGGCCGCGCTCATCTCGCGTTCGGCTTCCAGCCCGGCGCGCACCGCCCGCCGCTGCTCCTTCTTGCGCTTGCCGGTTGCGATCGCACCCGCCACATCGCCGAACCCGCTATCCTGCAACAGCGCCGCCTCGGCCAGGTAGCGACCCTCCCGGTCGTAGACGTGGATCGACTGGTGCAGGTTGTCCGGGTCGAACCGCACGGTGACCATCTCGCCCCGATGGGCGCTGCACTCGGGCGACCAGTAGCGGTTCTCGTAGAGCTTGATCTCGCCATTGCGCTTAGAGAGGCGCTTCCGCTCCGCTGCCAGCAGCGCCATGCGCAGCTGCTCGGGTGTCGCCTTGCGGATCGTCGCCTCGGCATAGCTCTCGGCAAAGGTCTGGTCGAAACTGCGCCCCCGGCATACACCTGCGCGCCGTCCCAGCCGGGCGTTATGGTCGGCAATGCCGCGCTCCACGATGCCCTCGAACTCATCCCACGGGATCGCCCGCTTGCCGTAGTTCTCCGGCTTGTTGACCGGGCTGTTGCCGGTGTAAGCGCCCGCGCATTCGGGGCCGCGCGCGATATGGTCGCACAGGTCGCGAAAGGCGCGCTCGATCGGCTTCGATTGCCCGTGGTAGACCTGCGCGAACCGCACTTTGATCCCGAGCGAAACGAGCAGACCCGCCGGTTCTTCAGCGATCGTCTTGAAGCGGTATCGGGTAGCTGCACCCGCCGTCAGTGCCTTGCTCGCGAAGGTGCGGCTGTTGTCCAGCAGGCATTCGCGGGGAATGCCGTATTCGCGGAACAGGTCGGCAAAGGCGAGCCGGGTGGCAAGCACATTTTCGGAGAGGTCGAGCCGCCAAGCCAGCATCTTGCGGCTGTAAATGTCCTGAATCGCCACCATCACCGGACGAACCGGCTTGCCGGTCTCAGGGTGCGTCACGAAAACGTCGAAGGTGTGCCCGTCGATGTTCACGATATCGAGCGCGTGCAGCCCTTCAAGCGTGCGGCGAACGTCCGGTGTTGCAGTTTCCAAAGCTTCTTTTCCTTTCCTTCCCAGCGTCACCACGCGCGGGTCCAGTTCACGCTCCAGGCGGCGTCTGATCGACCGTTCGGAAGGCAATTGGATGCCTCTCGAATCCGCGATCTTTGTGATCCGCGCCCAGCAGCTCGAAAGGCTCGGCTGCTCAGGCCGCAGCCAGTCGCTCTTGAGCATGGCCCACAGGTCGGCAGGCATCTGAGCGCGTTGCCCTCCGCCTTTCCGGCGCGGTGCGAGCGCGGGCAGCCAGTTCGCCTGAGCAATCCCGTCGACCAGCGATTTCCAGTTCCAGATCGTGGCTGGCGACACGCCATTGGCCGACGCCTGCTCGCCGACTGCGGCGCTGGCGGTCGCTCCGGCCTCTTCGAGCAGAGCAGTCTCGTTGAGAATGTGCAGGCGTCGTGCGGCTTCCTCGCGCACTGCTGCAGGCTGCTGCTCGAACCATGCCCAGCTGCCGCGCAAAGGCGTCTTGGCCTCGTCTTGGCTCGGCTCTGCGGCCAGCAGGCCACGCCGCACCAGATCGACGCGGGCAGGACCGGGCAGAAGGCTCATGTGGAATTCGCTGCCGCCGCCACGGGCCTTCCGCTCGCGGACCAGCAACTCGCCATCCGGGCTGACCTTGCTCGCCCAACGTTCATCGCGTGCGCGCCGGTTGATCGCCCGCTTATCCGCAGGCAGGCCGGGCAGGCGCAGCTCGGCCAGTTCGGCTGCGGAGAACCACTCGCGCGGTTCGGCAGCCTGCTCATTCGCAGCGGACGCAACGCGGTCAGTCAGGGCTTGTGCTGCGAGTTTCACTTATTTCCCCTGATCACCGGTGCGCCGTCGCCCTTGATGCGGCGGCGCTCTTTCTTGAGTTCTTCCATCATCGCGTCGATCTGGCCGAGGCGTGCGGTTTGCACCTCCCTGCCGATCAGGACGCCAGCGCCGAGCTCCCGCGTCAGCGGATCGAGCAAGTCCTGCCGCGAAGTGACCAACAGCAGCGCCCAGAACCGGCTCATGGGCACCTTGTGATCGCTGCGCGCCGGGCTCGCGTAGGCGTCCAGCATCTGCCAGCTCACGTCTTCGTCGAGGATCTCGCTCATCTCGGCTGCGATCACCTTCCGGCTGCGCGGATCGCTGGCCAGAATGGTGCCCACGGTTTGCGAGATGCGCCGCTCCAGCCCCGCCAGTGCGGCAACGCCGCTGGCAGGTGCGGGCGCTTCGAAATCGAAGCCCAGCTGGCCGGGATGAGCGCGAGCCTTCGCCATCGCCTCAGTTCCTCAGCATGTGGGCAGCATCCCACTTCCTGAACGGTGCCGTGGCCGGGCCATATTTGCGCTCGAATTCCTCGGCGGTCGCCTGCAGGCGCGCCATGCGCTCTTCGTGCTCGATCAGCTGCGCAGCCTCTGCAGGCGTGATCCCGCCGCGCTGCGCGCGCTCGAAGGCGAGGCGATGCTTGCGGTAGTAAGCGGCATTGCGGGACGTGCTGGCCATCATGCGCTCCTGCTCTGAAGAATCGTGCGGACGTCGGCATCGAAGCCCCTGCGCACCTGCCGCAGGTCATCGTCGCGCTTGCGTTGTGCCGCGCTGATCTGTTCGAGGATGGCTGGCGGGCTCGCCCGTTTCGGCAAGACCGCGATCACGTCGCTAGGCTGCAGTCTCTGCAGGCCATGGCTCCAGCGGCCTTTCGAGGTCAGCCAGCGCCTCACGCGCAGCCTTTCCGGACTCTGCTCGGCCACGCGGGCGAGGATGAACTCGCGAACCTCGCGGTAAACCACGATCCTGCCGATCAGGCGGGTGCCAGCCGAGGCCTTCATGCGAAGTACTCCAGCTTCACCACCTGCAACGGCGCACCGTCGGGCGTGCGCGGAATGGCGGGCACATGCAGCGGCGTGATCGCACGCGAACTGCCGTGCCGCCGCAATATCAGTCCGCGATCTTCAAGCCCGGTCAGCAAACGATGGACCGCGCCTTTGCCCTTGACGCCGACGCCAGCCGCCATCTCCACGAAGCTCGGCCCGTAGCCATGCGCTCCGATATAGCCGACGATGTAGCGCAGCAGATCGTACTGGCGGGGGGTTGCACCCAGCATCAGAGCGCCTCCCCGATCGGATCGTCGAATCGGGGCAGCCACACGCTGCGCGTCTCGCCCGGCGCGGTCGGATGCCGCACGTCCCAGACCACGGCGCAGTAATCCACCGCGCCGTCTTTGTAGGCCTTGCTGCCCATCGCATCGATCATGTCGCCGGGCGGCATGCTGGGGCGCTGGGTGAAGTACAGCACCTGCTGCGGCGGATGGTCGAGCCGGAACAACCGGCCCCGCTTCTTGCCACCCGCTAGCCACTTGATTGGAAACAGCGTCACCACCCGGTGCGTGGCGAGCTTCAATGCGTGGCGCACGAAGGCCTCGCCGATTCCCTCGATGTAGGAATAGGGCGCGTTCATGAAGATCGAGACCGGCCGCACCGGTGGCGCGGTCAGCTCAAGGAAGTCCGCCGAGAAGAACGTCGGCCGGATATGGAAATCCTGCCAGGCGACGTTCTCGACCAGATCGCTGAGGTAAATGCGCGTGGAGAAACCCCAGTCGGCCAGCCGCGATCCGGCATGGCCATAGCCTGCAGCCGGGTCCCAGATCGCCGCACCATCGGCCAGCTCAGGCTCCATGCCGATCTGGCGCGCGACCATGTCCCATTCCCAGCCCTGCTCGACATACCAGTCGAGCGGGTGCCGCTTGGCCTTCTTCGTGCGGGTCACTTCGCCGTTACGCATGGCCAAGGCCCTCCTTCATGCGGAGGGCGCGCAGGTCGTAGGCGAGCAGGCGCGGGGCCTTGTCCCACAGGTGAACAACCAGCTGGGCCGGGGCACTGAGAACGGTGTCGTCGCGATAGGCCCAGCCGCAATCGTCGTGATGCGCGAGCCAGGCGAGCGCGGAGAGATAGCTCGCGCGCATCAGCCGATCCACTCCCCTGGGCCCATGGGACGGCCGTCGAGATCGGTCTCACGCAACAGCGAAATCTCGACGACAATGCCAAGCCAACGGATCGTCAAGGTGCGCCCTTCGGCTTGAAAGTCGTCTGCTGAAATACAGGTGCCGCTATGGTCGATTTCGGGGAGCAGCCTCATGCGACACCACCTTGCTCAGGTGCGAGAGCTGGCTGCATTTGCGGGTAGGCGATTACCTCGATCGGCCCCGCATAGAAGACCGTGTCCGGCTTCTTGCGGTGCGCGCCAATGGTGATCAGCAGGCCGGTGAAATTCACTTTCATGCCGCGTCCTCCTCGTCCAGCAGCTCGCGCAGGCGAGCCTTCATGTCCTTGCTCAGCAGGTTCACGAACCGTGGCAGACACTCGCGCTTGGCGGTGATCGAAAGCCGCCCCCAGCTGTCGATCATCGTGCTGGTGAACTTCACGTCGGGCGTGGGCGCTGCACCCTTGGTGCTGTCGATGCCCAGTTGCGCCCGCGCCATGTCGGCCGAGAGGTCGCGATCTTCGAGCAGCGCCTCGATCACCTCGCGGCGCTGCGCCTCGTCTTTCACGTCCTGCACCAGCTTGAGCTGGCTCCGGTTCTCGCCGACAATCGGGTGGCGCGAGAGCGCCTCGATCAGCTCAGGAAAAGGCTCGATCAGCAGACGGAAGATGGCGAGGTCGCGATGGATTTCGCGCTTGCCCAGCTCCATGGCGGAGCCGACGGAATCGACCCAGCTGGATGCTTGTGCAGCGTTTGCAGAAGCATCATCGGATACGGAGTGACAACTTGTCACTCCGTATGCTTGTGCCAAGTTGTCACAAGCATCCTCGGCATCGTCGCGCAGCGCTTCTTCGGTGCGCATTTCGCCGTGCTTAACCCGGTCCCAGCGCGCCTTAACAGCCAGCTGTTGCTGGCTTTTTCCGCCTCGCTCGCGCGCCAGCCGCTCCTGCGCAGCCTGCACCAGCGCGGCGGTGAATTTGGCGCGCTCGATCGGCCCCAGCGGGCGGCGGTGCAGGTTCTCGCTGGCCTCAAGGTCGGCGAGCTGGTCGGGCTTGCCCGAGACTTCGATCGCCCAGACCGTAATCCCTTCCATCCGCGCGCCGATCAGCCGGTGCATGCCGGTCACCAGCCGCCATGGCTTCTTGCCCTCGGCGATCACCTGATCGATCGGCTTGCTCGGCAGGTTGCGCACCACCTTGATCGGGTCGCGCTGGCCGTCGACGGCCATCAGCCGCCCCAGCGCCGCCGCCTTGTCCTCGTGCAGGAAGCCGATCCGGTCGCCCTCGAACACGTCGGTCGGTGCCAGCTCGAACAGCGTGGCATTCGTCAGCAGGGTGTTCATTCGGCATCCCCACTTAGACGATGACCGCCCTCAGAAGCGCCGCTAGCCTCCCCGCCACCAGCAACAGGAAGGGAACCGTCATGACCGCCGAAGACAGACAGACCATGTTTGAGAACCGCCTCGATTTTCTTGAGGTCCAGATCGACGCCATGCGCGGCCTCGTCACCGGCCTGCTCGCCATCATCGAGCGGGATCAACCCGGCCTCGCGGCCCGCTGCCGGGACTGCGCAAGCGCTGTCATGATCCAGATCGGCAACGAGAGGTCCAACGCGCTTGAGGGCGCGCTCGATGCGCTGGTCGATGATGTCGAGCAGCTGCGCGGCCTGCCAGCGAACGATTGAATCGCGACGTGCTTCCGCTTCCGCCCGTTCCGCGCGTAGCGCACTCGCCAACTTGGCGCGGCGAACCGCCTTCGGGTTGGCGAAGCCAAGATCGTCCAGCACCTTCACGCTGCAGCCCTCCCGCGCCTGTTATCTTCGGTCACGTTCCGCAGTCGCTGCAGCGCCAGCGCCGCACTGCCCAGCGAACGCGGGGAGGCTTCCTCATCATGCGTGACACAGTTGGAAATCCGCTCGCGCAGCACCTCGGCGGTCGCCACGAATCCTGCGCGCCCGCCGTCCGGGCCAAGCCGCGTCACGATTTCCTCGGTGACCTGCTGGCTTTCCTCGAACCGTCGCAGCGCCAGCGACTGGCGCACCGCGAACCGCCCGAAAGCCCCCTTGCTGATGCGCTTCACAGCCTTCGCCGCCAGCCGCCTGTTCAGTTCCGCCAGGATATCCACCTGCGCCAGCCGCCGCTCGGCCAGCGCCTCGCGCACCCACGCCACGTCTTCGTCGCATTTGGCAGGCAGTTGCTCGATGCTGGAAAGCCTGCCGCGCCCGCCGCGCTTGGTCGCTGGCGTCGGGATGAACCGCGCGGGTTGAGCGGACTGCCCAAGCTGTCCTCGGCGGTAGGCCATGAACACCGTGATGATCTCGCGGCGCAGAGCCTGCGCCAGCGGGCTGCGGCTCAGCATCGCCAGCAACAGCGCCTGCTCTTCGTTCAGCAGGTAAACCGTGACCTCGCGCTTCGCGCCGCTGCCCAGCTCGACCATTTCGCACCTGGTGCGCAATGGTCCGTAGCCTGCCAGTTCTTCGAAGTTCCGCTTCACAGAGCGGCGGATGTCGAGAGGCTGCGCCATGCCCAGCCGTTCGCCCAGCCGCACGTCCTCGATGCAGGCATCGCCCTCCAGCTCGCGGATATCCGCTGCACACAACGCCACCGCATTCATGCGCGCTTCTCCTGCGCAGGAAGGGCGTGCTTTTCGCTCTTCGGCCCTCTATGCCGGGGCGAAATGGCTAACTTCAGGTATTGATCATGATAACGGCGCGACACCCGATGCACCGGAATATCCAGCTCATCCGCGATTGCCTCTGCCGTGGGCAGGATCGGATGTCCGGCCAGCACAAGGCTTACCGAATGGTTCATCAGCCCTTTTTCGCGCTCAAACGCCAGCATCGAGCCGTACCGCTGGCGGATACGCGACTTGATCTCTTCTTTGTGCAGGGGAGGGTTCATGGCTAACTCTCGTTTTACATATGATGTCATCATCAAAACTATAGTTTACATTTGATGTCAAGCGTGGACGAGCAGATTGCCGCGTGGCGCGCGAGCTTTCATGCTGCATCAGATCGCCAACTCGCTCTTTTAATTGGGTATTCTGCCCAGAATTTTGTGAATTGGAGGAAACGCGGGGCGATCCCGGAAGCCGCCTACGAACGTGTCGCGGCGATCTTGCCCGATCATCAACGCGCGCAGGCACGGCAGGCACGGCGCGAGGAACTCGGCCAGCAGCTGCTTTACGAAGGCCGCTGCCTGGCCATCTTCATCGCGCCGTCGTTCGATGCCTATGGCCGGCGCTTCTCACCCCTCGAATATGCAGCGCAAATGCGTGATTTCACGTCATTCTTTGATGAGATCGCCCTCGCCTGCGCCGAACGCATCGCCGATCGCAAGGAGGAGAAAGGCGGCAACGCCACCGAGGCATTCGAGAGCATCGTCAAGGATATCGGCAAGCCCGATGCGCCCGACCGGCTCGAAACGTTCTACGAAGAGGTGACCCAGCGCGCCCGCTACTGGCGCTACGGCGATGGTGAGTAGGGTACCCTCGTTACGGGTACCCTTCGCAACTCCCCCACATTGTGGGGGTCTGGTGTCCGCAATGTGGACCCCAGCGCGCTGAAATTTCGCGCCCAGTTTCACTCGTGTAAGTAGGGTTGCGCTGGGCCGCTTTTGCTTAATTTATCGTTAGATATCAATAAGTGCCCAGTTCGGGCCGAAAATGGCGAACTGGGCACGATAAACCCCAGTTCGCGCCCACTTAACGCAGCCCTAAGAGCCTCTCAGATGCGTCTTGAATGGCCCTGAAACGGCAGAAAACCGCCACTAAGAGCCGCCTAAGACGCTCACTTCTTAGATCGCGCCACTCCAGCCGCAAGTGTCAGATCATCGTCTAAATCGACCGTCACTCTAGACAATCGCAAACCGGCTGGGAGCGCTGGCCAGATCGAGCCCCGAAGCGCGAAAACCACGATTTTCCGCCATTTCTGGACCGCCAATTCCCGGCTCTCCCCGGAAATCCCCGCCAAAACCACCCCGGTCGTCCACTCTAACTGGTGGTGTCAACTAACAAGGCTAATGTCATCAGAATCTAAGGCTCAGGCGACCTTCAGCACCGAATCGTTGCGGGCGAGGCACCACAGGCTGAGCCCGGCGGCCTCGGCGCGGGCGACCGCCATCGAAGTCGGCAGCGAGATAGTGACCAAGCTGGTCGCGCCCGCGCGCACCGCCTTCTCGACGATCTCGTATGAGCAGCGCGCCGAGGACAGGATAAATCCCTCGGACGGGCTCTGCCCCGCAGCGGCGAGCGCGCCGACCAGTTTGTCCATCGCATTGTGGCGGCCCACGTCCTCGCGGGCGTGGAGGATCGTGCCATCCGGCGCGCAGAAGGCGGCGGCATGGGCTGCGCCGGTGGCCTTCGTCAGCGGCTGGTGATCACGTAGTTTTGCCAGCGCGCGGAAGATCGCGGCGCTTTCGATGGCCTCGTGCTTTGCCACGGGCGGCAGGGGCTTTGCGACCGCCTCAAGGTTCTCGATCCCGCACAGCCCGCACGAGCTTTCCGCTACCCGCGTGCGCACGCGCTCGGTCAGCTTGTCGATCCCGAGGCCGGTCAGTTGCGCGCGTGCGATCCAGCCTTTCTCGACTTCGACCACCGCCAGATCGGCGATATCCTCGACCGACTGCGCCAGCCCTTCGGTGAGCGCAAAGCCACGCGCGAAGTCTTCGAGGTCCGTCGGCGTGGCCATCATCACCGCATAGGCGAGCCCGTTGAACTCGAGCGCCACCGGCACTTCGGGCACGAACTCGCGGCTCAGCAGGATGGTGCCGCCCGAAAGCCCGAACTGGGTGACTTGCCTTGTGGTCGTTGCCATGTTCCAAATCCCGTCCGCTCGCCCTGAGCTTGTCGAAGGGCTGCTTTTCCTTCGACCCCAGCGCTAGAAGAAAGGACCACCCTTCGACAAGCTCAGGGTGAGCGGAGGTTGGGTTAGCCCGCGTCGTTGTGCCCGACTTCGTCGACCTTGTTGAACTCGGTCGCGCCGGTCTGCGGGGCGGGGTTTGCGCCCTTGGCCAGCTTCTCCACCGCCGCGGCAGCAATCGGCGACAGATGCGACCAGTCGTCACCGAAGATCCCCGCCTTCATGCGGGGATCCCAGAACTTGTTGATGTGGTCGGCGGTGGCCAGCACGGCGTTGTCGTGCCCGATTGCCTCGAAGTTGCGGGCAATCTGGTCGGCCATCCGGCGCAGCTTGTCGGTGCTCATTATTCGGCGGGCTCCACGTGTTCGATCCGGCGCGCCATGGCGGCGAGGTCGGCATAGTCTTCCTGCCACTCGGTCGGCCCGTTGCTGGGCGTGACCTGCACCGCAGTCACCTTGTACTCGGGGCAGTTGGTGGCCCAGTCCGAATTGTCGGTGGTGACGACGTTGGCTTGCGTACTGGGATGGTGGAAGGTGGTGTAGACCACACCCGGAGCCACCCGGTCCGTCACCAGCACACGCAAAGTGGTCTCGCCCGAACGGCTGGCCAGCTTGGCGAAGTCGCCCGTCTTCAGCATGCGGTTTTCGGCATCGGTCGGGTGCATTTCGAGGATATCCTCCTCGTGCCAGACGTTGTTGCCGGTGCGCCGGGTCTGCGCGCCGACGTTGTACTGGCTAAGGATGCGCCCGGTGGTCAGCAGCAGCGGATAGCGCGGACCGGTCTTCTCGTCGGTCGGCACATATTCGGTGACCACGAACTTGCCCTTACCGCGCACGAAGCCATCGACGTGCATGATCGGCGAGCCCTGCGGGGCCTTGTCGTTGACCGGCCACTGCAGCTGTTCGTTGGCATCGACGCGTGCCCAGTTCAGCCCGGCAAAACCGGGGGTGAGGCGAGCGATTTCGTCGAGGATCTCGGAAGCGTGGCTATAGGTCCAGTTGCAGCCGATGGCATTGGCGAGCAGCTGGGTAACCTGCCAGTCCTCATAACCGTTGGCCGGCTCCATCACCTTGCGCACGGCCTGCACGCGGCGCTCGGCATTGGTGAAGGTGCCGTTCTTCTCGAGGAAGGTGCTGCCCGGCAGGAACACGTGGGCATAGTGCGCGGTCTCGTTGAGGAAGATGTCGTGCACGATCACGCAGTCCATCGCGGCAAGACCGGCGGAAACGTGCTTGGTGTCGGGGTCGGACTGGAGGATGTCCTCGCCCTGGATGTAGATCGCCCGGAAGCTGCCATCGACGGCGGCATCGAGCATGTTGGGGATGCGCAGGCCCGGTTCCGGGTCAAGCTTCACGCCCCAGTCGTTCTCGAACAGCTCGCGCACCTCGGGGTTCGAGATGTGACGGTAGCCGGGCAGCTCGTGCGGGAAGCTGCCCATGTCGCAGGCGCCCTGCACGTTGTTCTGGCCGCGCAGCGGGTTCACGCCCACGCCCTCGCGGCCGATGTTGCCGGTGACCATCGCGAGGTTGGCAATCGCCATCACGGTCGACGAACCCTGCGAGTGCTCGGTCACGCCGAGGCCGTAGTAGATCGCGCCGTTGCCCCCGGTGGCGAACAGGCGCGCGGCTTCGCGTACGGTTTCTGCCGGAACCTTGGTGACGGCCTCGAGGAATTCGGGCGAATGCTTCTCTTCGGAGACGAAGCGCGCCCAGTCCTGATATTCATCCCAGTCGCAGCGCGCGCGGATGAAGTCCTCGTCGGCGAGGCCTTCGGTGACGATCACGTGAGCGAGGCTGGTCAGTACGGCCACATTGGTGCCCGGCTGCAAGGGCAGGTGATGCGCGGCCTCGATGTGCGGCGACTTCACGAGGTCGATCCGGCGCGGGTCGACCACGATGATCTTGCCGCCTTCGCGCAGGCGCTTCTTCATGCGGCTGCCGAACACGGGGTGCGCGTCGGTCGGGTTGGCGCCGATCAGCAGGAACACGTCGGTCTTTTCCGCCGAATCGAAGTTCTGCGTGCCGGCGCTGGTGCCGAAGGTGGTCGAGAGGCCGAACCCGGTCGGCGAGTGGCAGACGCGGGCGCAGGTATCGGTGTTGTTCGAGCCGAACCCGGCACGGATCAGCTTCTGCACGAGGAAGGTTTCCTCGTTGGTGCAGCGGCTGGAGGTGATGCCGCCCAGCGCGCGCGGACCGCTCTTGGCCTTGATCTTGTTGATCTTGCTTGCCGCGAAACCGATGGCCTCGTCCCAGCTCACTTCGCGCCAGGGATCGGTGATCTTCTCGCGCACCATCGGCCTGGTGATGCGGTCCTGGTGGTTGGCATAGCCCCATGCGAAGCGGCCCTTCACGCAGGAATGGCCGTGGTTTGCCTTGCCATCCTTCCACGGCACCATGCGGACGAGCTGCTCGCCCTTCATTTCGGCGCGGAAGGCACAGCCGACGCCGCAATAGGCGCAGGTGGTGACGACGGCGCGCTCGGGCTTGCCGATCGCGGTAACGCTCTTTTCCATCAGCGCCGAGGTCGGGCAGGCCTGCACGCAGGCACCGCAGGAGACGCACTCGGAGCTGAGGAAGTTGTCCTCGCTCTGGCCGGCGGAGATCACGGAGGCAAAGCCGCGCCCGTCGACGGTCAGCGCGAAGGTGCCCTGCACTTCGCCGCAGGCGCGCACGCAGCGCGAGCAGACGATGCACTTGTCGGCGGCAAAGGAGAAATAGGGGTTCGACTTGTCGACCGCGCCATCGAGATGGTTCTTGCCTTCATAGCCATAGCGCACATCGCGCAGACCCACGGCGGCTGCTTCATCCTGCAACTCGCAGTCGTTGTTGGCCGAGCAGGTCAGGCAATCGAGCGGGTGATCGGAGATGTACAGCTCCATCACGCCCTTGCGCAGCTTTTCGAGGCGCGGGGTCTGGGTCTTGACCTTCATGCCCTCGGCGGCGGGGGTGGTGCAGGAGGCAGGAGTGCCGCGCGCGCCTTCGATCTCGACCAGGCACAGGCGGCACGAGCCGAAGGCCTTCACGTTGTCGGTGGCGCAGAGCTTGGGGATGTGGCCGCCCGCCATGGAGGCGGCGCGCATCACGCTGGTGCCAGCCGGAACGGTGACGTCGCGGCCATCGATGGTCAGCGTGACCTGCTTGTCGGACTGCACTTCCGGTGTGCCGAAATCCTGTTGCGGTTCGTAACCCATGCTAATGCTCCAATGCCGCGAGATCCGCGGGCGTATTGATGTTCGCAGGCGTCGAGGCACTTTGCACACCGCGCGCATTGGCGGCTTTGGCAAAGGCGATCATCGAGTGGCGTCCTTCACTCTGGAGGATGCGCTCAGCAATCGATGCGGCGTCTGTATTCCAATGCCCGATAACGGGCTGTTTTTCAAGATAGGCGCTGGCTGGCGACAGCAATTCGAGCAGGTTCTGCGGCAGGCCGAAACTGTCGACCGACGTCGTGAGCACCGAAGCGAATTGGTGATCTCGCGCATGATTGAGCGCGCCGGACACGCCGCCAAGCGGACCCATGCCGGGGCGCGGGGCGTCGGGAATGCACGGCGCGGGGCCTGCGGTGCGGCCAACGATCACCACCTTGTCACACAGTTGCGCCAGCGCTTCGACGGCGCGTTCGAGCAGGGTGCGGCCATCCAGCACGGCGAGCGCCTTGTCGCTGCCGAACCGGGTGGACATGCCGCCTGCAAGGACCGCGCCGAGGATCACTGTCCCACGCCTCCAAGCCCGCTCATCCTGAGCTTGTCGAAGGGCTGCTCTTCCTTCGAGCGCAGGGCCCGAAATAAAGACGATCCTTCGACAAGCTCAGGATGAGCGGGGTTGGGGCGGAAGGGCATGCTTACTCAGCCATTTCCGCCGGAACTTCGCTTTCACCGAAGAAGTCCTGCGGCCAGTGCTTGAGCGCACTCATCACCGGGTAAGGCGTGAAGCCCCCCAGCGCGCAGAGCGAGCCGAACTTCATCGTTTCGCAAAGATCCGTCAGCAGGCCGACTTCCTCGGCAGCCTCGCGGCCCTTGTCCTTGGTGGTATTGTGCATCTGCGGGCGCAGTTCGAGCACGTCGCGCTGGCGGCCGCCGGTGCGGATGCGGTCGATCACCTCGACCCCGCGCACCGCGCCGATCCGGCACGGGGTGCACTTGCCACAGCTTTCCGCCGCGCAGAACTCCATCGCAAACCGCGCCATCTCGCCCATGTCGACGCTCTCGTCGAACACGGTGATCCCGGCATGGCCGATCAGCGCATCGGCCGCCGCGAACTCTTCGTAGCCGAACACGAGGTCGAACTGGTCGGGGTGGATATAGGCCCCGAGCGGCCCGCCCACCTGCACTGCCTTCACCGGCTTGCCCGTGAAGGTGCCGCCGCCGATCTCGTTGACCAGCTCGCCCAGCGGCAGGCCGAAGGCGACTTCGAACAGGCCGCCGTGCTTGATATTGCCCGCCAGCTGGATCGGCATCGTGCCCTTCGAGCGATCGACCCCGAGCCGGGCATATTCCTCCGCGCCGCCCTCGGCGAGGATGTGCGGGATGGCGGCGATGGTCAGCACGTTGTTGACCACGGTCGGCTTGCCCATGAAGCCCTCGAGCGCGGGCAAGGGCGGCTTGGCGCGCACTTCGCCGCGCTTGCCTTCCAGCGAGTTGAGCAGCGAGGTCTCCTCGCCGCAGACATAAGCGCCCGCGCCCATGCGCACTTCCATGTGCAGCGGCGAAATGATCGGCTCGGCGCGGCGGATCGCCTCTTCCATCTTGGCGATGGCGTGCGGATATTCGCTGCGGGTGTAGATATAGGCGGTCTGCGCGCCCACGGCATAGGCGGCAATCGCCATGCCTTCGATCAGCTGGTAGGGATCGCCCTCCATCAGCATCCGGTCGGCGAAGGTGCCGCTGTCGCCCTCGTCGGCGTTGACGACGATATATTTGCGGTCGGACTTGGCCTCGGCCACGGTCTTCCACTTGATCCCGGTGGGGAAACCCGCCCCGCCGCGCCCGCGCAGGCCCGAGGCGAGCACTTCCTCGATCACCGCCGCCGGTTCCATCGTGCGCACGCGCTTCCACGCCTGCCAGCCGCCGGTGTCCTCATAGTCGTCGATGCTGGTCGGACGGGTCTTGCCCGCACGCGCAAAGGTCAGGCGCTGCTGGCGGGCGATGAACGGGTGCTCTGCGATAACGCCGATGCCCTTGTCGCTCGATCCGTCGAGGATCGCATCGACATCGTCGAGCGTGGCCGGACCGAAGCCCTTGCCGTCGATCTCGACCATCGGTTCGAGCCACTGCATGCCCCAGCTCGATGTGCGGTGCACCTCGCAGCCCTTGGCCTCGAAAGCCTTGGCGAGCTTGTCTGCGCCGCCGGCCAGCGCCAGCGCGTCATCGGAAATCTTTACCAGAGTCATGCGTTTTCGATCAGCTTGGTGATCGCCTTCTCGTCGAGCCGGATATGGAGGTCATCGCCGGTGCGCGCGGCGGGGCCGGAGCTGCACAGGCCGAGGCAATAGACCGTCGAAATCTTCACGCGCTTGCCTGCCGCCGCTTCGGCAGCACCCATCAGCCGCTCGACCCCGTTGGCCTTGCAGGCCTCGGCGCGGCAGATCTGCACCACGGGGCGCGGATCGGCTTCGGGGGTGTAGTCGTGATAGAAGCTCACCACGCCATGGATGTCGGCACGGGTGAGGTTGAGGCCCTTGGCCAGCAGCACTTCGGTTTCGGCATCGACGCAGCCGAACTCGTGCTGGATATCGTGGAGGATCGGCAGCAGCGGCCCTTCCTGATGCGCGTGCGCGGCGATAATCTCGCCAATGCGCTGGCTCTTGTCACTCATGCGTTCAACCTCTCGGCATGCCACGCAACATGGTCGGCCATGAAGGTGGAGATGAAGTAATAGGAGTGGTCGTACCCCTCCTGCATCCGGATCGTGGCGGGCATATCTGCCGCAGCCACTGCCTCGTCGAGCAGGTGCGTTTTCAGTTGCTCTTCGAGGAAATTGTCGGAGGTGCCCTGATCGACCAGCAGGTCGGGCAGGCGCGCGCCGTCTGCGATCAGCGCGCAGGCATCGTATGCGCGCCATGCGGCCTTGTCGGCGCCGATATAGCCGGTCAGCGCCTTTTCGCCCCAAGGGCAGTTGAGCGGCGACACGATCGGCGCAAAGGCGGAGGTCGACTTGTAACGCCCCGGATTGCGAAGCGAGATGGTAAGCGCGCCGTGCCCGCCCATCGAGTGGCCGGTGATGCCCTGGCGTTCAATATCCACGGGGAAGTTCGCGGCGATCAGAGCGGGCAGCTCGTTCTCGACATAGTCGCGCATCTGGAAGTGCGTCGCCCACGGCTCCTGCGTGGCGTTGACGTAGAAGCCTGCGCCCTTGCCGAAGTCGTAGCCTTCGTCGTCGGGCACATCATCGCCGCGCGGGGAGGTGTCTGGGCAAACGAATATGACCCCGTGCTCGGCGCAGGCGGCACGGTATTCGCCCTTTTCCATGACATTGGCATGGGTGCAGGTGAGCCCCGAAAGGTAGAACAGCACCGGCAGCTTCGCGCCTTCGGCATGGTCCGGCACATAGACCGCGAAGGTCATTTCGGTGCCGGTGGCTTTGCTGGCGTGCTTGTAGACGCCCTGCGTGCCGCCAAAGGCGCGGTTGGTGCTGACTGTTTCGAGGCTCACGAGATGCTCCTCAGTCCATCCGATAGAGAGCGCACAGCTTGTGGCCGTCGGGGTCGCGCAGATAGGCGAGATAGAGCTTGGTTCCGTGCATATCGCGCACGCCCGGCGCATCTTCGATCTCGGTGCCGCCAGCAGCTGCGCCGGCGGCGTGCCAGGCGTCGGCCTGCTCGGGGTTGTCCATGGCAAAGCCGATGGTGCTGCCGTTCGAGATACAGGCCGGTTCGCCGTTAATCGGCTTGGTGACGAGGAAGGCACTGCCCTTGTGGGCGTAAACCAGTCGCCCCTTGGGATCGTAGGTGCCGGGTGCGCCGCCGATAGCGGTGAACACGGCATCATAGAAGGTCTTGGATTTTTCGAGGTCGTTCGAGCCGACCATCATGTGGCTGTACATTCTCGGGATACTCCTTCGCTCAGCGCGGGCCGGTGTTGACGGCGTAGGCGCACAGTTTGTGGCCATCGGGATCGCGCAGATAGGCACCATACATGTTGCCCGGCGAATTTTCACGGAAACCCGGTGCGCCCGCATCGGTGCCGCCATTGGCGAGGCCTGCGGCATGCCAGGCCTCGACCTGATCGTAGTCGGCGGCGCGGAAGCCGAAAGTGAAGCCGTTCATGCAGGTGGCTGCCTCGCCATTGGCGGGCGTGGCGACCACGAAAGAGCCGTGCTCGCTCGGATAGGCGGTGCCGTGCGGCATGTCGTGACCGGCATGGCCCAGCACGGTCATCGTGGCGTTGTAGAACTTGCGCGCGGCGGCGACATCGTTGGTGCCGACGAAGACGTGATTGAACATGGTGTTGGTCTCTCCTCTCAGGCTGCCCGCAAAGGGCGCGCGTGACTCGGCGATCACATAGCCGAAGTTTTCGGCCTTGTGAAAGAACGAATGCTCAATTGGGCAAATTGGCAAGGCGCGGCAGGGTTGGGCCTGCCGCTTCGCTATGCCTGTTCGTGCTCGTAGACGACGCAGAGCTTGTTGCCGGTCGGGTCGCGCAGATAGGCGACCGTGACCATCTGGCCGGTGGCAGGCGAGATGCGTTCCTTCGGAGCGCCTTCGCAAAGCGAACCGCCATTGGTGAGCCCGGCCGTTTGCCAGGCGTGGACCGCCTCGGCACTCGGCGCGAAGAACCCGAGCGTGCCGCCATTGGCATGGGTCGCCTTCTGGCCGTCGATCGGACGCCCGATGATCAGCATTTGACCCTCGTGCCGATAGATGAAGCGGCCGTTCGGATCGGGCACGCCGGGGCCGACCCCGATGGCGGCGAAGGTCGCGTCGTAGAAGACGCGCGCCGCCTCGGGATCGTCGGCTCCGAACACCATGTGGCGAAACAGGCCGGTCATCGCCCGCGCCTCGCTCAGAACACCACCACCGAGCGGATCGACTTGCCCTCGTGCATGAGGTCGAAGGCGGTGTTGATCTCTTCGAGGCCCATCACGTGGGTGATCATCGGGTCGATCTCGATCTTGCCCTGCATGTACATGTCGACGATCTTGGGCACGTCGGTGCGGCCCTTGGCCCCGCCGAACGCCGTGCCGCGCCAGTTGCGGCCCGTCACCAGCTGGAACGGACGGGTGGCGATTTCCTTGCCCGCCTCGGCCACGCCGATGATGATCGAGGTGCCCCAGCCGCGGTGGCAGGCTTCGAGCGCGGTGCGCATGACCTCGGTGTTGCCGGTGGCATCGAAGGTGTAGTCCGCCCCGCCGTCGGTCATTTCGACGATCTTGGCGACGGTCTCCTCGCGGCTCATGCCCCTGGTGTTGAGGAAGTGGGTCATGCCGAACCTGCGGCCCCACTCTTCACGGTCGGGATTGAGGTCGACGCCGACGATCATGTTCGCGCCCGCCAGCCGCGCACCCTGAATGACGTTGAGGCCGATCCCGCCGAGGCCGAACACCACCACATTGTCGCCTACCTGCACCTTGGCGGTGTTGGTGACCGCGCCCACACCCGTGGTCACGCCGCAGCCGACATAGCAGGCCGACTGGAACGGCGCGTCTTCGCGGATCTTGGCGACGGCGATCTCGGGCAGCACGGTGAAGTTCGAGAAGGTCGAACAGCCCATGTAGTGGTAGATCGGCTGGCCCTTGTAGCTGAAGCGGGTGGTGCCGTCGGGCATCAGGCCCTTGCCCTGCGTGGCGCGGATCGCGGTGCACAGGTTGGTCTTGCCGCTGAGGCAGCTCTTACACTGGCGGCATTCGGGGGTGTAAAGCGGGATCACGTGATCGCCGGGCTTCACCGAGGTAACGCCCGCACCCACTTCGCGCACCACACCTGCGCCCTCGTGGCCGAGCACCGAGGGGAAGATGCCCTCAGAGTCGAACCCGTCGAGCGTATAGGCGTCGGTGTGGCAAATGCCGGTGGCCATAATCTCGACCAGCACTTCGCCAGCCTTCGGGCCTTCGAGGTCAAGCTCGACGATTTCGAGCGGCTTCTTCGCCTCGAAGGCGACTGCTGCGCGGGTTTTCATGATGAGGGTCTCCTAGATTTTCAATCGAGCGGCGTGCCGGCGGGCAGGTCGGCGGCGCTCACCAGTTCATCGCCTTCGCGTTCGGGCAGCATCAGGAACAGCACCAGCGAGATCACCGAGCCCATGGCCATGATGATCGAGACGGTAAGAAGTTCCGAATTGCCGAGCACCGTGAACAGCGTGCCGGCCAGCAGCGGACTGCCTGCCGCACCGAGCCGGCCGATCCCGAGCACGAAGCCGGTGCCGGTGGCGCGGGCATAGGCGGGGAAGCCGCGCGCGAAGGCGGCGTAGTAGCCCGAAATCGCGGCATTGGTGAAGAAGCCGGTGATGACGGTCGCCCACTGCCAGGCATCGAGCGTGTTGCGGCCCAGACCGAAGCTGGCCACGGCGACCGAGCCGAGCAGCAGCATCAGCGCAGTCGGCCAGCGAATGCCGAGGCGCGCCATCACGAAGCCGAACAGCGCCGAGCCGAAGAACCCGCCGACATTGGCATAGGTGAGCACGGTGGCCGCTTCCGAGGGGGCATAGCCCGGCGGGTAGTCGGCCACGATCTGCACCGCGAACTTCAGGATGTAATAGAAGGTGATGGTGTGGAACATGTAGCCGAAAGCCAACAGCAGCGTGACCGGACGGAGCTTGGGGTTCGACAGAATGTCGGTGACCTTGGGCCGCGTGGCCGACATGTCGAGCGGCGGCAGTTCGGCAATCGGGGCCTTGCCGAAGGCGGCAAGCGTCTTGTTGACGCCTGCGACGTTGCCCTTGCCCGCGTTGTAAGCGGCGGTTTCCGGCACCAATGCATAGAGCACGGGGATCAGAGCGGCGGTGACGATCGCGCCGAAGTCGAACACGCCGCGCCAGCCATAGGCCTCCAGCAGCCATTCCGAGGCCGCGATGCCGCCGACGATCGCGCCCAGCGGATAGCCCGCCACATAGACCGCGATGGCGGCCTTGCGCCACTTGCTGTTGGTGCTTTCGGCGGTCACCGCGTTGGTCGCGGCGAGCATGCCGCCGATGCCGATGCCGGTGATGAAGCGATAGATCACCAGCGGCGTTACCGAGGTTGCGTGCCCGGCGGCCCACATGCCCGCAGCCATGAACAGCAGGCACACCAGCATGGTGTTCTTGCGGCCATATTTGTCAGCCGCGCCGCCCAGCAGCACCGAGCCGAAGCCCATGCCAACCAGCTCGGCTGAGAGGACGACGCCCAGCGCCGCACGTTCGATGCCCCATTCGGCAGAGATGCCCGGCGCGGCAAAGGCGCTGGACAGCACATCGAACCCGTCGAGCGCGTTGAGCATCACCATGAGGATCACCACGACCCACTGGCGCACCCCCATAGGCGTATCGTTGATGACAGTGATGGGGTTCGTGCCCCCGCCAGGTGCAGCCATGGTTCGTGTCCCTCTCCTCAGTTCGCGCGGACTATTCGTGGATTCGCGCGAGCATTTCCACCAATTTCTTGACTTCGTCCGAAGTGAACCGGCTCTTCAGCCAGCGCTCATGTTCTTCGATGCAGGTTTTGGCCTGATCGAGCGCGTTTCGGCCCTCATCGGTCAGGTGCAGCAATTGCTTGCGCCCGTCGGACGGGCAGCGTTCGCGCCACAGATAGCCGCGTTCCTGCATGCGGCTGACGATCGACATCGCGGTCGCCCGATCCATCCGCAGACGGTTGCCCAGCTCGCTCTGCGCGATGCCAGGCATTTCGGCCACCAGCCACAGCGTGCTGACCTGCTTCTGCGTCAGCCCGAGCGTGGCGAAAGTCTCGCTGAAATGGCGATACACCGCCCCGTGCGCGAGGCGGATGTGAAAGCCCAGCACAGAGTCGAGCGAAGCCGGGCCTTGCCCCGCTCCGTCCTTGCTCTCGATCAATGCGGGTTGTGCCAACGTACCTATTCCTCGACCTTGCCTATTTGTTAGTGAAGCATACAATCGAGCGCAAGGAAGAGGATTCGAAAGAGATATGGCGCAGTTCCCTGACACCCCCAATTTCACCGGTTTTAACACGCCCAGCCGGGTTGAGGCCGATATCGAGGATCTGGATTTCGACGGCACGATCCCGCCCGAAATCGACGGCGCGTTCTTCCGTGTGCAGCCCGATCCGCAGTTCCCGCCGCTGCTCGGCGATGACATCGCCTTCAACGGTGACGGGATGATCACCCGCTTCCACATCCACGACGGGCAGGTCGACTTCAAACAGCGCTGGGCCAAGACCGACAAGTGGCACGCCGAGCGCGCCGCTGGCCGCGGCCTGTTCGGCAAGTATCGCAACCCCGTCACCGACGATCCCAGCGTGAAGGGCATGATCCGCAGCACCGCCAACACCAATGCCTGGATCTATGCCGGCAAGCTGTGGGCGATGAAGGAAGACAGCCCGGCCCTCATCATGGACCCGGCCACGATGGAGACCGACGCCTTTGAGACCTGGGAAGGGGCGATGAAGTCGCAGACCTTCACTGCGCACCCGAAGATCGACCCGGCCACCGGCAACATGGTCGCCATCGGCTATGCCGCGAGCGGTCTGTGTACCGATGACGTTTCCTATATGGAGGTTGCGCCCGACGGATCGCTGGTCCGCGAAAAGTGGTTCAAGGTGCCCTACTATTGCATGATGCACGACTTCGGCATCACCGAGGATTACCTCGTGCTGCATATCGTGCCCTCGACCTCGAACTGGGACCGCCTGAATGCGGGCGAGGTCCACTTCGGGTTCGACACCACCATGCCGGTCTATCTCGGGATCATCCCGCGCCGCGACGATCTGAAGGACGAGGACATCCGCTGGTTCAAGCGCGACAACTGCTTTGCCAGCCATGTCGTCAACGCCTGGCAGGAAGGCTCGAAGGTCCACTTCGTGATCCCGGAGGCGAAGAACAACATGTTCCCGTTCTTCCCCGACATCCACGGCGCGCCGTTCAACGGGCCCGAGGCGATGAGCAAGCTCACCCGCTGGACCGTCGATATGGCCTCGAACGGCGAGGACTTCGCCGAAATCGAGCAGCTGACCGACACCGCCAGCGAGTTCCCGCGCATCGACGACCGCTTCACCGGCACGAAGAACCGCTACACCTGGGGGCTGGAGATGGACATGCGCCGTCCCAACGAGCTGAAGGGTGGCAGCGCCGGCGGGTTCCTGATGAACTGCCTGTTCCTGAAGGATCTCGAAACCGGCGCCGAGCAGCACTGGTGGTGCGGCCCGGTCTCCTCGATGCAGGAACCGTGCTTCATCCCGCGCGCGAAGGACGCGCCCGAGGGTGACGGCTGGATCGTGATGCTGTGCAACCGGCTGGCCGATCACAACACCGACCTGTTGATTTTCGACGCGCTCGATATCGAGAAGGGTCCGGTGGCGACCGTCCATGTGCCGATCCGCCTGCGCTTCGGCCTGCACGGCAACTTTGCCCTCAGCGAGGACATCGGCCTCAAGGCGAAGCAGCCAGAGCCTGCTTGATCTAAAGGTCTCTCCCCGGCACACATTGCCGCGGGAGAGACCGCATCGTGAAAGAGCCCGGCCATGAGTGAACCCGATTTCGAGAAGTACAAACCGGGCCTCGAGTTCGTCTATGAGGCGGGCGGCGAGCTGGAGGCCCCGCGCGAGATCGGGCCGGTGGTCGATGGCACGCGCCGGATCATTCCCATTTGCGATGGCGGCTATGTGAAGGGTCCGAAGATCAGCGGCAAGCTGATGGGCAATTCGGCTGACTGGCAGCTTACCCGCCCTGATGGCGTGACCGTGGCCGACGCGATCTACGCCATCGAGACCGACGACGGCGCGATCATCCAGATCCGCAACAAGGGTCTGCGCCATGGCCCGCCCGAGGTGATGGACCGCCTGCGCCGCGGCGACGAGGTCGATCCGAGCGAATACTATTTCCGCACCGTGCCCGAATTCATCGCGCCTGCCGGTCCCTACGAATGGATGAACCGCTCGATCTTCATCTGCTCGGGCGCGCGTTTTGCATCGTCGATCAAGCTGTGGGTCTGGCGCGTGACCTGACCGGCGCTTTGGGGGAGAGGACATGGGCGCAAACGACGCCGCCGGATCAGCCAGCCGCAGGTATCAGATCCTGCTGGTGAGCTTGCTGTGCCTGAACTTCGGCATCCTGTTCTTCGACCGCAACGCGCTCAATTTCCTCATGCCCTTCATCCAGCCCGAGCTGGGGCTGAGCTATACCGAGGTCGGCCTGCTCGGATCGGCGCTGTCGCTGACCTGGGCGCTGGCGGCGATCTTCGTCGGCTGGCTGTCCGACAAGACCGGCAAGCGCAAGATCCTGATCCTTGTTTCGACGCTGATCTTCTCGGTCTGCTCGGTCGTTTCGGGGCTCGCCACCGGCTTCCTGATGTTGCTCGGCGCGCGGCTGCTGATGGGGCTGAGCGAGGGCGGGGTGATGCCGATCAGCCATGCGATGGTCGCCCACGAGGTCGAGCCGAAGCATCGCGGGATGGCCATGGGCGTGACCCAGAACCTCGGCTCCAGCATCCTCGGCTCCTCGGTCGCGCCGCTGGTTCTGGTGCCGATCGCACTCGCCTACGGCTGGCGCAACGCCTTCTTTATCGCCGCCATACCGGGGCTGATCTCGGCGCTGCTGATCTGGCTGTTCGTGATCGAGCGCAAATTGCCGCCGCGCCCGGTGTCCGCGCCCGGATCGAAGCCGCCGCTGCTCGAAGTGGCGAGCGAGCGCAACGTGATCGTCTGTGCGCTGCTGGCGATATTGCTGGTGGCCTATCTGGTCGTCACCTGGGCCTTCATGCCGCTCGTGCTGGTGCAACTGCGCGGATACTCCGAAAGCGATGCGGCATGGCTGATGGCGGTGCTCGGCATTGCGAGCGCGGTCTGCGGTTTCCTCGTGCCGGCCCTGTCCGACCGGCTCGGGCGGCGCCCGGTGATGGTCGGCTTCACGCTGTCGGGCGTGATTCTGCCGCTTGGCGCGCTGCTGTTCGATGGGGCTTTCGTGGCCATGGCGGTGATCTTCTTTGCCGGCTGGGCCTTCAACGGCATTTTCCCGATGTTCATGGCGACGGTGCCCGCCGAAAGCGTCGATCCGGCGCGGGCGGCTACCGCGATGGGGATCGTGATGGGCGTGGGCGAGGTGCTGGGCGGAGTACTCGCCCCGACCATCGCGGGCTCGCTGTCCGATGCTTACGGTTTGCAGGCGGTGTGCTGGTTGCTGGTGGCACTGGCGCTGGGCGGCACGCTCGTCGCGCTGGCCCTGCGCGAAACCGCGCCCGGCGTACTTGCCCGCCGTTCCGCCTTATCCCCCGCCTGATCGGAGACCTGTATGACTATGCCCACACCCGCAGACGACCTTGCCATCCGCCAGCTGTTCGCGCGCTACTATCGCGCGCTCGATGTGGGGGACACCGAGGGCTACCTCGATTGCTACACCGCCGATGCCCGCGCTTATGAGGAAGGGGCCAATGGCATCGAGATCCGCGAAGGCCGCGAGGAAATCCGCAAGCTGGTGCTGCGCTTCCACGAACGGCCCGATTTTCCCGGCCACCAGCACCATTTCGGCAACCTCATCTACGAGCCCGATCCCGAGGGCCGCGCCGACTGCTGGGTGGTGCTCAGCTATGCGATGAGCACGATCACCCGCCCCGGTGAGGGCACGATCATGCACTGGAGCGGCCATGTGCGCGACGTGGTGGTGAAGCAGGGCGACCAGTACCTCCTCGCTTCCAAGCAGATCATGGCCTGGGGCGGCGAGGTGCTCGAAAGGTTTTCACTGCGGGGGTGACATCTGGCCTCATTGCCCTAGGTTCGGAACCCGAGCCCCCCTGCCTGTTTATTCGGGTGTAAACGCAAAAAAGGAGTCCCTCATGCGTAAATTCGCTCTGCCCCTGCTCGCCCTTGGCGCTGCCACCCTGGCTGCCTGCGGCGGCAACGACGCCGATGAGACCGTGATCGACGATGTGGCCGCAACCGATGGCGCCGCCGCCGGTGCTGGCGAAACCGCCACCGCTGCGCTGAAGACCGCCGATGGCGAGGAAGTCGGCACCGTCACCGCCACTGGTTCTGCCGGCGGGATCACCATCGACGTTTCGGCGATGAACATGCCCGAGGGTCTGCACGGCGTGCATGTCCACACTGTCGGCTCGTGCGAGGATGGCTTTGCCGCAGCCGGCGGGCACTGGAACCCCGCCGAAGCCAAGCATGGCCTCGAAGCTGCAGACGGTCAGCACGCGGGCGACATGCCCAACCTCGAAATCGGCGCCGACGGCACCGGCTCGCTCACCTACATGCTTGCGCCCTCGGCCACCTTCGCGGGCCTGATGGACGAGGATGGCTCGGCCTTCATCGTCCACGCGGGCGAAGACGATCAGACCACCGATCCGTCTGGCGACAGCGGCGACCGCATCGCCTGCGGCGTGTTCACCGCAGGCTGATGCCAGCCGCGCCGCGCGGCATTAGTCGCGCGGCTTCTTGCTGAACGGCTTGCCCGGCTTCGCGCCGGGCTTGCCGAAGCGCTTCCCCGGCTTGGCGCCATGCGGCTTTCCGGGACCGCCGCCCTTGCCGGGCTTGAACCCGCCCGAGCGGAACGGACGCGGTTTGACCGGAGCGGGGCCGCCATCGCGCCCCATGCGCCGGTTCTGGCGCGCCATGTCGCGCGGTGCGCTGTCCGACAGTTCGATCCCGATCGATTCCTCGCCTGCCTCACGCTCGCTCTCGCCGGTCCGGCGCGCGGCAGCGGCGAACTTGTCGGCAATCGCGCGCGGGATTTCGACGAAGGTCTCCTGCGGCGTAATGCGGATCGCGCCAATCTCGTTTTTCGAGATGTGCCCGCGGCGGCAGACCACCGGCAGGATCCACTTTGGGTCCGCCCCGTTGCTGCGCCCGACATCGAGCCGGAACCACACGGTGTCCTCGAACCCCGGACGGTGCCGCTGCGCGCGGGCATTCTCGCGTGCTTCGGGGGTGTTGGCGGTCAGCTCCTCGGGCTGCGGCTGACGGGCACGGTGCGCCTGCACCAGCATTGCGGCCAGCTCTTCCGGACTGCGGCGGCCCAGAAGTTCGCGGGCCAGCGCACGGTCGTCTTCCTCGATCTCTACGGGCGCGAGCAGCTTTTCCATCAGGCGGGTGTGATCCTGCTGGCGGATCATCTGCGCGCTCGGCGGATCGATCCATTCGGCCTCGATCTTGGCTCCGCGCAGCATTCCCTCAACGCGGCGGCGACGCGGCCAGGGCACGATCAGCGCGGCGATGCCCTTCTTGCCCGCGCGGCCCGTGCGGCCCGAGCGGTGTTGCAGCGTTTCGGCATCGCGCGGAATCTCGACGTGCACCACCAGCGAGACACCCGGCAGGTCGATTCCGCGAGCGGCCACGTCGGTCGCCACACAGACGCGCGCGCGGCGGTCGCGCAGGGCCTGCATCGCCTGATTGCGCTCGGACTGGCTGTGTTCGCCTGAGAGGGCGACCACGGCAAAGCCGCGTTCCTGCAAAATCGCGGTGAGGTGGCGCACTTTCTCACGGGTGGCGCAGAACAGGATCGCGGTCTCGGCCTCGTGGAAGCGCAGCAGGTTGACCACGGCCAGCTCGACCTCGGGCGGGGCGACGGTGATCGCCTGATAGGTGATGTCGCCATGGCCGCGGGTTTCGCCCACGGTCGAGATGCGCAGGGCGTCGCGCTGGTAGCGGCTGGCAAGATTGACGATCGGGCGCGGCAGCGTGGCCGAGAACAGCAGCGAGCGCCGGCCTTCGGGGGTGGCGTCGAGAATCTCTTCCAGTTCCTCGCGAAAGCCCATGTCGAGCATCTCGTCGGCCTCGTCGAGCACCACGGCGCGCAAGGCCGAAAGGTCGAGTGCGCCGCGTTCGAGGTGGTCGCGCAGACGGCCCGGAGTGCCGACCACGATCTGCGCCCCGCCCGCAAGGTTGCGGCGTTCCTTGCTCGGGTCCATTCCGCCTACGCAGGTGGCGATATGCGCGCCTGCATTGCGATAGAGCCAGGCGAGTTCGCGGCTGACCTGCAAGGCCAGCTCGCGGGTCGGCGCGATCACCAGCGCCAGCGGCTTGCCATCGCGCGGCACCCGGCCATCCGGTCCGAGCAGGTCGCTGGAGAAGGCAAGGCCGAAGGCGACGGTCTTGCCCGAGCCGGTCTGGGCGGAAACGAGCAGGTCGCGTCCCGCAGCTTCGGGAACGAGCACCTGCGACTGGACGGGCGTAAGTTCGGTGTAGCCCTTTTCTTCGAGCGCGGAGGCAATGACGGACGGCAGGTCAGGAAAGGACAAACAGGGAGACTTTCATTCGAGGAGGCCAGCGGATCGTGGCAGGTTGCGGCATCGAGGCGCGCGAATCATCGGCGCGCGCAGCCGCTCACGCCGCGCGCCCTACACGCAAATTGCCGTTTCTCTCAGTGCGAAATTAACAACCCGGTCTATTTGATCCGCACATCGAGCAAGGTCGGCCCACTTTCCGCCATCGACCAGCCCAGCGCCGCGTCGAGCGCATCGACGCTGTCGACCGGCTTCGAAGGTACACCAAGCCCTTCTGCAAGCTTGGCAAAATCGAGCCCGGTAAGGTCGCAGCCGGGCACGTGGTTCATCCCGAATTCGCTCGAAAAGCCGGTCAGCGCGGCATAGGCCGAATTGTTCAGCACCACGAAGCTGACGTTCGCTTTCTCCTGGAAGGCGGTGAACAGGCCCTGGATCGTGTACATGGCAGAGCCGTCACCGAGCACGGCCACAACCTTGTCCGGCTGCCCCAGCGCCACGCCCACAGCAGCGGGCAGCGAGTGGCCGAGGCCGCCGCTGGCGCAGGTGTAGAAGCCGCCCTTGCGGGTGATCGGCAGGGTGACGTGTTCCGGCCCGCGCGCTGTGGGCGCCTCTTCCACGATCACCGCGTTATCCGGGCGCAGCGCGGCGATGCGTTTGAGGACGTAGGGCGCGGTCATGTCGGGTTCGGGGTCGATCAGCTGGTGGCTGGTGCCGGAGAAGGGGCGGGCCTTCGCGGCTTCGGCCAGCATGGCCAGCGCCGCCGCCGGATCGCCGAGCACCCCGCCGCCACCGGGCAGGTTCGCAAGGTGGTTCGGATCGTCGCTCAGCGCCATCAGCGCTGCGCCCTCGGGCCAATGCGGGCCCGAGCCTTCGACATGGTAGGTGAACACCGGTGCGCCGACCACGAGGATCGCGTCGTGGGCGCCGAGCGCATCGCGGATCTGGTCGCGCCAGGCATTGAGGAAACCCGCGAACTGCGGGTGCGTTTCGGGGAAGACTTCGCGCGCGGCATAGGGCGCGGCCCAGACGCTCACCCCGGTCTTTTCGGCCAAGGCAATCGCAGCATCCCAGCCGCCCGCATTGGCAACCCCGGTGCCGAGCACCAGCGCCGGGTTCTTCGCGCCATCGAGCATGGCGGCGATCTTGGCGATGCCGGCGGGGTCGGGGAAGGTGCGCAGGGTGAGGTCGGGCAAGGCGGGCATCTCGCATTCCCGCTCCCAGTCGTCGACCGGGATCGAGACGAACACCGGACCCATCGGCGGGGTCAGCGCCACGGCGAAGGCACGGGCCAGCGCCAGTGGCACGTCCTCCGCGCGGGCGGGCTCGATGGCGAACTTGACGTAAGGTCGCGGGAATTCGGTCGGGCGCTCGGCACCGAGGAACGGGTCGAACGGCAGGATCGAGCGCGCCTGTTGGCCCGCCGTCACCACGATTGGAGCGTTGTTCTTCCAGGCGGTAAACAGGTTGCCAAGTGAGTGCCCGGTGCCTGCGGAGGAGTGCAGATTGACCAGCGCGGGTTTGCCGCTGGCGCGGGCAAAGCCGTCGGCCATGCCCATTACCACCGCTTCGTTGAGGCCCATGACATAGGGGAAGGGCATGCCCTTGAGCATCGGCAGCTCTGTGCTGCCGGGGTTGCCGAATAGCCGGTCCACCCCGAAGTGTTCGAACACCCGGTAAGCCGCTTCGCGTACGTTGGTCATAGCCGTCAAATCTCCTGTCCCCCGGCCCGCGCGCGGGTGCAGGCCTTCCTTGTCGTGGCGGTGCGGGAGCGGGCCGCGACAGCCCGCTCCCGGCGCAGGTCGGCCTAGATGCCGAACAGCGCCTCCGCATTGGTCTGGTAGAACTTCTTCATCGTCTCGCGCGGCAGGTCCATCGCATCGAGCAGACGCACCTCGTCGGGCACATACTGGTAGGGATAGTCCATCGCGTACATCACGCGATCCTCGCCCATGACTTCCATCATCAGCTTGATCGAGGCGGGGCTCGGCAGGCCCGAATTGGTGCCCCAGACGTTGTTGCGCAGATAGTAGTGCAGCTCGTGGTTCTGCGGCTTCATCCGCTCATAACGGCCCGAGCGGATGCCCGCCTGATGCATGAAGTTGAGGCGGTCGATCCAGAACGGCAGACCCTCGCAGCCGTGGCCGAGCACCAGCTTGAGCGAGGGATAGCGGTCGAAAGCGCCTGAGGTGAGCAGGCGCAGCGCGTGGAAGCTCGTCTCCACCGCAAATCCGAACACTGCGCCTTCGAGGCCGACCTCGGCCATGGTGCCGATCATGTCGTCGGGCGGGCCTTGCGGGTGGATGTAGAGCGGCATGTCCAGCTCGGCGCAGGCGCGCAGGATCGGTTCGAACTGCGGCTCGTCGAGATAGTGGCCGTGGGTGTGCGAATTGATCTGCACACCGACGAAGCCCAGCTCTTCCTTGGCGCGCTTCAGTTCCTGTGCGGACCACTCGGCGTCCTGCGGGCAGACCGCTGCCATGCCGACGAAACGGTCGGGATAGCGCTCGCAGGCGGTCTTGAGGTGATCGTTGGCGCGGCTGGCGATGCCGCGCGCCTCGTCAAGGTCGAACAGCGACTGCACGCCGGGGCTGGTCAGCGCCAGCACGGCCTTGTCGATGCCCGCATCGTCCATCGCCTGGATGCGCAGTTCGCCGAGGTCAAGCAGGCGTTCGCGGATGAAGGTCGTGCGCTCCGAAGGCGAGGTGCCGTAGAAGCCCCAGAGGTTCATCGTGCCCTTGTCCGCGCGGCCTTCCTTCACCAGACGCATGATCGCATCGAGTTGCTCCTGCGTGGCGAAGGCCTCTTCGGTGGCGATGCGCAGATAGCCCTTCTGGCCGCCGGTCAGTAGTGGTTCGGTCATAGTCTTTCCTCTAATGTCGGCGCGCGTCCTTCGACAGGCTCAGGACGAACGGAAATGCACCCAAGTGCCTCCGTCCGCTCCTGCTGAGCCTGTCGAAGCACGGCCACGCCATCAAGCTTCGTGGACGGCCTTGGTGACCATGCAGGCGAGCACGCCCTCGGGGCCGTCCTCGCTGCCGTGGCCCGACCATTGCACCCCGCCGAACGGCGTGTCGGACCCGCCGATCATGTGCGTGTTGATGCCGACCATGCCGGCTTCGATGGCATCGCCGAGGCGGCGCTGACGCGCGGCATTGGTCGTCCAGTTGTAGGCGGCAAGGCCATAGGGCAGGCGGTTGGCCTCGGCGATCATCTCCTCCTCGGTGCGGTAGGGGTTGATCAGTGCCAGCGGGCCGAACGGCTCTTCGTTCATCACATCGGCATCAAGCGGCACTTCACTCAGCACGGTGGGCTGGAAGAAGAAGCCCTGGTTGCCGATCCGCTCACCGCCGGTGTTGAGGCGCGCACCCTTGTCGACCGCATTGGCGATGAACTTCTCCATCGCCTCGGGGCGGCGGGGGTTGGCCATCGGGCCCATCTGCACGCCGTCCTCAAGCCCGTTGCCGACCTTGGTCGCGGCGAGACGTGCGGCCATGCCGTCGCGGAATTTCTCGAACACGTTTTCCTGCACGATGAAGCGGGTGGGGCTCACGCAGACCTGACCGGCGTTGCGGGTCTTGCCCGGCGCGGCGGTGGCGAGCGCTGCTTCGACATCGGCATCGTCGAAGATCAGGACCGGGCCGTGGCCGCCCAGCTCCATCGTGGTGCGGATCATGTTCTCGCTGGCGAGCTTCACGAGGTGCTTGCCGACCACGGTCGAGCCGGTGAACGACAGCTTGCGGATGATCGGCGAGGCGAGCAGGTGGCTCGAAACCTCGTCGGGCACGCCGAACACCGCCTGCGCGACCTGCTTGGGCAGGCCCGCATCGAGCAGGCACTGCAACACGCCGAGCGCGGAGGCCGGGGCCTCTTCGGCGCTCTTGAGGATCACCGAGCAGCCCGCCGCAATCGGTGCGCCGAGCTTGCGGCCCGGATTGCCGAGCGGGAAGTTCCATGGCGCGAAGGCGGCGACCGGGCCGATCGGCTCGTGCCGGACCACCGAGCGCTGGCCCACCGGGCGCACCAGCTCGCGGCCATAGAGGCGGAAGGTTTCGCCGGCGTAGAACTTGAACAGCCCGACGTTCATCATGACCTCGATCCTGGCCTCGGCGAAGGGCTTGCCCTCTTCCATCGTGGCCACGCGGGCGAGGTCGTCGGCGCGTTCGAGCATCAGGCGCGCCGCGCCTTCGAGCACGGCGGCGCGTTCCTGCGGGGTGGACTTGCGCCAGATCCTGAAGCCTTCGTCAGCCACTTCGAGCGCACGATCGAGGTCGGTCTTGTCGGCCAGCGGCAGCTCGGCCAGCGTTGCGCCGGTGACAGGGTTCACCACGTCGAAGGTGCGGCGGCCACCGCCGGAAACCTGCTCTCCGTTGATGATCATGTGCAGGGAAGGATAGTCGGTCATTGCAAGTCCTTTGTATCTGCCCCGCGACCGCCCGTGCTGAGCCTGTCGAAGGGTGTTTTTCGTTTTAGGTTTGCGACAGCTTGCCAGCATGGCTGTCTTGCGACAGGCTTCCGGGCAAGCGGATTATGATGTTTGGTTCAGCCTTTCGCCGCCAGCGTGGCATCGTGTTCGCGGCGGGCGAGGCGCTGTTCCATATTGGTCAGCGGCACCTCCTGCGCGGCGATGCGATCTTCGGACATTACGAGTCTCCCAATTCGTATGCTGCACATACGATTGTGGGAGCCAGCGGTTCAAGTCAACGGGAATAGCGCTGCGGCAACGAAACGGACCGCGTTGCATCCCGCGCCAGCCCCGGTTCGGCCTAGAGCCCGCGTTCCTGCAACCGGGCGACCTCCTCGCCATAAGGCTTGATCGCGCGCCACATGAAGATGGTTGCCAGCGGCATGAACGCACCGGCCACGATCAGCAGCGCTTCCCACAGCTTGGCCGGGTCGCCCACGATCACGTCGCTGACCGTGCCGATCACGAAGCTGCCCATGGCGCCGAAGAAGGTGAACATGAACAGGTAGAACGCCGTCACCTGCCCGCGCATCTCGTTGGGGGCGATGCGCTGGATGGCGGCGTTCTGCGCGGGCGCTCCGGCGAGGCCGCAGAACGAGGTCAGCGCCATGCAGGTCAGCGCCAGTTCGCCGGTGGGCATCAGCGGCGCGGCAATGGCGAAGATGGTGGTGCAGGTGAAGATGATCGCACAGGCGCGGATATTGCCGTCGATATATTTGCGGTTCATCCAGCTCACGAACACGCCGCCCGCCAGAATACCGCAGATCGAGGCGACGAAGATCAACGGGCCGAGCAGGTTGCCGATCTCGTCGGCGGTCCAGCCATAGGTGCGGGTGATGAACGGCACGCGCCAGGCAGGCAGCCCCTGACTCTCGATCGCCGACATCGCCAGCGCAAAGAACAGCGGCCAGTAGACCGCACCGCGCGCGTTGATCGCCCTCAGCGCATCGAGCCCGGTAAAGGCGAGCAGCTTGCGGCCCAGCGGCGCATCGGGCGGCACCAGCCGGTTTGTGCCGGGCGGCAGGCGGCGGGGCGGTTCGCGCACCATCAGAAACAGGATCGCGGCGACAAGGCCCGGCGCGCCGATGATCAGCAGGATCAGCTGCCAGGAAAAGATTTCGAGGCCGAGAAAGTCGATCCGTTCGGGCATGGTGTCCGTCCAGGCGATCAGCTGGCCGCCACCCCAGGTGCCGAGCGACGATCCGAACACGAAGCCCACCTGAACCAGCGCGAAGACCAGCGGCAGCCGCATCGGGCGGAAGGCATCGGCCAGCAGCGAGTAGGAGCCCGGCCCATGCGCCGCGCCGCCAGCGCCGACGAACAGCCGGGTGCCGATCAGCTGGGAAAAGCTCTGCGCCAACCCGCCCAGCGCGGTGATCACGCCGACCACCGCGATCCCGCCCGCCAGCACCAGCTTGCGCGGATAGATGTCGACGAGGCGCGACAGCGGAATGCCCACGAACACGAAGGCGACCACGCTGGCCGGGCCAAGCAGGAAGCCCAGCGCGGTGTCGGACAGGCCGAAGCTGCCCTTCATCTTCTCGGCCAGCATCGCGAAGACGGTGGAATCGAAAAAGGTGATGAACATCGTGAGCACGATCACGAACAGCGCGAACCAGCCCCTGCGCTCGCTCGGCCAGGGCATCTGCGCGGCGGTGCCCGCTTCGTCAGCGGCCGCAGCTTCTCTGGTGACCGGGGCGCCCGGAGTTATAGCCATCGATGATCCTCTCTCACGGTCTTGTTGACCTTTTCCGAAGTGCCCATCAAGCAGTTTCGGCGACATGATGCAGGTCAATATCCTTTCGCAAAGTGCCGTAAAACCAACGGGAGAGAGAGCCGATGACGAAATATTCCGCCACCTATGCGCAGGACCGCGCCGAGATCGAGGACCTGATGGCGCGCTATCTGTTCGCCATGGATTATAACGACTTCGATACCTACGCGGACACCTTCACCGAGGATGGCACGCTCGAATATGCGCGCGGCGCGGTGACCGGGCGCGAGAACATCCGCGCCTCGGCCAGGACGTTCAAGGAGGCGGTCGGCTCGCTCTATCAGGATGTCGACGGCAACCCTGCGATCCTGCGCCACGTGCTGTGCCAGTCGGTGATCCGGGTCGAGGGCGACAAGGCCTGGCACACCGGGTTCTGGTTCGAAACCGCCAACGATGGCCCGCGTCTGCCTGACAGCGGCCGCCTGACCCCGACGCTCGGCACCTTCGGTATTTACGAGGATGTGCTGGTGCGCGTCGATGGCGAGTGGAAGTTCCAGTACCGCAACATCAAGAACGAGTTCCTCACCGGGCGCGAATCGGGTGCGGCGAACCCGGTGCTGGCGATGGACCGGCTTGCGTAAGCCGCAAGACAGCCTTCATTCACACTGACATGGCAAAGGGCAGGCATGATCCGCATCGTGTCTGCCCTCGTATCTGTCCTCGCGCTGCTGGGGGTTTCGGCCTCACTGCAGGCCCAGCAACCTGCGCCGCTCAGCCTTGAGCAGCGCATGAGCCTGCGCTGTTCCGCCGCCTTCGCGCTGGTCGCCCATGGGCAGGCGAGCGGCGATGTGCGGGCGCTCGCCTATCCGCTACTGGGGGACGATGCGCGCGAGTTTTTCGTGCGCGCGGCTGCTCAGGTGATGGATGAGGCCGGACTCGACGAGGAGGGCATCCGCGCTGCCCTGGCCGCCGAGGCGCAGGACCTTGTCGATCATGACAGCATCGCGCCGGTGATGGAAGTCTGCCTGCCGCAACTCGGCCAGCTGGAGGCCGCGCCGCGCCGCTGAATTATCCGCACTTGCGGCACACCCGTGCTGGACCCAAATGCGCGCCTCGGGCATTGTGAACTATTACCATGTGGCAACTCTATCATTTTCCGCTCTGTCCGTTCAGCCGCAAGGTGCGCCTTGCGCTCAGCGAGAAGGGCGTGGCCTACGAGCTGAAGCGCGAAAATCCGTGGGATGCGAGCGACAACTTCTACGCCCTCAACCCGGCCGGGCGCACGCCGGTGCTGCACGATTCGGAGCGTAACCGCACGCTGGTCGATAGCCAGGCGATCTGCGAATATCTCGAAGAGACGGTCGACAAGACCCCTCTGATCCTCGGCACGGCCTTGGCGCGGGCCGAAATCCGGCGGCTGGTGGCGCTGTTCGACGAGAGCTTCTTTCACGATGTCACCGGCCCGCTGATGCACGAGAAGATGAAGAAGCGGATCGTGCTGCGCGCCGCGCCCGACAGCGGCGTGCTGCGCTCGGCGATGCGGCTGGCGCACGAGCATCTCGACTATATCGACTGGCTGATCGACAACCACCGCTGGCTGGCAGGCGCGCAGATGAGCCTGGCCGATTTCGCCGCCGCCGCGCAGATTTCGGTGGCGGACTACCTCGGCGGGATCGACTGGACCGGGCACGACACGGCGCATAGCTGGTATCGCGTGATCAAGAGCCGACCGAGCTTCCGCAGCCTGCTCACCGACAAGATGGAGGGCATTCCGCCTGCGAGCCACTACGCGGATGTGAATGCGTGATTGTTTCGCGCTCGCCCATCCGGGCGAGCGTCCTCGCGGCCGTTCCCTTCACTGCGTTGCGGGGCCGCTGCGGGCGGTCAGTCGCCCCCTGCGACTGGCTGGCAGGTCAGCCGCTCAGGGCAGGCTTGCGGTTTGCCGGTCGCCAACCGATATTCTTGCAACAGCGGGAATGTCGCGCTGAAACGGGCCGAAGGCTCGCAAGCGCGACTGCGCGCCCGCAGGTGCCCTGCACCCCGGACTTGTCCGGGGAAGGGATCAGCACCGAGGATAGCCAAGGGGCCGGATGGCCCCGCCGGCGCTTGAGGAGAAAACAATGCCCGAGAAGCTCAACCTGACCGAAGCCGAATGGCGCGAGCGCCTGTCGCCCGAGCAGTATCGCGTCCTGCGCGAAGGCGGAACCGAGCGGGCCTTCACCGGGCAATACGAGAAGAACAAGATGGCGGGCGAATATGTCTGCGCCGCCTGCGGCCTGCCGCTGTTCGAGAGCGAGGACAAATACGACAGCGGTTCGGGCTGGCCCAGCTTCACCGCACCCGCCACCACGGACGCGGTGGAAGAACACCGTGATGTGTCGCACGGAATGATCCGCACCGAGGTCACCTGTGCGCGCTGTTCGGGCCATCTTGGCCATGTCTTCCCCGATGGTCCGGGGCCCGACGGCCTGCGCTATTGCATCAATTCGGCCTCGCTCGACTTCAAGCCGGAGGAAAACTGAGCGCGCACGGCAGCTTGGCCGTTCACCCTGCATTAGCTTTGCCCTATGCATGGTGCTCAGGTGACGCAGGATAGAACGGCAAATGGCCAGCGGGCGGGGTTCACGCTCCAGGAAAGTGAGTAAGGGCAAGAGCGCCAGGAAGTCCGGGGCCTTCTGGCACTGGACGAAGCGGCTGCTCGTGGCAGGTTTCGTGGTGGCGGGGCTTGCCGCCGTGGCGCTGTTCACGGCGGTCTATTTCGCGGCGCAGGAAATGCCCGGCTTCGAGCAGCTCAAGTCGAGCCAGAACGGCCAGACCATTGTCGTGCGCGCGCGCGACGGCACCGAGATCGTCGAGCTTGGCCCGTCTTATGGCGAGTGGCTCGATGCCAACGAAATCCCCGAGGTGATGAAGCACGCGATGGTCTCGGTGGAAGACCACCGCTTCTATTCGCACCTCGGGATCGATCCGATGGGCCTTACTCGCGCGGTCTACAATGCGCTGCAGCAGGACCGCGGCGTTTCCGCCACCTCGACCATCACCCAGCAGCTGGCGCGCAACGTGTTCCTCAATTCCAACCGCACGCTCGACCGCAAGGCGCGCGAGGCGGTGCTGGCGCTGGCGCTCGAATGGAATTTCTCCAAGGAGCAGATCCTCGAACTTTATCTCAACAAGGTCTATTTCGGCGGCGGCGCCTATGGGATCGACAGCGCCAGCCGCAAGTTCTTCAGCCACTCGGCGCGGGAGCTGAGCCTTGAGGAAGCTGCGATCATCGCCGGGCTGGTCAAGGCGCCGAGCCGCTATTCCCCTACCGCTGATGCCCAGGCTGCGGTCGACCGCGCGCGCGTGGTGATCGGGCAGATGGTCGCCTATGGCGACCTTGACCCGGCGCGCGTGCCGCAGTTCGACACCTCCATCGTTCACCTGCGCGAGGAGGCGGGGCAGAACTCGATCCGCTATTTCACCGACTGGGCGCTGCCGCAGCTCGATCTGCTGCTGCCGAACGGGTCGAACGAACCGATCGACGTCTGGACCACCATCGACATCGGGATGCAGCGTGCGGCGACTGCCGCGGTGAAGTCGAACGTGCCCAATGGCGCGCAAGGCGCGCTCGTCAGCCTTGATCGCGATGGGGCGATCCTCGCCATGGTCGGCGGCACCGACTACGTGACCAGCAACTACAACCGCGCCACCGAGGCGCTGCGTCAGCCGGGCTCGGCATGGAAACTGTTTGTCTATCTTACTGCGCTGGAAGGCGGCTATCGCCCCGACGATACCGTGCACGACCAGCCCGTCACCATCGACGGGTGGAGCCCGCGCAACTCAGGCGGCACCTATGCCGGGGCCATCGACGTGCGCAGCGCCTTTGCCTATTCGAAGAACACCGTCGCCGCCTCGCTCGGCTATGAGTTCGGCTTTTCGAACGTGGCCTCGATGGCGCGCCGGTTCGGCATCAGCACGCCCATTTCAACACTGCCGGCCATGGTGCTCGGCTCCAGCGAGGTGCGCGTGATCGACCTTACCCGCGCCTTTGCGGCGGTCGCCGCCAAGGGGCAGTCGGTCGAGCCCTATGGTATTATTCGCGTGACCGGGGCCGACGGGCGCGAACTCTATCGCCACGAGGAGCCGCGCGCCTACCAGCTCGTGCCCGACTATGTCGCGGCCGGGATCACCGATCTGCTGCAAACGGCGGTCGCCACCGGCACCGGTCGCGCGGCGCAGATCGGCCGCCCGGTCGCAGGCAAGACGGGCACGACCTCAAGCAACAAGGACGGCTGGTTCGTCGGCTTCTCCTCGGGGATTACCACCGGCGTGTGGATGGGCCGCGACGACGCCAAGGCGGTGCCCGGCCTGCAAGGCGGACGCGCGCCAGCCTCGGCCTTTGCCACCTACATGCGCTATGCGGTGAAGGATCGCCCGGTCGAGCAGTTCGACACCGATCTGAAACTGCCCGAATGGCAACTCGAACCCGATGACGAGTACTATTACGGCGAGGATTCCGACTACTATTACTACATCGACGAGAACGGCAATCTGGTCGAGCCGCAGCGCCCAGGCGCGGTGCGCGATCAAGCCCCGTCCTACGATCAGCTGGACCCGGCCGGAATGGACCGCGACCCGCCGCCTGCCGCCAACGACAGCTTCCTCGACCGGGCGATCAACGGTCTGCGCCCCGGTCGCGACCGGCCTGAAGCCCCCACTGCACCCGCTCCGGCGCCATCGCCAACAGCGCCCGCCGACCGGCGCTATCAGCAACCGGTCAACTGATCCCGATCAGGCAAGAAAAAGGCCCCGTCCGGCTCGTGCCGAACGGGGCCTTTTTTCTGGGCCGTTGCCGCTTGCTTGCGGGGCCTATTCGCTCAGCAGTCGCACCGCGACCGACTGCGGCTGACCGCCGCGCGCCTGTGCCCGCAGCAGCACCGCGCCGCGGCGGCTGTCGCGCGCCTCGCGCAGGATGGCTTCGAGGTCGGCGACCTGCGCCACCGGGGTGCCGTTCGCGGAGAGGATGATGACCCCGCGCGAGAGGCCCTTGCGCGCCGCATCCGAATTGGGCGCGACCACCGTGATGGCAAGGCCTGTGGTGTCGTTCGGAACGCCAAGCTGGCGCGCGATCGTCGGGGTCACCGGCACCGCCTGGATGCCGAGCAGCTCGGCCAGCGGGCCGCCACCCTGGTTGGGAGCCATGGGTGCGGCGTCTTCGTCGTCATTGCCGCTGAACATCTGCTGCTGGCGCAGCTCCTCGTCGCTCGGACGGCGGCCGACGGTGGTGCGCACCGTCTGTTCGCGGCCCTCGCGCAGGATGCGGACCGGCACGGTGGTGCCCGGCGCGATGTTGGCGACGATGTACGACAGCGAATTGTCGCGGGTCACATCCTTGCCATCGACCTTCAGCACCACGTCGCCCGCTTTCAGGCCGGCCTTCTCTGCCGGTTCGCCGGGGCTGACCATCTGGATGAACTCGCCGCGATTGCGTTCGATGCCGAGCGCTTCGGCCATGTCGTCGTCAACCGGCTGGATGCGCACGCCGAGATAGCCGCGCAGGATTTCCTCGCCGTTGATCAGCTTGTCGACGATCGGCTGGGCGATGTCGGCAGGAATGGCAAAGCCGATGCCAACGCTGCCGCCGGTGGGCGAATAGATCGCGTTGTTGATGCCGATCACATTGCCCTGCATGTCGAACAGCGGGCCGCCCGAGTTGCCGCGGTTGATGGCGGCGTCGGTCTGGATGTAGCGGTCGTAAGCGCCGCCGCCGGCCGTGCGCAGCACCGAGGAGACGATGCCGCTGGTCACCGTGCCGCCGAGGCCGAACGGGTTGCCGATGGCGATCACCCAGTCACCCACGCGCGCCTCGGTCGAGCCGCCGAAGTGAACGAAGGGGAAGGGCTCCGAGCGCTGGATCTTGAGCACGGCAAGGTCGCTCTGCGGATCGGTGCCGACCAGCTCGGCCGGATATTCGGTGCCATCGGCCAGCGTCACAGTCACGCCTTCGAGCTTGGCGCGGGTATCGGGCGGGCTGACCACGTGATTGTTCGTCACCACGTAGCCATCGGCCGAAACGAGGAAGCCCGAACCGAGCGACTGGGCTTCCTGCGTGGTCGGGCCGCCACCGCCGCGATTGCCGAACAGATCGGCAAAGGGGGTGCCGGCAAACGGGTTCTGGTTCTCGACGGTGATTCGCTGGCGGGTGGAAATATTGACCACTGCCGGCTGCAAGGCCGCGGTGAGGTCGGCAAAGCTCGACGGCGCGCCAGCACGGGGAACCACGTTCTCCATCTGCACGCGGTCGTTCTGGGCGACCTGGGCTCCGGCGGGGTGGCCGGTGACGAGCGAGACGACCGCACCGCTGGTCAGCAGGGCGGCGGTAATGCCATAGGAATAGCGCACGGGCTTCACGTCCTTATGTTCCTCTCTAACTGCAACATGCAGGAGCTTTTTGGTCCTGCCGGTAGATTGGGTACGTCCAGCGCCTTTTCCAGCGTACTGCGGCTGAATGCGGGTTTAACGACAAGTGTAGTCGATAAATTCCCTTAGCCAGCCGCGCGGTCGCGTCAGCGACCGCGGAACTGACGCAGATACTCGTTATTGCCGTCCATAATGATCGAGCTTTCCCCGTTTCCGGTCTCGAAAGTCCGGCGGTAGGACTGCATCGCACGCCAGAAATCGTAGAACTCGGGGTCCTTGTTGAAGGCGTCGGCATAGATCTTGGCGGCTTCAGCTTCGGCTTCGGCGCGGATGATCTGCGCATCGCGGCGGCCACCGGCGCGAATCGTCTCGGCCTCTTCCTGCCGGTCGGACTGCATGCGGTTGAAAGCGGCCTGCAGCGGGGTGCCCTGCGGCAGATCGGCGCGCTTGATGCGCACGTCGAGGATCTGCGCGCCATAGCGCCGCGCCTGCGCGTCAAGCACCTGGCGGATGCGGGTCATGGCATTGCCGCGCTCGGGCGTGAGCAGGCTGGCGAAGGTGCGCCGGCCCAGTTCCTGCCGCAGCACCGAGATCATGATCGGCGCGAGCTGGTTGCGCAGCCCCTCTTCGGTGCCGGCGCTTTCCACCATCAGCACAGGGTCGATGATGCGGAAGCGGGCATAGGCATCGACTTCCAAACGTTGCTGATCTTGCGACAGCACTGTTTCGGAATCCATGTCGAGGTTGAGGATGCGGCGGTCGACCATCTGCACCCGCTCGACGATCGGCATGCGCAGGACGAGACCCGCGCCCGTCTGGCCATAAGGCTGTTTCGGGTTGAAGGCGTTAATCTTGCGTACGGGTTCACCGGTGCGGATCACCACGGCCTGCTTCGTTTCAGGGACGATCACCACCGAGCTTGCCAGAGCCACCAACAGGGCAACGACGGCAATGACGGCGAACTTGTGCTGTTGCCAGATCGCTTCCATCTTACTGGCCCTCCTGCTTGGCTTGCGGGGGCGTGATGGTCACGCTGTTGCCCTGAGCCTCCTGCGAGCGGCGGCGCAGTTCGGGCAGCGGCAGATAGGGGGTTACGCCCGAGCCGCTTTCGACGATGGTCTTGTCGGTTTCGGCAAGCACGCTTTCCATGGTCTCGTAATAGAGGCGCTGGCGCGTCACCTGCGGGGCGAGGCGGTACTGCTCGTAGATTTCGTTGAACTCGGCCGCGCCGCCCTGCGCCTGCGCGAGGAGCTGCTGTTCGTAGCGGCGTGCCTCGTTGAGGTTACGCTCGGCATCCTGCCTGGCGGCGAGCACGTCGTTGAAGGCCTCGATCACCTGCTGCGGCGCTTCGGTCTTGTCGATTTCGATACCCTGGATCGCGACGCCCGCGCCATAACCATCGAGGATCGCCTGCATGCGCGTGCGCACGCGGAACTCCACCTGCTCGCGGCCTGAGCCTGACAGCACGGTATCGAGATCGGTCTCCGCGACCGAGGCGCGCATCGCCGCTTCGGCCACTTCGCGCACGGTCTCGCCCGGCTCGGCAAGCTGGAACTTGAACTGGGACAGATCCTTGATGTTCCAGCGGATGATATAGGACAGATCGACCAGATTCTGATCGCCGGTGAGGATCAGGTTCTCGTCGCCGCCGCCAATCGTTTCGAGGCGGATCTGGCTGACGTTCTCGACCTCGACCATCTGGATCGGCCACGGCCAGGTAAAGTTGGTGCCCGGCTGCATCGGCCCGGCATACTGCCCGCCGAGCCAGGTCTTGATGCCTGCCTCGCGCGGCTGCACGAAGTGGACCGAAGTGAGGCCCAGCCACAGCAGCACGACGCCGCCGATGGCGATCGGGAACCAGCTCTTGCCGCCGGGGCGTTCGGGCATGCGGAAGTTGGGGCCGCGCGGGCCGCCGGTGCGGCGCGGGCCTTCGGGGCCGCGGTTCTTGAACAGGTCTTCGATGCTGGCCGAACCGCGCGCGCCATCCTTGCCGCCGGGCAACCAGGGGTTGCGCGGGCCATCTTCGCCCGATGGCGTGGGAGTGGGCGTGCCATCCCCGTTGCCGCCGGAGTTGTCGCCATTGTTGCCCGAGGGCTTGCCCCAGGGGCTACCTTTGCCGGCCATTGCCAGTGCGATCCTTTCGATCTTCCCGCCCAGTCGTTCCATAGCCCTACTGTATAAGGCGGGTTGCCACGAAAAACAGGGGCGACAAGCAAGTTTTCGGTGCTTTGGCGGGCGCAAACGGGCTAGGGGCAGCGTCATGAGCATGGATGACACAGTTCGCGCCGCCATTCCCGCAGAGCTTTCGGGCATGGTCAGAAGCGCCAAATTCGCCAACGGGATTGCCACCATCATTGCCGATGCCTCCGGGCTGGGGCGCAGCGCCGCCGCGCAGCTCCAGAGCGAGCTGGAACAGGCCGTGGGCGGCGTGCCCGGAGTTACCGAAGTGCGCGTGGCGCTGATGGCCGACAAGGTCGAACGACGCATCATCGCGGTCGGCTCGGGCAAGGGCGGGGTCGGCAAGTCGACGCTGACCACCAACCTTGCCGTTGCGCTGGCGAAGGCTGGGCGCAAGGTCGGCGTGGTCGATGCGGACGTTTACGGCCCGTCGCAGCCGCTGCTGCTGGGCACACAGAACGAGAAGCACCGCGCCGAGGGCCAGACGCTGATCCCGAGCGAAAGCGAATTCGGGGTGAAGCTGCTGTCGATGGGCCAGCTGATCGAGCCGGGGCGGGCGATTGCCTGGCGCGGGCCGATGGTGGGCCAGGCGCTCGGCCAGCTGATCGAGGCCGACTGGGGCGATGTCGATACCCTGCTGGTCGACCTGCCGCCGGGCACCGGCGATGTGCAGCTGACCATGTTGCAGAAGTTCAAGCCGGCGGGCGCGGTGATCGTCTCCACCCCGCAGGATCTGGCGCTGATTGACGCCACCCGCGCGATCGACCTGTTCCGGCAGGGCCAAGTGCCGATCATCGGGCTGGTCGAGAACATGTCGGGCTATGTCTGCCCGCATTGCGGCGAGGCGAGCAATCCCTTCGGCCACGGCGGCACCGAAAGCGCGGCGCAGTCGCTGGGCGTGCCGTTCCTCGGGCGCATTCCGCTCGACATGGCGATCCGTGTGGCGAGCGACACCGGCCAGCCGCCCGCCGCCAATGACCTGCCGCACGGGGCACCGTTCGCCGCCATCGCCGAGCAGCTTTCCGCATGGCTGGACCGCACCGCCTGAGCCGGGCACAGTAGCGTGACATCGGCCTGGGAGGACCGTTTGCGGTGCAGCTGACACGGCGAGGAATTTTGGCAGGGGCCGCGCTGGGCGGCGGCTTGCTCGTCGCCTGGACGCTGCTGCCGCGCCAGTTCGACAATCCGCTGGCGCCGTCTGACAACGAGGTCGCTTTCGACGCATGGGTCAAGATCGCGGCTGACGGCGTCGTCACCGTGGCCGTGCCGCAGCTCGAAATGGGGCAGGGCGTCACCACGCTGCTGCCGCAGATCGTGGCGATGGAGCTGGGGGCCGACTGGCGGCAGGTGGCGGTCGAGCCCGCGCCGGTGAGCGGGGCCTATGCCAACCTCCCGCTTGCCGCGCGCTGGGTGCCCTTGTGGCGGCCACTGCTGCCCGATCTTGCCAGCCAGCCCGATGATTTCCTTGTCGAGCGGTTTGCACAGGGCAACAACTTCACTGCCACCGCGCAGGGTTTTACGCTGCCCGCCTACGAGCTGGCCTGCCGCGAGGCGGGGGCATCGGCGCGCGCAATGCTGGCCATGGCCGCGGCGGATAGGTGGGATGTCGCCTGGGAGGAGTGCGAGGCGGCGGGCGGCTTCATCCGCCACGGCGAGAACGTCGCGAGCTTTGCCGAACTGGCGCTCGACGCGGCGCGCTTCGATGCCCCCGAGGTGCCGCCGCTCAGGGCGCAATCGCCATCGGAGCCGGTCGGCGATATCGCGCTGGGCGATCAGCCGCGCACGGCCTTCCCCCGGCTCGACCTGCCGAGCAAGGTCGATGGCAGCCATGTGTTCGCCGCCGATGTGCGCCTGCCCGACATGGTCTATGCCGCGATCCGGCATGCGCCGCTCGACAAGGCGACGCTGGCCCAGTTCGACCCTGCGCTGGCAAGCGGGCAACGCGGCCTGATCCAGCTGGTGCGCGGCAAGAACTGGCTGGCGGCGCTGGGCGAGACATGGTGGGCGGCGGAAGAGGCGCTGAAGAAAATCGCGCCGCGGTTCTCCTATGTCCGCACGGTGCGCAGCGAGACCATCGCCACCAAGCTCGACGAGGCGGTGCTGCGCGGCAAGGCCAAGGTATTCGCTACGCGCGGCAATGGCGCACAAGGCCTGCAATCGAACGAGGCGCGTCGCTACGAGATCGCCCCGGCGCTCCACGCCACGCTGGAAACCAGCAGCGCCACGGCACGGTTGATCGACGGAACGCTCGAACTGTGGCTGGCGACGCAGGCACCCGAGGCGGCGCGCGTGGCGGCGGCGCGGGCGCTCGGTATCTCTACCAGCAATGTCGTGCTCTATCCGGTGTCGGCGGGCGGCAGTTTCGACCGGCGGCTCGACAATGCCATTGCCATCGAGGTGGCGCTGCTGGCGCGCGAGGCGGGGCGTCCGGTGCAGCTGACATGGTCGCGCTGGCAGGAGCATGTCGCAAGCTATCCGCGCATGCCCGCCGTCGGGATTCTTGGCGCGCAGGTCAGCGCCGATGGCACCATCGCCACCCTGCGTGCCCGGCTCGCGTCACCGCCGACGATGCGCGAATTCGGTTGCCGCCTGTTCGACAACCAGACCAGCTGGGCGGCAATCGACAGCGTTGCGGGCGAAGCCGATCCCTTCGCGGTGGAGGGCATGGACCCGCCCTATGCGATCCCCAACGTCGCGGTCGAACATGTGTCGGTGGCGATTGCCTTGCCCACTGCGCCGATGCGCGGGCGCGCCGATGCGATCACCTGCTTCATGCGCGAGAGCTTCCTCGACGAAATCGCGCGCACGTACGAGCGCGAGCCGTTGTCTTACCGCATGGCCATGCTCGGCGGAGACGCGCGGCTGGCGGCCTGCCTCCAGCAGGTTGCGCGTATGGCCGAGTGGGACGGCGGCGCGCCGGGCACCGGGCAGGGCCTCGCCTGCCATGTCATGAGCGACGGTGTGGCAGGCCTTGGCGAGCAGGCCCCCGCCACGGGCCGGATCGCGGTGATCGCCACGGCCAGCGCCGGGGCGGGCGGGGTTCGGGTGAGCCGCATCGCCGCCTGTGTCGACATCGGCCGGGTGGTCAACCGCGACCTCGCCTTGCAGCAGATCGAGGGCGGGCTGATCTTCGGTCTCAGCCTCGCGCTCGGCTCGGCTACCGACTATGCCGACGGCCTGCCCACGCACGGGCGGCTCGCCGCGCTTGGCCTGCCGACCCTGGCCGATTGCCCCGAGATCGCGGTTGAGTTCATCGCCAGCGACCTGCCGCCGTTCGATCCGGGCGAAATCGGGGTGGCCGCCGTGGCCCCTGCCGTCGCCAATGCCTTTTTTGCCGCGACCGGGCTGCGTTTGCGCCGTCTTCCGCTTATATCCGCGCTCGCATGACCTGGACACCGCAGAACCTTCCCGCCGATCATCCCTCCGTTGCCAGTGGCAAGATCGGGGTGCTGGTCGTCAACCTCGGCACGCCGACAGCGCCCGACGCCCCCTCGGTGAAGCGCTATCTGGCCGAGTTCCTGTCCGACCCCCGCGTGATCGAAATCCCCGCGCTGGTGTGGCAGCCGATCCTGCGCGGGATCATCCTCAACACCCGCCCCAAGAAGAGCGCCCATGCCTACCAACAGGTGTGGACCGACGAAGGCTCGCCGCTGGCCGCGATCACCGCGCAGCAGGCGTGCGGGCTGCAGCAGCGGCTGGGCGATGGCGTCATGGTCGACTGGGCGATGCGCTATGGCGCGCCCTCGATCCCCGACCAGCTCGACAAGCTGATGCAGGCCGGGTGCGAGCGCATTCTGCTCGCGCCGCTCTATCCGCAGTATTGCGCCGCCACCACGGCCACGGTTGTGGACAAGGCTGGGGACTGGCTGCGGGAAAAGCGTTGGCAACCCTCGCTGCGCACCCTCCCGCCTTACCACGACGACCCCACCTATATCGCCGCGCTCGCGCAGGATCTGGGCGCGCAGCTCGACGCGCTGGCCTTCCAGCCCGAGGTGCTGCTGCTGAGTTTTCACGGCATGCCCGCGCGCACGCTGGAGCTGGGCGACCCCTACCACTGCCACTGCATGAAGACCGCGCGCCTGCTCGAAGCCGCGCTGGCGCGGCCTGCGCTGCGCATGGTGACAACCTTCCAGAGCCGCTTCGGCCGCGCCAAGTGGCTCGAACCTGCGACCGACGTGGTGCTCGAAGCGGAGGCGAAGAAGGGCACCCGGCGCATCGCCATCGCCGCGCCGGGCTTTTCCGCCGACTGCCTCGAAACGCTGGAGGAGCTAGCGATCCGCGGGCGCGAGCAGTTCACCGAGGCGGGCGGCGAACAGTTCGCCGCGCTCAGCTGCCTCAACGCGGGCGATGCAGGCATGGCCATGCTCGAAGCGCTGATGCGGCGCGAGCTGGCCGGTTGGCTCTGAGCCTTACCGGGTCAACATCGTGAACGAATATGTCCTGTTGTTTCTGGTGGTGTTCGCCGTCAACCTGCTACCCGCCTTCGGGCCGCCGACATGGTCGGTGATCCTGCTGTTCGGACTGCGCTCGCAATTGCCGCTGCCCGCGCTGGTGGTGATCGCCGCGCTTGCCTCGTCAAGCGGGCGGTTTGTGCTGGCGCATCTGTTCCGCCTGTTCGCCTCGCGCCTGTCGGAGAAGACCAAGGCCAACCTCGCCGCCGCCCGCGCCGCCTTCGAGGGCAAGCGCCACAGCGGGCTGATGGCGCTGGTGTTCTTCGCGGTCTCGCCGCTTCCTTCGGCGCAGATGTTCGGCGCGCTCGGACTGGCGGGCATGCGGCTCGCGCCGTTCGTGGGCGCGTTCTTCGTCGGGCGGCTGGTGTCCTACACCTTCTATGCCGGATCGGCGCAACTGGTGGCCGAGCACACCAGCTTCGGCGAGACCTTTCAGGAAACGCTCACCAGTCCGCTGTCGATTGCGCTGCAACTGCTGCTGCTGGCGGGGCTGGTGGCGATGACCAAGATCGACTGGGCGCGCTGGCTCGGCAAGCCGGACGAAAAGCCGCCCGAACAACCGCGCGACTAGAAATCTATCGCGATGCCGTCCTTCACCCAGTCGCCATAGCGGGTGGGGCTCAGCTCTTCCTTGTCTGCGCCCTTCTGCGGCGCGGGCAGCGGATCGTTGGTCCAGTGCACGGGCTTGGTGAAGGTTGCGGGGCGTTTGGTGGCTCGTTGCATAGCCTTGCCGATATGGGCCCACTGGCGCTGCGGCGCAACCGTCGCTAGGGCAAGGCGATGGCGACAATTCCCGGACATGGCGCGCGCAAGGCGGCGCTGAAGATGCTCGATGCTGTGCTGCGGCGCGGCGAGACCATGGAGCAGGCGGGCGGCGCGGCCAATGGCCTGCCCGAATTCGCCGACCGCGCGCTCGCTCGCGCCATTGCGGCCGAAGTGTTGCGCTGGCTGGTCGATCTCGATGCGCTGATCGACAGCGCCACCAGGAAGCCGCTGCCCGACGATGCCAAGGCGCGTGCGGTGCTGCGGATGATGCTGGCGCAGTGGCTGCGGCTCGACACCCCGCCGCACGCGGT
>NZ_QXFM01000115.1 GCF_003584015.1 Aurantiacibacter xanthus
TTCTGGAGAACGGGATGCTCGAACACCATGCGGACGGAGACATCTCGGTCGAGGCGCTCGCGCAGGCGGGCGACCAGGCGCACCGCCAGCAGTGAGTGACCGCCGAGATGGAAGAAGTTGTCCTCCATCCCGACCCGGGGGGCACCGACCAGCTCGGCGACGATCGCACAGAGTGTCACCTCGTCGGGCGTGGCCGGCGCCACGTGCGCGGCCACGACCACTGCCGGCTCGGGCAGCGCCGTCCGGTCCAGTTTGCCATTGACCGTCAGCGGCAGGCGATCCAGCGCGACCAGCGCGGCGGGCACCATGTAGCCCGGCAACCGCCCGGCGAGGCGGGTCCGCAGCACTGTCACGTCTATGTCCGTGCCTGGGGCCACCACTACATAGCCGACGAGGCGCGCATCAGCGTCCGTGCCGCGTACCACCACTGCGGCCTGCGCCACCTCGGGCTGGTCGAGCAGCGCCGCCTCGATCTCCGCCGGCTCGATGCGGAAGCCGCGCAGCTTCACCTGATTGTCGGCGCGACCGTGATAGACGAGCTGGCCATCCGACCGCCAGGCGCCTCGGTCGCCGGTCCGATAGAGCCGCTCTCCGTCCCCGAACGGGCTCGCCACGAAGCGCGACGCGGTCAGCCCGGGCCGGCCGTGATATCCGCGCGCCAGCCCGGCGCCCGACACATAGAGCTCCCCCACCACACCAGGCGGGCACAGATCAAGCCCGGAATCCAATATGTAAACGCCGGTGTTGGCGTAGGGAGAGCCGATGGTGATCTCATCATTAATCTCACCCGCGATCACACCGATGGTGGTCTCGGTCGGCCCATATTCATTGATGATCCGTGCTTGGGGACAGTAGGTCCGCAGGATCGCGAGATGCTCCAACGTCACCGCCTCGCCGCCCAGCATCACCACGCCGATCGGGGCTGGCGAGAAGCCGTTTCCTTCTAGGAGCGCCACATGCGAGGGGGTCAGCTTGATCGTACCTGATGGCGGATCGAGCGCGAAAACTGCTGCCAGCGCTGCCTCTGGGCGCGGCTCGGCAACGATGTCGATCCGTCCGCCATGGCAGAGCGGCACGAACAGGCTGGTCAGCGTAAGGTCGAACCCGGCTGCCGTGAACAGAGGCATCGATACCGCATCCGCGCCGAGCACGTCACAGCCGACATGGTCGACATAGTGGGTGATGCTCCGATGCTCGATGCAGACGGCCTTTGGCTGACCGGTGCTGCCTGACGTGTAGATGAGATAGGCGGGATGCCTCGGGTCGAGCGGCGCGACGCGATCGGCGTCCATCGGCGCATGGTCAGGCGCGGCATCGAGACCGGCATCGTCGTCAATCGCGATCAGTGTGGCATCGGCCTCAGCCAGGCCTGTCAGGCGGTCGGCGAGCACGCGCGTCGTCAGCACAGCCTGCGGCCGCGCATCGGACAGCAGGAAGTCGAGGCGTTCGGCCGGCAGATCGGGATCGAGCGGAAGATAGGCGGCGCCCGCCTTCAGCACGCCCAGCACCGCCGTCACCATCTCGATCGACCGATCGAACGCCAGCGCCACCACTGTCTCGGGACCCGCGCCCAGCCCGATCAGGCGCCAGGCGATGCGGTTGGCTGCGGCCTCGAGCCCGGCATAGTCCAGCGATCGCTCCCCGTCCGTGAGCGCGATCGCCTTCGGCGTGCGTGCTGCCTGCGCTTCGAACAGCCCCGGCAGCGTTGCGGGTTCGGGCAGCGAGCGCCGAGGTCCCGCGAAATCCTCTGTCAGTCGGCTCGCTTCACCCGGCAGCAGCACGCTCAGCTTCGGCAACGGCTGGTCCGGGTCCGCCACACCCTGCTCCAGCACGCCGATCAGGCGCGCCGCCAGGCCCTCCGCGCTTGCCCGATCAAACAGCTCGGCGCTGTATTCAAGCTCGCCGCGCCAGGCTCCATCTTCTTCGGTGAAGGTGAAGCACAGATCGAACTTCGCCGTCGGCACGCTGACGGACAGGGGCTGCGTCTTCAGGCCGGGCGCTGCAAAGCTGCCCTCCGCCCCGCTGTTCAGCACCAGCATCGTCTGGAACAAGGGCTGGCGCCCCAGCACCCGCGGCGGGTCGAGTACCTCCACCAACCGCTCGAACGGCACGTCCTGGTTCATATAGGCGTCGAGGCACACTTCCCGGCTCCGCGCCAC
>NZ_QXFM01000116.1 GCF_003584015.1 Aurantiacibacter xanthus
AGGCAGCCCGGCAGGCGGCGGCGTTGGCATGCGCGGCAAGTCAATTCCCGAGGCGAACTCGGCCGCGGGATAGCGCCCGACCAGTAGTTCGAGAGCACGGATCGCCTCGCGCCGCGCGCCCTGTGCCCGTGCGAGAGCCTCGCGCGCCTGTTCGAGATTGGCGCGGATCAGTGCCAGATCGCCATCCATCGCGACGCCCTCGCGGACCTGCAGACCCACCAGGCGATGCAGATGTTCGAGCGTATCAACCGCTTCCTCGGCCAGCCCCACCTGCCGCGAAGCCTCGATCGAGACCAGATAGGCGCGCGCCACGCCCGCGGCAATCGATTGCCGGGCCGCGAAATAGTCGGCGCGGGCAGCCGCCTCGTTCTCGAGCGCGGCATACCAGCCATCGCTGATCCTGCCCCACAGGTCGATTTCCCAACTCGCCTGCGCCAGTCCCAGAAAGCTGGTGCTGTCATATTCGATGCTGGACGGCACCGGCAGTCCGGCCTGCCCGCCGATTTCGATATCATCGATCTCGATATGGCTGCGCGAACCCAGGCCGACCGCCTGAACGGCCGGACGCAGCCCGGAACGCGCCTGACGGGCAAGTGCTGCGGCGCGCTGGACCTGCGCCGCGGCGGCCTGAAGATCACTGTTCTTCTCCTGCGCTTCGGCCACGAGCGCGGCGAGGCGCGGGTCGCCGAAGGCGGCGACCCATCCGTCCGCGACCGGCCCTGCGGCATCGGCGACTGCCCGCCAGCGTTCCGGCAAAGGCGGCAGGGCCGCGCGGGCGGGTGCGACCGGACCATCGCCGACCCTGTCGGGATGCGAGCAGCCTGACACCAGCATCAGGCCGAGCAACATGGCGGTGAGAGGGACGATGCGCATGGTTCAACTTGCCCCCTGTGGCTCGGCTGCGGTCTCGTCAGGGCCGATCTTGAAGAAGATTGCATAGAGGACCGGCACCACGAACAGGGTCAGTACCGTCCCGAAGGCCAGCCCGAAGGCCAGGACCACGGCCATCGCCTTGAAGAAGGCGTCGAACAGCAGTGGGATGACGCCGAGTACCGTCGTCAGCGAACTCAGGATGACCGGGCGGGCGCGATCATAGGCTGCCTCAATGATGGCATCGAAACGCGGTTTGCCCTCGCCGATCTCGATATCCATCTGATCGACCAGCACGATCGCGTTCTTGATCAGCAGGCCCGAGAGCGAGAGCACACCGAGAATGGCGATGAACTCCATCGCTATGCCGGTGAAGAGCAGGCCGATGGTTACGCCGATGATCGCCAGCGGCACGATCATGAAAATGATCACCGGCTGGCGCACTGCGTTGAACAGCACGATTACCACCAGCACCATGCCGATGACACCGAGCGGGACCACGCCAATCAGCGAATCGATCGCCTCGGTGCTCGTTCCTTCCTGGCCGTCCCATTCGAAATGGTAGCTGGAAGGCAGTTCGATCGCCTCGACGTCTCCGCGCACGCGATCGAGCAGACGGTTGGCGGTTTCGCCCGGCGCGGGATCGGCCTGGGCGTTGATTGCCCAGCGCTGATCGATCCGCTGAATCTGCGAATGACGCCAGCGGGTCTCGAAACCGTCGATCACTTCCTGCAGCGGAAGCGAGGCGCCGCTGGCGCTGAACACCTGGATTGCTTCCATGTTCTGCGCGTCGCGCGTTTCGCTTTCGGGCGAGCGGGCGATGATCGGGATCAGGTCGTCGCCCTCGCGGAAGACGCCTATCGGACGGCCCGCGAACGTGCCCTGCAAGGCCTCGGCCACGTCCTCGCGGCTGACGCCAAGGCGACGCGCGCGCGTTTCGGAATAGAGCGGGTGGATGACCGGCACCTGCTCGCGCCAGTCATCCTTCACGAGGATGGCCGCTTCGTCCTCGGCGAAGACATCCTTGGCCTGCTGCGCCAGGCTCTGCAGAACCGCCGGATCGGGCCCCGAAAACTGCGCCTCGATCTTCGAGCCGCCACCCGGCCCCAGTTCGAACAGCCAGACCTTGGCGCGCGCTTCGGGGGCGTTCTTTTGCAAATAGGCATGCACATCTGCCTGCAGCCGCTCGAGCGTCGAGGCGTCCTCAACCCGCAGGATCATCTGGCCGAAGGAGGATGTCGGCGCCTCGGGCTGATAGACCAGCTTGTAACGCAAGGTACCCATGCCGACCACGGTCTGAACGTCAGTAACGCCGTCCATCGTCGCCAGATCCTCCTCAATCTCCTCCAGGTCGGCATTGGTCCGCTCGATATCGGTGCCCGCAGGCAGCCAGTAATCGACCATCAAATGCGGCGTGGTGGAGGCGGGAAAGAAACCCTGTTCCACGAACGCGAAGCCCACAAGGGAGACGGCGAACAACCCCCCGGTCAGGCCCATGGTACGCCAGCGATGGCGCAGCGCGCGCGCGAGCCATTCGCGATAGGCGGTGCCGATCCGGCCGGCTTCGCGCTGCGGGGCGGCCTCGTCCTCGAGACCGTCGTGGCCTGCATCGAATCCTGTCTCCCGATCAGTGCCGGAAGCGGCAGCATCCTCCTCCTTCTCGAACAGCCAGTTGGCGAGAAAAGGCGCTACGGTGACCGCGAAGAACCACGAGAACAAGAGCGAGATCATCATCACCCAGAACAGGTGATTGGTGTATTCGGCGACCTGCCCGGGGGCGAGGCCGATCGGGGCGAAGGCGATGATGCCGACCAGCGTGCCTCCTAGTAGCGGCCACAGCATCTGGCCCACGATCGCGCGCGCCGCCTCCAGCCTGTTTTTGCCCTGCTTGAGGCCGACGAGCATCCCCTCGACCACGACGATGGCGTTGTCCACCATCATTCCCAGCGCGATGATCAGCGCGCCCAGCGAGATGCGGTGCATCGGTATCCCGCCGGCATTCATCCCAGCCAGCGTCGCCGCGACGGTGAGCATGAGCACGGCGCCGATGACCACGGCCGAGCGCCAGCCCATGAAGATCAGCAGCGTGACCACCACGATGACGAGCGCCGTCGCGACATTGATCACGAAATCGCCGATCGCGTCCGACACCACCTTGCCCTGGTGGTAGAATTCGTGGATCTCGATGCCGATCGGGCGGTCGCTCTCGCTCGCGCGCAGCTTGGCTTCGATCGCCTCGCCGACCTCGACCACATTTGTGCCGGTCGCATTCGAGATGCCCATGCCCACCGCCGGCCTGCCATTGTAGCGCAGGATCTGCATCGGCGGATCGACATAGCCGCGCGTCACGCGGGCCAGATCGCCCAGTCTCACGACCGCGCCTTCCTGGCCGGTCATCACCGGCAGATCGCGCAATTCCTCGACCGAATCGATCTCGCCGGTGGGAACGATCTCCAGACGCTGGTCGCCGACGCGCACGCTGCCCGCTGCGACGACGGAATTCTGCTGTGCTAGATCCTGATAGACGCTCTGCACCGACAGCCCCAGCGCCGCGACCCGCTCGCGCATGATCTCGACATAGAAGGCCTCGCGTTGCTCGCCCGACAGCACCACCTTGCCCACACCCTCCACACCGCTCAGGTCGGTGCGCAGCTTTTCGGCATAGTCGTACAGCTCGGCCGGCGAATAACCATCGGCGGTTAGCATGTAGAAGATGCCGAAGACGTCGCCGAAATCGTCGTTGACGATCGAGGGACCTGCCCCGGGCGGAAGCAGCCGGGCGGCATCGGCCACGCGGTTGCGCAGCTTGGTCCAGACGATCTGGAGCTGTTCCTTGTTGCGCCCGAACTCGTACTTGATCTCCACCTCGATGCGCGACTGGCCCGCCTCGGAGGTCGAAACAATCTCCTTCACCTCCTGCATCTGCCCGATCTCCCGCTCGAGACGCTGGGTGACCTCGGTGGCGACCTCCATCGGCGATCCGCCAGGATAGGGTGTTACCACGACAGCGCGGCGGATGGTGAACTCGGGATCCTCGAAGCGCGGCAGCGACCCATAGGCCGCCATCCCGGCAACGATCGTCCCGATGATGACGAGCAGGATGAGCAGGCGATTCCTGATCGAGAAGACGGCGGGATTAAACGACATGGCTCAGTCCCGCTCGTAGGGGCGGACTTTCATCCCCTCTTCGAGATTGGCCACGCCAGCAGCCACTATCAGGTCTCCGCGGCCGATGCCGGCAGTTACAGGCAGCATTCCGCCTGCTCCCTTGCCTACGGTGACGCGGCGCAGCGCGATGGCTCCCGTCCTGCGGTCCACGCGCCAGACGAATGTCTTTTCGTCACGCCCAACGATCGCTTCCAGTGGCACAGCCGGCATCTCGGCATCATCGGTATCGAGCTCGACATGCAGCGTTCCCGTCATGCCCGGCAGGATCAGCGCGCCGGAAGGCGGATCGAACAGGAACGTCGCCTCGTAGGTGAGCGACTGACGCGTGGCGTCGGTGGCGAACGAGCCGAACCGGGCCGCGAACCGCCTGTCGGGAAGACTGTCGAGCGCGATCGCCGCGTTGATCGGGGCCCGCTGCTCGGCATTGGCAACGATGGACGAGGGAACCTGGACCACCACCTTGGCGGAACCGGCGGTCTGTAAGGTCACGACCGGCTGCTGCGGCGAAACATATTCGAACGGCTCGGTCAGTCGCCTGGCCACGCGGCCCGAAAAGGGCGCCCGCAAGACGGTCTTCTCCAACTGCTCGCGCGCATTGTCAAGTTCGGCTCGCGCAGTGTCGCGCTGCGTTTCGCGCTGAACGTGCACTGCCCGCGGAATCGCGCCTTCGCCGACCAGCGCGTCGGCGCGGCGGAATGCATCCTGTGCCGCCTCGTACTGTTCGCGTGCCTGGACGAGCTGGTTGCGCGCGATGGTCTGGTCGAGCTGCGCGATCACCGTGCCGGCCCTGACGGAATCGCCCTGGTCCACCGTCAGCCGGACGATCTTGCCCGGCACATCGAAGGTTAGATCCGAAGATGTGCTTGCCTCGATGATCGCGGGAAACTCGTAAGTCCTCGCCTGACCGCCTGCCGCCACGGTGTAGAGTTTGACCGGACGCCGATCGGCCTCCTCCGGAATGGGAGCATCGTCGCAACCTGCAACAAGGCATGCGAAAATTAGCGAAACGAATATGCGCAGCATGAAGAATTTGGGTCCGAAAATGGTTCGGCGCGAATCAGACTTTGACATGCGCCCAAAATGAAACGAATAAGTTTACATATCATCGCTCGTCGCAATAGGAAGACCCAATTGCAAGGCCAAACGCTTTCGCTGAACCTGTCTCATCCCGAATCGACGAACCGCCCCCGGGTCGTCATCGTCGGCGCCGGTTTCGGCGGCATGGCTGCGGCGCGCGCTCTTCGCGGCAATGCCGCGGAAGTGACGCTGATCGACCAAACCAATCATCACCTGTTTCAACCGCTGCTATACCAGGTCGCGACTGCGGCGCTTTCCCCGTCCGATATCGCTATGGCCACCCGTGTGCTGATGCGCGGCGGGTCAAACCTAAGTGTGTTGATGGCGGAGGTTACAGGCGTCGATATCAGGGCGCGCTCGGTGCTGCTGCGCGATGGGCATCGGTTGCCATACGATTATCTCGTACTCGCCACGGGATCGGCCTCGAGCTTTTTTGGACAGGACAACTGGCGCGAACACACGCTGGTTCTCAAGACGATTGAGGATGCGCTTGCCATCCGCGCGCGGTTGCTGGAAGCGTTCGAGCGGGCCGAGCAGTCGACCGACGACGCAGAGATACGACGCCTCCTGACCTTTGCTATTGTTGGGGGCGGCCCAACTGGCGTGGAACTGGCTGGGACCATCTCCGAACTCGCACGCGCGACTTTGGCGCGCGATTTCTCTCGCATCGATCCGCGCGACACGCGTGTGGTCCTATGCGAGGCGGGCGGCCGTTTGCTGTCGGGTTTCGATCCCGCGCTTTCGACCTATGCGACCGAAGCTCTAACCTCGATGGGGGTGGAGGTGCGGATTGGCACGGCCGTCGAGGCAATCGATCCCACCGGCGTGGTGCTCGGTAGCGAGCGGATAGATACCGGAGCCGTGCTGTGGTGTGCCGGCACTGAGGCCCGTCCGGCTGCTGAATGGCTTGGAATCGATGGGGTCCGCAACGGGGCTGTAACGGTCCGGTCCGATTGTTCGGTGCCGGGTCATCCAAACATCTTTGCGATCGGGGACGTCGCAAGTTTCGAAGCAGGCGGCGACGAGCGCTTGCTGGCTCTTGCACCAGTTGCCAAGCAGCAGGGCACATATGTCGGGAAGCTGCTCGCGGCCCGTATCGCCGGTCGGCGCGAGCCCGGCGCCTTCCGCTACCGCGACTATGGTACCATGGCGGTGATCGGGCGCTCGCGTGCGGCGGCGCAATTCGGCAGGCTCCGGCTCACGGGATTTCTCGCCTGGCTGGTCTGGTCACTTATACATTTGATGCTGCTTGTGGACTTTCGCAGCCGCCTGGTCGTCTATGTCAACTGGGCTTGGGCATGGTTTACTTACGGACGCGGGGCGCGGTTGTTGACGGGATCAACCACAAGCGATGCCCGGCAGCCGCCGCTCAGCGACCCAGAAAGCGGGCGGCCCGATGACAAGTAGCGGTCTCAGCCAATATTCAAATAGTTGACCATGATGAAAGCATGCTCCCGCACCGCCATCTAGGACCATTCGAAGGCTCGCCTGGCCTCGCTATCCATCACCTGCAAGTTGTCGCGACCTAGCTTGCACTTGATCGCAGGAAGCGCTCGAAGCCAAACCGCATCTAAGATCAGCGTATCTGTCTTTGGCGTCGATCTACCTCAGTTGACTAGCACTACTTTGGCAGAAATCTGATTTTTGGGATTCCCAAGGTGGGATTCCAGTGATTCATAGGGAGCCAGCTTTTCGAAGGGGCTGGCGATGGATACGGATTGGCGTGGCGAACTGGACGAGTGGTTGGCACCGTTTGTAGCGGCGTTGCGACACAAGACGCGTGGCCGGATGTGTCCGGCGTATATCGCGGGACTGATCGGCCCGGGGGATCGCAAAAGCATACAGCCGATGGCCGCCCGGACAGATGATGTCAGCTACGATCGGCTGCATCATTTCATCGCCAGCGGCGTGTGGGACGAAGCACCGCTGGAGGCAGCTCTGCTCGCCGAGGCCGACCGGCAGGTAGGCGGCGAGAAGGCCTGGCTGATCATCGACGACACGGCGCTGCCCAAGAAGGGGCGCCATTCCGTCGGCGTGGCGCCGCAATATGCGTCGGCACTGGGCAAGAATGCCAACTGCCAGACGCTGGTGTCGGTGACGCTGGCATCTGGCGAAGTCCCCATCATGGTCGGCCTGCGCCTGTTCCTGCCCGAGAGCTGGACCGGAGACGTGGCCCGCCTGGAACGGACTGGAGTTCCTCTCGATTGCTGCCCCTACAGGACCAAGCCCGAGATCGCGCTCGCTGAGATCGATCGGGTCGGCGCTGCGGGTGTTCGTTTCGGCTGTGTCCTGGCGGATGCGGGCTATGGCATGTCCGCACCGTTCCGACAGGGGCTGAGTGAGCGCGGGCTTGCATGGGCGGTGGGCATACCTTTCAGACAGAAGGTCTACCCCGCCGATGTTGGGATGATCTTCCCGATCGCTGGAAGAGGTCGCCCTCGCAAGAACGCCATCCCCGACGCAAAATCGATATCCGCCAAGGCAATGCTGGAGATGGCAAGGTGGCGCAAGGTGAGTTGGCGGCGCGGGACCAAAGGGCCACTCTCGGCGCGGTTCGCTGCCGTTCGCGTGCGTGTCGCCGATGGTCCGCCCCAGCGCATCCGGGACATGGGTGCGCAACATCTGCCCGGCGAGGAGGTGTGGTTGGTCGGGGAGCATCGCTCGACTGGCGAGCGCAAATACTACCTCTCCAACCTGCCTGCCAGCACGCCAATCAGGCAGCTTGCCGGCGCCATCAAGGCCCGCTGGGTCTGTGAGCAGGGGCATCAGCAACTCAAGGAAGAACTCGGCCTCGATCACTTCGAGGGTAGATCATGGAAGGGGCTGCACCGACACGCGCTGATGTCCATGATCGCCCTGGCCTTCTTGCAGACCCAGCGCCTCAAGCAGGCCAAGGGGGAAAAAAAGGACTGCCGGTCCGCCTCCACAGCCGAGCTTACCAGCGATCAGACAGGCCATCATTGACCGCTTCTCCAAGCCACCGGATCGGCCATGCCCGCACTGCGGTCGCTGCATATCTGACCCGACACCAGAAAATCTGCCAAAGTAGTG
>NZ_QXFM01000117.1 GCF_003584015.1 Aurantiacibacter xanthus
CCGTCGTGCTGCTTCCGCCGCGTCCATCTGTCCGCGGATCGGCGGCACCCGGCGGCTGGCGATGGGAGCATCGGCGATGACGATGCTGGTCCCGGTCTGGCGCGCAATCGCAATCGCCGCGCGGCCCGCCGTACCCGCCGCGCTGTCGACCATCACCGGGTGCGCCAGCAGCGGTCCGGCCATCGCCAGCGCCATCACGGCAACACTTGTGGTGAGCAGCCGCATGCCTAGCGCGCCTCGATCAACCAACCGTCGCCCTGCGGACGCACGCTCAGCCCCAGCAGCGGCCCGAGCGAAGCCGGGTCGGCGCGGATCGGCGCGATCAGCACGCTGCCCGAAACCTCATCGCCCGCACTCGCCGCAGCGGCGCGGAAGGTCAGGCCCGACATGCTGGTCAGCTCATCCGCCAGTTCGGCGATAGAGATGCGCTCGAAGGTGATCCGTCCCTCGCGCCATTCGCCGACCTGTTCGAGCGCAATGGAGTGGACGCTGACCTCGCTGGAGCCGAGCGGACTTTCGAGCAATTGTCCCGGCTCGACCCGCACGTTCTGCCCCGCCGGATTGAAGATCACCAGCCCTTCCGAAACGCCGACGGCAAGCGCCTTGCGGCCAAGCCGCACCTCGAACACCGTGCCCGCATCGACCACCCGATCCGCGCCCACATCGAGCACGAACGGGTTGCTGTCGTCATGCACGATCGTGAACAGCGCCCGCCCCTTTTCGAGCGTGGCAAGGCGCGGCCTATCAGGATCGAGCGCGATGCGGCTGTCAGCGGCAAGGTCGATCGTGCTGCCATCGTCGAGCGCGATCAGGCGGGTTTCGCCCGGCGCGGTCTCGTAGGTCTGCACGCCCTGATCGCCCCACCACAGCCCGACCGCCACCACCATGAGCACCGCCGCCGCCACCGCCGCCGACATCCAGCGGCGCATAACCGGCTGCGCGGCGGGCGCTTCGTCGTTGGCGGGCAGCACGACATCGCGCTGCGCCTCAGCTTCGGCTGCATCGGCCACCGCAGCGGCAACCCGGTCATAGGCCTCGGCGTGAGCCGGATCCTGTTCGAGCCAGTCGGTGAAGGCGTCCCAGTCGGCAAAGCCGGGGTCGCCCACGCGCACCGCCCATTCGGCAGCCTGGTCAAGGATCGGATCGTCATGCTGCATGGTGCAGTCCTCCTGATCCCAAGACGGAATCGATTGCCTCAGACCTCATCGAGCTGCTCCCGCAAGCTGGCCAGCGCCTTGTAGGCCCGGCGCAGATCGCTCTCCACCGTGCTGAGGCTGACGCCGAATTCCTCGGCGATCTGGCGCTGGGTCAGCCCGTCGATCCGGTGGCGACGGAACACTTCGCCCACGCGCGGCGGCTCCAGATCGTCGAGCAGCTTCTGCACCAGCAAGGCCAGCTGGCGTGAGGCGAGCTGACGGTCGGCCGAAGGCGCATCGGAGACGCCGGGGGTCGCGCCCGAATGCACATCGCTCCAGGCCCGGTCGCGCCGGTCTGCCTGCCTGCGGGCGCGGTAGCGGTCGATCAGCAGCAGGTCGGCGGTGCGAAACAGATAGGACAGCGGCGAGGCGACCGGCCCGGTGCGCCGCGCGGTAATCTTCAGCCAGATCTCCTGCAACACGTCTTCCGCATCCTCCCCCGCCCCGCGTGCGGCAAGGAATCGCAGCAGGCGCTCCCGATTCTCCAGGAACGCCGCTTCAAGTCCGGTGGGGGAGGCCTGTGCTGTCATGACCCTGTGAGCGATACCGTGCGCGGTGGTGTAGGTGCATTCGGCCCGGTTGGCGAGAGGCCTTGGGCGTGCTTCATGGTTCGGTCGAGGCCGCCATCAGGTCCATCAGGTTGCGCGCCGCCTCGCGGTCGGCCTCGTCCTCGAAGGCGACATCGAGATCGGGCGCCGCGCCCAGCATGAAGAGCATCGACCACAAGGCGAACCGCCTGCCCCGGTCCTGTTCGAGGCCGAAATCGACCAGCATCCGGTCCACCCCCGCATCAATCGAGCGCGGGTCGACCTCGGCCAGATCGAAGGTGCCGAAATAGCGGTGCAGCAGGTCGTTCATGTCCATGCGCGGTGTTTAGCGCGCTTCGCGCATTCTGACCATTGGGCCGCGCCCACTGTGCTGCTATGGGCCCCGCCATGCTTACCATCGACGGCATCACCGTCCGGCTTGGCGGCCGGCCCATTCTCGAGCGCGCCAGCGCGACGATTCCGCAGGGCGCACGCGTCGGCCTGATCGGCCGCAACGGCGCGGGCAAGTCCACGCTGATGAAGGCGCTGATCGGCCAGATCGAGCCCGACGAAGGCCAGATCGGCAAGCCCTCGCGCGCGCGCCTCGGCTATATCGCACAGGAAGCGCCCAGCGGGTTGACCACGCCGGAAGAGGCCGTGCTCGCCGCCGATGTCGAACGCGCCAACCTGCTCGAAGAGGCCGAGACCTGCACCGATGTCGACCGGCTCGGCGAGGTCCACGAACGCCTGCTCGCCATCGACGCCTATAGCGCGCCTGCTCGCGCGGCGAAGATCCTCGTCGGGCTCGGCTTCGACGAGGAGATGCAGCGCCGCCCGCTCGACAGTTTTTCGGGCGGCTGGAAGATGCGCGTGGCGCTGGGCGCGCTGCTGTTTTCCGAGCCCGACGTGCTGCTGCTCGACGAGCCGTCGAACCACCTCGACCTCGAAGCGACCCTGTGGCTGGAGAACTTCCTCAAGTCCTATCCGGCCACGCTGCTGGTGATCAGCCACGAGCGCGACCTCCTGAACAACGTGGTCGACCATATCCTGCACCTGCAGGGTGGCAAGCTCGCGCTCTATTCGGGCGGCTACGACGCCTTCGAGAAGCAGCGCGCCGAACGGGCTGCGCAGCTCGCCTCGGCCAAGGCGGCGCAGGATGCGCAACGCGCGCGGTTGCAGGACTACGTCGCGCGCAACAGCGCCCGCGCCTCGACCGCCAAGCAGGCGCAGGCCCGCGCCAAGATGCTCGCCAAGATGCAGCCCATTGCCGCCTTGATGGAAGATCCGTCGCTGAGCTTCGAGTTCCCCTCGCCCGAGGAGCTGCGCTCGCCGATGATCACGCTCGATGGGGCGGCGGTCGGCTATGGCGAGGCCCCGCCGATCCTCCAGCGGCTGAACCTGCGGATCGATGCCGACGACCGGCTCGCGCTGCTGGGTCGCAACGGCAACGGCAAGACCACGCTCGCCCGCCTGCTCGCCGCGCAGCTTCAGCCCGCCGAGGGCGACATGGCCGCGCCGGGCAAGCTCAAGGTCGGCTATTTCACGCAGTATCAGGTCGAGGAACTGGCGAGCGATGCCACCCCGGTCGAGCTGATGACGCGGGCGATGGACGGCAAGACCCCCGGCGCGGTGCGGGCGCAACTGGGCCGGTTCGGCTTTTCCGGCCCGCGCGCGACCACCAATGTCGAGCAGCTTTCGGGCGGCGAACGCGCGCGGCTGGCCCTGGCGCTGATCACGCGCGATGCCCCGCACCTCCTCATCCTCGACGAGCCGACCAACCACCTCGACGTCGACGCGCGCGAGGCGCTGGTGCAGGCGCTCAACGACTATGCGGGCGCGGTGATCCTGATCAGCCACGACCGCCACATGGTCGAGCTGACGGCGGACCGGCTGGTGCTGGTCGATGGCGGCACGGCGAAGGACTATGCCGGTTCGATGGACGACTACATCGACTTCGTGCTGGGCCGCAACCAGCCGAAGAAGGAGGCCAAGCCCGGACAGGCCAAGACCTCCTCAGGCAACTCTGCCAAGTCGCGCGCCAAGGCCCGCTTCATCAAGTCCGAGCTGGCGACTGCCGAAAAGGCCATGGCCAAGCTGCAAGCGAGCCTCAGCGAAATCGATCAGGCGATGTACGAGCCGGCCAACGCCGTGCCCCATCTCGCCGACCGCACGATGAGCGATCTGCTCACCCAGCGCGCCAAGGTCAGCGACAAGCTGGAAAAGGCCGAGGCCGAATGGCTGGCACTGGGCGAACAGCTCGAAGCGCTGGAGCAGGCATAGAGGTTCGGATGGATAGGCACGGCGTGCAGATCCGCCCCTTCGACGCGGCGGAGGATCTGGCGAAGCTCTCGGCCATCTGGTTCGCCGCTTCGCTCAAGGCGCATTCGTTCATTGGCGAAGCGAGGCTGATTGAACAGCGTCGGCTGATCGAAGAGGAATACCTGCCGAAGGCGGTGACTTTCGTGGCTTGCCTCGACGGCCAACCGGTGGGTTTCATCAGCCTCCTCGGCAGCTTTGTCGGCGGGATCTTCGTCGCACCGGACCGGCAGGGCGCGGGCATCGGGCGCAAGCTCATCGCCCATGCGCTCGATCAGACCGGCGAGCTGACGCTTGAGGTCTATATCGCAAACACACAGGCCATGGCCTTCTACCGCAAGCTGGGCTTCCGCGAGCTTTCGCGGCGCGACATCGACGACTCCGGTCTCCCCTTCCCCAACGCCACGCTCCGCCTCGATCAGCCGATCTTCGCGCTCACACCGAGGCTCACGGTGCGGGGCACCGAGTAGCTGTCCTTGAGCCATGTCTGAGCGGGTCCGGTCACGCTTTCCAGCCGCTCTTCGGTGAGGTTCGCCACTTCCAGCACCAGGCTGACACCATCGGCCAGCCGGTAACGCGCCTGCATGTCAATCTGGCGCCGCGGAGCCCAGTACACGTCCTCCATCGGATTATCCACTTGCAGGCGGCGCAAGGCGCGGCCGGTCCAGTTCATCGCCGCGCGCAGTTCCAGCCTCGCGCGTGTGTAATAGACCGAAAGGTTGCGGATCTGCGAAGGCTGCCCCACCAGCCGATCCAGCTCGCGCACCGGCCCACCGGGCACCGGCACCTCCAGCGCCCCGCGCAGCAAGGTCCAGTTGGCGCTCAGCCCGAACGGCTCCAGCGGCGCGGCGAGCAATTCGAGCGAGGCAACGCTCACCCCCAGCTCCAGGCCGGAGACACTGGCCTTGCTGGCATTTTCGGGCCGCGTAACCGTGGCCTTGCGATAGAACACCCCGCCAAAGGCATATCCGCTCGTCACCGCATCGAAAATCTCGTCGGCGATGTTCTTGCGGAAGAGCGCCAGTGACACGAGCCCGCCCGCCGCACGCGGCAATTCCCATTCCAGCGACAGATCGAAGTTGTCGGAAATGCGCGGCCTGATCTCGGGATTGCCAAGCATCACGGTGACACCCAGCGCATCGGGATCGCCTTCGTCATCGCCGACCGCAAACCTCACCGACTGACGCGGCGCATAGGCTTCGAACCCGGGGCGGCCCATCGTCCGGCTATAGGCGGCGCGCAGCTTGAGCGCCTCGGCAAGTTGCACATTCGCCAGCAGCGAGGGCAGCAGTTCGAGATAGTCCGAGCGCGTATCCAGCGGCTCCCACCGGGACAGCAGCTTGCGATTGGCAAGCGTCTGCGCCCAGGTCTGCTCGGCGCGCACACCTCCAATCAGTTCCAGACCCTCGTGCTGGTAACGCGCCATGGCATAGCCTGCGAGCGTACGCTCTCGATGGCTGAAATTGTCCCTCACGCGATCGTCGGTCGGGTCCGTGCGGATGGCGCTGGCGAAGTTGTCTTCGAGCATCTGCCAGGCGGCAGCCGGGTCGATCACGATCAGCGGCAGAGCGCTCCGGTTCCAGCGCCGCAGCACGTCGCGTACAGCGCCCGCAGTGCCCAGCGATGCAGAGGTTCCCGGCAGGCGATACTCGTCGTTCTCAAAGGCATAGGTGTAGCGGGTCGCCTTCCAGGCAAGCCCTGCGGCAAACCCAAGCGAACCTTCCATATTGTGCTGCCAGTCGGCACGGGCCGCATCGGCGCGCGAGCGCGCCATGCGCGAGCGGTTGCGCCAATAGGTCGGCGCATAGGCCGCAAGGTCGCTGTAGGCTTCAGGCGCGACCGCAAAGCTGTGGTGAAAACCGCTGGTATCGTAGGCAAAGCCAAAGGCAGGCGAGCCGACCACCTCGCCCTCCCCGTCAGTTCCCGCGGTATATTTTGCCATCCGGTAAGGCTCATCGAGGCTGGCCTGCGAGAGGCTGCCCGACAGGCTGATCCGGTCGCGCGGCGATGGCTCCCACTCTGCGCTGACTTGCAGCAGGCGGACCGCACTGCGGGTGACGCCGTCGCGATAGCCGACCTGCACCGAACCGCGTTCGAACCGGCCCGAGGTCGCGGTCTGTTCCGCCACCGCAGCATCGTTGGCGCTGATGACGATCTCGTTGCGGGTGAAGCCATCGTCGAAACGATAGAGCCCGGCCAACGCCGCAAGGCTGAGGCGGTCGCTCGGCCTTGCCTCGACAGCGGCGCGCAGCCCCCAGCGTCGGCGCGTGCTTTCGTTGTACCAGGACTTGTCCTCGCGCGGCACGAGGATACCGTTGGACCGCGCGAAATCGCTGACCCGCTGGCCGTCGGCAGTGTAGTAGGTGAAGAAATTGCCATCGGCATTGCCATGCACGTCGCTGCTGTTGTCGAGCTTCTGCACATCCGCGGCGAGAAGCACGCCGAACCTGCGGTCTGGCCCGAACACATGCCCGGCAGTGATCGAAGCGTTGCCGCCAAACGGCGATTGCGGGCTGATGGCGCTGCGCTGACTGGCCTCGGACAGCCGGGCCTCGGCGACAAGGAAGCTGTCACCGCTGCCGGAGAACGGCATCAGCGTCTCCATGTCGATGGCGCCGCCGATGGCATTGGCGTCAAGCTCGGGCGTAAAGGTCTTGATGACCGTGAGCCGCGAGATCGCCGAAGCGGGCAGAAGATCCATGCGCCCGCCGCGACTGGCGCTGTTCGAGATCGCGTCGGGCACCCCGATCGAGGCAATCGGCAGGCCGTTCAGCGTGATATTGTTATAAGCCTGGGTCAGCCCCCGCACCACCGGCGCGATGGGCACATCGCGCGGATGCTCGTCATCGGCAATGGCAACCACCGAAATACCCGGAATGCGGCGCAATGCGTCGACCACCGTGCTGTCGGGCAGCCGCCGCATGTCGTCACCGGTGACGGCATCGACGATCCCGACGGCAGACACCTTGGTCTCGACCGAGAACTGGTTGGCCATGCGCTGGCCGGTCACGATCAGCGGGCGGGTGTCCTGCACCGGCGCAATGCGTGCTGCGGGCGGCGGCGCAGGCGGCTGGCTCCGGCGAACGGGGGCAGTGCTCTCGACGATGAGGATGACCACCCCGCGCCGCTGGCTTTCGAGCCCGGTGCCGCGCAGCAGCAGTTGCAGCGCGCGCTCGACCGACATGCGCCCGCTGAGCCCGCGCGTCCGCTTGCCGCGCAGCACTTCGGGCCGGGCGATGATCTGCATGCCGCTGTCGCGCGAAAAGGCGGCAATCGCCCCGGATAATGGCCCGGCTGGCACTGCGAAGGAAACATCGCGCGCCTGTGCCGGCGCTGCCGCCGCCGCCGCCATCGCTCCGGCAACCAGCACCATGCCGGGCCGCGTGGCGGAAGAGCGGAGCTGCCCGAGCATCCGTCCCAGGGTCCGCTGTGACATGCGATCAGCGCGGCTTAGCCATGCCATCGCATAATTCCCGGATCAGATCCGCTCGATCACGAAAGCGCTGTCGGTCTCCCGAACCCGGAAGTCGTACATTGCGCCAAGGCCCGAAAGCACCGCCCCCGGCTCCGACAGCATGAAGCGCCCCGCCACGCGCTGTTCGAGCAGCGCCGGGTCTTTCAGCTCGATTGTCTTGGTGGTCCATCGTTCAAGCCGGGGGAGCAACTGCGCCAGGGGCATATCGGTCACTTCCACCCAGCCGCTGCGCCATTCAGGCTCGCTGGGCCCGGCGTAGGCCACCGGCATCGTCGGAGTGCCGCCCTGCAACGTGGAACGCTGCGCCTGCCGCACCAGCACCGCTTCGTCCTCATCGGCCCCGACAGCGCCAAACCGCACCAGCCCGCGCGAGACTTCCAGCTCGACCTGGTCGTCATTGAGAGCGAGATCGAAGCGGGTTCCCAGCACTGTGACCTCGCCCGCGCCAGCCTCCACGGTGAAAGGCCGGTCGGCATCGTGGGCGACATCGAACAGCGCCTCGCCTGCGTTGAGTGTCACATGGCGAACATCGCCATCGAGCTGCACCTTGATCGCGCTCGCCCCGTTGAGCAGCACACTGCTGCCATCCGCCAACGCCACTTCGCGTACTTCACCGGCAGCAGTTCGGTAGATTTCGCCATGCGCCTGCGCCTCGCTTCTCGGCAGCCAGACAAAGGTCCCGACAACCACCGCCACCGCCGCCGCCGCGGCACCCAGCGCCAGCAGGCCGCGGCACCCAGCGCCAGCAGGCCGCGGAAAGCGCGACGCTCAGGCTCGGTATCGTTCGCCGCCACAGGCGCGACACCCTGCGCTGCGCTGTACTCTTCCAGGGCCGTGGTTACGCTTTGATCCGCGCAGTTGACCCACATGGCATCGAACAGCTCGCGTCGTCCTGGCTTGTCGCCCATCCACTGCGCGAAGGCCATGACATCGACCGGGCCGCCCAAATGCCGAGCCACCCATAGGGCTGCATCCACTTCATCTTCTTCGGTAATGTCGTCGTTCATCGAGAATTCGTATGCTCTTCCGCTGCTGCAAAGCCCCGGTGCAGGGCCAGCACGGCACGGGCAACGTGGGTGTCGACAGCCGCCGGGCTGATCGACATGGCTGCCCCCACCTCTTTCGCCGACATGCCATGCAGACGGCGCATAATAAAGACTTTGCGCCGCAGAGGCGGCATTTCGTCGATTATCCTCGCGGCCCGGTCCATGCGTTCCCTGTCGATCAGCGCCTGTTCCTGCGAGGGCTCCCCGTTCGCCGGCGCGCCCCCCTCGTCATCGGGCAGGACCTCCTCGGCCCGGCGCCTGCGGCTTCGGGCGCGGTCGATGATGAGATTGCTGGCAATCCGGTGCAGCATCCCGCCGACGTTGCCCACCGCCTCCTTGCGGTATTGGGAAAGGCGCAGGAAACTGTCCTGCACGATATCTTCGCTGGCCGAATGATCGCCCAACTTGCGGTAGGCCAACCGATAGACGTCGCCGCGAAACAGGCGGTATGCCGCTTCGTCCAGTTCCATGCCGCGCCCCTCTTCTTTGCAAGCGGGGCGGGCCTAGGTGAGGTTAGTGACACCTTCATTGCTGTAAGCGCGAGAAATGGCAGTTTTCGGCAGGTTCGCGGTTACTGCACCTGCCCTTCGACCGCCCTTGCGCGGCAGGTGGCAATGCGCGCGCGAAGCAGACGCGGATAGTCGGTCTGGATCACCGAGACACCGCGTTTGGCCAGATCGTCCAGCGCCGAACAGGCCGCCCAGGCATCGGGCAGGAGTGTGTCGATATCGCCCAGCGCATTGGCCCAGATCCGCGCCGGGATTGCGGCGATGGCCTCGCTGGCATCGTGGTCGAGCGTCTCGGTATCGCCGTGCACGATAGCCACCGGAAACAGCCCCCGGTTCTTCTCCGCCAAGGTGGCGTCGGGGCGCAGGCGGGTCATCACCGCGATGGCCGGGAGCAGCCTGCGGGCTTCGCGCAAGGTCTCGCTGTCGCTGTCGAACACGATAACCTGATCGGCCATGCCCAGCCCCTCGACCACGGCCATCACCGGGGCGACCCGGTCGGTCTTCATATCGAGATCGACCAGAATGCGCCCGCAACTGCGCCGCAGCATCTCGACAAGGCTCGGCGGCGGGGTGTCGCCACCCTTCAGCCGCAGCGCGCGCAGTTCGGCATAGGTCATGTCTTCGGCCAGGCCCGTGCCATTGGTGGTGCGATCCACCGTGCTGTCGTGCATGATGAACGGCACCCCGTCGCGCGACACGCGCACGTCGATTTCGAGCACGTCGGCCCCGTTCGCCACCGCTTCGTCAACCGCCGCGAGCGCGTTTTCGGGCGCGTTGAGATGTCCGCCGCGATGCGATGCGATCAGCACCGGGCCGGTGGAGTCGTGCAAATCGGCCTGCAATTGCGCGATGCGTGCGGTGTCGCCGCAAACCGGGGTGGCCAGCACAGGCGTTGCGGTTACCGCCAGCAGCATCGTGACGGCGAAGGTCAGAGGGGTCTTGATCATGTCGATGTCCTTCCCAAACGGGCGAGGAGGCGGACGCACGCAGCACCCGCCTCCCGCCACCAGTGCCCGATCAGAAGCGGCCCGAAACGCCGAGCCAGAGCACCCGGCCCTTCTGGCTGCGTTCGGCCACCAGCTGGCCGGTCGGCATTTCGCGGTAGTATTCGATCTCGGACCTGGTGAGGTTCTGGCCTTCCGCGATCAGCGTGAAATTGTCGCTTACACTGTAGCGGACCTGCGCCGAGACCTCGCCGCGACGGCGGCTGAAGATGTCGAACACCTCGGCATCCTCGTTGATCGACTTCAGGTAGTTGCCGACATGGTTGTAGGCCACCGAGGCGCCGAAGCGGTCGGTCTCGTAGGACAGCGTCGCGTTGGCGAGGAACTTGGGCTGACCTTCGAGCCCGTTCACGTTGCGCAGCGTCTCATCTGCCTGCACCACGGTCTGCTCGCCGTCGATGAAGGTGGCATTGGCCGAAAGCACGAAGTTGCCGAGGAAGCTGTCAGTATAGTCCTGAAAGTCCTGCCGTGCCGACAGTTCAAGGCCCTTCAGCTTGGCCGCCTGCGAGTTCATCGGCGTGGTCACGCGTGCCGTGTAGGTTTCCCCTTCATAGACAAAGCCATCGAGCGTGATGTTCTGGGTGAATATCAGGTCCTTGATGTCCTTGTAGAAGGCCGCCACTGACAGCAGGCTGCCCCGCCCCGCATACCATTCCAGCGACAGATCGAAGTTGTTCGAGGTGCGCGGCTTCAGATCAGGATTGCCGCGCGTGATCGAGATGACGTTGTCTTCGCTATCCTCGGGCAGGCCGATGCTTTCGCCGATGGCATAGTAGTTGAAGTCGGGCCGGCCGATGGTCTTCGAGTACCCGGCGCGCAGCACGAACCCTTCACCGAACTGGTAGCTGGCGATCACCGAGGGCAGGAAATAGTCATAGGTCGCGCGGCGATGGCTACGCACATATTGCGCCGCATCGTTGGGCTCCTTCGGCAGGTTCTTGTCCTGCAACCACAGGTCAATGTTGTTGACCGTCTGGTCATAGCGCAGGCCCGCGCGCAGGTTGAAGGCGTCGGTGCGGTAGTTGGCCTCGACATAGGCGGCGAAGATCTGCTCGTTGATGTCGTAGTCGCTGGAAATGTCGGTGTCGCTGTCGTCCGAGGTGATCGGCGTGCCCGCCGCCTGCCATGCGGCGCGATAGGCATTGTCGTCGATGAACAGGAAGTCGACATCGCTGTCGGTGGTGGGCAGGCGCACGCCGCGCACGAAGTTCTCCATCGTCGCCCTATCGCTCGCGTTGAGCAGGCCGGAGAGACGGTTTTCGTCGAACAGCTGGTCGGTGCTGGAGTAGCTCACCCCGGCATTGAACCCGAGGCCGCGGTCGTCCCTGTCGAAGTTGTACGACAGGTCGGCCGAACCGAAAGTGAGGTTCTGCGCCGCGCGCTGGGTGATGTGCTGGATATAGCCTTCCTCGTAGTTCGCGGCATCGTTGACGTAGGCCGGGTCGTAGAAATCGAGCACCGGGAAGCCCGCGCCGAGATCGTAGGAGAAGGCGCTCTCGGGAAGGTTGTTGGCGGTGCTGAACTTCGAGCGGTCGCGGATGGTGTTGAGGCGTGCGCGCGAGTGGCTGCCACGCAGCTCAAGGCTCAGGGCATCGTTCAGCGTCTGGTCGACGAGGCCCGAGACCACGAAGGTCTCGCGCTTTTGCGGCTGGTGCGAATAGCCGAGCGAGGTGCGACCCTGCGCCCATTCGCCATAGGTCTCCGTCTGGTTCGCAGGCGCGATCTTGTCGTTGGCCGTGGCGAGATACTCGTTCCGGATCTCGTCCTCTTCCTGATAGAAGTAGCCGGTGTAGATCGAGGCATAGGTGCTCTCGGACGGATCGTATTCGAGCTTCATCACGCCCGAGGCGCGCGTGACCTTGTCGTCATAAACGAAGATCTGGTTGCGCGAGGCCGCCGAATAGCCGTTGGTGTCGGTGATGTCGGCATAGTCGACCTGCTGGTTCGAGCCGGTGCGATAGATGCGATAGCTGCTGTCGACCGCGCCCGGTTTCTGGTCGTAGTTGCTCGAATAGTAACGCGCAAAGGAGCCGGAGACCACGAGGCCCCAGTCGCGGTTGGCGCCAAAGGGGGTGGAGAAAGTGGCGTCGGCGCGCACGTTCTGGCCCTGATCCATATCGGCGGCGCCAGCGGTGGAGTTGTCGCCAATCGAGGCGCGCACCGCGAGCGAGGTGCGGTTGCTGTCGAAGGCGCTGGCTGTGATGAGGTCGAGCTGGCCGCTCAACGCATGCGGGTCGAGGTTCGCGGTGATGGTCTTGATCGCGTCGATCCGGCTGACGAACGAGGGCGGCAACAGCTCGATGCGCGCACCCCGGCTGGAACTGGAAGTGGTGGCGAGCGGCATGCCGTCGATGGTCACCTGGTTGTAGGCCGAGCCGATGCCGCGGATCATCACGCTTTCGGCAAGGTCGGGCGAGCGGTCGTCGGCGGTGCCGAAGTCGGGCACCAGCGCGAGGCCGGGAATGCGCTGGGCGACCTGCGCGATGGTGAGGTCGGGCAGCAGCCCTGCCTGATCCTGGGCGATGGAATCGGTAATGCCGGTGGCGTCGCGCTTGGCCTCCACCGCCGCGACGTTCGAAAGGCGATAGCCCTGCACGACCAGAACGCTGCGGTCTTCGTCCTGATCCGGCTCGCTCTGGGCCATGGCGGCGCTGTGGCCGAGGGCAAGCGCGAGCACCGAGGTGGCGGCGGCGCAGGAAAGGCGGGAAATACGGGTCATGGGTAACAAGTCCTATTGCTTGAGGTCATTCGAAGTCGGTGATTGTTGTGAATTGGCGGCCACGGCAGGCCGCCGGCTCAGCCGCCCAAAGGGCAGCGGAAAGTGGTTGGCTGCACCTTGTCGAGGTAGGTGCGCAGGAGCAGCGGATAGTCGGTCTGGATGGCATCGACGCCCTCGGCGACCAGCGCGCCCCAAACGTGATCGGGATCGGTCAGCGCCTGTTCGTCGTCGTAGATGCGGCCCGAAAGGCTGTTCACCCAGAAGCGCGCACAGCGCGCGCGGATCAGCGGCGCGACCACCGGCGTGAAGGCGCGCGTCTTGACGTCGATCTCGTAGCTGACGGGCCGGATCGGATCGTAGGCCGCGATATAGCCTTGCGGATCGCTGGCGAGATAAGGCTCGCGCAGGATTGGCTGAAAGTTCACCTCACCCACCCACGGCGCATGTTGCAGCACCTCGGCCAGCGGGGCTTCGGCCTTGAACAGGATCTGATCCATATCGCCATGCTTCGCGATCAGAGCGAGCACCTGATCGGTCAGGTCGACCTTGGCGTCGAGATTGATCAGGATGCGCCCCCTGGCGGTGGCGAGCGCCTGCTCCAGCGTGGGCACACGGCGGTCGGTCAGCGGCGTGCCCCGCCCCTGCCCTTTGCGCAGATGAAGCTTGCGCACCTCGGCCCAGTCCATCTGGTCAAGCGGGCCCGAGCCATCGGTCGTGCGGTCGAGCGTTGCATCGTGCAACAGCACCAGTTGCCCGTCGCGCGTTGCCCGCACGTCGAGTTCGACCATGTCGACCCCGGCGGCGATACAGGCCTCGATCGCGTCGAGACTGTTTTCGGACGTTTCGCGCCAGCAGCCGCGATGCGCCACCACCATTACGGAGCCGTCGGGCCCGGCAAGGCGGCGTTCAAGCTCAGCCGTACGCGAAGAGACTGTCGCAAACGGCTGAGCAGGCTGAACGCAGGCAGCCAGCAACAGGCACGGCACAAGCGCCAGTAATGCAGGCGTGCGGGTGCATGCGCGCACCATGCGCGCGCAAAAGCGCTGGAGCTTTGTCATCGGTGTCCCTCATTGCGAAGGCCAAGATCCCTGCGGCCTCACCCCCTTGACGAGGGACACCCGGAAATCTGACAGAGCCAGCGATCTATTTTTTCTGGAATCCCATATATTACTGATATTCCGCAGAAATATCTCACACCGCGCGGTTGCAAGCTATGGAGGAAGGCCGTCCGCCACGCCCTGGCGACCACAAGCGCCTTGTCGGTGCTCCCTTCACCTGAACGTGCCTGCAATCGACGACGAACCGCGCTCCGGGTTGCTCACCCGGATCGCGGTCCTGCCCGTCTCGTGGTGCCGGAGACTATCCCAGCAGCGATGCCACCGGCACATAGTCGTAGCCAAGGTCATGGGCCACAGCCTCGTAGGTGACCTGGCCCTCGTGCACGTTGAGGCCCGCTGCCAGATCGGCATCGGCCTTCAGCGCCGCCTTCCAGCCCTTGTTCGCAATGCGCAAAGCATGCGGCAAGGTCACGTTGTTGAGCGCATAGGTGCTGGTCCGCGCGACAGCGCCCGGCATGTTGGCCACGCAGTAGTGGACGATGTCGTCGACCACATAGGTCGGTTCGGCGTGGGTCGTCGCCTTCGATGTTTCGAAGCAGCCGCCCTGATCGATCGCCACGTCGACCAGCACGGACCCCGACTGCATGGTGGAGAGCATTTCGCGGGTGACCAGTTTCGGCGCTGCGGCACCGGGGATCAGCACCGCGCCCACCACCAGATCGGCCTCGGCCACCTGCGCGGCCAGCGCGGCATGGCTGGAGAACAGCGTGTGCGCACGGCCTTCGAAGTGGTTGTCGAGCCGTTCGAGCACGGTCGGATCGCGGTCGAGGATGGTGACGTCGGCGCCCATGCCGACCGCCATCTGCGCGGCATTGATGCCGACCACGCCGCCGCCGATAACCACGACCTTGCCCGGCAGCACGCCAGGCACGCCGCCCAGCAACACGCCGCGCCCGCCTTGCGCCTTCTGCAAGGCTGTCGCGCCGGCCTGGATCGACATGCGACCGGCGACCTGACTCATCGGCTTGAGCAGCGGCAGCGAATTGCCCGGCCCGGTGACGGTCTCGTAGGCAATAGCCGTCACACCCGACTTGACCAGATCGGCGGTCTGCTCCGCGTCGGGCGCAAGGTGCAGGTAGGTGTAAAGGATTTGCCCCTTGCGCAGCTGCGCGCGTTCGACGGCTTGCGGCTCCTTGACCTTCACCACCATTTCGCACTCGGCGAAGATTTCGGCTGCGGTGGCCTTGATCGTCGCACCAGCGGCGACATAGTGTTCGTCACTCGATCCGATGCCGTCGCCCGCGCCTGTCTCCACCCAGACCTCGTGGCCGTTCAAGACCAGTTCCTCTGCGCTTTCCGGTGTCAGGCCGACCCGGTATTCATGGTTCTTGATCTCTCTTACCGTGCCGACACGCATCGCTTTGCTCCTTCAGATTTGGAGCGGCGAAGGTATCTCAAGCGCCCTGCCATTTCTTTTCGTTTTTTGTACAATCATTACGATAATTGGGATATAGTCTCGTTTCATAAACAATCATCGGGAGAAATTTGTGGACCCCATCGACCGGTCGCTGCTGCGCGCATTGCAAACGGATTCGTCACGCTCGATCGCCGAGCTCGCGGACAGCGTCGGGGCATCCTCATCGAGCTGTCATCGGCGGATCAAATCACTCGAAGCAGCGCACATCATCACCGGATATTCGGCGCTGCTCGATCCGGTCCGGCTGGGACTGAAGCTCCACGCTTTCGTGGAGATAACGCTCGAAAGCCAGAGCCGAACCGCAATGGAGCGGTTCGAGGCGGCCGTTGCTCAGTTCGACGACATCCTCGAATGCCACCTCACCTCGGGCAATGCCGACTACATCGTGCGCATCGCCGCGCGTGACCTCGAACATTTCGACAAGATCCACCGCGAGTGCCTGTCGCTGCTGCCCGGCGTCAGCTCGATGCGATCCAGCTTCGCGATCCGCACGATCAAGCGGTGGAAGGGCTACCCGACCGGATAGCCCTCGCGGCCCTCAGCCAAGGCCACCGAGCAAGCAGTATTTGATGGTCATATAGTCGGCGAGGCCATGGCTCGACCCTTCGCGGCCGAACCCCGATTCCTTCACCCCGCCGAACGGGGCAACCTCGGTGGAGATAAGGCCGTCGTTCACACCGACCATGCCGCATTCGAGTGCCTCCATCACCCGCCACTGGCGAGCGGCGTCGGCGGTGTAGAAGTAGGCTGCGAGACCATAGGGCGTGTCGTTGGCGATCCGCAGCGCTTCGGCTTCGTCCGAAAAGCGGATGACGGGCGCAACGGGACCGAAGATTTCCTCATGCGCAATGTCCATGTCAGTGGTGACGTCGGCCAGCACCATGGGGGCATGGAAGGCCCCGCCTTGCGGCACGTCCGCAAGCTCTCCAACCGGACGCGCGCCCTGCGCCTGCGCCTGCGCGACCAGACCTGCGACCCGGGCCGCTTCCCTGTGGCTCACCAGCGGGCCCATGGCGGAGGGATTGGCCACGCCGTCGCCCACCGTCATCGCACCGACCCGCGCGGCCAGCTTTTCGACGAAGGCGTCGTAGATGCCGTCCTGAACCAGAAAGCGGTTGGCACAAACACAGGTCTGCCCGGCATTGCGATAGCGCGACGCGATGGCCCCTTCGACGGCGCGATCGAGATCGGCATCGTCGAACACGATGAAGGGCGCGTTGCCGCCCAGCTCAAGGCTGAGGCGCTTCACCTGCCCCGCCGCCTTGGCCATGATCACCTTGCCCACCGCCGTCGAGCCGGTGAAACTGATCTTGCGGACCGCGCGGTGGGTGCAGAACAGGTCACCGGCATCGGAGGATTTGACCGCAGGCGCGACGCGGAACAGGTCGTGCGGGATACCCGCCTCCTGCGCCAGCGCCTCCAGTGCGAGTGCGGAAAGCGGCGTCATTTCGGCAGGCTTGACGATGATCGAGCAGCCCGCGGCGAGCGCCGGGCCCACCTTGCGGGTGATCATCGCCAGCGGAAAATTCCACGGGGTGATGGCCGCGCAAGTGCCGACCGGCTGGCGCAGGGTGACGATCCGCTTGCCCTCGGCATGGGTGGGGATCACCTCGCCATAGGCCCGGCGCGCCTCTTCCGCGAACCATTCGATGAAGGCCGCCCCGTATTTCACTTCGCCGCGTGCTTCATCGAGCGGCTTGCCGCTCTCCAGGGTCATCAGCCGCGCGAGGTCTTCGGTATGCGCAATGATGAGGTCGTACCACGCGCGCAGGATATCGCTGCGCTGCTTTGCCGTGCGGGCCGCCCAGCCGTGGCGCGCGGCCTCGGCAGCGTCGATTATCCGGGTCAGCGCATCGGTATCGTAGCGGCGCACGGTGGCGACCTGCGATCCGTTCGCCGGATTGGTCACGACAAGCCCGTTTGCGTCAAGCTGTTCGGGCCGCAGAAGCTGCAGGGAAGGTTCGGTCATCGTCAGGGTCTTTCCGGGGAAATGGATCGGCTAGAGCATCCGCGGCAGGACGTCGGTCTCGCCGCCCTTGTCGTGCAGGCGATGCTTCACCGCTCCGGCCGCATGCAGGACAACCAGCGCCAGAAGGATGTAAGCACCGTATTCGTGAAGTTCGTGATAGACGGCAAAGGCATCGTCATTCTTCGGCAGCAGTTCGGGCACTTCCAGGCCGAAGAACGGCACGCCGTCGCTCTGCGTGAAGCTCGACGACATCGCGTAGCCGAACATCGGCGTCACGATTGTCAGCACCATGATCGCGCGGTGGACGACATGCGACAGCGTCTTCTCCCACGGCTTCAGACTGTCCGGCGTGGACGGCAGGATACGCCGGTTGTTCCAGCGGATAAACAGATGCGTGAGCGCCAGCAGCCAAACGACAAGGCCGAACTGCTTGTGGTTGGGATAGAACAGGTCGAAGGTCGCCATGGGCGTGGTTTCCGGCAGGCTGGTCATATACCAGCCGGACCAGATCAGCCCGAGGATCAACACGGCCCGCGTCCAGTGCAACAGCCGCATCGACAACGGGTACTTCGCTCTCGCCTCTTCAGTGTTTGCGTGCATGCTCATCCCCTCCCCCTCACAGGTAGACGCCGCGCGAATAGCCGCCGTCCACCGTCAACGACTGGCCGGTTATGGCGACATCGGGCGCGTCTGCCAGATGGGCGACAGTCCGGCCAACCTGTGCCACGGTCAGAAACTGTCCGGTGGGGATATCCTTGCGGAATTCGTCTTCCACCACATTCACCAAGGTGCCGCGTTCCTTGGCTATTTCGGCAAAAAGCTCTTCCAGATGCGGGGTCAGGACAATGCCCGGATGAACCGCATTGACCGTGATCCCGAACGGGCCGAGCTGGTCGGACAGCACCTTCGTAAGGTGCGAGACAGCGGCATTGCGCAGGCCGCTCAGCGTATCGCTCGACCGGCCGGTCAACCCGCCGATGTTGACGATATGGCCGCGCCCCGCGCTCTTCATCGCCGGTACGACCGCCCGGGTGTAGCGCAGATAGCCGCCGACCTTGACGTCGGCATCGGCGATCAGTGCATCGACATCGACCTCCTCGATCGCACCGCCGATGGGGGTGGAGCTTGCCGCAGCATTGACCAGCACATCGATCCGCCCGAAGCGCGTCATTACATCGCTGGCCAGCGCGTCGACCGATGCCTGGCTCCGCGCATCCGAGGCGATACCGGTGACGGGAACGGCAACCTTGTCCGCGAGGCGCTCGGCAGCCTGCGCAAGGCGCTCCTCGCCCCGCGCTGTCAGCACGATGGCGAAGCCGGCATCGGCCAGCGCCTCGGCGATACCCGGCACCAGTCCACCGCTGCCGCCGGTGAGGATGGCAAGGCGCTGCTCGCCGGTCATGGCAGCTCGGCCTGGATCAGCAGCGGGCCATCGAGCGACAGCCCCTCCCGCAGCGCCTCGGCCATCTCGCCATTGGTGCGCGCGTGCCGCGCTTCGACGCCATAACCGCGCGCCAAGGCAACCCAGTCCACCCGGGGATGATCGAGGTCGGTCAGCTTGGAGACCACCGGATCGTCGAGCGGAATATCGGCGCGCTTCAGCTCGGTCTGGAGGATCGCATAGCGGTGATTGGCCGCGATGATCACCGTGACCTTCAGCCCCTCGCGCGCCATGGTCCACAGCGATTGCAGCGTATATTGCGCGCTGCCGTCGGATTGCAGCGCAATCACGCGCGCTTCTGGAGCCGCAATGGCCGCCCCGACAGCGCAAGGCAGGCCCTGCCCGATCGCACCGCCGGTGTTGGTGATGACGCGGTGCTTCTTCGCCCGGTGCGCCTGCTTCAACCACGGCCCGCCCATGGTCGAGCCCTCCAGCGAGATCACTGCATCTTCGGGCAATTGCACCAGCAGTTCCTCGACCACCGACGCGGGAGAGAGGTTTTCGTCCGCAGCGGGGGAGGCAACCGGCTGGCGCGGGGCGACAACCGGAGCATCCTTGCCGGCCTGTCCAAGGCGGCTTGCGACGGCCTCGAGCGCAGCGACAGCGTCCTCCCCCGGTGCGGCGAGACGGACAAGCCGCTCTTCCGGCACGAGCTGGCTCGGCCAGTCTTCATAGCCGAAATAGCTGACCGGCATCCGCGCCCCGGCCAGCACCACCAGCGCCTCGCCCATCTGCGCGATCACGTCGTCAGGAAAATAGGCCTGCCGCTCCACCATCGGCAGATCGCCGCCAAGCGAGACGATGGCCGGATAGGGCTCCATCAGCAGCCTGCCGCCCAGCGCCTCGGCCAGCGCGCTGCCAGCGCGCACGCCAGCCTCGCTCAGCGCCGTGCCGCCGATCAGCACGATGACCTGCGCCGCATCGCGCAGCCGTTCCGCCGCCGTGTCCAGCGCGGCTTCCGCCACCGGGCTGGGCTGATAGGCCTGCTCCTCCACCAAGTCTCCGCCAGCCGCAGCGGGCGCATCGACCACATCGGTGGGGAAGATGATGGTTGCAGCGCCGCCTTCCTCCCGGTTGGTCGCCGCGAAGGCCGCCTTCACGCCGTCGGTGATGGTATCGGTCTTGTCGAGATAGACGACCTCGCGCGAAACCGGCCTGGCGAGCGAGTGAATATCCGAGGTGAGCGGCGCATCGTATTCCAGATGCCAGGTCGCATGATCGCCGATCAGGTTGACGATCCGCGATCCGGCCCGGCGGGCGTTGTGCAGGTTGGCGATGCCGTTGGCAAAGCCCGGCCCCAGATGCAGCAGCGTCATCGGCACCTTGCCCGACACGCGCGCATAGCCGTCGGCCGCGCCGGTGCAGACGCCTTCGAACAGGCTTAGCACGCAGCGGATCCGCCCGTCGCGCGCCAGCGAACTGACCATGCTGAGTTCCGTGGTGCCCGGATTGGCAAAGCAGATCCGCGCGCCGCCGCTGTAAAGATCGTCAAGCAGCCGGTCTGCGCCGAGGCGTGCCGGGGGCTGCCCGTTGGTGCTGGTCGTGTCGGTCATGATCAAGTGTCCTGTCGTGACGCCGCGCCGCGGCAGGTGCGGATGCCGGCCAGAAAGCCTTCCACCAGGCGGCGGTAGCTGTCCGGCGCATCGTCGTGAACGTAGTGCGATGCCCCATCGACGCTGGCATGCGAAAGGGCAGGATTGGCCGCTTCGAGTTCCTCGACTTTGGCGAGGTTGCAGAAATCGGACTTGCCGCCGCGGATCACCAGGGTCGGCGTGCGGATCGCGGCGATCACCGGATGCAGATCAACCACTCGCTCCGGATCCGGCTTGACCCGCGTGGCGGCAATGCCATCCGCGTCGTAGCGCCACATCACGCCGCCCTCGCCGTTCTCGCGCATGGATTCGAACAAGCGCTCCTCGATCGCCGCATCGGCCACGTTGGGCCGCAACTTGCGCCAATAGGCCCGCGCATGCGCCCAGCTTTCGAACAGCGTCGGCAGTGCGGCCATTTCGGCCACGATGCGTTCGAACCCCGCTCCGGCAACCGAAGACCCGGCGGTAATATCCTCGACGATCAGGGCATCGAGCCGGTCAGGGTGCCTGGCCGCATAGCAATAGGAGGTCGTTCCTCCCATCGAATGGCCGAGCAGGACGAAGCGCTTCAAACCAAGGCCATCGACCACCGCCTCAAGATCGGCGAGATAGGCGTCGGTGTAGTAGTTGCGCTCGAAGTCCCAGTCGCTGCTGCCCCGCCCCCGCGCATCGAAAGCGATCAGACGCCAGCGATCCTGCAAGGCGGCGGCCAGAGCGCGCCATGTGCCCGAATAGCCGCGCAGGCCATGCAGCAGCACGATGGCGGGCGCATCGGCATCCCCCCATTCGCGCACATGAATGCCGATGCCGCCGCTGTCGATGCGGCGGCACCGCTCGCCATCGAGCTCAGCAACCGGAACCGGCGCCCCGCCATGCGCGGTGTCGCTAGCCTCGGTCACCGTCAGGTCAGCCCGTTGCCTTCGGCTTCTTCGGCCCTGAGACCGCCAAGCCGCGCATTGAGCCTGCCCCGCGTGGCGAAGACCCAGCACACGATCACTTCGTCACGGTTGGGCGCATCGTCGAACGAGACGCTCATGGTGTCATAGTGCGAGCGGACATAGAGCGCGTCCTTGTGGCCGAAGGGGATGTCGAGGATCGTCCCGGGCACGCCGCGCTTGCCGGTCGAAGGCACCCACGAGGCACCGCCGCCGAGCGCATCGCGAATGGGGTTGGCAGCCGGGTTTGTCAGCAGGGCATTGCCGTGCTCGTATTCGCCGTCGATGCCGACCAGGATCGCCTTGCCGTAGCTCTCCATCCTGGCGCCGCCGGTCAGCGCGTTCAGCCGGCGGCCGATCTCGATGCCCAGTTCGGGCGACCCGTCGATCCAGGCGGACAGGTCCTCGACGAACTGGCCGGAATAGGGGTTCTTGATGCAGGCGCCGATCATGTACTTGAACAGCGGTTCGCCGTCAGCCGGAGCGCCGGTTTCGCCCGCCCAGATCTCCTCGACCTGGCTGAACCACTTCCTGATGTGAAAAACGCCGAAATTGGGTGCGTGAGTAGTCATGTACTGATCCTGCAGAATGTGTCGAAAGCGGGCGTCAGAGACGCTCGGGGCTGACCGGGTTGGCCTGGCCCTCGTTGCGGTTAAGCTCGGCCTGCGAGGCCCCGTCGTCGGTGCCGATGCGCTGGCAGAAGACTTCGAGCATGTGGCCGTCCGGGTCGTAGAAATAGATCCCGATCGACACGCCATGGTCGAGGATTTCGGCTATCTCCACGCCGCGCTCTTGAAAGAAAGCGTAGTTGCGGCGCAGATCGTCCATGTTCGTGCCCGCCATCATCAGGCCGATATGTTCGAACTCCTTGCCACGGCTGGCATCGGGCTCGCCCGGAAACAGCGCGATGTCGTGGTCGGAGACGCCGAAGCTCAGGAACACGCCGCCCTTGTAGGGACCGTCGCCCGCGCGGGCGACGATCTTCATGTTCAGCACGTCGCTGTACCATTTCGCCGACGCTTCGGGGTCCTTCACGAAGAGGACGATATGCGCGATGCGATCGACGCGGATCGGAGAGATATCAGTTTGTGACATGCGGTAGCCCCAAGTCTTCAGGTACGCCGGGAATCCAGGTGACATCGGTCACCTCGTTGAATTCCCGCCATTCCTTTTTCCAGGTCTTGCCAGCGTCGTCCGAGCGATAAAGATAGCCGAACTTGCTGGCGGCGAGCATGAGGTCGGGATCAGCAGGGTTGCCGCCGAATGCCCACATGCAAGAATTGGACGGCTTATCGAGTTCCGATTTCGTCCATGTCTCGCCCGCGTCGGACGAGGTCAGGATGGCAGCTTCGGTTCCCGGCGTTCCATCGCCGATGCCCACGGCAATATCGGTGTTGCTGCCCGGCTTGCGCATCAGCAGGCGCGAGTAGCGCAGGCCCCAGGTTTCCTTGGCCGGCTGGCGGGTCCAGGTCTTGCCATCGTCGGTCGAACGATAAAGCGCGATAACGGTCAGCGCCAGATGCACCTTCGACCCGTCCGCCTGCTTCAGAACCATGACATCGTGGATATCGGAGTTGCCGCCGAAGGCTGACCAGGTGGTGTCGATCCGCTCCCAGTTGTCGCCGCCATCACGGCTGCGATAAAGGCCACCTTCCTCGACACCTGCCCAGACATCGTTGGCATCGTCGGGATCGACGGCCAGCGCCAGCATCCGCGGACGGTTCACCCCGCCGCAGAACTCGGGCCGCTCAAGCGAGGTGCGCTCCCAGGTCTTGCCGCCATCGCGCGAGCGAAACAGGACGGCGCGCGTCGGCGCGCCCGTGCCAGCATACATCACCTTGGGATCGCTTTCGCTCACCACGAGCTTCCACACCGAATAGCCATTCAGCGCGCAGTCGACCCGCTTCCAGTGGACGCCGTGATCCTCGCTGTAGAACAGCCCCTTCTCGGCACCTGCGAACAGGGCTTTCGGGTCTGCCGGATCGACCAGCAGGCAGCGCACCCGGTCGTCGTACTCCAGGTCCTGCCGGATATCGATCCGATACCAGTTTTCCCCGTCGTCATGCGACCGGATGAGCGCCTGCCCGTCGGTCGCGACTATCATCGTCCTGCTCATACAAACTCCTGCATTTTCTTTATTTTATTTGGCGTGGTGTCAGCTCAGGTTGACCCAGACGCTCTTGATTTCGCTGTAGAGTTCCATCGCCTGCCGGCCGTGCTCGCGGCCCCAGCCCGACTGCTTGAAGCCGCCGAACGGCGTGGCGTTGTCGACGAGGTTGAAGCAGTTGACCCAGACCGTGCCCGCCTTGACCTTGCCGGCCAGCCGGTGCCCCTGCTTGATGTCGTTGGTCCAGATTCCGGCGGAGAGGCCGAAGTCGGAATCGTTGGCCTGCGCCACCAGATCGTCGGCATCGTTCCAGCTCAGCGCGCTCAGCACCGGGCCAAAGATTTCCTCACGCACGATGCGCATGTCGCGGCCGGCGTTGGTCATGATGGTCGGCTGGAAGAAGAAGCCGTCAGCAAGGTCGCCCGGACGCCCGCCGCCGATCATCACCTCGGCACCTTCGTTCTGGCCGATCTCGACATAGGAATTCACCTGATCCCACTGCTCCTGCGACACCAGCGGGCCGAAATTGACCGAGGGATCGAGGCCGTTGCCGATGGTGAGCTGCGCCGCCTGATCGGCAATGCGCGCCAGCAGATCGTCGTGGATCGAGGCATGCGCATAGAGGCGCGAGCCTGCGGTGCAGGTCTGCCCCTGATTGAAGAAAATGCCCGCAGCGATCGAAGCGGCGGCGGCATCGAGATCGGCATCGGGCAGCACGATCTGCGGCGACTTGCCGCCCAGCTCGAGACTGACCTTCTTGAGGTTGCCGGTCGAGCCGCGCACGATCGCCTTGCCCACCGCCGTCGAGCCGGTGAAGGCGACCTTGTCGACACCGTGATGATCGACCAGCGCCGCGCCCGCTTCGCCAAAGCCGGTGATGACGTTGAACACGCCCTCAGGGATACCTGCTTCAAGGGCAAGCTCGGCCAGTCGCAGCGCGGTCAGCGGGGTCTGCTCGGCAGGCTTGAGGATCACGGTGCACCCGGCAGCCAGCGCCGGTGCGACCTTCCACGCCGCCATCGACATCGGATAGTTCCACGGCACGATCAGGCCGCACACACCCACCGGCTCGCGCACGGTGTAGTTGAGGATCTTGGCCCCGCTGCGCGGCGATACCGGCAGCGTCTCACCGCCGAACTTGGTCGGCCAGCCGGCGAAATAGCGGAAGGTCTTGATCGACCCTTCGATCTCGACCGCCTGCGTGAGGGTCGCGGGCTTGCCGTTGTCCATGCATTCGAGCACGGCAAGCTCTGCCGCATCGCGCTCGATGAGATCGGCCAGACGGTTGAGCAGCAGCGAGCGATCGACCGCGCTCATGTCGCGCCACGCCGGGTTTTCCAGCGCCTTGCGCGCCGCGCGCACGGCCAGATCGACATCCTCCACGCCGCCTTCGGCCACCTGGCAGATTTCCTGCCCGGTAGCCGGATTGACCGTGGCGAAGGTCTTGCCGGAAATGGCCGGAACGGACTTCCCGTCGATAATGAGCCCGCGCGGCGCCTTGGCCAGGCCTGCTGCCAGCGCTTCGGCCTTGGCAAATGATGTGGTCATCTCGTTCATGGCGATCCTCGGTCAGCTTTTGGGTTTCTGCGCCACGGCCACTCTTGACCGCTGGCGATTCCCCATACAGGTAGCTCAACCACGAAATGTAAACAATACTAGATTTGAAATCTTATTTGTTTCATATAAGGGACAATTGATGAGAGGAGTTCCGCTGGTGCCAGGCAATCAGGGCGATCTTGTGCGTGAGCTGTCCGCGTTGAAGGGCAGCCAGGCCATCGCACTTCCCGAGGGGCAGATATCGCTGGAAGAGGCCTACGCGGTTCAGCGGCAGGTGGCCGCGCGCAGCGACATGCCGGTCATGGTCTGGAAGCTCGGCCTCACGAGCGATGGCGCGCGCAAGGCATTCGGCACGAAAGACCCTGTGGTCGGCCGCCTGCCTGCCAGCGCGATCTACATGCGCGACAGCGACATCGCCTATTTCGGCCCCGAGATGTATGCCGAGGCCGAACTGGTGGTCGAGCTTGGCAGCGATCTTCCCGAAAAGGACGGGCCCTACACCCGAGACGACATTTGCAAGGCCATTGGCGGGATCTATGCCGGCATCGAGATCGTGCGCAGCCGCTTCGTCACGACGGACCTGCCGCTGCCGCTGCTGGTGGCTGACAATGTGATGGCCCATGGGCTGGTCTGGGGTCGCAAACTTGCCGAGCAGTGGGAAGACCGTTTCGCCGACATGCCCGTGACGCTGACCCGCAATGCCGAAGCGCCGGTCTCCGGATCGACCGCGCTGGTGCTCGGCAATCCGCTCGACGCGGTGGTCTGGCTCGCAAACTGGCTACGCGACACCGAAGGCCAGCGGCTGCGCGCCGACCAGCTAATCGCGACCGGATCATGCACCGGCGCGACACTCTTTCATGCAGACGATACCATCAGCGTGGACTTCGACGGTGCCGACGGGGCGCGCGTTTCGGTCGTGCGCCAGGACTAACAGGAGACAATATCATGAGCCTCGATCTCGGACTGGAGGGCAAGGTTGCCATCATCACCGGCGGCGGTGTCGGCATCGGCAAGGAAACGGCCCGCAAGCTGATGCTGGCCGGCGTTAAGGTCGCCATCGCCGCGCGTACGGCCAGCAAGCTGGAAACCGCTGCCGAGGAACTGCGCAAGGCAACCGGAGGCGAGGTCATCGTGGTTCCGACCGACACCACCTCGAAGGAATCGGTGGAAGCGCTGGTGGCCAAAACCGTCGAGGCCTTCGGCGGCGTCCATATCCTCGTCAATTGCGCGGCGGCCCCCGGCGGGCTGGTGCGCAACGCGATCGAGGAAGCGGACGAGGATATGCTGCTGCTCGATCTCAACACCAAGCTCTTCGGCTATTTCCGTACAGCCAAGGCCTGTGTCCCGCACATGCGCAAGGCCGGTTGGGGGCGCATCGTCAATGTCGGCGGCCTGACTGCCCGCTGCACCGAAGCGCTTTCGGGCATGCGCAACACCGCGCTGGTGCACTTCACCAAGACGCTCTCGGACGAGGTCGGGAAGGACGGCATCACCGTCAACATCATCCATCCCGGCGTGACCCGCACCGAGCATATCGAGGAGTGGTTCGCCGAAATGGCCGAGGAGGAAGGCACCACCGTGGAGGCGATCACCGCGCGCGAAGCGGGCGATCCGGCTGCGCTGAAGCGGATGCTGGAGGTCGAGGAAGTGGCCGACCCGATCGTGTTCCTGTGCTCCAAGCTGGGCAGCGGCATCACCGGCGAATCCATCGCGGTCGATGGCGGCCTGTCGCGAGCCGTGTTCCTCTAAGCAACAGGCGCAAAAAGGGGGCGCTGGATGATCGATCCAGCGCCCCTCTTTGCATCCGAGTTCCGGGTCGGCCGGGTCAGACCGGCTGGCGGCCCCGCACAATCGTCAGAACGGTGATCGCGGTGCTCGCAATCAAGGCGACGCAGGCACCATAGATCATCAGGTCGAACGATCCGGTGACAAGGGTCGCTGCTGCCACTGCCGGGCCGAGGCCTGAGCCGAAGGTCTGGATCGACCCCATGGCGCAAACCACCCGTCCCCGCGTGCAGGCCTCGGAACACAGCCCCGACAACAAAGGCTGGCTGAAATTCCAGCTCAGCATGGTGAGCACCGTGGCGGCAGTAAAGGCGGTGTCGCTCACCTGGCCGCGATAGAGCAGGAAGCCGATCAGGCAGGCCGTCCCGCTCAGCGTGATGGGCACCGCACGCCCCCATCGGCGCGGCATCAGGCCCGCCAGCCCCGCCCCGACCACGCCCGCCATCGTTCCGATCGACAGGCCGGTGGCGATGACATCGGGCGAAAGCTGGCTCGCCGCCCCGATCCGCTCGCTATAGGACCAGACCCCGACCACCGCGAAGAACAGCAGGAACACGCCGACAAGCGCGCCGGTCGAATAGGGAAGGTCGATCTTGCCCCCGCCGGCGAAGATATCGAGTTCGTCCCGATTGCCTTCCGGCAGGGCCCGCAAGGAAAGCATGACGAGGGCCGTAAGCCCGGCAAAGATCAGCAGTTCGGCCTGCGGCGACAGGGCGGACTGAATAGCCGGCTGGGCATAGAGGTACAGCGACGACAGGACATAGCCGACAACGAGGTAGACCGAAAAGGCGCGGTCGGGATTGGGTGCCCGGCCAAGTGCGGCAAAGGCGAAGCCGATCGATATCCCGGCCCCCGTTCCCGACACGATGCGGGCCGCGGCGACTGCTGCAAAACCATCGACCAGAACAGTCAGCACGTTGCCCAGAACGATAAGCGCAAGGCCGAGTGCAACGGCCTTGCGCCACGACACGCGCGACAGCGCGAAGGTGCTGGCACCAATGGCCACCCCCATCGCATTGATGTCGAACGCGGCGATGTAGCCGAGCTGGCCGTCATCAAAGCCGGTCATCTGCGCGATGACCGCGAGAAAGCCCGGCGTCACGAAGATCACCATGGCGCCGACCAGCCCGACCAGAATGGCGCTGATCGTGCCCGCCCGTGTCAAACGTGGCGGGACACAATCAGCGGCGGCGGAGGAGGAAGCGGAAGCGACGTCCATGGCAAGTCCTTCCTGTCTTACAGCGATCAGCTGCCCACCACGTCTTCAACAGCGAGGGCGAACTTGTCGACGATCTCGTCGGCCTCGCCGCGGCTCAGCACCAAGGGCGGCGCAAACACCAGGGTATCGCCCAGCGCACGGGTGATCAGACCGCGCTCCGCCGCAGCCTTGAGCACCTGACGCCCGGTGCGGTTCTGCATCGGGAAGGTTTCCTTCTTGCCGCGGTCCTGCACCAGTTCGATGCCGAGCATCAGGCCCTTGCCGCGAATGTCGCCGACATGGGGATGCTGGCCGAGGCGATCCTTGAGCGCCTGCATCATGTACGGGCCAACGTCGGCTACGTTCTTCACGACTTCCAGTTCATCGATCAGCTTCAGCGCCGCCAGAGCCGCCGCCGCGCCCACCGGGTGCCCGGAATAGGTGTAGCCATGGCCGAACACGCCGATCTGATCCGCGCCTGCTTCCAGCACGTCCCAAACCTTGGGCGAGATGAAGACCGCCGACATCGGGAAATAGCCCGAGGTTACGCCCTTGGCCGAGGTGATGAGATCGGGCTCGTAGCCGTACGACTGGCAGCCCCAATAGGTGCCGAGCCGACCGTATCCGGAGACCACTTCGTCCGCCACCAGCAGGATGTCGTGCTTCTTGAGGATCGGCATGATCTCGTCGAAATAGCCCTCGGGCGGCGGGATCAGACCGCCTGCGCCCATCACGGTCTCGGCGAAGAAGGCTGCGATCGTATCGCCCCCCTCGCGCTCGATCGTCTCTTCCAGTTCCTTCGCCAGCTGACGCGAGAAGTCGCGCTCGGACATGCCCTCAGGCGCGTTGCGATAGTAATAGGGCGCGCTGACATGGATGATCGGCCCCTTGGGAAGGTCGAACAGCTTGTGCATGCCCGGCAGGCCGGTGAGGCTGGCGGTGGCCACGCTCGAGCCATGATAGGCGTTCCAGCGGGCGATGATCTTCTTCTTCTCGGGCTTGCCGCGCAGGTTGTTGTAAACCCAGATCAGCTTCAGCTGCGTCTCGTTGGCGTCACTGCCCGAGGTGCCGAAGAACACGCGCGACATCGGCACCGGCGCACGCTGCAACAGCGCCTCGGCACATTCGCCCACCACATCGACGCTCATGTTGTTGAAAGTGTGGAAGAACGACAGGCGCTCGCTCTGCTGGGCGATGGCGTCGGTGATTTCCTTGCGGCCATAGCCCAGGTTGACGCACCACAGGCCGGCCATGCCGTCCAGATATTCCTTGCCGGCCAGATCGCGGACCCGGACGCCGGAACCGGATTCGATCATCATCGGCCCTTCGGCCTTCATGTCGTTGATCGAGGTAAAGGGATGCAACTGGCTCCGCTCGTCACGCAGAGCGGGTTCGGAACGCTGGGTGGCCATGACTTCTCTCCTTGGTCGCCGCGATCTGACTCGCGGTGCTAGATACGTGTGCGACCTTGGTTGCGCAAAGCACTCAAATTGGCAACAGTAAATTAGAAATTTGATGTATTTTTGCTGTTACGCAACAATCAGTCAGTCTTGGCGGAAGGCCATGTGTTGACTTCGGCAAATCGGTGGAACAGGGACCGAGCATGGAAGACAGGGCAGATCTGGGCAATGTAATGGCGATGATCTCGTTCGCCGCCGTTGTCAGCACTGGCGGGTTCTCGAGCGCGGCAAAACTGCTGGGCTATTCGAAAGCTGCGGTCAGCAGGCAAATCGCAAAACTCGAACAGAGCGCGGGTGTCCGCCTGCTCGACCGCACGACGCGTTCCATCGCGCTCACGCCTGCCGGACGCGAGATGTATGCCCGCTGCGCGCGCATCGTCGACGAGGTCAACGAGGCCAACCAGATCATCACCGGCATGGTGTCCAAGCCACGCGGCGAATTGAAGGTGAACGCGCCGGTCGTCTCCTCGCTGTTCGACCTCACTTCGATTATCCCGCGATTTCTCGAGAAGTATTCCGAAGTCCGCCTGTTCCTCAATCTGTCCGACAGCAAGGTGGACATGCTCAAGGGGCGCTTCGACGTCGCCTTCTGGATGGGCGACACCTTCGATGCGGGGCTCGAGGCGGTTCGCCTGCGCGACTACCCGATGGCCCTTGTCGCTTCGCCTTCCTATCTGAACAGGGCTGGCAGGCCGACGGCGCCGGGCGACCTGAAGGAACACACCTGCATCGTCGAAACGCATCTGTCCAAGGTTGGCGAGTGGCGCCTGGCAGACGATATTGCCGTGGCGGTCAATCGTGGACCGCTGACCAGCAATTCGGTGCGGATGGCGCGCGAGGCAACGCTCGGAGGCCTCGGCATCAGCTACCTGCCGCGTTTTCTGGTGGAAGAGGATATCGCCGCCGGACGGCTTGAGGCGATCCTTGAGGACACGGTGAAGCAGAGCTTTCCCCTGCACATCATCTTTCCGCGCGGGAACTATGCGCTTTCCAAGGTCCGGGCATTCGTCGACTTCGTGCGCGACGAGATGCAGGTCGAAGGCGAGGCAGATCAGGGCGGCGCCCTCGGGCTGGCCTCGGCGATCTAGCGGGGTCTGTTCGCCTGCGCCGCCACTCTTGCCGCTGCGCATGGAGTGAGCAAGCGGTGCCGGATCGACCGCAACACCCCGGCCAGCCCCGCTTCCCGCGCGCGGCTGGTGTCCGCCCGGACTTAGTATCAGAGGTCCATGCACTCGTTATCCATGCCAAAGGCGATGCCACCGACGTTGCGGGCATAGGGGAACGGATTGTTGGCGACATGCGCACGGGCGCAATGGATATCGAGAAACGCCTGCTGGATGACGTTGCCCGAATAGATCGCCTTGCCACCCGAAAACAGCATCAGCGCATCGATCGCCTCGACGCAGCGCGAAACCATGGCTGTGGTGTGATGGCCCAGCTGTGCGCGCCGCTCGATCGGCCAGTCACCGCTTTTCGCGCGCGCGTCGAGCTCGGCTAGGTCGCTTGCCAGACGCAGCTCCAGATCGTTGATCGTCAGCATGACGTCGGCAACGGCTTTCTGGATGGTCGTATCGTTGGCCAGCTTCTGCCCGGTGTAGGTAGTGCGCTTGCCGCGCGTGGTCTCGATGAACACCTCCAGCGCCCGGCGTAGCGCGCCAAGCGAGGTGGTCGATACCGTCCGGTTGAACACCTGCGCGAAGGGAATACGGTAAAGCGATCCCCGGTTCTGCGTGTGTCCGGGACAATCCAGCTCGAACATATCCCGCTCGCGCAGGACGCGGTGATCCGGCACGAACACGTCGTCTACCACGATATCGTTGCTGCCCGTGGGGCGCAGGCCCATCGTGTCCCAGGTATCGATGATCGCATAGTCGCTGCGCGGGAGCAGGAAGTTATAGGGCTCCGGCTTACCGTCGCCATCCTCGGCCACCATGTTCGCGCCAAGGATAACCCAGTCGCAATGCGCCGACCCGCTGGAGAAGGCCCAGCGACCGCTGAAGCGATAGCCGCCCTCCACCTTCGTCGGCTTGCCGCAGGGCATATACGACGAGCTGACGAGAGTTTCAGGGTCCTCGCCGAACACGTCTTCGGCAGCCTGGGGATGAAACAGCGCCAGCTGCCAGTTGTGCACGGCCACGACACCATAGACCCAGGCACTGCCCATGCAGCCTTCGGCCAGCGTCCTGGCGATCTCGCAATAGACGGCAGGTGACATCTCGTAGCCGCCATAACGCCTGGGCTGAAGCACCTTGAAGAAACCGGCCCGCTTGAAATCGGCGATGGTTACATCGGGCACGCGCCGGTCACGGATCGCCTGCCCCTCGCGCTCGCGCAGGGTGGGCACCATCTGGCGCGCTCGCTCAATCAGCACCGATGGATCCATCTCCATATCGGCGTGCCCGGCAGGCGAGGCTTTACCAACTGCAACCATCTGCATTCTCCCGTTCAGCGCCAGCGAATCACGTTCCTTGCGCCCACCATCTTATGTTTCAAAAAACATATGCAGTCACATAAACAATGTCTATTATTGCATAATTGCAACAGTCTAATCTTACCAAATCACAGATTTTTTCGTTTGTTTTCCGTGGAAAAATCCGCGCACTCAATGGATTGGCAAAAATGCACGAGACAATACGCTTAGGCTATCTTTGTTGTTCATTTTTTGCAACACTGCCCGGAATTATGAGGGATCTGTTAATACAGAGACGGGGAACGGCGCGTTGGGAGAGAGCCTCGCGCGCGCAACATGGAGGGACCGGGAATGAGAATGCACAATGTGAAGCGAGCCCTATTGCTCAGCGCCTGCGCCGCTGCTGCCTTGCCCCTATGCGCACATGCGCAAGACGAGCAGGCTAGCCAAAACACGACAGGCACTGGCGGCATCGCCAATGCGATTGTCGTCACCGCCAACAAACGCAGCGAGAACCTCCAGAAAGTTCCGATCTCGGTCAGCGCATTCTCGGGTGAACAGATCGACCGCCTCGGCATTACCGACACCACGCAGGTGACACAGCAGATCCCGTCGCTGCGGGTGAATTCGTGGTCGCCGAACCTGACCATATTCAGCCTTCGCGGCATTTCGCAAAGCAACTTCACCGACAATCTGGAAGCGCCCGTCGCGGTCTATCAGGACAACGCATACATCGGCTCGATGAACGCGATCTCCGGTCAGCTGTTCGATATCAAGCGGGTGGAAGTTCTGCGCGGGCCGCAAGGGACGCTGTTCGGCCGCAACGCCACCGGCGGCCTGATCCACTATCTGAGCGAAGACGCCAGCCAGTCCGAATTCAACGGCTATGTCCAGGGCGAGTACGGCCGGTTCAACGACTGGTCGGTCGAAGGGGCCGTGGGCGGCGGGCTTGCCGAAAACGTCCGCATCCGCGTGGCAGCGCGCGTCCAGCAGGCGGACGGTTACATCAAGTCGCGCGACACCGATGCGACCGCGCTGGGCCTCGGCGTCCTCAAGGGCAGCGGACAGGACCTCGGCGGCAAGGACGGATGGGCCGCGCGGGTCAATTTGCAGTTCGACATCACGCCCGATGCAACGATCAGCCTCTGGTACAAGCACGCAGAGGACAATCACGTCGCAACGGGCGGCTATGTGTTCGAGAACTGTGTCTATCTCGATAACGGCTACTGCGATACCGACGCCGCCGGGCTGAGCGATGCGCAGAATGGCGTGATCAATGGCGTAACCGCAGAGCCCGCCTCACCGTGGGAGCATTTCGGCGAACGTCCCGGCCGCCTCGACCGGGTGATGAACAGCTATCAGGGCCAGCTCGAGTGGGACTTTGGCGGCGCCACGCTCACTACGATCACCAATTACCTGACGATGGACAAGCAGTATTCCGAGGATGGCGACGCGCTTCCCCTCGTCGTCGTCAATGTCGATACCGGCGTCGACTTCAAGCAGTTCTCGCAGGAAGTGCGGCTTTCGGGCGATACCGGCAGCTTCACCTGGCAGGCTGGCGCCTATTTCCTCGATATGAAATATGACGGCAATCACGCTGTCACCGGCGCCCCCATCCTCGACCTGGCGCTGGCCGGCAATGGCGGCTTCTCGCAGCCGACCGTGAACCAGCTGTACAAGGTCGACTCGCAGAACTGGTCGGTTTTCGCGCAGACCGATCTGCAACTGACCGAACAGCTGTCGCTGACCGTGGGCGGACGCTATTCGAAGGACGACAAGTCGATCGACTACGTCAACGTGCTCAGCGACCCGACCTATGCCCCGCAACCCGACCCGATCGTGTTGTTCACCGATCGTGACCTCGCCGCCGTTGTACCCGGCGTCAATCGTGACAAATATGGTGACTGGGCCGCGCGGGTCTCTCTGAACTATCAGGCCACGCCCGACACGCTGCTGTTCGCGTCGTGGAACCGCGGCATCAAGGGCGGCAACTGGTCGCTTTCATCGAATATCGCGGCGCAGGATTTCCGGCATCGCCCGGAAACGCTCAACAGCTTCGAAGCCGGTTTCAAGACCAGCCTGCTCGACCGCACGCTCAGGCTCAACGGAACGCTGTTCCATTATATCTACGACGACTACCAGGCTTTCTCGCTGGCGGCCGGCGTTCCGCACGTGTTCAACAGCGATGCCCATTCCACCGGCGCGGAACTGGAGGCCTTCTGGTCTCCGTCCAACCGCTTCGACGCTGTTCTTGGCGCAACCTGGCAGACCTCGTCGGTCGACAGCATTCCCGCCACCGACGTGCAGTTCGGACCGGAGCTCTTCCCCGGCGCGCCAGACTCGCAATATTGCACCAATCTGGGCGGCGTGTTCCGCTGCGACTTCCCGCAGAAGACCATCGAAGGCGCCGAACTGCCCAACGCGCCAAGGTTCAGCTTCAACTACCTGCTGCGCTACAACTTCGATACCGCAGGCGGCAATGTCGCGGCGCAGGTGGATGGCGTCTGGTATGACGACCAGTTCCTGGAAGTGACCAACGGACTGGGTTCGCTGCAGAAGGCCTACAACGTCACCAATGCCTCGCTGTCGTACCAGCATGCAGCATCGGGCATCACCGTGACGGCGTGGGGTCGCAACGTGTTCGACAAGGCCTATCGCGCCTATGCGCTGAACCTTGGCATTCTGGGTGTGACGTCGATCTACGCCCCGCCGGCCACCTACGGAGTGACGCTGAAGGTTCCGTTCGGCGGCTAATCCATCCCGACCACCGGGCCCCGGCATTCTCTCCTGCCGGGGCCGTTTTTGAGGGGAACCTCATGGAAGCTTTGGACACGGATCTGTTCAGGTCGGCGATGAGTAGGCTGGCAAGCGCTGTCACTCTGATCACGACCGATGGTCCCGCAGGCCGTCGCGGTATGGCGGCCACTGCCGTTACCAGTATCACCGATGCCCCGCCCAACCTGCTGGTCTGCGTCAACAAGTCGGCGCGCAGCAATGCCATGATCAAGCAGAACGGAGCCTTCGCCGTAAATGTGCTGAGCGAGCAGCAGGAGGAATTGCTGGGCGCCTTTTCCGGCAAGAGCGAGACCGACCCATTCTGCGAGCCCGACCTGTGGAGCAGCCTCGAAACCAGCGCGCCGATCCTCAGCGATACGCTCGCCAGCCTCGATTGCGCGCTCGATCAGATCATCAACATCGGCACGCACAGCCTGTTCGTGGGGCACGTGGTGGCAGTGCGGATCGGCGCCGCAGGACGCGGACTGGTGCACTTCGACCGCGCCTTCTGGGGCGTCGGAGGCCGATAATGCCGCGCTGCTGCCCATGAAACGAGCGATGAACCCCATGAAATTCTACCACGAAATTCGCGGCTGCTCGCTGGCGGTGGATATTGTCGCCCGCGAACTCGCCATTCCGCTCGACCTGCAATGGGTCGACATGGCCAGCAAAACGCTGGCTGACGGGACGGACTATCACGCGATCAACGCCAAGGGCACGGTGCCCACACTGCAATTGCCTGACGGGCAGTTCCTGAGCGAGGGAACGGTCATCATGCAATATCTGGCCGACAGCGAAGGCTCCGGCACCATGCTTCCGGCGTATGGAACGATAGAGCGCTTGCGGGTGCTCGAATGGAACAGCTTTATCGCTGCCGACCTGCACAAGGGCGGCTTCATGCCGCTGTTCAAGGCGCAAACGCCCCAAGCCTATCGCGATATCGCGGTTGAGCGGGTTTGCGCGATGCTATCATGGATCGACAGCCAGTTGCAGGGCCAAACCTATCTCGTCGCCGACCGCTTCACGATTGCCGATGCGCATTGTTACACGATCGCCATGTGGGGCTATGTCCACGGCATCCCCATGCACCGGTTCCCCTCTTTGGAGGCCTATCTGGAACGGATCGGCTCACGCCGCAGCGTTATCGCGACGCTGCAGGCGACCCGCGATCAGGCAAAGAAGGTCGGGCGGCAACCGTAGCTGTTTGACCGGTGGCGAAAGGGCTGGACGAAGCCGCCCAGCCCTCCCCCTGCGTCCGGGTCATTCGCTGCTGCGAAAGTCCTCCGGCGATGCGATCGGCTCCAGCTTTTCCGCGTCGGCGGGAAGCAGATAGCCCTGTTCCACGAAGTCGGCCTTGGCTTGCTCATACTGCCGCTCGTAATTGGCGTAGGTGCCGTACATGGCGCGCAGCCGTTCGGGCGAATAGGGCAGCTTGGTGTCCAGCACGATTCCGCAGCCGGCCTCCTCCGCGACCATGTAGACAGCCGAGGGGACCACGATCCACGGCGGACGCACCCCGCCGACCAGATTGCCGGTGACCTCGTCGCGGACAGCACTGTTTCCGTTCCTTTGCACCCGTTCGGCGCGCGGCATGGGGGTGCCGTTGCGGACCCATTTGTCCATCCCGTCGAGCAAGGCCGAAGCGACATATTCGACCGGCTCGTCGTAGAGCGTGGTGCACATCGGATCGTCACCGCGGCCAACGTCTTCGGCAGTCGGCTCGATCTCGCCGGTGCCGACATCGGCAAGCCGCAGGTGCGGCAGGCCGGTCACTTCGTAGAAGCGAAGCTGCGGATCGTCGCTGTCTTGCGGAGCGGGAATCGCGTTCACCACGTCGTGATTCAGCTCGGACTGGGTGAACACGGTCACAAAGGGTGTGTCGGCGGGCATCTGGCGCGGTATGCGCAGGACCTCGCCCCCGACCTCGCCATGGGCCATGCGGCCGGTCATATAGGCGTCGATCAGCGGGCTGCCGTCGGGCATGCGCCATTGCTGATGGCGGCCCTGATCGACATAATCCATCCACACCTGCGCCGTGACGGCCCAGCTGTTTACATAGACCCGCTCGACATCCAGCCCTGCCATGGGTCCGTCAGGATCGTTGCTCTTCAGCAGCAGCGCCAGCTGCGCGCCGACACCCTGCGATTGCGGCACAAACGGATCGACCGCCCCGCCGCGTTCGAACCGCGCAGGATCGAAGTAGAAGCCGAGCGGGGCATAGCGCGCATAGTCGTAGTCGCGCATGAATTCGAAATTGACGATGCCGAGATAGGGCGCGGCTTCTTCCGGCGCCCAGCCCGCAAACTTCGGATCGGGCTCGGGCCGGTTGATGTTCAGCGTGTAGCCGACATAGGCATAGCCCTGACGCACCAGATAGTCGCGCGTGAGGATCCATCCCGCGCCGCGCTCTCCGAACCAGGTGAACGGCTCGATGATGACCGTGCCGTTGAACCTCGCCGGGTCCGCAGGTTTGCGGATCAGGATGCGCGTTACATAAGGAGCGGCGAACAAGGTCTCCCCGGCGGCAGTGATTGCCGGAGCAAGGCCTGTGAGATAATACTCCTCCTCGACATAGCCGGCGCGATCGAGATCGATGTACTCGGTGCCCGGGCGCAGCGCAGAGCCAAGCGGTAATTGCGCGCTGTCGGGAACCTGCGACACCAGTGGCATGGGCGGCGTCTCAGCCAGAGCCTGCGCCATCGGCACGCCCGCGCTGATAGCTCCGGCGAGCATGAGGATCGTCGCAAACCGCACCGCGCCCTCCCCTATTCCCAGGTGCCGATGGTCGGCCCGCCCGAAATCCTCAGCGCGGTAAGGCTGCCAGCCTTGATCATCGGATTCCTGCCGGGGTGGATCAGGGCGCTGACCCTGTCGCCGACCTTCACGGTGTTCTTTCTCCAGCCCTGTCGCATCAGGATATTCGGACCTCCGGCCTCGATAGCCCAGGTTTCTACCTCGCCGCTGGCCAGACGCCGGTCGATGAACAGCCAGGCATGCGGATTGGCATACTGCACTTCACTGACCACGCCATTGATCACGACGCTTCGTGTCATGTCGAAGGCAGCATAGGAGTGATGAGCAATGGCAGCTCCCGCCGGCAGAGAGGCCAGGGCGGCAGCCAGCAAGATCGATTTGGTGTTCATTGATCGTCCTCTCGGGTCGGCATCGAGGTGCGCGCTGACGGGGCTGGTGGTGGCGCTAGTTTTCGAGGATGCCCGGCAATCGGCGTTCGGGGATGGTGGTCACTTCGGCACCGGTTTCCGGATCGACGGTATCGGTGTTGTTGTCCTCGCAGACATATTCCATGAACTCGGTGCCTGCCGGTGCCCGGCGGAAGGTCAGGGCCCATTCCCAGGGCCTCACCAGAGCGGCGGGATCACGCGCGACGCCGTCCACCTGCAACAGGCCTTCCGCATTGATGAACATGCGCTCAGTGAACGCGAGCTGCTCGCTATGACCCAGCGCATCTTCGGCATGGCCATATTCGCCGAGCGTGGTTTCCCCGCGGATATTGGAGGTCTCGACCACCAGCACAGCGCCTTCCCAATGCCCGGTCGAATAGCCTTCGAACGTGGCGGGCACTTCATCAGGATCGGGATGATCGCGCCCGTCGAGATAGATGCGCCGCGTCTCGCGCAGAAACTCCTGCGCCCAGTTGATCTGGTTCGCGGTCTGCAAAATCTCGACGGCATAGGGCCCGATCATGATGGTCGGCATGCCGAGGATTTTGCACGAGGTCTTGAACTCGATGCCCAGTTCGGCGTTGCGTGCGATGCGCTGGTTATAGCTTTCGAGATACTTGCCCTTGAGATCGGGCCGCACGCCGAAGGGAGGGCCTTCGGAACTCGGAACGTCGTCGGCACCGGTATAGGTCACTCCGCCCGGCCGGTCGACGGCGCTGCCGATCGGCATCCAGATCCCCGACAGGTCCGCACCAGCCACCTGTGGCGACGCGACCTCTTCCTGCGCCATTGCCGAAGCGGAAGGCACCATCGAGACTGCCAGACACAGCATCGCAAGGCTTTCGAAACGTGGCGTTTTCATTGGCGATCTTTCCCCTCTGCGCCCGATCATCCTCCCGGCAAACGGGCGTTACAGAAAAGCGTTACATGCGGAACGACGCGGTAACACCGGCGGTCCGCAGACCTGTCAGCGCGCGCTATTCTTCAGGATTATCTGCGGCTTGAGCTGACGCGGATACGGGAGCGATGCGGATAACGTGGGCCTCGGCTTCATCGGTCACGGCATAAAGCAGCCCGTCGGGCCCCTGCTGCACATCCTTGAAGCGCTGGTGCAATGCGTCGAGCAGGATTTCCTGCCGCATCTCCTGCAACTGGTCGTTGAAGACGACCCGGATCAGCGCGCCGGTGCCGTTGATCTGCCCCCGCCGAGCACTCGCCACGAACAGATTGTTCTCCCAACCGGGAAAGGCCGCGCCGGTGTAGAAAGCGATGCCATTGGGCGCGATGCCCGGCGACCATATCTGCAAGGGGGCCTGCGTGTCAGGCAGTATCGGATGGGCTGGCAGGGGCGAGCCCGCGTATTCAGTGCCGTAGGTCGAGGTGGGCCAGCCGTAGTTTCGCCCCGGCAATAGCTCGTTCAGTTCGTCTCCGCCTTGCGGGCCATGTTCGGACGCGACCAGCCGACCGGATCGCGGATCGAAGGACAGTCCGAGCGGGTCGCGGTGGCCATAGGTCCAGATCTCGGCCCGAGCGCCCTCCTTGCCGACGAACGGATTATCGTCGGGGATCGACCCGTCGGTCCGCACGCGCAGCACCTTGCCGTAGATGTTACTCAGCTGCTGGGCAGACTGGATATCGCCCTCGCTCAGCCCGCCAAAAGCGGCGAACAGCATCCCGCCGGGGCCGACAATCACGCGCGAACCGCCAATGGCGACTTCCGGCTCGCTCACCACCAGCTCGGTCAGATCGGTGAGACCAAGGCCGGACAGCCGCGCTTTGGCGAGAACATAGGAAGCGGTGATCCTGCTCCGCTCCTCGTCGAAGCCGACCGGTCGGTTGTAGGTCAGGTAGACGATGCCGTTGGAAGCGAAGTCCGGGTCGGGCTCAATGTCCTGAACGCCGAGGACGTCGAAGGGATCGATCCCGGGCATATCGCCATATTCAGGAACGCCCGAAAGCGCCTGCTCCTCGAGAACCGGCGTGGCCCCGGTCGCCCCTCGCAGCAGTCGCACGCGCTTGCCCCGCTCGACCAGCAGCGCGTCGCCCCCTGGAAGAAACGCGAGGGCATAGAGATTGGACAGCTCGCCAGCGATGACGGTTGCCGCAATCTCCGGCTGTTCAGCGGTGACGAAAACGTAAGGGCCCGGCCCCGGCAGATCGTTGGGCACGCCCACCTCCGGAACGTCCGAAGCCGAAACGCTGACCGGCACGATCACCGATGCCAGCGAACCGGCGAGAATTGCGCCCATTGCCCTGATACAGTTTGCCATTGGTACTACCCCCGAAAAGGCGTGCCCGGAGGCACGGAGCCTGTGTGCAGCCTAGCCGAAGCTGGCCGGGTGGTGATTGCAAGAGCGGCCCCGAGGTTGGCAAACCGGGCCAGCCGGTGGCGCGATAAGCCCACTCGCCAAAAGGCCCCGCAAGTGCCAGCACTTGCGGGGCCGATCGGATGTCACGCAGGACTGCGCGCGTGACGCTTCAGCGGTTGACCGTCAGCGTGATGCCCACCGTCCGCGGGCGGAATGTCCCGGCACGGTAGAAGTTCGAATCAGGCGTTTCGTGGAACAGCGCCAGCAGGGGCCGCTCATCCGTAACGTTGTTGATGAACACACTCGCATCGATCTCCGTCAGGCCGACAGAGAAGCGATGGCCAACGCGAATATCGAGCATCGAGGTTGACGGCGGACGCGGCAAGGTCGGATCGACCAGCGGCGAATCGACATCCACCGGCTTCTTGATCCGGCTCGAGTAGCTGAAGTCGGCGCGGGCATAGCCCTCACCTTCACCCAGCCTGTGCGCATATTCGGCATTTGCCTGCACGGTCCACGGCGCGACCAGCGGGAACGGCTCACCCGCGCGGCGCACGACGGTGTCGTTGGGGCCGGGGATGTCGGTGGTATAGCGTGCATTGATATAGGCAACCGAGGCCCCCAGCCGCAGACCCGAGAAGGGACGCGCGGAGACGGCCACGTCGAAGCCGTCGATCTTGGCTTCACCGAGGTTGAGCGCAGTCTGGATCGTACACTGCGGCAGGGCGAACAGCGTCTGCGCGTTCGACCATTCGATGCGGTAGGCCGACGCATCGACAGCAAGCTTGCCACCGAACAGACGATTCTTGCTGCCGATCTCATAGCTCCAGATCGAATCCGGCTCCACGTTGAGGGTAGCAAAGGGGTCGAACCCGATCGCCGCCGCATCCGCAATGCAATTCGCACCAACTGGGGGAGACACGCCCGGTCCGCGCACGCCCTTGCTGGCGCTGGCGTAGAACAGGTTGTTCGGGTCCGCCTGGTAGGACAGGCCGAACTTGGGCGTCAGCGTCCTGGACGTGGTGTCGGCAGTGTCGGTCCGCCCGTCGGTTGCCAGAACCGGGCCGGCGTTGAAGCCGGTGAACTGGTATTCGGCGATGGTATAGCGCAAACCGGCGGTGACCTTGAAACCGTCGAAGACTTCATAGTCAGCCTGACCATAGGCCGCATATTGCTGATCGCGGTGCTCGTTGCGCGTGACGACGGAATACTGGCCGTCGTACAGCTCTGTGCCGAAGACCTCGGTCAGGCTGTCGAACAGCGGCTCGCCTGCGGCAATCTGCGGCAGGTTGATGATGTCGAGCAGACGCTCATCGCGCCCGCGGAAGTCGTCGAGCACCTTGGATTTCTGGTAGAACAGGCCCACGATCCAGCTCAGGCGACTACTGTCGTTATTATCCTGCACACGCAATTCCTGCGTAAACAGTTCCTGCCTGGTGTTGCTGGTCGTGGTCGGAGCATAGTCCTCGAACCCGACCGGGAACGGCCGCCCCGTCAGTCCACCGGAGAAGACATAGCTGAGCGAGGTATCGTCGTTGATCGTGTGCGTACGGCGATCGAAGTAGGACGTATCCGAGACAATCGAAACGCCGCCCAGTTCAAGCTCGGCTTTCAGCGCGGGGAGCACGAAGCGGTCCTTGTGCTTCTCGTTCCCCTGGTTCAGCCCCTGGCGCAGGTCTCCCTCCTCCACGTCGGAGGCGTCCACTTCGAAGCGCGAATTGTCGTTGATGTACTGGCGCTGATAATAGACCGAGGGCGTCAGCGTGAGGGCGTTGCCAAGCCGGAACCCCAATGCCAGCCGGGCCGACATCGAATTGGTGTAGTCGCTATCCTCTTCCACCAGATCGTTGGTGTAAGGGTCGAGCCGGTCGATATAGCCACCATCATGGCGGCTCCAGAGGCTGTAGCGCAGGCCGATCTTGTCTTCCACCAGCGGCCCACCGACCGCAACGCCACCTTCGTAGCTGAGCGAACCGTTCTTGGTGCTTGCCAGCTCGGCGCGGCTGTAGACGCTGAGGTCGTTGTAATTTGGCTTCGGCGTAATGAAGCGGATTGCGCCGCCCACGGACCCGCTGCCGAACAAGGTACCCTGCGGGCCGCGCAGCACTTCCACGCGCTCCAGATCGAAGATCTGCGGGTAGGCATTGCCCAGCGAGGGGCTGACGCCGACACGGGTCTGGATTGGCGTATCGTCGATATAGACGCCGGTGGTCGGAATGCCCGACTGCGAATCGACGCCGCGGATCGAGATGATGGTCTGCCCGGTGCCGTAGATGATGGCGCTCTGGCCGAAGCTCACGCCGGGGGTGATGGAGGCGATGTCGGCGATCGAGCGTACGCCCTGTTCGTCGAGCTCCTCGCGTCCCTTGGCCGTTACCGCGATTGGAGTGCGGCTAAGCAGGGTCGTCTTGCGGGTGGCGGTGACGACGATCTCGTCGGAAGCGGTATCGCCGGCAGCGGTCCGGCGGCCATCCTGCGCGAGGGCAGGAAAGGCGGTGAACAGCACGGCTGCTCCTGCAAGAAGGGCGGCCCGGCCAAAAACGGGCGCACTTCGGGTATGATACGTTCGCAAAGCTAATCTCCCTCTGGTCAAAGGATCGACATATTCCTCCCAGAAGTTCACTCTGCCGCACCAGCCGCACCGCAGAACGCCGCTTCTCTCTTTATTGCGCCGATCTATGCAAATGGATATTTTAAGGTTAAAGCAAATGCAAGCCCACTAAGGCATTTCCGTGTCACTGTTGCAATATGGCAGCATAGGTGCATTCCTTGGAATATCGGCAGCATGCTGGCCGAAATTGCAATGATCCGGCGGCAAAATGTCGGATGCAAAAGGAGCGAGATATTTCCCGATGACAACCGGATCTGCGGAATCCTCGGCGCCAGCTGACTTCACATCCGAGACAGCACGCTTCCGCAAGGAGCTGGCGAAGGGCCGCTCGTCCAACCAGCTCGCCCTGTTCGATTTTCTGGTCGAGCGCTCGCTTGACGAACGCTCTCCCAAGGAAGTGGAGATAGCGCTCGAATTCTTCGGCTCCAATGCAACCAAGGACGCCTCTTCCGATACGGGCATCAGAGTCTACGTCCACCGGCTCCGCAAGAAGATGGACGAGTTCTATGCCGGAACTTACGGCCCGCAGCTGAATATCCCGAAAGGCGAATACCGCATCGTCCTGGTGGACGTGCCTGAGCCGGAGCCGGCCCCTTCCACGCTCGGCATGGCACGCAGGCTTTTGACCTCAAATCCATCGCTAAGCCTGGGCCTGCTGCTGATCGTCCTCGGCGGCTTTATGTTTGCAGCTTTTCAGTTCTGGCTCGTCGATACCACCCGCCCCAACGCAACTATGGCGGAGCGCCATACCCTGTTTGGCACCGGCGCGGCGCTCGTCGATCCGGTCATCACAGTTGGCGACAGTCTCTTCCTGGCAGAGACCGAAGACCAGACCAGGGTTGAACGGATGATCCTCGACCCGGCGATTGCCAGCCGGGAGGACTTGGGCGAGTACATAAAGGAACACCCCGAAGAATTTTACCGCTTGTACGATTTCGATCTGCACTTTGCACCTGAAGCCTCGGTATCTGCGGCGTGGGACGTTCAGGAGGCGATGATGGCCGATCGCGGGGTGCCCCAGATTGGCATGATGCCGGTTTCGAACATCGACGAGGAAGATCTGCGCCAGCACGACATCTTCTATGTCGGCCGGCTGTCGCAGCTCGGCCCGCTGCACTCGTCGATTTTCGCGCAGTCGCGGTTTGCCCTGCCGCGTTTCGACAGGTTGGCGGACCGGGAAAGCGGAAAGGTCTTTGCAGCGACGGTCTATCCCGAAGCAGCCGGCCGCGAAGTGAAGGACATCGGCTACATAGCGGTATGCAACGGCCCCGGCGGCAGGCGCGTGATCGTGCTGGCAGGACTGGGAGATGCCGGTACTGCCGCGATGGCCGACTTGCTGCGCGACCCGCTCGGCCTCTTAAACCTCAAGGAAGAACTCGGCGATGTGCGCATGTTCGAAGCGCTCTTTACGGTCGATTCTGCCCCCGGTCGCCCGGTCGCGCGGAACCTGATCGGCGTCTGGCCGCTCTCCACAATGTAGGCGACCTGGGGAAAGGCCTCTTGGAGAAGCCGGCATTTTCCTTTAAGTTTAAAGAAAGAGAGGATATGCGCCTTGCTGAATTGGATTGAGGGCTGGCGGAGCGTGACAGCGCCGTGTCGCTTGTATGCGCTTGCGCCGAAGCCTTTATACGTAGCCTATGAGTGAATGGACCATGAGTAACAACGGCAAGAGCCCGGCAGCACGGTCCGACGACAGACAAGACGTGCCGGCAGGTGCCGGATCAGCCGACCTGCGTCTGTGGGTGAGGCTGCTCGCCTGCGCCAAGATCGGCGAGAAGCATCTGCGCCGCAGGTTCGAGGACAATTTCGAAACCACCCTGCCCCGCTTCGACGTGCTGGCCGCACTCTATGCCGCGCCAGACGGATTGCGCATGAGCGAATTGTCGAAGGCGCTGCTGGTCTCCAACGGGAACGTCACCGTGGTGGTGCGCCAGTTGCAGGACCGCGGGCATGTCGAGGCGCAGGTCAATCCAGCCGACCGCAGATCGGCGATTGTAAGGCTCACGCCAACAGGAAAAGCGCGCTTTCTCGAATTGGCGGAGGCTCACTACGGATGGGTCGGCGATCTGCTCGATGGGGTGCCCGAAGACCAGAAGACCCTGCTCGTGACTGCGCTGGGCGAACTACGGGCCAAAATGGCCAGAAACGACCGACAATGACTTTCAAGACCACCACGCAAGTGCGCTTTGCCCATATCGATGCAGCGGGCATCGTGTTCTACCCTCGCTATTTCGAGATGCTCAATGCAGCCGTCGAAGACTGGTTTGCGCAGCAGGTGGGGTGCGATTTCCGTTCCATGCACCGCGACCGCGGCATCGGTGTGCCGACCGTCACGCTGGAGGCCGAGTTCCTCGCTCCCTCTTTCCTTGGCGACGTGTTGACGGTGCGGATCGATCCTGTGGCGATAGGCCGCAGCAGTTGTACCTATGAAGCGGTCTTCAGCGGCGAGGGGACGGACCGCATGAAGGTCGTGGGCAAACTCGTGTGCATGGACCTTGCCGCGCACAAATCGGTGCCCTGGCCCGACGACATCCGTGAACGCATCTCGCCAGACCCGGTCTGCGCGTTAGGCTTATAACGGTTCGGCCAGATCTCCGATCGGCACGATTTCCAGCGAGGTGATCTTGCCGTCCGCGCCGAGCCCCATCCGGATCTCGGTCAGGCCCTCTGCATGGCTCGTGCGATACCGGTAATGTGTCTCGGCGCAGCCTTCGCGCTTCTCGTAAAGCGCGAAGGATTGCAGCGGACCGAGCGCTGCCAGCATGGCGCCGTACATCTGCGTCAACTCGCGAAAATCGAGATCGGCGAAGTCCGCATAGTCCTCGCGCCGCGCCGCACCGGCCTCTATGTCTTCAACAAGTTTCCGGGCGCGCAAGGTCGTCGCGGAAGGAGCATTCTCGACCATCCGCGCCGCGACGACGGGTAGCGAAGGATCTACTGCCGCCGCGACCCGGCGCGCGATATCCTTGGCGTTCGCCGCTTCTCCGTTCGCCAGCACGAAGACGGACAGGTCGCGCTGCGGATAGCTATAGGCATAGGTCTGAAAGCCCTGCCAGGTGCCAGCTTGCCATCGCACCGCGTCCCGGCCCGCGCCTTCGGCAAACCAGCCGGGCACGGCAGCGCAGGCGGCGCCGCCCTCAATGGTGATCGCCCTGCCCATCTGATCCCACGAAGAATCCCGCAACAGCGAGCGGCGGGAAAGGGCCTGCCCCCAGGCAGCGAAATCAAGTGCCGAGAGATAGAGCGAGCCATCGGCCGTCGAATTGGCGGCGGCTGAAATCCATTCTGCGTTCCGCAGTTCGCCGCCGCGCACCTCGTATCCGGCGGCACGATTGGGAATGATCGCCCGTTCGTCGATACCGCGCGCCGTCGCCATCCCCAGTGGCCCGAACAGCCGCTGACGTGCGAACTCGCTCCAGGGCTCTCCGGTCAGTTCCTCGATCACCATCCCCAGCACCACGTAATTCGCATAGCTGAAGCGATAGCGGGTGCCGGGCGCGAAATTGATCTCCTGTTCGGCAAGGATGGCAAGCATCTCCTGCCGCGTATATTCGGCGAGGAAATCTCCGTTCGGCGTGGCGGGCAGGCCAGATGTGTTCTCCAGCAAGTGCCGGATCGTGACGCCAGCCCACTTGTCCGGTGTCCCCGGCAGGTATTCACGCAAAGGTCTGTCGAGTGCGATCCGCCCATCCTCGACCAGCAGCATGATCAGGGCGGCGGTGAACGGCATCCCGGTCGCGCCGGTCTTGAACAGCGTATCGGGATGAACCCGCACGCCGTGCTCGATATTCGCCTCTCCGAAAGCTTCGACCCGCACAACCCGGCCATCCTGAACCACCGCCAGCGCCATGCCCGGCGCCCCGCTGCGGTGCAGCTCCGCCTCAGCGATGTCCTCAATGGCGTCGGCCTGCGCCTGCGCCGATCCGAAAGCCAGCGCCGCGCCTATCGCGAGAGAATGTAAGAGAAGGTGTTTCATCACGCAGGAATGCAGCACACCGAGGCTGCGCGCGGCCATTGCCTAACCGGACAATCTGGGCGCATCACCGGACACTGCCGCCCTCACTTGCGCGATGGTGGAGCGATCGGGCGGTATTCCGGAACATCGCCCGAAATGTCCCAGACATCATCGGCCTTGAGCGACCGCGACAGAAGCAGAGATGCGCCGACATTCACATTTTTCACCGTCCGGACGCGAAACAGCGCCTCGAACGCACTCTGTGTTTCGCCGTCTTCCGCAGACAACCGATCAAGCTGCGCCCGATCGGATACGAGCTCGGCCGCCTGCTTGACGCCCGCATCGCCGATCCCGGCAACGATCATCAGCCTGTTCCCGGCCGGTCCGGGAAGGCTGGCGATATAGGCAAAGTCTCGCCGCGGTGTCCGCTCGTCGGTGAGGACCATATTGTCGGCTACGAAGACCTTGTCGTCCTCGCTATCGACCAGCCCGTCGAAGTCCGGTCCGAACCGGAAGCCCGACGCCTGCAGCAAGGGATCGCGGATCTGCGTGCCGATCCCGCTGAACTGCCCGACGAACACGATATCCTCGGACACCAGCTGTTCCGGCGTGAGCTGGGAAATGGAAACGAGCCGGACCGGACGACGCGCAGCCCCCGGCAGACGGGATAGCGCCATACGCACGGTGGACACCGCCTCGATCGTTCCGCCAGTCACGAAGTGCTGGTCGTAGTCCATCAACGTGTCCGCCCCGTCGGGCTCCAGCATCTGCAGAATCGCGAGGTCTTCGCGTGTTGGCACCGCCCGGTCCCACACCAGCCGCGGCCCCTCGTCCGGATCGGTCTCCGATTGGCTCAGCCGGCTGAAGGCATAGTAATCCCCCATCACCACCGTGACCGGGTGCCCGTTCGCGACAACAGGCTGCCAAAACGCGCTGTCGGCCAAGGGCGCGCGCTCCCTCAGCAGCACAGCCGCGCCAAGGAACAGGATAACCCCGATCAGGGCTGCGGCGGGCAAAAACCGCTTGAGGGCATTCAATCTGGGAAAGGACAAGGTCTCCACGCGCTCCGGTTCGGCCTGCTCCACTTCATCGACCACACCATCTTCCACGTGCAGCCGGTACTCGCCAACCGGAATCGTCAGGCGCGGCTGGGCAGGCTCGTCGAAAACCCTGTCGAGCAGCTTGCGCAGCCGATGAACATAGACCCGGACCTTCGTGTCCTTTTCCGAAGAAGCGACATCACCGCCGAAAGCCTCCTTGCCGATTTGCTGCTCGCTCGGAATCTTCCCCGCCACGCTCTGGTCGAGCAGATATTCAAACAGGCGTTCCAGCTTGTCGGAATGACTTCCCGCGAGCGCTTGCCTCACGCGCTCGGCGCATTCGCGAAGCGATCGCTCGTGGCGCGATGAGAGCCTCTTGGCAGGTGTATCGGAGGCAGAATCCATTGATCGAAAATTGCAACAATATGGCAATGTTGCAACCATTCCGGCACGAGAGATGAATAATTTTGCGGTCGAAGAGAGTTTCGCGAACTGAGGGTAACAGCGCGCATCACTCAACGTTATATCTTATTTTCAGTATCTTGCATTGCGTAGCGTAACCGTTTCACAACCGGTATCGGCTTCGGATGGTGGCATTCGTCGAGTAAAAGCAGGTCATCAAGGCGGTGCATCTCAGGAAAGTCTGGATCGCCCTACCTCAAAGATGAGGAGGAGACCGCCTTCAACCCAAATTATGGAGTCGGATGAATGAACACGTTCCAGAAAATCGTATCGGGTCTCGCGCTGACCGCTGCCTCCGGTTTCATGGTGGCCCAGCCCGCCTTTGCCCACCACTCCTTCGCCATGTTCGACCAGACCCAGGTCTCCCAGAAGAGGCAGGCGACGGTTGCCGAGTTCCGCTTCACCAATCCCCACTCCTTCGTGGTGGTCAATGTCAGCGAAGGCGGCAGGTCGACCCGTTACGTGCTGGAATGCAGCAGCGTCAACATGATGACCCACGCCGGCTGGCGGCACAACACGCTCAAGGCGGGCGACAAGGTCGACATCGAATTCTACCCGCTGCGCAACGGCCGTCCGGGCGGCATGCTCAAGACCATCAAGATCCCCGACGGGCGCACGCTGAGCGGCTGGTGAGCCCATCCGAGCAATCCTGAAAAACTGACAATGGGCCCGGCGGCACCGTCCGCCGGGTGGGAGAACCGACCATGCACCTGACCAAATGCGCCCTCATCGCAGCAACAGCCCTGACCTTCGGCGGATGCGCCTCTGTCATGGCGCAGACCTCCGACCCGGCATCGACCGCGGCTCCGGCCACGCAAGCCGCCGAGGCTGCCCACCCCAACATCACCGGTATCTGGGAAATCTGGCCCGATCCCTTCGCGGGCGACGAGAACACTTTCCTCGAACTGCCCGTTCCAGGCGATGGTCCGAAGCTGCGCGAGCCATACGCCACGGAATGGAAGACGCTGCGCGAAGAGCGTGATGCGCTGCTGCGCGCCGGCACCCCGCGCGTCGATCCCAGCACCCAGTGCACACCTGAAGGGATGCCATCGATCATGGGCGCGATCTTCCCGCTCGAAATCCTGCAGACCCCCGGCCGGGTGACCGTGCTTGGCGAGTTCCTCACCCAGACCCGGCGCATCTATCTCGACAAGCCGATGCCCCCGGCCGAGGAACTCAATCCCAACTTCTACGGCTTCTCGACCGGCCACTGGGAAGGTGACACGCTTGTCGTCACCACCAAGGGCGTGAAGGAAGATACCGAATTCTTCGAAATCCCGCACACGACAAACATGGTCATAACCGAACGGATCCGCCTGACCGGGCCCGACCTGCTGGAAAACGAGATCACCATCGAGGATCCGGAACGCCTGCTGGAACCCTACACCTTCACCTACGGCTACCGCCGCAATCCGGACTACGTGATCCAGGAGTATTTCTGCGAGCCGGAAGATCCCCTGTTGAAGTTCAACGAGGACGGCACGGTCGAAATGAAGACCGGGGAAGACTTCTAGCCACCAGCTTGGTCCGCGCAGTGAACAGCTCTTTCCTCCCGCGCTGCGCGGGCCATCCATCAGGATATATCGCAATGCACAGACGCGCCTTTTTGATCGGGAGCGCGGCATGCGCTCTTGCGACTTCTTTCGCTGTCGGCGGTTGCACGACAGTCTCACCGACCTCACCGCTCGCGCTTGCTGCGAGGCCCGATCCCGCCACCCTCACCCGCCTCGGCGGCCTCGGCGACGGGTACAAGATGACCCAGATGGCCAACGGCACGCAGCTTGTCGTCGTCAACGATGGGACCGGCTGGGCCCAGCCGCCCGCCACGCTTTTCAGCACCCGGATCTGGACGATGACAGGCCAGCCGCCTGCACCCGCATTTGCGCAGCTTGGCGGCTATCCGGTGGTCGATCACGGCAGCAGACCCGAAACCGCACCGAGCTACTACGGACACAGCGTTCTCGCCGTCGGCGACACGATCTACCAGTTTCTCTCGACGCTCGATCAGGCGGAAGATCGGCCCCGGCACTGGACCGGCGCCAAGCTGATCGTGTCACCCGATGGCGGCGCCACATGGCAGAACAGCGACGGGTCGGCCCCGGTCGTGTGGGAGGATTTTGCTGATCAATCGCGCGAGACGCTGGCCTTCTTTAACGAGCCGGGTGGTGCCTTCTCGCTGGTTTCGTTCCTCCAGATGGGGCCCGGCTATCGCGAGAACCGCGACGGTTTCGTCTATATCTATGGCCTGAACGGCAGTGTCGACGGGCTGATGAACCAGCTGATGCTGGCCCGCGTGCCGAAAGACCGGGTCGCCCAGCGCGCAGACTATGAATACTTCTCCGGTCTCTCGGCAGATGGCACCGCGCGCTGGTCTGCCGATATCGCCGCACGCCAACCCGTGCACGAGTTCCCCCTCGGCTGGGTAAACTACACGAACCTGTTTCCGGGCGACCTCGTGGTCGAATCCTGGCTGCCCAGTGTGGTGTGGAACGAAGCCCTCGGACAATACATGATGGCCGCCGCCGGCATCGGCAACGCGCCCGACGGCACCGAATTCGGCAAGCCAAGCTACCTCGGCATTTATCTCTCCGATCACCCATGGGGCCCGTGGAAGCAGGTGCATGAGGACAAGGCCTGGACGCCGGGCGGCGTCTCGACAGCCCGGGCCTACTCGCCGCAGATCGCACCGGGCTGGCTCGCACCGGATGGCAAGTCGTTCTGGCTCATCTGGGCCGATCTCGCCGGCCTTCGCAAGTACGGCGAGGACGGCGATCTGATCGAAGCCGAGATGGGCGCAGCTGCCACCCCGCAGGAACGCAGCGAAATCGAGGCAGACATCCTCAGGCGCTACCTTCCCGGCTTTTCCATGAACGCACAGCGAATTGATCTGACCACCGACTGACCGGCATTTGACTCTATTTACCCCTCAATATATGCATGTGCATATAAATAGGAGTATTCGATGGCCGAGAGATCGTTTGCCAGGGAAGTCGAGCATCTGCGGCTCGGCGAGGGCGAGGAATTCAAGGGTGAGGCGATCCTGGCGATCACCAAGGGCCTGCTGCAGTCGGGGGTGTCCTACGTCGGCGGCTATCAGGGTTCGCCCATCTCCCACCTGATGGACGTGCTGTCCGATGCGCAGGACATCCTCGGCGAGCTTGGCGTCAACTATCAAAGCTCCGCCAGCGAGGCGACGGCAGCGGCCATGCTCTCGGCATCGGTCATGTATCCGTTGCGCGGGGCTGTCGCGTGGAAATCCACGGTGGGCACCAATGTCGCGTCCGATGCACTGGCCAATCTTTCCTCCGGCGGTGTGACCGGCGGCGCGATGGTGATCATCGGGGAGGACTACGGCGAAGGCTCCTCCATCATGCAGGAGCGCACCCACGCCTTCGCGATGAAGTCGCAAATGTGGCTGCTCGACCCGAGGCCCGATCACACCCGCATCGTCGACCTGATCGAAAAGGGCTTCGAGCTGTCGGAAGCCTCGAACACTCCGGTGATGCTGGAGGTGCGCGTGCGGACCTGCCACATGCACGGCAGCTTCATTGCCAAGGACAATGTCCGCCCCGCCTTCACGCTCGACGATGCCCTCAACGAGCCGCGCCGCGATCTCGACCGGATCGTGCTGCCCCCAGCCGCCTACGAGCACGAGCAGGAGAAGATCCACAAGCGCCTGCCCGCCGCGATCGCGTTCATAAAAGAGCACAGGCTCAACGAGTTCCTTGGCCCCGAAGAAGGCAAGACCGGCATCATCCTGCAGGGCGGGATGTACAACAACGTGATCCGCGCGCTGCAATATCTCGGCCTGTCGGATGCTTACGGCAACACGCAGGTGCCGCTCTATGTGATGAACGTGACCTACCCCGTCATCGACAGCGAACTGACGGCTTTCGCGCGCGGCAAGGATGCCGTGCTGATGGTGGAGGAAGGCCAGCCCGAATATCTCGAACAGTCGCTCAGCACCGTGCTGCGCCGCGCCGGGATCGACACGCGCATCCACGGCAAGGACGTGCTGCCGATGGGCGGCGACTATTCGGTCGAAGCCTTGCTCGAAGGGTTCGAGGCCTTCTTCGAACAGGAGGACAGCCACGCGCTGGGCAACCGGCCGCCCCGGCCCGATGCCCGCCCTGTTCTGGCGCAACCCGCGGTGCAAAACCTCAAGAACGTCGTGCCTTCGCGCCCGCCGGGCCTGTGTACCGGATGCCCGGAGCGGCCGATCTTCGCGGCGATGAAGATGGTCAATCAGGAACTGGGCGACCACCACGTCGCCGCCGATATCGGCTGCCACCTGTTCTCGATCCTGCCGCCGTTCAATCTGGGCACCACCACCATGGGCTTTGGCCTTGGCGCCGCATCTGCCTCGGCGTTCAGCAAGTCGACCGGCAAGCGCTCCATCGCGGTGATGGGCGATGGCGGGTTCTGGCACAATGGCCTCACCAGCGGCATCGGCAACGCGGTGTACAACAAGCACGACGGCGTCTTCGTCATCGTCGACAACTTCTATTCCTCGGCCACCGGCGGCCAGGACATCCTGTCCTCTCGCGCGAACAACAAGACGCGCAACACCGGGAACCCCATCGACAGGGCGGTGAAGGGCATCGGCGCGAAATGGGTGCGCGAGGTCGATCGCACCTACGACGTCGGCAAGATGAAGCAGGTCCTGACCGAAGCCCTCACGACTGAGGAAGAAGGACCCAAGATCATCATCGCCTCGTCCGAATGCATGCTCAACAAGCAGCGCCGGGTAAGGCCGATCGAGGCCAGGGCGATCAAGGACGGCCAGCGCGTGGTGAAACAACGCTTCGGCGTGGACGAGGATGTGTGCACCGGCGATCATGCCTGCATCCGCCTGTCGGGCTGCCCCTCGCTTTCGGTAAAGTACCTCGACGATCCGCTGCGCGACGATCCGGTGGCGGCAATCGACAACAGCTGCGTGGGCTGCGGCAACTGCGGCGAGGTGTCGGAGGCGGCGATCCTGTGCCCCTCGTTCTACCGCGCCGACATCATCAACAATCCAAGCTGGTGGGACCGCCTAAAACACCGCGCTTCGATGGCGCTGATCGGGATGCTGCAGGCCCGCCGCGATCGCCGCCGGCTGCAGGTGGAGTTCGCCTGATGCGCGACGAAACAGTGAAACTGCGCCTCGACGCAGCAGGCGAAGCAACCGAGCGTCCGATCTCCATCGCCATTGTCGCCATGGGCGGACAGGGCGGCGGGGTGCTAACCGGGTGGATCGTGCAACTGGCCGAGAATGCCGGCTGGGTGGCGCAATCGACCTCGGTGCCGGGCGTTGCCCAGCGCACCGGCGCCACGATCTACTACGTCGAAATGATGCAGCCGCGCGAAGGCAAGCGCCCCATCCTCGCGCAGATGCCGACGCCGGGCGATGTCGACGTGGTCCTCGCCTCCGAGTTCGTGGAAGCGGGCCGCTCGATCCTGCGCGGCATCGTCACGCCAGAGCGCACGACCCTCATCGCGTCGAGCCACCGCACCTTCGCGATCTCCGAAAAGAGCGCACCGGGCGAAGGCATCGCCGATGCCGGTGCGATTGACGAAGCCGTCGGGGTCACCGCCCACCACAGCATCATCTTCGACATGAACGCGCTGGCCGTGGCCAATGGCAGTGTGATTTCCTCCGCCATGTTCGGCGCGCTGGCCGCATCCGGCCGGCTGCCGTTCGACCGCGCCGCCTACCACGACGTGATCAAGGGCTGCGGCAAAGGTGTCGACGCCAGCATTCGGGCCTTCGATGCGGCTTTCGCGCGCGCGGAGGATGGTCCGGCCGATGGAGTTGCGGAGAAGCCAGCCAGCCCAACCATCGCGCCGACCGCTCTCGCCCCCGGCGCACAGCCCGAAGAGGAGAGGAAGGTACCCTCCGGTGCAGGCCTGCCACGACGCGGTTCGCCGGAAATTGCAAAGCTGCTGGAGCGGATCGAGACGACGCTTTCGGTTCAGGCCTGGCCCCTCGCTCGTTCCGGTCTGGCGAAGGTCGTGGACTTTCAGGATCTGGATTACGGCGCGGAATATCTGAGCGAGCTGGAGGCGATCCAGGCGGTCGATCTGAAGGCTGGCGGCGAAGCGCGCGGGTTCGAACTAACCGTGCAAGCGGCCAAGTATATCGCCAATGCCATGGTATACGACGATATCGTGCGCGTGGCCGATCTCAAGACCCGCACCGCCCGGCATGGCCGCATCGGCAAGGAAATCGGCCTGCGCGAAGGCCAGATGTTCGGCACGACCGAGTATATGCACCCGCGCATGGAGGAGATCGCCGGGCTGCTTCCGGCAGGCCTGGCGGATTGGCTCATGGCTCGCCCGCGACTGTTCGGCTGGCTCGACCGGAGGGTCAGCAAGGGCCGCCGGGTGCGCACCTATTCGCCAGGCTGGTTCATCGCGCTCTACGTGACGGGCGGCCTGCGCTGGCTGCGTCGCTCGTCGCTGCGCCACCGCGAAGAATCCGCACACCGGCACGAGTGGCTGACACTCGCAACCGAACTGGCGCTGCGTGATTATGACCTCGGCGTCGAAGTCGTGCGCTGCCAGCGGCTCATCAAGGGCTATTCCGACACCCATGCGCGCGGCCTTTCCAAGTTTGCCATGGTCACCGGCGAGATCCGCCGTATTGCCGACCGCGACGACGCGGCCGACTGGGCCCGGCGGCTGCGCGAAACGGCAATCAAGGAAGGTGAGGGCGGCGACTTGGAGGGGCTCATCCGGACCATTCGCAGCTTTGCCTGACCGGCAATAGCAGCGTGAGATCCCGGTGGGACATGACAAATGCACCAAGATCGATACGGGTGGATTGCATGACCGCCCATGAAGACAACTCGGCCCGACATTCCGGCCCGTCACCATCGCGCAACTTGCAAAGCCGGGCGTGGAATGCGGTGCTTGACCTGCACGGCACCCTTTTCGCGCGCCTGAACGGCATGATGGTCAGGGATTTCGGGATTTCGCTCGCCAAGTACGATGTGCTGGCGCAACTCCAGACGGCCCCCGATGGGATGACGCAGGGCGAACTGTCACGGCGGCTGAAAGTGACCGGCGGGAATGTCAGCGGCCTTGTACGCCGTATGGCCGCCGAAAACCTGATCGCACGGGAGGCAGCACCGACCGATCGCCGGGCCGTGATCGTTCGGCTGACGGCCAATGGCCGCGATACCTTCCTTGCCGCGCAGGCGCATCACGATGCCTTGCTGGGCGAATGGCTGGGGGATGTTCCCGATGCGAGCCTGCAGGAGGTTTGCCAACAGCTGGCCGCGCTCAAGGCCTGCGTCGACAAGGCCGATAAGGTGCACGAAAAATGACTGCTTCCCCTCCCCTCCCCGGCTCGCAGGAAGAGCTTGAGACCTATCTGCCCTATCTGGTGAATCGGCTGGCCAATCTCGGGCAACCCGTGCAAAATCGGCTGTTGGCGCAAAGCGGCGCCAACCTCGTCAGCCTGCGCGCGCTGTCGATCCTGCACATCGAGGATGGGCTCACCATCAACGAGATCGCGGCGCGTACATTCATGGAGCAATCCACCACCAGCCGCGCCATCGACGCGATGGTTGCGCAGGGTCTGGTGGAACGGCGGATGCCCGACCACGACCAGCGGCGACGCGAGATTATGCTGCTTCCCGCCGGTCGCGAGCGATTGCAGCAGGGCTGGCCTTCCATGGCAGCATATTTCGAGGCCCTGTGCGATGGCATGGACGCAAAAGAGCGAACCCTGGTGCGCAAGGCACTGATCAAGATGCTGGCGAACCTCGACAGGATGCGCAGCGCACCGGTCTAGCGCTCACATTAGCTGCCCTCGCACGATTGACTCACAATACTATATATATAAACATCTGCACATGCATATAAACCGTACGGACCGATGATGAGCGAGCAGACTGTATTCGAGCGCTTCAGCGCGTCGGCGGAGAAATGGTCCGACAAGCCGTTCCTCAACGTTCTTCCTGAAACCGCAGAGATCTACGCAATTGCGCCAGGTGAGATCAGCTATCGGGAGATGATGGACCGCGTTTTGGCGCGCAGGCAGGCTCTGCAGGCTGCCGGGGTGGGCCATGCAACACGCGTTGGCCTGTTGCTGCACAATCGCCCCGAGTTCATCGAGATCTGGTTCGCGGTCAATGCGCTCGGCGGATCGGTCGTGCCGATCAACCCGGACCTGCGCCGCAGCGAGCTCGAATATCTGATCGAGCATTCCGAAATGGCCGCCGCCTTCGTGACACCCGACCGGATCGACGACATTGCCGAAGCGGCGAGGTCCGTGGGGAGCCCGCTTCAGCCGGTCTCGCCCGACCAAACCCCGCCGCCGATTGACCAACAGCCGGCCAAGGACGCCGAGAATCCCGCTCGGCGGGAAGCCGCCCTGCTCTACACTTCCGGCACAACCGGCAAGCCGAAGGGTTGCATGCTCAGCAACAGCTATTTCCTGCATTCGGGCGACTGGTATCGCGATGTCGGCGGGCTGATATCGCTGCGCTACGGCACCGAGCGGATGCTCACCCCGCTGCCGCTGTTCCACATGAACGCCATGGCCGTGTCGGTGATAGGAATGCTCACCATGGGCGGATGTCTGACCGTTCTTGATCGCTTCCACCCCTCAACCTGGTGGGATTCGGTGCGGCGCAGCAAGGCGACCTGCCTGCATTATCTGGGCGTGATGCCGGCCATCCTCATGAAGGCACCGCCCTCACCGGCCGACCGTGACCACAATGTCCGCTTCGGCTTTGGCGCGGGCATACCATCAGAACTTCATGCCGCCTTCGAACAGCGTTACGGTTTTCCTTTGACCGAGGCATGGGCGATGACGGAAACCGGCAGTGGCGGTGTGATCTGCGCGCATCGTGAACCGCGCAAGATCGGCACCCATTGTTTCGGTCGCCCGACCAGCGAAGTGGAGATCAGGATCGTCGACGAGAACGATTGCGATGTCGTTGGCGATGCACCGGGCGAACTGCTCGTCCGGCGTGCAGGTGATGATCCGCGTTATGGCTTCTTTCGCGAATATCTGAAGAACCCGGAGGCGACGGCCGAAGCCTGGGCTGGCGGCTGGTTTCACACCGGCGACATCGTCTCGCGCGACGAGGACGGCGACCTCCACTTCGTGGACCGCAAGAAGAACGTCATCCGCCGCTCGGGCGAGAACATTGCGGCGGTCGAAGTGGAGACGATCCTCGCCAAGCATCCCGCAATACGCGAAGTCGCTGTCGCCGCCACGCCCGACGCGATCCGGGGCGACGAAGTTGCGGCACTGATCGTCGCGGAGCCCGGCAAAGCCGACCGGCAGACCGCCGAAGCCATCGCCAGCTGGGCGCTGGCCGAAATGGCTTACTACAAGGTGCCCGGCTGGATCGGCTTCGTCGACAGCCTCCCGCGCACCCCCACGGAAAAGATCCTGCGGGCCGCTCTCAAGGACTTGGTAGCAAACGAAATGGCAGCCGGATCGATGCACGACACCCGCGGCTTCAAGAAGCGCAACGGATGAGGCGCAGGCCCGCCCCATACGACAACGTCGCGGTCTGCGCGCCGGTGACCGTGCCCTATCAGCGCTTCTCCAACGAGACCGCGCACTGGTGGGCCGGAGCCGCGCTTCGCCAGCTGCGCGACACCATGGGACTGACACCGCGCGACGTCGACGGCTTCTGCTTCGCCAGCTTCACTGCCGGGCCGGACAGCGCCGTCGGCATGGTCCAGCATCTGGGGCTCACGCCGCGCTGGCTTGACCACCTGCCCACCGGCGGAGCGAGCGGGGTGATGGCGCTTCGCCGCGCCGCGCGGGCCGTCCAGTGCGGCGATGCGGAACTGGTGGTCTGCCTGGCTGCGGACGCCAATGCCATCGACAGCTTCCGCCACGGCCTCGCGAACTTCTCGCGCTTCTCGCAGGACGCCGTCTATCCCTATGGCTTCGGCGGGCCGAACGCGACCTTCGCCCTGATCACCGATACCTACATGCGCGAATATGGCGTGACCCGCGAGGACTTCGGCAAGCTCTGTGTCGCACAGCGCGCCAATGCGGGATCGAATCCGCTGGCCCTGCAACGCAAGCCTCTGACCATGGACGCCTATCTGGACGCACGGCCGATTGCCGATCCGATCCACCTGTTCGATTGCGTCATGCCCTGCGCCGGGGCCGAAGCTTTCATCGTGACCACGCCCGAAATCGCCCAACGACGCGGCCTGCCAGCCGCAAGCGTTCTGGCCACGATCGAGCGCCACAACGCCTTTCCCGAGGATCCGGTCCAACTGCGCGGCGGCTGGGCGATGGACATCGACAGCTTCTGGACTGCCGCCGGCATAAGGCCAGCCGATGTCGATTGCCTGCAGGTCTATGACGACTACCCCGTCATTGTCGCCATGCAGATCGAAGACCTGGGCTTTTGCCCCAAGGGCGCGGTGCATAAGATGATCCGCCAGACCGATTTCACGATCGCGGGCGACCTCCCGCTCAACACCAACGGCGGCCAGCTTTCCGCCGGTCAGGCCGGGGCCGCAGGCGGCTTTCAGAACCTGACCGAAGGGCTGCGCCAGATCCTGCACCAACCGCTGGGCGAGCAGGTCCCCGATGCGGAGATCGCGCTCGTCTCGGGCTTCGGCCTTGTGAATTACGACCGCGGCGTCTGCACCGGCGCGGCAGCTTTGAAGGCGCTGCGATGAGCGCCCGCCCCCCGAAGGAAACGCGCGATCCGCTGGCCCGCAAGAAGGCGCGCCATGTCGCGCCGGGCAAGCGCAGCCGCGCCATGCATGCGCTCTCGGCGCGGGCGGCGCAGGGGCGCTTCGTCCTTCAGGTCTGCACCGATTGCGGCACGGCGACCTATCCCCCGCGCGAGGCCTGTCCGAACTGCTGGGGCAAACTCGCCTGGCAAGACCAGCCCACCGGCGCCGAGGTGCTGTGCGAGACGGAAATTCGCGTCTCCACCGACCTTTATTTCCGCGATCACCTGCCATGGCGGATGGGCAAGGTTGCGCTCGATGCAGGGCCGGTGGCGCTGGTGCATCTGCACCGGTCACTCACGCCGGGCGACCGCGCCGTGATCCGCACCATGCTCGACCGGGGCGGCAATGCCGCCCTGTTTGCCCTGCCGCCCTCAGGAGAGATCGACATGACCGATCCACAATTGCGCGAATTCGTTGTCCCTATCGTGGGCAAAACCGTGCTCGTCAGCGATGCCCGCAGCGCCATTGGTCTCGCGGTCGTCAAGGCGCTGCACGAGGCCGGTGCGGCGCTGGTCGTTGCTGGCATGGCGCCGCCCGATCGCGCGCTCGGCGCGGGTGCGGAGATCCTCTCGCGGGAGGGCGTGCAGCAAGTGCCGCTCGACATCGCAGACCAGGGCAGCGTGATGGAAGCGCTGAGCAAGATCGGCGGCCCGCTCGACATCGTGATCAACACCGCGCGCCATGTTCGTGCGGGCGGGGTCAGCGCCAATGCCAATCTGGTCGAACAACGCCGGGCCTTCGATGTGGCCGCGATGGGCCTTTCACGACTGGCGCAGGCCACCGGACCGATGCTGGCAGGCCGCCCCAATGGCGCGTTCGTCGATCTTATTTCCAGCGACGCTCTGGCGGGGTCTGCCAGCCATGCGGGTTTCGCTGCCGCCGAAGCCGCTCGGCTGGCGCTGCTGCAAGCCTTCCGCGCCGAAATGCGCGACGCCGGGGTGCGCGTGATGGCGGTCTTCACCGGCCCGGTCGAAGACGAACATCACCAGCGCGTGCCCCCGCCGAAAGTCGCGCCGGGACGGATCGCGCGCAGCATCGTCGAGGCGCTGACCCAAGGCCACGAACAGACCTGCGTCGGCGACGTCGCGCAGGATGCGATGGCCCGCTGGCTGGAAAAACCGGCCCTCTATGCAAGGGAGAAGAACCTGTGACGACCACCGCACCGAAACCCGAAACGACCCGCGGCGCGCTTGCCGGGATGGTCGCCGAACTCGCCAGCGGCGCGATCCGTGTCGTCGACCTCACCAATGTGCTGTCGAGCGACTTTCCGGTCATCGTCCTGCCGTCCGAATATGGCCAGTGCGAGCCGTTCCGCATGGAGACGGTGTCGCGCTACGACGGCAACGGTCCGGCATGGTACTGGAACAACATCTCGATGAACGAGCACACCGGCACCCATTTCGATGCGCCGGCGCACTGGGTGACCGGGCGCGACATCGCCAATGGCACGGTCGATGCGATCCCGCCGGAGGATTTCATCCACCCCGCCGTGGTGATCGACATTGCCGAAGAAGCAGCGGCGGATGAGGACTTCATCGTGACGCGCGCATTTCTGGAAGAGTGGGAAGCGCAAAACGGCCGGATCGAACCCCGCCACTGGATCCTCCTGCGCTCAAACTGGGCGAAGCGGGTGGGCACACTGTCCTACCTCAACCTCAAGGACGACGGCGCGCATTCGCCGGGCCCCGATGCAGGCGCCATGCGCTTCCTCGTGAACGAGCGCGACTGCATCGGACTTGGGGTGGAAACGGTCGGGACCGACGCCGGACAGGCCTCGCTGTTCGACGAGCCCCTGCCCGCCCACTCGATCCTTCACGGCAATGGCCGATATGGCCTGCAATGCCTGACCAACCTCGATGAACTGCCGACGCGCGGCGCGGTGATCGTTGCCAGCCCGCTCAAGATAAAGGGCGGCTCGGGCAGCCCTCTGCGGGTGATCGCCATGGTCCCCTCCCACCCCGACTGAGGTCTTCTGGCCGAAAATAGCATCTATCGCGCAATGCCCGCACTGCCGGTCAGACAGCGCAACCGGCACAAATATAATATCGGGAGGCACTGACAACAATCATGAGCGACGGGGCAGCACAGGCAGAGAATAGCGGCGGGCTCATCAAGGGTTTGCTCGGCACCGGCGACATCATCTTCATGATCCTTGCCTGTGCCGCGCCGATGGGCGTGCTGGCGGGCATCATTCCACTGGCGCTCGCCTTCGGCAACGGCCCCGGAATGCCGGGCACCCAGCTGCTGGTGTGCGGCGTGATGCTGCTGTTTGCGATGGGCTATGTGCGGATGATCCCGCATGTCCGCAATGCCGGGGCCTTCTATGCCTATATCGCGCACAGCCTCAACAAGGAGGCCGGCGTCGCCGCTGCCTATGTCGCGGTCACCGCCTATATCTGCGCCGCCGCATCGGTGCTCGGGGCCATGGCCTTCTTTGCCGCCGACCTGCTGGAGACAGCCCTCGGTATCGCCACGCGCTGGGAAATCTGGGCGGCGCTTGGCATCGGGATCGTCGCCTGGCTCGGCTATCACAAGATCACGCTGGCGGCGAAGGTACTGGCCGTCGCCCTGCTGCTCGAAGTCGGCCTGATCATCGTACTCGATGCTCTGATCCTCTGGGACGTCGGGTTTGCGGGGCTCGACTTTACGAGCTTCACCCCGGGCGCCATCTTCGCGCCGGGCCTCGGCATTGCGCTGATCTACGCCATCAACGGCTGCATCGGCTTCGAAGCGACCGCGATCTATCAGGAGGAAGCGCGCGACCGCGAGCGCACCATCCCGCGCGCGACCTACGGCGCGATCCTGCTGCTCGGTACCTTCTACGTGCTGTCGTCATGGTGTCTGGTGCTGGCGCTCGGGCACGAGAACGTTCAGGCCGCCGCCGCCGCAGATCCGGGGCGGCTGGTCAGCGGCATCACCATGCAGCATCTCGGCACGTTCGGGCGTGACGCGCTGAACCTGCTGACCGTCACCAGCCTGTTCGCCGCCGCGCTCGGCTTCTTCAACAATATCGCCCGCTATTTCTTCGCCCTGTCGCGCGACGGCCTGCTGCCTGCGAAGCTGGGGCTCATTCACCCGGTCCATGGCTCGCCCTACAAGGCCTGTTTGCTGCTGGCCGTCGTACTCGGCACCATCATCGGTCTGTTCGCACTGGCCGGGCTCGATCCGCTGCTCAGCCTGACGACGAGCCTTTCCTCGATGGGCGCGGTCGGGCTGGAGATCCTGCTGGCCGCCACCTCGCTGGCGATTCCGTTCTATTTCTTCCGTCGGCGCGAGATCACCTTCGGCAAGGTCTGGGCACCCCTGCTGGCCGGAATCATCATCTCCATCATCACCGCGCTTTCGCTGGCGAACTACTCCGCCCTTACCGGCACCGATCTCGTGATCGTCAACAGCCTGCCGATCCTGTTCGTCTTCCTCATCGCCGCCGGCTTGCTGCACGGCGCGTGGCTGCGCCGCTCACGCCCGCAGGTCTATGCGCAGATCGGTGCGACCCATGTCGAAGGCGAACCGCCGGCCACCTCGGCAACCTAACCTCCAGCCTTCAGGACAAACCTCCAGATGCTCGACACGACCCTGCCCGCCACCGCCGACCGCCCCGCAATCGTGCTGCCCGGCGGCAAGCTGCTCCTGAATGGCGAACTGGCCGAGCCGCGCCATGCCCAAGGCACCATCGATGCCATCGACCCGGCCACAGGCGAGCGGATCATGGCCTTTCCCGCCTGCAGCGCCGCCGACGTAGACGTCGCGGTCAAGGCCGCCCAGTCCTGCTTCGAGAGCCGCGAATGGCGCGCCATGCGCCCGCTCGACCGCGGCCGCCTGCTCGAAAACCTCGCCCTGCTGGTGGAGGAAAAGCGCGAAGAGCTGGCCGCACTGGAATCGCTCGACAGCGGCAAGCTGCTGTTCGTCACGCGCAATGTCGATTTGCAGTTCACCATCGACGGCCTGCGCTATTTCGCGGGCTGGGCCTCCAAGATCAACGGCGAGTATGTGACGCACAACCCGCTGATGCCGGAGGACGCGATCTACCGCGCCTATACCCAGCGTCGGCCCATCGGCGTGATCGGCGGCATCACGCCGTGGAACTTCCCCATCGGTCAGGCGATCCAGAAGATCGCGCCTGCCATCGCCTTCGGCTGCACGGTGGTGCTCAAGCCGTCGGAAGAAAGCTCGCTCACCACCATGCGGCTGGGCGAGTTAATCGCCGAGGCCGGTTTTCCGGCAGGGGCCGTCAACATCGTGACCGGAACCGGGGCCGAGGCAGGTGCCGCGCTGGTCGACCATCCGCTGGTGCGCAAGATCGCCTTTACCGGCTCCACGGCCACCGGCCAGCACATCCTTGCAGCCTCCGCCAAAACCATGAAGCGCGTGACGCTGGAACTGGGCGGCAAGTCGCCGACCATCGTCCTCGCCGATGCCGATCTGGAACGTGCGATCCCCGGCGCTGCGGCCGCGATCTATTCCAATTCGGGCCAGATCTGCACCGCCGGTTCGCGCCTGCTGATCGAGGCGCCCGTTTACGATGCCGTCATGGAGGGCGTCGCCCAAATTGCCGACAGCATGAAGCTTGGCTCTCCCTTCGCCAGCGACACGCAGGTCGGCCCGCTGATCTCCGCCCGCCAGCACGAACGGGTCAGCTCGCTGGTCGAGGCCGGTGTGCGCGAAGGCGCGCGAACGGTTGCCGGGGGGCAAAGGCCCGACAAAGCGGGCTGGTATTACCGCCCCACCCTGCTGGCCGATGTGGCGGACGACATGACCGTGATGCGCGAGGAAATCTTCGGGCCGGTGGTCTGCGCCACCCGGATTGAGGATCGCGCGCAAATCGTGAAACAGGCGAACAACACGCCTTATGGGCTGGCGGCCAGCATCTGGACCACTGACCTCGACAGTGCGCATGTTCTGGCAGAGCGTCTCGATGCGGGCACCGTCTGGCTCAACACGCACAATGTGCTCGATCTCGCGATGCCGTTTGGCGGCAGCAAGCTATCGGGTCTGGGCCGTGAATTCGGGACCGAGGCCGTCCATGCCTTTACCGAGCCCAAGGCCGTGTGCATGCGGCTCGAAGGCGTCGACCGGTTCGGCTAATCAGAAGCGATCGGGGCGATAGGTCGACGGATCGATTGACGGGGTTCGCCCCGTCACCAGATCGGCGACCAGTTCGCCAGCCGCAGGCCCGGTGCCGAAGCCGTGCCCGGAAAAGCCCGTCGCCAGAATCAGGCCCGGCATGCGTGCCGCCTCACCGATGACCGGCATCGAATCCGGCGTCACGTCGATCATACCGCCCCATTGCTGTGCGACTTTGGCCTGCGCAAAGGCGGGCCATGCCGCGATCAGGTTGCGCATCGCCTCGTCGTTCAGGCTCTGCTCGACCGGCGGGTCCATCACGCGCACCAGTTCGAATGGCGAGGTCTCGTCGGCCTTCCACCGGCGCGGCAGTTTCAGGTCGTCGAAGAACTCCCGGCCCAGCGATACGCGCAGGTTCTTCCACTGCGCGATCAGCGTGGGCAGATAGTCGAGACCGATCAGCAGGTGGTCGAGCGTCAGCGGAGCGAACAGCGCGCCGCGCTGGGTGATCGTGTAGCCGCCGTCGAGCCGCTTGCGGAACGAGAAATCGGAGCCGCCTACCGCGCAATCGGTCGGCCCTTCCATCGGCTCGGTCCGCAAGACCGAGGCCACCAAAGGCAAGGTCAACAGCCCGATGCCGTGGTTGGCAAGGAACCGGCGCGACCACACGCCGCCCGCCAGCACCACCTGCCCGCAACGGACCTCTCCGCGCTCAGTCACCACACCGCTGACCGCGCCGCCCGCCGTTTCGAGCGTACGCACCGCGCAGTTCTCGACGATCACCGCGCCCTTCGCGATCGCCGCTCGGGCAATGGCGCTGTTGGCGAGGGTCGGCTCTGCCCGTCCGTCCGACGGGGTCACGATCCCGCCGATCCAGCTCTGCGCGCTGCCCGGCACCATCGCCTCGATCTCGCGCGGGGAGAGCATGCGGGAATCGACGCCCGATCCCTTCACATCCTCCAGCCAGCCCGCATAATTCGCCAGCTCGTCCTCGCTGCGCGCGACATAGGTGATGCCCGCCTGCCGGAAACCGCAATCCGCGCCCACGCGCTGCGGCATGCGGGCCCACAGTTCCTCGGCCCGCTGCGCCATTGGCAGGTCGACCGGCGGCCGCATGACCTTGCGCACCCAGCCAAGGTTGCGCGACGACTGCTCGCCAGCAATCCGGCCCTTCTCGATCACCGTCACCGACAGGCCGCGCTCTGCCAGGCACAGCGCAGTCGACAGCCCCACGATACCGCCGCCGATCACGACGACATCGACCTGCGATGGCAGAGCGGCGGACGTGTCCACCGGCTCGATCTGCGGAGCCCGATTGAGAGGCGCCGTCTGGTGCACAGCTTGGCTCACAACGAGACCATCAGTTCCTCGACCTCGGCGTCACGCACCCCGCGGATCGCGACCACGTCGATCTCGACCTTGTAGGTCGTCGACCCGAGCGCGGGGCAGGTCATGGTCAGCGCCGGATTGATGCCGCGCATCCTGTTGCCATAGGTTTCCATGATCGTTTCCACATGCTCGGGAAACTGCACGTAAACGCGCGAGGAAACGACATCCTCCAGCGTGGCATCGACCGAAGCGAGCGCCGCGGCGATGTTGTCCAGCACCTGATGGGTCTGCTCGGCCAGATCCTCCGGGATTTCCTTCGTGCGCGGATTGCGTCCGGCGGTGTTGGACACGAAGATCATGTTGTCCACCGCCACCAGCCGCGAATAGGACCCGTGTTCCTCGAACTTGTTGCCGGTCTTGACCTTGACGACTTTGGGCATGGTGCCTCCGTTCAGCGTAAACGGGAATGCATGGCTGTCACTTCAGCGCAGGCTCTTCCCACAGATTGAGTTTGACGCCGATCCCCTGTGCAACGGCGTTACGATAGACCATGGTTCCCCAGGCGACGTCTTCCACCGCCATTCCGCCCACGGACAGGATGATGATCTCTTCATCGTTCTGGCGGCCGGGCGTATCGCCCGCCACGATCGCGCCCAGATCCTGCAGGTCGGCGCGCGAAAGGCGGCCTTCCTCGATCAGGTCGAACCAGCGCACTCCCACCGCCGGCACATGCACATGGCGCGGCGCGGGAAGTTCCTCGAGATAGGCCTCGTACATGCCGGTGAAGTCGAGCACCTTGCGGATATCATCGGCGATCATGCCTTCATCCGTGTTGCACGGAGCGGGCATGGACAGGAACGCACCGGGCTTGACCCATTCCCTGCGCACCGTGGGATAGATCGACGGATCGCCGGTCGCCACCGAGGCGCAGAAGCTGGCGATGTCGCTCCCTCTGACGGCCTCTTCCTCAGTGCCCACCACCTCGACGGCGAGCTGCGGATAGGTCTGTGCGGCCCATGCCCGGAAGGCGTCGAGATTGGCCTGCCCTCGCCCCTTGATCTTGACCGTGTCGATCAGCGGGCATTCGTTCATGAATGCGGCCAGCGAGGTCCGCGCCATCACGCCGGGGCCAACGAGCCCGACCACGCGCGAATCCTTGCGCGCCAGATGCCGCGCGCCAACCCCCGGCACCGCGCCGGTGCGATAGGCAGACAGCAGGTTGGCCGACATCATCGCCAGCGGCGCGCCCGTGTCCACGTCGTTGAGGACGAAGGTGAGGATCGAGCGCGGCAAGCCCTTGTCACGATTGGCGATGTTCGAGCCATACCACTTCATCCCCGCTGTGCGGAAAGACCCGCCCAGATAGGCCGGCATCGCCATGAAGCGGCGATCGACCGTGGGTTTGGGCATATCGGGAAAGGGAGAGTCTTCGGGAAAGACCACGATGGCGCCGTGCGAATTGTTGCTGCCACCCGCCATCCGGTAATCTCCGGTGTGCAGCAGGCCGAACATCTCCTCCAGCGCGTCGATGCAACGCGGCATGTCGGTGACCCCGGCGCGGATCATGTCGGGCTCCGACAGGTAGAGGAAATCGATGCGCGGCAGGTCCGCCAGCAGCCCTTCATCCTTTTTGTCATTTACGGACGCAGCGGAAGTTCGCTGCGTGGGGTGACTACCTGACAATCTGCTCAACTCCCGCATTTATCGAACCCGTGTGAAGGGTGGATTCACCCTTTCCCCTTGGGTCTGTCGGCTTTCGGGCCTGAGGGCCGAACGGTAAATTGCAGCTAGGGATTGACTGTTTGCATGTTCGGCCAATACCTTCCTTTCAGATGACCGACCCATTGCCCTCAGAAGACAAGGCACCCAAGCCGAAGAGCGAGTTTGGAACCATCCGCCTGATGTTCCTGACGCCCTTGCTCGATGTGCTCTCGGATGTCGGCAAACGGATCGATCCGCTGCTGCGCGAACACGGCATGTTCCGCTCGCAACTGGAGACGCCTTACGAGGTCGTTCCCCTGCATCGCTATGTCGCCCTGCTGGAGACCGCAGCGGCCAGGTTTGACCGGCCATATCTCGGGCTGGAGATGGGGGCATCCTTCGGCCTGACCGACCTCGGCCCGTTCTATGCGCTTCTGCGCGCCTCGGGGAACCTGCGCGGCGCGCTCGATTGCCTGGCCCTGTTCCAGTCCCGCCTGCAGAGCCGCACGCTGTTCCATAGCCGGAAAGACGCGGAGACCTCCACCTACGTCTATCGCATCGAGGAAGAGCGGGTCTGGCCGCGCACGCAGGATTCCGAATTCGCCCTTTCGGGATACGTGCACATCGCCCGCGAGCTGGTCAGCCCGAAATGGGCACCGCGCGAGGTGCATTTCGAACACGCAATCGACGGGCGCAGGGAACGGCTGGAAGACTATTTCAGGGCTCCCGTGCTCGGCAACCAGCTGACCAACGGAATAGTGATCGACAACGACGATCTCGATGCGGGCTTCGCGACCTCCATTCCTTCGGAAGATCACAAGCTGCGCACCATTCTCGAATGGCACCTGCTCGATTTGATGGGGCCCGAAGCCGCGCCGAGCGAGAGCTTCGTATCGCTGACCCGCGACATCATCTCGCGCTGGCTGGGGCGTACCCATATCGACTGCGCCACCGTGGCGGCAGAGCTCAAACTGTCGGAGCGCTCGCTGCGCCGCCGCCTTACGGAAGAGGGCACCTCGTTCCGCGAATTGCTGCAGGATGCGCGGAAGGAACGCGCGCAGACGATCCTGTCGAAGCCCGGCATATCGCTGGCGGTCGCAGCCGAGCAGCTGGGCTATTCCGACGCCGCTGCCTTTTCCCGCGCATTCAAGGAATGGACCGGGTTTTCACCCGGCCGCTTCCCCGGAAAATCCTGATAGGGCAGGCCCGCCCTTTACCAGACCATTTCCAGCGTAAAGCCGATCCAGCGGCCGAGGAAGATCACCACCATCCAGGTGAGCAGCGAGGTAAAACCGGCAAAGCGCGCGGCCCGCGGCGGCGGCAAGGTCTCATCCCATTCGCTGATCCGGCGATAGGCAGTCGAATGGAACCAGGCCATATTGAGACCCGCCACCATCAGCGCCACCATCTTCAGCAGGAAATAGGTGTTCGCCGCGTAGGAAAGCGCGTTCGACATGAACATACCGATGCCGGTCAGCACCGCTAGCACGAAGGCGATCCAGGTATAGGGCAGAAGCTCGCGGATCAGCCTGCTGGCTTCACGTCGGTGCGAGGCCACGCCGACAAGGCGCAGATCAACGATCAGGATCGTGCCGAACACAACCGCCAGCCCCACGACATGCAACGATTCCAGTAGCGGGAAAGCGTTCACGCTCTCACGAATGGACGCGGACAGGGGCAGGTCGTAGATCTGCTGCAGGGTGGTATCGATGCTCACTGGCTTTCCCCTCTGAATTGATAAGCTGACGGCGCGCGCCGCGGGCAGATGCTGTCAGGCGTAGGCGATGAAACGGCCGCAGAAGATGATCGCGCACCAGACCAGCAGCATCAGCCAGGACAGGCCGCGCGATGCCTCGGGCACGGTGATTGCCGACGATCCACCAGCAGTTGCCAGCACCAGGCTTCTGCGGGCGCGCAGGGTCACGAGGCTGGCCCCTGCCACCAGCGCCATCTTGATCCAGAACAGCGTGTTGTTGAGCGTCCGGCCGGGCTCGGCAATCACCAGCAGCGCCCCCGTCAGGAGAAGCACCACAAGTGCCCATTTCATCCATGGCAAATAGCGATGAAGCACGTCGGGGAGCGGACGGTCGGTTGCGAAGATTCCGGCCATCCGCAGTTCGGTCGCGATTGCGGAACCGATCACCACCGCGATCGCGATGATGTGGATGGTCTGCAGGTTGGGAATGACCCAAGTGGTCTCGCGCAGCGCCGTCGAAAATTGCGTTGCGTACAGCCAATCGCTGAAACTTGTCATCGACATCAATCAGTCCCCTCTCGCTGGGCTTTCCCCAAGGAAGCTGACCCGCATTACCCGGAAAGCCCAGCGAGAGGAGGTTACGATAGAGGTACATCGACCGAATCCCGGCAGCTTGCGCAGGGCATTCGCAGTGCAGCGGGGCGGCACCTGCGAGACCGCTGCGAAGGGATGTAACGGCGCTGTAACGTCTCGGTCACCGCATTGCGCTACCGGTATCTGACTGGCGCCGTCAGGATGCTTTGCAACGAGAACTGCATCATCCGAAGGACACTGCCCCGTGACCAGATTCTACGCGAAAAGCCTTTCCCTCATCGTAGCTGCCGGGCTCGTCGGCTGTTCAGGACAGGACGCCGAGCAGCCAGCCGATGTCGATGCCGCGACCAAGTCGCTCATGATCGCGGAAGTCCAGACACAGGCCCAGATCTACTGGAACGCAGTCCAGTTCATCTCCGACGAGAACGGTCTGCGCGAGATCGTGCCGGAAACGGATGCGGATTGGGAGCGCACGGCAGAGGCGGCGAGGCAACTCAGGTCGCTTGGCGAGGAGCTGAAACGGCCAGCCTACGCAGCGGGTCGCGGTTCGGACTGGCAACAGTTTTCGCAAGGGCTGGTCGACGTCGCGGAAAAGACCGAAGCTGCCGCCCTGTCTCGCGACCCGCATCAGGTGCTTGAGGCTGGCGGCGTGCTCTACAATGTCTGCAGCGCCTGCCACGAACATTATATGGAACTGCCAGCCGGATTGTCGCCGAATGCTCCCGAAGCTGGCGATGCACAATAAAAAGGGCCGCAGCGGAGGGGAGAATTCCGCTGCGACCCGTGCAGTTCTGACAAGATTTGTGCCGTCAGATCAGAACGCCACCTCAGCGTTGAAGCCGATGCTGCGCGGCTGCGCGTAGGTGAACCAGTTTGCGTTGTAGCTCGTCTGGTTCCAGAATCCGCCGCCGATCACACCGTGCTTGTTGGTGAGGTTCTGAACGAAGGCGCTGAGGGTGAACCTGCCCATCGTGGCCGATGCGTAGAGGTCGAACTGGGTATAGCCGGGATAGACCTGACGCAGATCGTAGACACCTTCGAAGGGCACGAATTCGCCCAGCCGTTCGCCGACATAGGTCGCCGATCCGCCGATCCTCGCGTCGACCGTTGCGCTCGGGGAGAACGCATAGTCGATCGAGAGCCGTCCCGAATGCTCGCTGGAGAACGGGAGCCTGTCGCCTTCGCGGGCGAAGAAGTTGGCGTCGACCACCGCTTCGCGCAGTGTCGCATCGATATAGGAATACCAGCCGGACAAGGTCAGCCCGTCCGTCGGCCGGGCGGTAAGCGACAGCTCCAGCCCGCGACTGCGCGCCTTACCCGCATTCCCGTTGTAGACGAAGACGTCGAGCACCTGGACGATCTGGATGTCCTTCCAGTCGATGGTGAACAGCGAGACCTCGTATGACAGCGCGCCGTTCGCCAGGTCGCCCTTCGCGCCCAGTTCGTAGTTGACCGTCTTGTCGGGCTTGAACTCGCAGGGCACCTCGGACGGTAGCGCAAGCGGGCCGCAGATCGCATTGGGCCCGCCCGGACGATAGCCCGATGCGACCCGCGCATAGATCATGTGATCGGGCGACGGCTTGAACCGCGGCGAGACCTGATAGGTAAAGGCGCTGCCGCTCGCTTCGGGCTGATTGGTCGAGGGAAATGCGGGTGCCGGATAGGGATCGACCTGGAACCAGTCGTTGTGGTCCATGCTCTGATCGTTGCGACTGTAGCGTCCGCCCAGCTGAATATCGAACTGCTCCGACAGGCGCAGGTCGATATTGGCGAAGGCTGCATATTCCTCGAACTTGATGGTATCGCGCCAGACAATGATGGTGCCGAGCTGCGGCCCGGTTCCATCATCGATGGGCACACCCTGAGGCTGTCCGCTAACCGGGTCGATGGCGGCATTGTCCAGCGAATAGTCGCCATCCTCATTGGTGTAGAACCCGCCCACGATCCAGTCGATGCTCTCGCCGACGGTTCCGGCAAGGCGGGTCTCGTGGGTCCACTTGCCGACATTGTATTCCTGATAGAACAGGTCGCCGAGATCGGTCTGCCCCGGGAACAACGTCGGGAAGACCGGCGCTGCAACCACCAGCGGAGAGGCGCTGAAATCGAGATTATCGAAGCTGTTCGCACGCGAATAGGAGGTGATCGAGGTCAGGTCGACAGCGCCAAGATCGGCATTGATCGTCGCGGTGTACAACTGCGTCTCGGAGCGGCTGCGGCCGGTGCCGGGCATGTCCGTCTGCTGGTAGAAGGAGCCGGTCGTGGTGTCGACGTTCGAGGAGCCATAGATGTTGCGCAGCTGATAAAGCGCGCTGAGGTCGAGCGAGAACGACGCGGTCGGCTCCCACCGGGCCGCCAGCCGCCCGCCCGAGACGCGCGAAGAATTGACGTCGCTCTCGCCCGTTCGCACGTTGTCGATATAGCCCGCTTCCTTGCGGGTGAAGCCGCTCGCCCGCACGGCGAAGGTGTCGCTCACCGGCACGTTGAGCGCGCCGCGCAGGTTATAGCCAACCTCGCCGCTTTCCTTGATCCACGACAGGCCACCCGCGAGCGAGCCACCCAGCGCATCCAGATCCGGTTTCACGGTCACGTATTTAACGAGGCCGCCCATGCTGGCTGCGCCATAGAGCGTGCCCTGCGGCCCGCGCAGCACCTCGACCCGCGCCAGTTCGGACGGGTCCAGATCAGGGGCCGATCCGAACAGGCCGCCCTGGCTGGTGGCACCGCCAAACGGGGCATCGTCGATCGTATAGCCAACCACCGGGTTGCCGCTGACCGGCCCGGTGGTGATGCCGCGGATCGCCAGTTGCGAGCGGTTGTTCTGGAATTGCAGGTTTACGCCTGGAACGGTCGCAAAGAACTCCTGCAGCTTGGTCTGGTTCTGCGTGATCAGGTCACCGCCGCCGACGGCGGAAACGGGCAAAGGCACGTCGCTCAGCAGTTCTTCTCGCTTTTGTGCCGTCACGACGATCTCGCCTGGCTTTTCGTTCAGCCGCGCCTGATCCTGCGCCCAGGCAATTCCGGGTGTCCCGACCAGACAAAGCAGCACAGACCCGGACATCGCCAGCTTTGGCCATCGATCACCACGCGTAGTGTTCATTCGCATTTTGATTTCCCCCATTGCAATTCCCCCCTGGAATTGACTGTCTGCCCGGACCGCCCGGAAGCATTCGCAATATCTCGGATTTTCGGCTGACCTTTGGCCCGTTGCGCAGCGAGCCTCGCCTGACGGCGGCGCCACCACAGCAGCACGCCGGTCGCGGAAATGAGCACCACCGCCATCCCGAACAGCGAAACGGCGATCTGCCAGACGCGCCCTCCGATCGCGGTGACATGCAGCGCAATCAGCCAGCTCGTGATCGTGTTGCCCGCCCGCTGTCCGCGCGGCAGCTGGAGGCCAAGGAAGCGCCCATCGCGCGCGTCGATGGCGATGGTGGCGGCGGTGGCCGGCGAATTGGTCTCGGTGGGATTGCCCTGCGCGTCGAGCAGGTCGCGCGAGGTGTGCATCGAGAAGAAGTAGAGCCCGAGGTCGCGCCGGTATTCGATCGCCGCAGGCTTGCCGATGTCGAAGCCTTCGCGCTGCGCCTGCTCGGCAAAATAGCGCTGGCCCAGTTCGGCGGCCCGGTACCAGTCGACCGGCGGGTCAAGCAGGGGCTCGGCCAGCGGCTCGACCGGCGGATGCTCCTGAAAATGCGCGTATTCTGCGAAATTTTCTATGAAGCGGGCGTAGGGCCCACCCTGATTCAGGACATAGCCCGTCAGCGCAAACAGTATCAGCAGCGGCCACAGCCACAGGCCAGCCGAACGATGAAGGTCAAGCAGCCGGCGGTTCGCCGGAGCACCGGGCGCGATCTTCCAGGCGGTAGACCAGCGCTTCAGGAAGGGGCGGGGCTTTTTGCCGGACCTGCCCGGCTTCGGGCGGGCAGGAAAGGTGAGGTAGCCACCAAGGATCGCTTCCAAGGCAAAGGCAAGAGCGAGGATCCCGAAGATGACAATGCCGATCTCCAGCGGGAAGATCAGCGAATAATGGAGATAATAGAGGAAGGACGGGATCCCTTCCGGGCGCAGCGTGGCCGCCCCGATAATCCGCTGACCGAGCCTTTCACCGGTATAGGGGTTGGCAAAAACCTCGTCATAATCGATGTCCGCGACCTGCCCGGTGCGCGGATCGATTGCTGGCATGACCCGGGAAAACAGCGTTTCGTCAGGCTGTTGCGGGAACTGCAGCGAGAACACATGCGCGCGCGGGTCCTCACGTTCCAGCTGCTCGCGGATGCGCAGAGCGTCCGTGATCGTCCAGCCGTGGTCCTGCGGCTCGACGACCCGCATGCGGGTGTTCAGCGAACGCTCCAGATCGTCGTAAAAAGCGATGATGCTGCCGGTGCCGGCAATAATCACAAGGAACAGCGCAAGACACAGGCCGAGATAGCGGTGGGCCTTTACAATAACGGTCTTGAAGGTCGTCTCACCGTTCAAACCATGTCTCCACCGGAGGGCCCTCGCACCTGCAAGAGCGCCGATCGCCTGCGTCAGCTCGAGACAAGCAGGCTCAGGCAAATACGCATGGCGCTTCGACCTCAACCCCCACCACTACGGACTGACACAATGATGAAATGAGAATGACACACGGTCCCGAATGGCGAATTGCCTTAGCGCTCCGATACGCTGCAATTCCGGCCAGACGCTATATTGACGATGTCGGGATGGCTTTGGGGAATGCGGCCCGAGAGGCATAAAGGTGAGCCATCACACTGGCGGCAGGCCAGATCAGGCCGAAACAACCGCTATTTGGCCGAAACTGGAATGGACGCAGAGCCGCCGCCTCATCAATCTGCTGCGAAGCTTCGGCGAGCCGTTCGCCGGACCATGATCCAGATTGCAACGGGGAAGAAACGCCATGATCGCATCGCTTCGCAATGTCCTGCTCTCGTCCGCCCCGCCCCTGCCCGGGCATGATGACGAAGAGAGCAAAGGCCAGTTTTCGTTGAGCCGTAACGACTTCCTGCGGATGGCGGCAGCTGGCGCGGTGGCGGCCGGGATGTCCGGAAAGGCGATGGCGGCTGGCGCAACAGGGGCTGTACCCCCAGTCACCGATATTGACCTGTTGTACGATGCCTGGCAGCAGCGCTTCAACGACGCCGATCTCGATGGCCTGGTCGACCTTTACATGGAGGATGTGGCCTACATCAATTCGGACGGTGTGCTGATGACCGGCAGGGACAAGGTGCGCGAGGATTTTGCCGGACTGCTCTCGATCAAGCCGACCATCGTGCTCGGTAACCGCAAGCACTATGTCTACCGCGACGTGGCCCTGACCACCAACCACTGGCGGATGAACTTCACCAATCCCGATGGCGCGATGCAGGAAATGACCGGCGGCGGTATCGAGGTGATGACCAGAGACCCGCGCGATGGCGGATGGCGCTATATCATCGACGACGCCTCGCGCTCGGCTTCCTGAACGAAAATTCCAGCCGACAGGAAAGGGGCCGGAAGCCGGCATATCACCGGCTTCCCGCCCCTCTTCTTATGGTCCCTGAAAGACGGCGGCGCCGACCAGGTCAGCCCGCCACGATCGGATGGCGCAGCTTGCCGATGCCGACCACCTCGGCCTCGATCACGTCACCGGGCGACAGGAATTCCTGCGGATCGCGCCCCGCGCCCACACCTTCGGGCGTCCCGGTGGCAATGATATCGCCCGGATCGAGCGTGATGCCCTGGCTGATGTCGGCGATGAGCTCATCGACCTTGAACAGCATGTGGCTGGTGTTGTTGCGCTGCTTTTCCACGCCATTGACCGTCAGCCACAGATCGAGCGTCTGCGGGTCGGGAATCTCGTCGGCAGTGACGATGCACGGGCCCATCGGGCAATAGCTGTCCTGCCCCTTGGAATAGATCCACTGCCCGGCACGGCGGCAATCGCGCGCGCTCATGTCGATCAGCGTGGTATAGCCGAAGACATAAGCCAGCGCCTCCTCGCGCGATACGCGCTGCGCCCGCGTGCCGATGATCGCGCCCAGTTCCACTTCCCAGTCGAGTTGCTGCGTGATGTCGGCCCGGTGCACGATGGGGTCGCCCGGCGCGATGACCGTGGTCGGCGGCTTGGAGAAGATCACCGGCTGCTTCGGCAGCTCGGGCGAGGTATCGAGCGCGCGCGAGCTTTCCGCGACATGGTCGATGTAGTTGAGGCCGATCCCGAACACGTTCTTTTCCGGGCGCGGAATCGGCGCGAGCAGAATGACCGAAGGGAGCGGCAGCGCCCCATCGACCGGCCAGCGGCCTTTCGCCTCCTCGATCAGGTGGCCAAGTTCCGTCACGGCAACCGGGCCAAGGCGGATGAAGTCGAGCATCCGCGAAGGTAGCGGAACGCCGGCGCGGGCACCGATACGGGCAACGTCGACAACCGTACCGTCCACCAGCACGCCGAGGCGCGCCTCCGCTTCGACGGTCGCACGGTAAGTCACTAGGCGCATGGAAATTCCTTCTCAGTCAGATGTTCGGGTTGGCCCAAGAGGGGGCAGCTATCAGGATGCGAGCGGCTGGTATCCGTCATTCTCGGCCAAGCCTTCCACCCGGTATAGTCCGAGCGCGCGCATGGTCGGCAAATCGTGGAAGGAGAACAGGCAGGCATCTTCGCTGCCCGAGCCGTTAACGTGTTCGTGCCACATCCATGAGGGGACGACAAAGATGTCCTTCTCCTTCCAGTCGAAGCGCTTGCCGCCGATGATGGAATGACCATGCCCCTTGGCGCACTGGTAGACGAAACTGCCGACTTCGCGGTGCGCCTTAGTGTGCTCGCCCGGTCGCAGGAGTTGCATGGACGCCCCCATCGTCGACATCGGCGGGCCGCCGGTGAAAGGGTTCACATAGTCCATATGAATGCCATCGTAGGGTGAGCCGTCGGAGACCTTCTCCAACCGGCACAGCGCTTCGTAAGTCGGCTCCCACTCATACTTCAGCAGCGGGGAATAGCGCTTCGACCAGGTTTCCCCGGCGGGCTTCAGGCCGGGACTACCCCAGGTCGAGGTCGAGTCGTCGATGGGGAAGCTGACGGCCTGCTGGAGGTCCGGGTGAACTTCGTAGAAATTGGCTTCGAGCGCGTTCATCAGCGGAATGTCGAGCCCGTCCTGCCAGATGCACACCGAGCCGTCTTCCGCCACCCCGTGTTCATGCCAGGTGCCGTTGGGCGTGAGCACGAAATCGTTGCGGCCGAGCGTCATCTTGTGCCCGTCGACATTGGTGAAAGCGCCGCTGCCCTCCATGATGAAGCGCAGCGCGGAGGCTGAGTGGCGATGGCTCGACGCGACCTCGCCCGGCCCCATGACCTGCAAACCGGTGTAGAGCCAGCCGACTGCGGCGGTGACATCTGTCCGCCCCGGATTGGCAAGGTAAACCACACGGCGGCCAGCCTGTTCGGGACTGACCAGCTTCAAAGCGCGCAGAACATGGTCGCGCAGCCGGTCATATTCCCACAGCACCGGCACCGAGTCCGATTCCGGTTCCCACGGCTCAATCTTGTTGGCGACGGTCCACAGCGCGCCCGCATGCTGCGATTCCAGGTCGTGGTAGAAATCCACCAGTTCCGGCGTGTCGGCCACGTTGGCGCGGCCGAGCATGTCCTCGCGGAATTGATCGTATGTGTCTGTCGCCATCACCGTGCGCCTTTCAAGCCTGCCCCGAGCATCCTATCGAATTTCTTTAAGCTTAAAATATCTTGCGTCACCATGTCAACATGGGGCAAGGAGCGCGGGCGATGTTCGAGGGGGCCGGATGCCCCGCAGCGAGGGAACGCGAGGATGCAGCTTTCGCAATTCAAGGCCGCAACGGTCCAGACCAGCCCGGTTTTTCTCGATGCCCAGGCAACCTGCGCCAAGGCCGCCGCGCTGGTGCGCAAAGCCGCCGACAACGGCGCGGCGCTGGTGGTCTTCCCCGAGGTGTTCGTGGCGGCCTACCCCTACTGGAGCTGGATCACCGATCCGGTCTCATGCAGTCCGTGGTTCGAAAAGCTGGTGCGCGCCTCGATCCTCCTGCCCGGACCGGAAATCGAGACCGTGTGCGAAGCGGCGCGCGCGTGCGGCGTGCATGTGATCATCGGCGTCAACGAACGCAGCCCGGTCTCGCTGGGCACGCTGTACAATACGATGGTCTTCATCGGACCGGACGGCGCCATCATGGGCCGTCATCGCAAGCTGGTGCCGACCTGGGCGGAGAAGCTGACCTGGGCGCCGGGCGACGGATCGGGACTGGTCGTCTACGACACCGCGATCGGCCCCCTTGGCGGGCTGGCTTGCGGCGAGAACACCAACACGCTGGCGCGTTTCTCGCTGCTGGCGCAAGGCGAACTGGTGCATGCGGCGAGCTATATCTCGCTGCCGGTTGCTCCGCCCGATTATGACATGGCCGAAGCAATCAAGGTGCGCGCGATGGCGCATTCGTTCGAAGGCAAGGTGTTCACGGTCGTATCGTGTTCGACCATTTCGGAAGAGATCATCGCCGCGATGGAAGGCCTGGTGCCCGATGCGCGCGAGAAGCTGCAACGCAAGAACAGCGCCTACTCCGGCGTGATCGGCCCCGATGGCCGCGAAGTGTGTGCTCCGCTGATCGACGAGGAAGGCATCGCCTATGCCGACATCGACCTGTCGCGCTGCATCCAGCCCAAGCAGATGCACGACATCATCGGCCACTATAACCGCTTCGACATCTTCGACCTGACGGTGGACCGCACCCCGCGTGCGCCCGTCACCCTGTTCGATCCGGCCCCGGAGAGCGAGGCCGAACCCGCGTCCGACGCCGACTGACGCCCCGCCCTTTCGCCAACGAGGATTTGCCATGAGCCAGAAGCTCCACTTTCGCGTGGGACAGATCGTCCCTTCGTCCAATACCACGATGGAGACCGAAATCCCCGCCATGCTGCGGGCGCGCGAGGCGATCCTGCCCGAGCGCTTCACCTTCCATTCCAGCCGTATGCGGATGAAAAAGGTGGTGAAGGAAGAGCTGGAGGCGATGGACCGCGATTCGGACCGCTGCGCGATGGAACTGTCCGACGCGCGGGTGGACGTGCTGGGCTATGCATGCCTCGTGGCGATCATGAGCATGGGCAAAGGCTATCACCGCGTCTCCGAAAAGCGCTTGCACGAGCGCACGGTTGAGAACGATGGCCCCGCCCCGGTGGTGACGAGTGCCGGCGCGCTGGTGGAAGGGCTGCACCGGCTGGGGGCGAAGACCATCTCCGTCATCTGCCCCTATATGAAGCCGCTGACGCAATTGGTGGTCGACTATATTGAGAGCGAAGGCATCACCGTACGCGATTTCACCGCGCTGGAAATCCCCGACAACCTCGATGTGGGCCGCCACGATCCGCAGCGCCTGCTGGAGATCTACAAGCAGGTCGACATCACCGGCATCGACGCCTTCGTGGCCTCCGCCTGCGTGCAGATGCCCTCGCTGCCGATCATCCAGCCGTTGCAGGACCGCATCGGCATTCCGGTGGTGTCCGCAGCAGTGTGCACGACCCACCAGATGCTCGACAAGCTGGGGCTGGAGCGGCGTGTGCCCGATGCGGGTGCCCTGCTGGGGGGAGGCTACTAAGCCTCGAGCTGACAAAGACGACAAGTCCCCTCAGCCTCGCCGAACCTGGCAGCGAGCCGCGCCTGCGCGCTCGCCACCGTCGATGGAGAAGAAAGCGCCATGAGCCTGGATTTGCGCCTCACTGATCGCGTGGCCATCGTTTCGGGAGGAGGAAGCGGGATTGGCAAGGCCGTCGCGCGCAAGCTGCTGCTGGCCGGTGCCAGAGTCGTCATTGTTTCGCGAAATACCGAGCGGCTGAGCGCAACTGCGGTGGACCTTGGCGACGAAACCGGCGGCGCGATCACGGGCATAGCGGCAGACTGTCGCCAAGAAACCGACCTTGCGGCCATGATTGCACAGGTGGAAGAGACAGTCGGCGCGCCGCAAATGCTCGTCAATTGCGCGGCTGCACCGGGCGGGCTGGTGGGCAATGCGATCGCCGAGGCCAGCCCCGAAAGAATGAAAGAGGATATCGACACCAAGCTGCTGGGGGCCATGCGGCTGGCCCAGTTGTGTGCGCCCTCCATGCGCCAGAGCGGCTGGGGCCGCATCGTCAACATCGGGGGCTTCACCGCCCGCTGCACCGAAGTTCTGAGCGGGATGCGCAATGCCGCCATGGTGCATTTCACGAAGACGCTATCCGACGAACTGGGGCGGGACGGCATCACCGTAAACATCGTTCACCCCGGCGTGACACGGACGGAAAAGGTGATGCAATCGTTCGCCCGGCGCGCAGAATGGGCCGGGACCAGCTATGCCGCCATCAATGCGCTTGAAGGAGAGCCAGCGGCGTTGAAGCGCACCTTGTCTCCGGACGAAGTGGCCAACTTGGTCCTGTTCCTGGTCTCCCCTGCGGCAAGCGGCATCACCGGCGAGTCCATCGCGGTTGATGCTGGTCTCTCCCGCGCGGTTTATCTCTGACGGGCGGCTTACTGCCGCGCCCGATCAGGCCGCCACTGCGATCCCGCCGTCGAGCAGCCTTTTGCGCTGCACTTCCTCGCCATAAGGGCGCAAGCCCAGCGCGATGCAGAGGACCGCGAAGGGCACCAGCAGCGTCGCGGTGATGGCGAGCGCTTCCCATAAACGGCTTTCATCCCCGACCACATACTTGGTGATGAGAGCGATACCCAGCGTACCCAGAGCGCCAGTCACCGTGAACAGGAAGACATAGATCGCCGTCACCTGCCCTCGCATTTCGTTGGGGGTGATGAGCTGAAACGCCGCGTTCTGCGGCACTCCGGCAGCAAGCGCGAACATCGCGCTCAGCGCCATCATGATCAGCGCCAGCTCTCCGTTGGGCATAATCGTCGAGAGGATTGCCGCAGGCGCGGCCAGAGCAAACAGTATGCCCATCGCGCGGACATGCGCGTCGGCATATTTGCGGCTCAGCCATTCGGTGAGCCGCATGCCGATAAAGGCACCCGCAATTGATGTTACGAACAGGATAGGCGCGAGGAATGCGCCGATCTCGGCCTCGCTCCAGCCATAGGTGCGGATCATGAAGGGCGAGCGCCAGTTGTGCAGACTGAGCGATTCCAGCGCACAGAACACCACCCCCAGCAGCAACGGAAAGTAGACCCGGCGGCGATGCCACATCTCCTTTACCACCTCGATCAAGGTTGGGGCGGCATGGCTCTCCACCTCACCCTTGCGCGCCGGTTCACGGATGGCGAGCAACCCGATGGCAATCGGCAACCCCGGTGCTGCAGCGATGATCATCGCCCATTGCCATGCCCTTATCTCCAGCCCGAAAAAGCTGATCGGCCCCCAATCGAGGGCGACGGCGAGCAGATAGCCGCCCGCGGCCAGCCCCAGCGTTGTCCCTGCAACGAAGCCGATCTGGAAGAACGCAATCGCGCGCGGCACCAGCCGGGGCGGGAACAGGTCAGCAATCAGCGAGTAGGAGCCCGGCGCATGGGCCGAGGTTCCCACCCCCACCAGCATCCGCGTGGCAAACAGCGCCGAGAAACTCTGCGCCAGCCCCCCGAGCGCCGATGTGACGCTGCTGAACAGCAACCCGTATGCCAGCACATGCTTGCGCGAATAGAGGTCGACCAGCCGCGCGAGGGGGATGCCGACCAGCACATAGATCAGGATCGTGCCCGGACCGATCAGCCAGCCAAGCTGCTCATCGGTCAGTTCCAGATCGATCTTGATCCTTTCGGTAACCACCGAGAATACCGATGCGTTGAGGAAGTTGAGCGCAGTGGCCGCAACGATCATCGCAAGCGCAAAGTAGGCTGCCCCGCGCGAGGGCCAGTCCGCTCCGTTATCCTCCGCCCGATCGTGAGGAGATGCCGACATGAGGAACGGTTCGGCGGGCATGGCGGTATCCTGCACAGTCGGGGGCATGCACCGCGCCCACCCCTGCTCGAAGAGCGAAGCGCGGTGCCAATCCGGATGGGGTCGATCAGAGTTTGGCGATCTCCGCCTTGGCCTCGGCAATCGCGGCCTCGCGCATTTCCGGGCCGAAGCCGGTCTTGTCCGCGCGGATGATTTCGATGTCGGGAATGCCGATCAGTGCGAAGAACACCTTCAGCATGCTCTCCTGATGCTCCGCGGGATCGCCCGCTTCGTACATGCCGCCCTGAGCCGAAACCACGATCACGCGGCGGCCACCAGCCAGCCCCTGCGGGCCCGCTTCGGAATAGCTGAACGACAAGCCGGGGATCGCCAACCGGTCGAGCCAGGCCTTGAGCTGCGAGGGGACGGAGAAATTGTACATCGGCGCGCCGATCACAACGATGTCGGATGAGGTGAACTCGTCGAACACTTCCCGTTCCGCCGGCACCGCAGCCTTCATGTCATCCGTCTGCATTTCGGGCGGTGCGCGCAAGGCGCCGGTGGCAACCTCGTCCATATGCGGCAGAGGAGCCACCGCAAGGTCGCGATAGACCACCCTGGCCTCGGGATGCTTGGCCCGGAAATGCTCGACCGCTGCTTCGGTCAGTTCGCGGCTTACCGAAGCCGGGCCGGACGTAGAGCTATCGATCTTGAGAATTTGCATGAACTTTCCTTCTGTTTGAATTGTGAATTCTGGTTGGCAGGAAGCCGCGTAGAATGGCGCGTCAGCGGCCTGCTTCGGAGCGCAGAACCTGCGCGAGGACGTCCAACAGGAAATCCACTTCGCTGCGCTTCACCGGCAGCGGCGGACGGACCTTGAGCGCAGCATTGCCCCGTCCGGCAGCGCCGATCAGAACACCCTTATCGCGCATCGCGTTGACGATGCGCGCGGCGACCTCTCCCGACGGGGTCTGGACGCCCTGAAACAGGCCGCTGCCGCGCAGTGCTGTGATGCTGTCGTGGTCCCGGGCCAGCGCCTCCAGCCCGAGACGCAGGTAGGCCCCGGTCTCGCGGGCATTCTGCACCAGCCCTTCCTGCTCGATGACATCCAGTGTGGCGAGCGCGGCAGCGGACGAAACAGTGTTTCCGCCGAAAGTGTTGAAATAGCGCTGGTGACTGCGGAATGCCTCGGCAATCGAACGCTTGGTGACGAGCGCGGCGACCGGGTGGCCGTTGCCCATCGGCTTACCCATCGTCACGAAGTCGGGAACGATGCCGTGGCGCGAAAAGCCCCACATCCCGCCGCCGGTGCGCCCAAAGCCCGGCTGCACCTCGTCGGCGATGAACATTGCGCCCGCGGCATGAATTTCTTCCAGGGCAGGCTTGAGGAAGCCCGCCGGATCAGAAATCGCTCCGTCGCTGCCGAAGATCGTGTCGACCAGCAAGGCCGCCGGCTTCACGCCTTGCGCCTGCATCCGATCGAGGCATTCGCGCACCAGCCGGCCAAATTCCTGCTCGTCCTGCATCTCCAGCGGCACCTGGATGGTGAAGACGTCACGCCCGGTCGGCAAGCCGGTGACTGGCGACATGCCTTGCAGCAGATCGGTCGTGCCGTGATAGGCACAGTCGGTCACGATCACGCCCGTGCCGCCGGTCAGCATCCGGGCAATGCGGATCGCCAGATCGTTGGCCTCGCTGCCCGAATTGGTCAGGATCACCGACCCCATATCCGAGGGCATGGTAGCAAGCAGCCGTTCGGCAAGCTCGACCGGCTTGTCGGTCAGATAGCGGGTGTGGGTGTTCAGCTTGCGCGCCTGCTCTACGGTGCGTTCGACGATATAGGGGTGGCAGTGTCCCGCCACCGGCACGTTATTGTAGGCATCCAGATATTTGCGCCCCTGCGCATCGTGGAGCCACACGCCCTCGCCCCGCACGACATGGATGGGATGTTCGTAAAACAGGCGGTAGCTGGGCGAAAGCACCGCGTCGCGCCGTGCCTGCAACAGTTCGCTATCGGTTATCTCGTTTTGCAAAACTCATCTCCGCACATGCTGGTGACGCACCGGATGCCTTCGGCGGCCTCCGGGAAGAGCACTCCACCCACTTGCGCCGTGGGTGGAGTGCATGGGCTCAGAACTCGCGGTTCAGCGTGACCGCCCATTGCCGCGGCGCGCCCGGGCTGACGGAAACCGTGCCCGACTGCATCGACTGGTCGAAACGCGTGTTCTCGTAGTATTTGTCGCCGAGGTTGGTGACCTCCAGCGAGACCTTCCAATCCCGAGCAGCACTGGCCCAGGTCAGCCGCGCGTTGGCGAGGAAGTACTCGTCGATCCGGTTGTTGGGCCCGTTGACCGCCTCGGTGTAAACCTCGCTTTGATAGGAACCGTCCAACCGCAGGCTCAGCAGACCGGCATCGCCATCGAAGACATCGTACTGGAGCCCGGCGCTCGCCTTCCATTCAGGCGTAAACGGGGTGACCATATCCAGCGTAATGCCAGACCCCGGAGCGACATTCCGGTACTTGAAATCGAGATAGCTGCCGGAAAAGTCGACCGACAGACTGTCTGCCGGGAAAATGAACAGTTCCGCTTCCAATCCGCGCACCCTCGCCGTGCCGCCGTTATTCGGTTGAAAACAGGGTGTGATCGGACAGGCAAGCAAGTTTACAATGATGTCTTTATAATCATTGGCGAATGCAGCGAGATTGACCCGCAACCTCCTGTCGAGAAGATCGGTTTTCAGCCCCACTTCGTAGGACGTGATGGTCTCCGGTGCGAAGGAGGACAGCTGCCCGACATCCTGCGGAACACCGTTGACCGGGTCGATCTGGCCATTCGCCACCGGCAGGACCGTTCCGGGGGCGAAGAAGGGGCGAGGGTTCACCCCACCCGCACGATACCCCGTACCGATCTGGCCATAGGCGAGCACTGCATCGGAGAAGCGGTAATCGACAGCCACACGCCAGTCGAACCGGTCCCCTTTGTACTGGTCGGTCAAGCCATTGAGACCGACCTGCGAACAGTTGGGTGCGTTTGCGGGATCGAACGGCGCGAGGCCCGGCAGGCAGGGCGTGCCGGGCACCGTACCATCCGGATTGCGGCGGAAATACTCCTGCCCCTTCTCGTCCCATGACTGGCGGACACCGGCTGAAACACGCAAACTTTCGGTAAGCTTGAAATCACCGTTCAGGAACAGCGCTTTGGAGTTGCTGTCGCTATCTTCCGGGCCGTGCAGGAAATTCAGACCGGCATAGGTCAGATCGAAGCGGCCGGAGAAGGTGGTCGTGCCTTTGAAGTAAAATCCGCCAGCCGTGAGGTTGAGCCGCTGGTCGAGAAACGATGCGCTGGCCCGCAGTTCCTGTGTGAACTGCCAGTTGTCCATGGTCTGCAACGCAATCTGGTTCTGGATCGGTGAGCCGTCGGCATCTTCTGCAAAGCTCGCCTTGTACGCGCGGTATGCGGTAACCGATTTCAGCTCCAGATTCTCGTTAGCCCGCCAGGTAATATTACCCGACAACCCGTAGGAATCGAGGTGCGAAATAATCGGAATGCTGAACGGTGTGAAGGGATCTTGCGCAGTGGGCTGACGCGTATCGCTGAAGGTCGAGTAGGTCCAGTACGGCTGCGGCCCGGCGCTGTCGCAGGAGTTCACGCCATAGGGCACGAAGCGGCAGTCATAGGGCACGGGCGCCGTTGCCGGGTTGCCATCGTCGATCGTCAGCCGCGGGTTGTTGGCATAGCGCAGCACGTCCCCGCCAGCTTCCGACTTGTCGCGGGTGATGTCGCCAATCAGGCCGATCTCAAGGTCCGAGGCCGGCTCCCAGTTGAGATAGAGCCGCCCCGCAACTAGCGACTTGCCGCCCAGTGTGCCCAGCTCGCACCCACCGTTCAGCGTGGCGCTGGCGGGCACGCCCGACCCCGGATGGGTGCAGGCATAGTCCATCCGCTTGATAAAACCGTCGCTGTTCTTCGAGACGACAGACACACGTGCCGCCAGCGCGTCGGTGACGGCGAAGTCGGCCATCGCCCTGCCGTCAAGCCGGTTCTGCGAGCCGACCGTGACCGATACCAGCCCGGACCCGTCGCCTGTCGGCTTGTTCGAGAATATCTTGACCGCACCGCCGATAGAGTTGCGTCCGGCCAGCGTCCCTTGTGGGCCCCGCAGCACTTCGACACGGCCAATATCCAGCAAATCCACCAGCGAGCCGGTAATGGTCGAATAATACACGTCGTCGACGTAGATGCCGACACCGGGCTCCAGCGCGGGAATGAAGTCCGACTGGCCCACGCCGCGGATGAAGGCGAGCATGGTCGAACCATAGCCCTGACCTTGCGGGGCCAATGTCACGTTCGGAGCCTGACGGGCGATCTCGTAAACGCTGGTCTGACTGCGTGCCTCAAGCATTTCGCCGGTCACTGCAGTGATGGCGATCGGCGTGTCCTGCAAATTTTCGCTGCGCATCGTGGCGGTAACGATGATGGTGCTGGCCTGATTGTCTGCCGACGCACTCTGCGCGCTGTCCTGCGCCAAGACCTGGCCGCTGCACAACACCGACGAAATCGCCGTGGCCAGAGCAAGATTGTTACGGGATAAGCGAAAGCCCTTATGCTGAAAATGGAACATGAACCCCCCTTTAGGTCGCTGGGTCAACTATCGCGGAACGGCTGGCCCAACCCGGCTCATCCCGTGCGAGTTATCAACGATAACGCGTATTTTTTTGGCAACAAGACACTAATTTGACCATCAGTGTTTATTTTCTGCAACAGACGTATTTTCTCGAAAAATTAGCTATACGATTGATTTTTAAATCAAAAAATCACCATCAGCCTGCAAGGCAAGGCCTTGCGCGAAGACGATTCGCCATTCGAAGAATTCTCGCCCGAATGCCGCGAAGTGGGCTCCATCGGGATTCTGCTGGCGATACCAGCTGGTCAGGATCAGATTTTGCACGATTCGCCCCGCGACCAACCACGGCAGGAGCGCAACTTCGTGCTCGTCGAGCGGATTTTTCTTCCTGTATGCCGTAACAAATTCATGCATGGCGTCAGGCGCGGACTCGGCCGTAGAGAGCTGTCCGACTACGCCAACCGCAACGTCGGCGATCCGATAGGTGTGGATGGCATCGCCAAAGTCGATGATACCAGTGATCCGCGCCGGATCGTCCGGGTCGACAATGATGTTCCCGCCATTCATGTCGTTGTGCACAAAGCGTCGGGGCAACTGTGCCAGACGCGGCGACACGCTCCTGGAATAGCGCTCCAGAAAGCTCTCGACGAAATCGGCAAAATGCAGCGTCTGGATCTGCGGCATCAGCAACCGAAGCTCCAGCAGATGCCGCAGGTCCCAGATCAGCGGGCGATGCATGTAAGGGTGCGAGAAGCCCTCCAGAGCAATGGCCAGCTCCCCCAACAAAGTGCCACAATGGCGATGCTGGCGCGGGCTGCGCTCGGCACTGAAGGCCGGCACGCCGTCCAGGAAGCTATAGGCGATGGCCGCCCGCTCCCGCCCCGCCTCGTCGACGAAATGCGTGATCGCTTGACCTGCCGCATTGGCCGCCAACCGCGGCACCGGCAGGCCCGGCGCGCGCTGCTCCAGATAGGCAAGCACCGCAGCCAGCAACTCGGCTTCTTGGGGCGGCTGCGCGGCACCGAAGATTTTAAAGACCAGCGACTTTCCAGCGGTGTCGCTGACCCGATAGTTCTGGTCACGCTCTGCACTAAGAGCGCTAAAGGCTCCGCCGAACCCGAACCGGCTGCGCAGCACGTCACGCACCAGGTCTTCGCCGACAATGTGACTGTCTGCCTTGCCCAAGGCGGGCAACAATGCCTCCAGCGAAGAAGACGTTTGCAGAGCCCCTGTGCTCACTGTGCCGCCTCGCCTGCAAAACTGCTGCGCATCCAGGCGAAGAACGCATCCTCCGGCAGGCTGCGCCGCTTGGCGAGAATGGCCTGCGTATCACCGCCGATGGGGTAGCGCAGGCGATCACTCGTGTCGCATGCCGCCGCCAAGGTGGCCTCGGCAGTTTCCTCGATGGTGGTAAGGTCGGACGGATAGTTGGCCCGCATGGATGCCTGAAAGGCCGCCACTCCCTTGTCGTAGGGCGCGGGCGTCAGACCGCCGGCACGATCCTGCGCGCTCTCGCCGAAGCGGGTATCGGGCGCGAGGCCCGGCTCCAGCAACCGCACTGTGATGCCGAACGGCCGCACCTCATAGGCCAGCGCTTCGGAAAAGCCCTCGATCGCCCACTTGCTCGCGCCATAGACCGACATGAACGGCATCGGCGCAATCGCCATGCTCGATGTCATATTGAGGATCGCGCCCCCGCCGCTTTCCCTCATCACGGGAATGACGGCACGGCACATGGCCATGGTGCCGAACAGATTGGCCGAGAAGATGTCGTGTATCAGCGCGTCGGGGGTAAACTCGATAGCCGACATGGCCCCGATCCCGGCGTTGTTCACCAGCACATCGATGCCGCCGAAGGCCTGCTGCGCCTGCACCACCGCAGTGTCGATGCTGGCCTGATCGGTCACGTCGAGTTGCACCAGCCGCAAACGCGCATGCGCTTCGAACAGCGCCGGGTCAGGGCGGCGCATGCTCGCCACCACGTTCCAGCCCGCAGCGAGAAACCTCTGGGCAATTGCCTTGCCAAATCCTGACGATGCGCCGGTGACGAGTACCGTTTTGGCCATGCTCATATCTCCTGCAGAGGGGCTGGGGCGTTGCTGGCGAGATCAGCCGTTCTGGAAGGCCGCCATGGCGGCAGCGACACTGCCCTGCTCGCTTTGCAGGACAGGATGGGTCCGCAGCACGGCGACGTTGCGCAGGAAACGGCCCATGGGCGTGCCCGCCTTGGCCGATGCCGACGTGCCGGCGGCACGGAACAGCAGGTCGATTGCCTCCCACGCCATTTGCACGCAGCGCTGCGCAATCTGGTTGAGCCGCATGCGTTTCACATCGTCGAAGGGGATGCCCTCCTCCTTCCACTGCCTTGCATAGCCCATGTACTCTTCGCCCGAGCGCACGAGAGCCGCTTCGGCGGTGGAGATCAGTGACAGCGCCTGCCCGTATTGCAGTTGCGCCACCGGGTCGTGGCACATCTGCCTGAATGGCGGCGCTTTCGACTTCTTGCTGCGAAGGATCTCCTCGAACAGATCGAGCGCACCGCGCGCCGCGCCCACTGCCACGGCAGCGGTTTCCCCGATCAGGAACGGGCCGATAAGCCCCCAGTACATCGGGTTCTCATGCAAGGGAACTTCGGTCACGAGCGGCTCGGCGCCGCGCTCCATGCCGGACACGCGAAGCACGCGCTCGCTCGGCACGAAGACATCTTCGACATCGACGCGCTTGGACCCGGTGCCCCGCATCCCCATCACGGACCAGTCGTCCACGATCGTGCAGTCCTTCATGTCGACGATGGCCTGGATCAACCCGCCATCCTCACCTTCGACCCTCGCCAGCCCCATGAAGTGGGTGCCAATGTCGATGCCGGAAGCGGAAACCCAGTGGTTCGATACCCGGTATCCCCCCTCAACGGGGACCGCCGTGCCCAGCGGGGTCAAGGCGCCGGGGCAGCGGAAGTCGCCCGCTTCCCCGAAGACTTCGATCTGCGTCGAAGCCGGATAGCGCGCCAGCACCACCGGATGCCCGCCAACGAGCGACGTCACCCAGCCCGTTTCGCTACAGCCCCGCGCGATCTCGATGATGACCTTGTAGAAGTCGTCGATACCGAATTCGTAGCCACCGAAAATGCGCGGCTGCACCATCCGGAAGAACCCTCCGGCAATCAGCTCCGCGGCGATTTCCGGCGTAACGCATCCACCCGCCTCGCAGTCGGCCTGGGCCGCGCGCAACTTCGGCCGCATCGCCCTTGCCCGCTCCAGCAGAATTTCCGGCGTCAGACCGGGTTCCGGCTGCGGTATCGCCTTTGGTTTCCTCACAGGCTCCATCAGCTTCGTCGCCATCAGAACAGTCCTTCCATTCGTTCAAAGCGCTGCCACGGCCGCAACCGCGCAAGGCGCTGCAGAGGTTCACCCAAGTGTCTTTTCGAGAGGCGGACGCGCCGCCACATAGCCCAGCCGCCGTTCGATCAGCGCCGCGAGCCGGATGGTGGTGCGATCCTCCATCGCCGGGCCGATAAGTTGCAGGCCCAGCGGCACCTGCCCTTCCCGGCGCGGCGCGGGAATCACCGTCGAGGGCAGGTTCGCGACAGTGGCAAGGCCGGGCCAAGACAGCTGCGAGAGATAGACCACGTCGCGATCATCCACCTGACGGCGACGATAGAGCTGGGCCTTCATGCCCTCGCCCGAGAGGTCGTGCGGGAAAGCTGCCGAGGGGAAGACCGGGCAGACCATGGCATCCCATTCGCGGAAAAAACGCGCCCAGCCGTCGCAGAGCCTGGCCCGCGCTTCTTCCAGCCTGCCCCACCTGAGCGGATCGGGTTTCGCACAGCCTTCGAGAATTCTGCCGAACGTCAGGGCGTCTTCCGGCAGGTTGGCAAGATCTTCTGCCGTAAGCTCGAAGTCCTGCCCCCCGAGAACGATCGAGAACAGCATGTTCACATAGGTTTCGAGCGCAGCCTGCGGATCGAAGTCGGGCCTCGCGGTCTCGCTGACCTTGGCCCCTTGCGCGCGCAGCTCGCCGGCGAGCCGGGCGATTGCCTCCTGCGTTTCGGACGTGGCCGCATAGGGCAGATCCTCGCTCCACAGTGCGACGCGGAAGTCGGACAGCTTTTCATGCCGCGACGGTGCCACGGTGGTGGAAAAGGCAGGCACCCTTTCCGGACCCGGCGCGGTCAGGATATCGAGCGCCAGCTCCAGATCGCAAGCGCTGCGTGCCATCGGACCGGCAACGGCCAGCTGCGGCTCTTCCATCACTCCCGGCATCGGCGGCACGTGCCCTCGGGTGGGCACAAGGCCGTAGCTCGACTTGTGCCCGAATACGCCGCACATATGCGCCGGGATGCGGATCGACCCTCCTATGTCGCTGCCCAGTTCCAGCGGGGTTAGGCCCGCACTAAGCGCCGCCGCCGCCCCGCCCGAGGAGCCGCCCACGGTGAGGTCCAGCGACCACGGGTTGCGCGTCAGGCCATAGATCGGATTGTCGGTCTGGTGATCGGCACCGGCGATGGGGATATTGGTCTTGCCGAAGATGACCCCGCCCGCCGCACGCAATCGCCCGACCGCAACAGCATCTTCGGACGAAATGTTGTCGGCAAGCGGCGGCAACCCGCAGCTGGTGCGCATTCCGATTGCGCTGTAGGTTTCCTTTACCGTGAAAGGCAAACCCGCAAGGGCCCCTGCCGAACCACCGCTGGATAGAGCCTTGTCAGCAGCACGGGCAGCATCGAAGGCCCGGTCGAGATCAAGCGCGACGATGGCATTGATCGGCGCATTCAGCCTCTCATATCGGTCCAAAAACAGCTGGAGCAGCTCCTCCGAACCGATCTTGCGCGTGCCCAGCATGGCAATGAGGTCGCCTGCGGTCGCATAGGCCAGATCATCAGCGGATGCAGCGGCCCTCATGTCTAAATCACTCATAGCTGCGAACTCCCCCCGCCAACCCGCGCGCAAACGCTGACTGATCTCGCGATCAACGTCCGAGTCCGAACTGAACCCGGCCCATCACGCCCGCCGCGTCTTCGAGCTGAAGCACGGCATGCGTTTTCAGCACCGCGAAATTGCGCAGGATGCGGGTCAGCGGATGCCCCTCTCGCGCAGCTGTCGAGGTTCCGCCGGCGTGGAAGATCATCTGGAACGCCTCCCAGCCGAGCTGCGCGCTCTGCACGGCGATGGCACGCAGGCGGATCGAGCGGGCATCGTCGAAGGGAATACCCTCCTCCTGCTCCTGGCGGGCATATTCCATGAACTCGTGCCCGGCGCCGATCAGGGCAGATTCCGCCATGGCCACCAGACGCGCCGCAGTGCCGTAGTTGCGCTGATGGATCGGGTCGTTGAACTTCTCGAGATAGGGCGGATAGGACGCCTTCTTGTGCCAGAGAATGTCCTCGTAATGGTCGAGCGCGGCGCGCGCCGTCCCCACCGCCACCGAGGCCGTCTGGCTGATCAGGAACGGTGAAATCGCGGTGGAGTACATAGGGTTATCCGAAGTCGTGCACTTCAGGCTCAAGGGCTCCGCGCCGCGCGCCATGCCGTGACAACGCATGACCCGGTGCTCGGGCACGAAGATATCCTCGGCCACCACCTTCTTTGAGCCGGTGCCGCGCATGCCGATAACGTCCCAGTCATCGACGATTTCGTATTGGCTGCGATCCACCAGGATCTGGGCAGGCACCGGTTCCCCCTCGCCCTGTATCATCACCAGCGGCATGAAGTGGGTGGCGATATCCACGCCCGACCCGTTGCGCCATCCGGCGGTGACACGGTAGCCGCCCGGCACCGGAATGGCCTTGCCCGGCGGCGCAAAAGACCCCGCCGCACGAAACTCGCCAGTCGCGCCATAGGCTTCACGCTGCGCCTGTTCGGAAAACTTCCCAAGAACAACGGGTTGCCCCGCCACGAGAGCAAGAACCCAGCCGATTTCCGTGCTGCCGCGCGCCAGCTCCATCATCACGCGATAGTAGGTCGCCACATCGAACTCGTAGCCGCCAAACCGCTCCAGCTGGATGATCCGATAGAAGCCGGCAGCAACGAGTTCGTCGTTGATGTCCTGCGGAACGCGCCCCTGCCGCTCGCAGTCCTCTTCCGCAGCGCGTAGCCGGGGGCGAAGGTCCTGCGCTCGTCGTAGCAGGTCAGACGGCGTCAGGCCCGGCTCGGGCTGCGCGATTGCGTCCGTCACCTGCGCATCCGGCACGTGTTCGATTGCGGAAATGTCTGTTGCCAAGACGATACCTCCCGATGGCAGCCCACCTCATGCTCCGGCGCCCCAGACGAGCCACCAGCTCCCCGCCAGCCACACCTGTCATGCATCTGTGTTAGCAGCGATAACAATAGAGTTATCAACGATAACATGTCTGTCAAACGGAATTTTTCTCCACATGGCACAGCCATGCAGATGACCCACAATAACCCTTGTTTTTCAGAATATTACCGCATTACAAAAATAGCTGCGGCGCGTCAGAACGCCACGCTATAGCGGTGTCGTCAGCGATTTTGGCAGGGCAGATATGCCCGGGGACTCAGGCGTCGGCGCTGCTGTCCTGATTGAGCTTCAGCCGCAAGCCTTCGATCATTACGTCGAGCGCGAATTCAAATGCTTCACAGCGATTGTAATCTTCGGGCGAGCGGTCATCACGCTGCCGCTCGCTTTCCTCGTGCAGCTGCCAGCCAACCATCAGGCGGGTGATGAACTTCGATGCGAAGACCGCCCGATCATGGGTGAAGCCGGCATCCTGCAGCGGCTTCGAGATCAGATCCAGCGGCTCGATCGGCAGCGATGCCGCAATAAGCCGGGCGCCATCGCGATGGCTCATCACAGCGGCAAAGGAAGCCCGCGCGGTCGCCCGCAACCACTCATCCCACTGCTCATCGGCTCGCGGTTGACGGATAACCGGCAGCAACAGAGCCGCTGCCATGTGATCGAGCAGCGCCGCCTTGCTGGGGAAGTGCCGGTAGAGAGCAGGCCCTTCGACCCCGAGCTGATCGCCAATGCGCCGCGTCGTCAACTTGTCGAAGCCAACCTCGTCCAGCAAGTCCAGCGCCGCCTTGACGATGATCGGGCGAGTCAGCGGCCCACGGTCCTGCGTCGCGTTCGATCGCCCCACGGGCCCTGGCAAAACTGTCGCATCCTCGCTCATAGGGGCAGCCTGATAGAGCCAAGGTTACGAATAGCAAGCATGGCATCCATCATCCCATTTTACCCAGTATTGAGTGCAAGATAGCAGGATAAGCGCCCCACGCCTTGATGTATGGCAAAGCCGCCAATAAGTACTTGTTGCCAGTGCGCCCGATAGGTCCGGTTGCGCTGCACCGGCGCAATATCCCCGCCCGGGGCCTGTTCAACGGTCGGCGAATGCGACAGACTATCCGAGCAAATCGCCCCATATGTGCGCCTGGAAGCACCCGTAGGCCAAAGCAGGACCAGAGATGAAGGAACGGCTGCGCGAACTCGACCTCAACCTCCTGGTGATCCTCGATGCCTTGTTTCGCTGCGCCAATGTGTCGCGCGCGGCGGAGGAATTGCAGATGTCGCAGAGCGCGGTCAGCCACGCGCTCAAGCGGCTGCGCGTCCTGTTCGATGACGAGCTGTTCATCCGCGCGCGTGAGGGCATGGCCCCTACTCCGAAGGCCTCGCAACTCTCGGGCTACGTGGCCGAGATCGTGCGCCTCGCGCGGCTCACCATGCTTTCGGGGCAAACCTTCGATCCTGCCGCCTCCGACCGCACGCTGAGCGTCGCGCTCGGCGATGCCGGCGACATGGTGATGCTGCCCGATCTGGCGCGGCATATCCGCGATGCTGGATCACACCTGCGCATCTCCTCGATCTCGTGCTCCGCCGAGGAAGCCGTGCCGCTGCTCGCTTCGGGCAAGCTCGATGTCTACGTCGGCAACATGCAGGGCTCGACGTCGGATATCCTGTGCCAGCGGCTCTACGAAGATCGCCTCGTCATCATCGCCTCCAGCAAGCACAGGGTGCGCAAGCGGATGAACTTCGAGCAGTATCAGCAGAGCGAGCACATCGCGGTGCAAATGCGGACCAAGCCAAGCGCGCGCAACGTGGTGACCAATCTGTTCGAAGGCCAGGGCGTGATCCGCAAGGCCACCATCGAAACGCCGCACCTCGCCTCGGTGCCGCTGGTGCTCGAACGCAACGATCACCTGATCTCGACCGTGCCGATCTCGCTCGCCGAGTATTTCCAGAAGACAGCCAAACTGAAGATCATCGAGCCCGACTTCTACCTGCCCAATATCGAAATCAGCCAGTACTGGCACCGGCGCTACAACAACGATTCCTTCGTCACCTGGGCACGCCACGCCATCCGCGACCTGTTCCAGAACCGCCCGGTCAAATTCGGGCTCGGCTGATCGCTTCGAAGCCGCCTCTTATGTGAAGACGCTCGATAGAGGTTATCAGGTTGATGCATGCCGTAAATCTGGCAATCGCTCCCTCCCCAACCTATCCCTGCCCCATCATTCCATGACGTCATGGCCGTGGCGCCCGCGCGCCGACCGCCAGATGCGGGCCAGCATGAGGCCCAGCCGACGACAAGGGCAAGGGACGCGATACATTGACCAATTTCACGACCGCTATCGACGCCATCGCATTGACCGAGCTGCACCGGAGCGGAGCGACCAAGTGGTGCGGCGATGACGAGACCATTGGCGCTTTCGTCGCCGAGATGGACTTCAACACCGCCCCGGAAATCAAGGCCGCCCTGCATGCAGCGGTCGACGAAGGCGCGTTCGGCTATCTTCCTGGCCGGCTGCGCGACGAGCTTCAGAACGCCACCGCCGAATTCTACGCGCGCCGCTTCGGCTGGTCGTTCGCAGCCTCGGATGTCCACCATGTGCCCGACGTGATCAAGGCGCTGCAACTCGCGATCGAGCATCATAGCGCGCCCGATAGCCCGGTAATCGTCCCGACCCCGGCCTATATGCCGTTCCTCGTGATCCCGCCGATGCAGGGCCGCAAGGTCATTCAGGTGCCGATGGCGGTGCATGACGACGGATATGCCACCTTCGATCTCGACGGCTTGCAAAAGGCTTTCGATCAGGGTGCGAACCTGCTGGCGCTGTGCAACCCTTACAACCCGCTCGGCCGGGTATTCTCGCGCGAGGAGCTGGTTGCGGTCAGCGAGGTGGTCGCACGCAACAATGGCCGGGTGTTCGCCGACGAGATCTGGGCACCGCTGGTCTACGATGGTCATGCCCATATCCCCTATGCCTCGGTCAACGATACCGCAGCCGGCCATACGATCACGGCGGCCTCAGCCTCGAAGGCGTGGAACCTGCCCGGTCTGAAGTGCGCGCAGGTCATCACCAGCAACGATGCCGACCGCGAAATCTGGAGCCGCATCGGCTTCTTCGCCGGGCATGGCACCTCGAACCTTGGTGCGGTGTCCAATATCGCCGCCTATCGCGACGGAGAGCGCTGGCTGGGCGAAGTGCTGGCCTATCTCGACCGTAACCGCGCCGCGATCAGCGACCTTGTCGCGCAGCATCTGCCCGGTGTCCGCTACCGCCAGCCCGAGGGCACCTACGTTGCCTGGCTCGACATGCGCGGGCTGGACGGGATCGACAACCCGGCCGAATTCTTCAAGGAACACGCACAGGTCCATCTGACCGACGGAGCCTCGTGCGGCAAAGGGTTCGAGGGCTTCGCAAGGTTCATTTTCGCTACCCCGCTGCCGATCCTTCGCGAAGCTTTCGAACGCATGGGCAAGGCGCTGCGCGAGCGCTGACGCGCCGCCCTTGTCACACTGTAAGGCCGCTCCCGATCGCGATCGGGAGCGGCCTTGCTGTTTTGGAGGTCAGCCGCCGATGAACAGCGGGGGATCGCCTTCGCGCCGTTCGAGCCCGAACAGCGGCTTCAGACCCGGATGGCGGCCGAGCCCGCCGAACAGATCGAAGCCGCGCTCGATCCAGTCGCGCAGCGGGTCGTTTTCGGCCAGCGGCGGGGTGCCGACCAGCGAGGCCGCCCACAGGAAGATCGACAGCGGCGCATAGTCGGCAAAGTCCGGCGCGTCGCCGCCCAGCCAGCGCTGACCGCTCAGCACTTCGCGCAGCGGCTCCAGCGCCACCGAGACGCCCGGCAACCGATCCTCGCGCCCGGCCTGCACCTCTTCCATCGTCTTGCCGCCCAGCTGCACCTGCTCGCGCGCCTGGCGGACATAGGCCCGGTCTTCTGGCAGGCAGGCATCGTGATAGTCGAGGATGAAGCACTCGAACCACGGGCGTACGATCGCCAGCCACATCCAGGTATCGCAGAATTTCACGCTGTTGTGGTGGATCTGCCCCTGAAACAGCGCGGGCAGCTCGGGATAGGTCTGGTCGAGATAGTCGGCCACCACGAAGTCACCGCCGCGCAGGCTTTCGAACACCCAGTTGTCGCCATCGCGGATGCAGGGGTTGTGATCGGTCCGGCCGCCGCTGCGCTCCTTGATGGTGGTAAAGCCGCCGGTGATGACCTTGTGATCGAGCCCCTTGTGGGCGAGCGCATATTTCTGCTGCCAGGTAAAAGGGCTCATCGAGGTGCCCGAGTTGACGGTGGTGTCGATGATCTCGATCGGTTCGCGCTGAGACATGATGGAGGTCCGTTTGCTGTCGTGAGGAAAGGGGAGCGGCAGGCGCGCCCGCGTCAGTTGGTGCCGAGCGCCTTGGGCAGCGCCGGGTCTGCGCCCCATTCGGTCCAGCTGCCATCGTAGAGCGCGACCTCGTCATTACCCAGTCGGCGCAGCGCCAGTGCAAGCGCGCAGGCGACCACGCCGCCGCCGCAGCTGACCACCGCGGGCCGCGCCGTATCGACGCCATGCCCGGCAAACAACGCGCGCAGTTCGTCGTCCGATTTCATCAGCCCTTCTGGCGTGAACAGATCCCAGAACGGAACGTTGATCGAGCCGGGGACATGGCCGGGCGCAATGCCGGGCGTGGGGTCGTCGTCCTGCCCGGTGAAATGCTGCGAGCCGCGCCCGTCGAGGTGCAGGCGTTCGCGCGTCTCGATATTGGCGAGCACATCGCCCTTGGCATAGAGCCGCGAGGGATCGAAGCTGGCGACATAACTGCTGGCCGGACGCGAAACCTCACCGCTTTCGAGCGGACGGCCTTCGGCCTTCCAGCGCGCCAGCCCGCCATCGAGCACGTAGACCTGCTCCAGCCCGAACAGGCGGAACATGAACCAGGCGCGCATGGCGGTCTTCACCACGCTGTCGTCATAGATGACGATGCGCTGCGAATTGTCGATGCCGAGCTGGCGCATCCGCTGCTCGAACCGGGCCTTGGTCGGCAGCGTGTTGTCGGTTGCGGCATCCGGGTCGACCAGCGTCAGCAGGTCGAGGAACACCGCGCCGGGAATGTGCCCGGCTGCATATTCAGCCGCAGAGTCGCGCTCGGGCTCGAAATGGTGGCGGGTGGCATCGACGATGCAGATGTCGGGCGCATCAAGCTGCCCGGCAAGCCAGTCGGTCGAGACAAGATCGGTCATTGCGAAACTCTCCCAAGGTCTGTCCGGCGGCAGCTGACCTGCGATCCGGACCGGTTAGTCTAACGCCGCCAGTTGCGGGCGGTCTCGGCGTCGGCCTCCAGATAGCGGCCCGCCAGCAGCATGAACGGTCCCGCCACCACCGCCACCGCGGCGGTAATGCTCATCGAATAGCGGATTGCCTCATCGCCCCAGATCGCACCGAAACTGTCGTTCATCAGACCGACTGCAAGCGGCCCCATGATGTCGCCCAGCATCGAGTTCGCGAGCAGGTAAAAGGCCATGCCGAAGGTGCGGATCTCGGGCGGCATGACCTGCACCAGCAGCAGCGAGATCAGCGGCACGGCCATGGTCACGGCAAAGCTGTCGATCCCCGCGCCGATGGCGATGACCCACAGGTCGGAGGAATAGAGGAACAGATACTGGGCAAGGCCGACGATCACGAAGCAGATGGTCGGCAACCAGAACTGCCAGCGCGTGTCGCGCCGCATCAGCCGGGCCAGCACCACGCCGCCAGTCAGACCGCCAGCCAGCCCGCAAATCCCGCGCACCGGCCCCAGCACGCTGGCGCTCTCGCCCACGCTGATCTGGTGGACGCGCACCAGGAAAGTGGTGCCCCACACGGTGTAGGCATAGAACGAGATGATCAGCAGCGACGCCGACAGCGTGATGAAGATGAAGGTGCGCTGGCGCAGCATGAAGGCCAGCGATTCCCGGAACGCGGGCTTTTCCAGCTCCGCCATCGGCTGCTCGGCCTCGTCGCGTTTGTCGAACTGGCCGCGCAGCGGTTCCTTCACTGTCGTCAGCAGCAACAGCCCGAGCACCATGCCGATGGATCCCGCCAGCCAGTAAACGGTGCGCCAGCCATGGATTTCGGCGATCCAGCCCGCCGCCGGGGTCAGCACCAGGCTGGAGAGCGAGGTGCCCGAGACCATGATCGAAAAGGCGATCGGCCGCTTCATCGGGTTGAACAGGTCGGACAGCATCGAGGTGCTCGATGGCGTACCCGCCGCCTCCCCCGCACCCATCAGGAAGCGGGTGGCCGCAAGATGCCAGAAGTTCTGCGCAAAGCCGGTGAGGACCGTCATCAGGCTCCAGAACGAGAAGCCCAGTCCGATGATCACCTTGCGGCTCTTGCGGTCGGCGATCCGGGCGATGGGGATGCCCATGAACGAATAGACCAGCACGAAGATCAGGCCGGTCAGCAGACCAAGCTGGGTATCGGTGAGATCGAGGTCTTTCTGGATGAACGGAAACAGCAGCGAAATCAGCAGCCGGTCGAAATAGTTGAAGGCATAGACCAGCGTGAGCATGCCCAGCGCATAGATCGACCCGAGGGTCCAGCCTCCGGGGGCGCGGGCGCTCAGACCGGCGGCGGCCCCGTTCCCTTCCTGCGCGCGAGAATCAACCGGCATCGTTCATCCTGTCCGTCTGGTGCTGCAAGAAAAGGGCGTTCCCCGGCATGCTACCTGCTGGTGACACACCGGGAGACGATTTGCCAACGAGGTCAGAAGTTCACCCGCAGCTTGGCATAGTAGTAGCCGCCATTGATGCCGAACGGCGAAGCCAGCATCGGCATGTTGTAGACATAGGTGCCGTCTGCCGGACGCAGCACGCCGCCATCGTTGATGGTGGGCGCGGTATCGGGCCGCTTGTCGAACAGGTTGTTCGCCCCGATCCCGAAGGTCATGCCGTCAGCGAATTCATACTGGATGTCGATGTCGGTAACGGCGGTGGTGCCCATCGTCTGGCGGGTGCCGCCAACGCCTGTGCCGTTAAGGCTCAGGATGCGGGAGACTTCGCCGTAGATGCTTTCGCGCAGGGTCGCGCTGAACGCACCCCTGCGGTAGGTCAGCGAGGGCAGCAGGCGCCACTTCGGCGTCGCATCCTCAAGGATCGTCATCGCCGACGGCCCCAGCAGCGCAACCTGCCCGAAGGCCTCCGACGTCACCGCCGCTGGCAGCGCAGCCTGACGGCGCACTTCGGTGTCGTTGATGTTGAAGCCGACATAGGCGTTGACGCGCGACTGGTCGTCGAGGTCGAAATCGTAGCTCACTGTGGCGTCGATGCCGCGGGTGCGGGTGTCGGCGGCATTGGTGAAGATCTGCATCGCGACATAGCCCTGCGTGCCGTCGAGCGTGTTGCCACGGTCGGCAATCGCATCGAGCACACCCTGCGAGACCACGTTCGGTCCCAGCTTGCCGAGCAGGAAGCCCGAGGACAGGATGCGGTCATCGATATCGGTCTGATAGGCGTCGATAGTCATCTGCAGGCCGGGTGCCGGGTTCAGCACCAGACCAAGGCTGAGGTTGACCGATTCCTCGGGGCTCAGTGCACTGAAGCCAGCGGTGGCAGCGCCTGCCGAGTTGGCCGGAACCAGCACGATGGCATAGGTCGGCGTCAGCGTGGTCGAGGAGTAGAACTCCTGCTGCAGGGTCGGCGCGCGGAAGCCGGTGCTGACCGTGCCGCGCACGGCGATGGCGTCCGACAGGTCATAGCGCGCGGTCAGCTTGCCGATCGTGGTATCGCCGAAGTCGGTGTAGTGCTCGAAGCGACCGGCCAGATCGACCTGGAAGCCTTCGAAAAGATCGACCGACAGATCGACATAGGCCGCAACGTTCGAACGCGAGTGATCCCCGGCGTCGGTCTCCTGGAAACCCGGATAGCCCTGCCCGCCTTCCTTGTAGGTCGAGTTTGCATCGCCCTGCCTGATCTTGAAGGTCTCGCGCCGGTGCTCGGCGCCGAAGGCGACGTTCAACGGAGTGGCAAGGCCGACCTCGAACTCGCGGCTGATGTCGAGGTTGTTGGTCCACTGGGTGGAGACAAAGCCGCCGTTGTAGAACTCGGTCGGGGTCGCGCCGGTTTCGGCATAGAGCGAAGCGTTGGCGCTATGGTCGAGCCACAGGGCCTGGGTATCGTGGCCATAGGTCGAGGACAGATCCCAGCGCCAGCCCGAAGCTTCACCGCGCAGGCCGAAGGTGAAGGCCAAGTCATCCTCGCGGAACACCTGCCGCGGGCTGAACCCGGTGGGATAGAGCGCCACGGTTTCCCCATCGACCTGAGTGGTGACGGCGCTGGCAAGGCGGTAGTTCTGGAACGCCCCGGCATAGCGGTGGCTGTAGGTGCCGAAACTATACAGCTCGGTATCGCCCCCCAGCTCGTAACCCGCATTGTAGGCGAAGTTGTAGAGCCGGTACATGGCATCGCCCTGGGCGATGTTCACATAGGGATAGTGCTCGTTGGTGGCCACGCCAATCGCATCGAGGTCGCTCAGATCGTCGCGTACGCTGCCGTCGGGGTTCTGCGCGCGGTAGTCGATCCCGCCGACCTGGCTGCGCTCGTGAATGCGCGCTTCGCCGGTCAGGTTGAGATAGCCGCTGCTGCCGAGCGGCAGGCCAAGGTTGACCTGCGCATTGCCGGTTTCGCCGTCGCCCTTGAAATACTGGCCGCCGGTGAGGCTGACGCTGCGGCTGGTGGCCGAATCCTTGAGGATGATGTTGATCACACCGGCAATCGCATCGGTGCCATACTGTGCCGCCGCGCCGTCCTGCAGCACTTCGACGCGGGCGATTGCATCAACCGGGATCAGATTGAGGTCAGCCGCCGCAGCGCCCTGATAGGCGCCCGAGCCGGGGGAAACCTGGAAGTTCGCACTGGGATGGCGACGCTTGCCGTTGATCAGGACCAGCGTGTGGTTCGGGTTGAGACCGCGCAGCGCTGCTGAAAGGGTGAAGTTGCCGGTGTCTCCGCCCAGCGACTGCGCAGTGATCGAGGGCAGGTTCTGTTGCAGGCCCTGCGTCAGGTCCGGCTGACCGACCCGCTCGAAGGCGTCGGCACCGACGATCTGGATCGGCGCGGCGCTGTCGGAGGCGGCAACGCCCTGCGCGCGGGTGCCTGTGACGATGATGGTCGACGACGAGCTGCCAGCATCGTCCGCCTGCGCCGCTGCCTGTGTCGACAAAGCAGCCGCAACGCATGCGACCAGACTGGTGCTCCAGTAAAGATGCGTCATTTCCCCGTTCCTCCCGAATTTTGGACTCTGTCGGTCGCGAGCCCGAAGCTCGCTGGCGGCCCGTAGACCGGTGACAGCCGGCTCCTTTTCCGCGCCCTGCCTATCGGATATGTCGAAGCGCTCTCGCAAGCACATCGGGTAGATAGTCACTATCGACAATGTGCATATTTGGCATTGGATCAGCCAACCCTCCGCCCTACTGCGATCTCTCCGGTCCGAGGGAGCATACGGGATCAAAACTTCATTGCCAAAAGCATCATTTTCATTTGCTTTGACAACCATTTTGGGCGTAGCTTTGCTTTCATAGAGAAAGAGTCGCGCGCCGCAAAACTAGGCTGAAAACAGCTGGGGCGCGCCGGGAGAAGGTATGTTTAGACTAGACGCTGCATTCCGTGCGGAATTGCGGCAGAATTGGCCCATTCTGCTGATCGCCTTTGTTTGCTTCCTGTTCGGCTTTGCCGCGCCGGCCTACGCCCTGCCATTCATTTTCCCCGAAGCTATCAAGGAATTTGGCTGGAACCGGGAGGAGGTGACACTGCTCGCTTCGTCGAAATACGCCGTGGGCGCGATTGCGGCGATTGCCGTCGGTCGCGTGGTCGACTGGACCGGGGCCTGGCTCTCGCTGATCGTCACCGTCTCGATGGGTGGAGCGGCGCTGATCAGCTTCCTGTGGATCGACAATCTGACCCAGTACTACATGTCAGGCGTTCTGCTCGGCTTTGCCTCAGGCGGAACCATGGTCGCGCTCAAGGTGCTCATTTCCCGCAGTTTTCATGCCTCGCAGGGAACGGCCATGGGCATGGCCCTGCTGGGCACGGTGGCCGGGTCTATCATCCTACCCTTTATCATCACCGTCACCATCGCCGCCTTTGGCTGGCGGATGGGCATTGCCACAATATCGGCAGGCATCTGGATCGTAGCCCTTCCCCTGCTGGTGTTCGGACTGTTTTCCCGGCGCATGTCGTTCGGCCACCGCATCACGCGCGAAGACCGGCTGGCCGCGGCCAGCAAGGGCGACACCCTCCCCCTGCGAACCATCATCAGGGAACCACGCTTCTGGCTGATCGGCATCGCGGTGTTTCTGGTCGGCGGCGTGGACATGGCCTTCACCCAGCATCAGGTGCTGATCTTCAACGATTTCGGCATGGCGCCGGAGTGGGTTGCGCTGGCGGTCAGTGGCCTTGGCGTCATGGGCATCGCAACCCGGCTGATCGTCGGCAACATCCTCGACCGTTCGTCGAACAAGGGACTGGCCGCTTGCTGGGTGATGCTGAGCATTTCGGTGGTTCTGGCTTTCGGTCTGGCCAGCCCGCTGATCGTGATGGCCTTCATCGTCACCCGCGCCATCGGCCACTCCGCCGTGATGCTCGACACCGGGGTGATGACCAAGCATGTCTACGGCCCGAGCCAGCTCGGCACCATGCTCGGGATTTACACCGCGATGGTCAGCACGGGCTTTGCTATTGGCCCGTGGCTGATGGGCAAGCTCTATGATGTCTACGGCAACTACGGCGTGGCCTTTGTCGTGTTTGCCATTCTGCCGCTGGTTTCCTCAGCGCTGATCTGGCGCGTCAGGCCGGTCTTCTGGGAAAAGATGAAGCAGGCAAATCGGGCGCGGGAGGACAAGGAACCCATCCCTCTCACCGCGCCCACCATGGTGGGCCGCAGCTAAGCTCATACAACTCAAAAAGGGAGGGCGGGATTGCCGATAGTGGCAAATCCCGCCCCCTTTTTCCTGTGCCCGGAACGGGCCGGGCCGCGTCAGGAGTGGAAACTGGCCAAGGCGTCGAGCGCCATGCACCCCTTCCCCTGTTCGTAGACCCGCAAGGGATTGATCTCGATCTCGCGCAGTGACGGCTCTGCCCGCAAGGCAGCCCCCACCAGCGCAGCCACCTCGACCAGCGCATCGAGATCGCAGGCAGGGCGGCCACGTCCGCCCGTCAGCACCGGAGCTGCACGCAACCGGCGTAGCTCAGCCTTGATATCCTGCTCGGCCAGATCGGCGGGGAACAGGCAGAAATCGCGCATCGCTTCGGCCCAGATGCCCCCCATGCCGACCATGACCACAACACCCCAATCCGGGTCGCGACGCGCCGCCACGATCATCTCGACACCGGCAGGCGCCATCTGCTCGATCAGAATACCATCCAGCGCCGCGCCGTTCAGGGCCCTGCCGACAGAGGCGCTCATCCGGTCCCACGCAGCGCGAAGAGCTGCCTCGTCAGCGAGCATCAGTTCGACACCGCCCGCCTCGGTCTTGTGCAGCAGATGTTCTGCCTGTGCTTTCAGCGCGACCGGGTAGCCGATGGCCGCTGCAATCGCGGTCGCCTCTTCAATTGTGCGAGCCAGCCCCGATTGCGGAACCGGCACCCCGATATCATGCAGAAGCGCCTTGGCCCGGTGTTCCGGCAGGTTGCCGCCCGGCGCGCCATCGAGGCTCAGCGAAAGCCGGGTGGCGGCGCTGCGCCCGGCGCGCTCCAGGTTGCGACCATAGCGGGTGATGGCCGCCATCGTTCGCAGCGAGCGTTCGGGCGAGCGTGTGAAATGGACATTGCCCTCCGCCAGCTTGTCGTGAAAAGTCTGCGGCAGCTGCGATCCATCGCCCATCAGCGAAAGCGAGACCGGCTTCTGCGCGTTCGACAAGGCTGGCTGCAACCCCTCGAAATAGCGCAGCGACTGCATCCCCCCGCCCGGCGTGATGGCGACGACGACGCTGCCGATCTCGGGATCGTCGAGCAAGGCTTGCAGCCCTTTGCCGAGCAGATCCGGCTGCTGCATCGGCTGCGTGGTCAGATCCAGCGGATTGCCCGCATGAGCGAAGCTCGGCAACACGTTATCGAGCACCGCCATGGTCTGCGGCGACAGCGCCGGGACATCCAGCCCCAGCCTGTCGCAATAGTCCAGCGATGACCCGCAGAAGGCGCCCGACGTGGTCATGATGCCCAGCCCCTTGTGCGGAGCCTTCCCGCTGCGCGCGAGAATTTCGGCCACGTCGACGAACTCCTCCAGCGTTTCCACCATCACGGCCCCGGCGCGGCTGACCAGCTCACGCATGGCGGCATAGTCGCCCGCCATGGCTCCGCTGTGCGACTGCGCCGCTTCCTGCGCCCGCGCGCTGCGCCCCGGATGCATCAGCACCACGGATTTGCCGCGCTCATTACAGGCCCGCACCGCCGCCAGAAAATCCTGCGGCCGGCGCACCTGCTCGGCATAGACCATCACCGATTGGGTGTGCCGATCCTGCGCGAAATCGCTCAGAAAGTCCTCGATCCCCAGCATCGCCTCATTGCCAGTCGCTACCGAGTAGGACAGCGGCAGGCCCCGCGCCGTCAGCGCAAGGCAGCAATGGGCCATCATGCCGCCGCTTTGCGAAAGCACAGCCACGGCCGAACGGCTACCCGGACGATCCGCTTCGATGCCTCCGCGGCCAAAGCTGACCGCCAGCGGCGCGACATAGTTGCGGTATCCGAGACAGTTGGGGCCGACGAGCCCCATGCCTGCCTGCTCCGCAATCTGCCGCAGCCGTTCCTGCGCCGCGCGGCCTTCTTCGCCCTGCTCGGCAAAACCGGAAGCGAAAACCGTCGCCGCGCCCATGCCGTGGCTGGCGCAGGCTTTCAGCGTATCCTCGATGGCCGGGCCGGGCACGGCGAGAATGGCCAGATCGATCCCCCACGGCAGATCCGCGACATCGGGCACACTGGTAAGGCCGTCCAGCTCGACCCCGCTGCGGCTGACAAGGTGGATTTCCCCACCAAAGCCGCTGCGCAGCAGGTTCGCCACGGCATTGCGTCCGGCGCTGCTTTCCTTGGCGGACACGCCGATGATGGCGACAGACCGGGGCCGAAGCACCCGGTCCATCATGGGACGAACAACGGTGCCCGCCATCTCCCCCGCATCAGTCACGCTTGTATCCTCCAAGCCCCGGCTTGTAGGTCTTGTCGTCCAGAAACTGCGCCATGCCCTTGCGGCGGCCTTTTTCCGGGTCCGATGCGGCAGTGGCAGCGGCCATGCTGCCGAGCACGGCTTCTGCCGTGCTCCAGTCCATCGATTCTACATATTTGAAGGCGGACTTCGCGTTGCGCAGAACCGTGGGGTTCTTGGTCAGCAGATTGCGCGCCACCTGCTCGACATGATCGCGCAGCTCGGCAAGCGGCACAGAGCGGTTGACCAGCCGCATCCGCGCGGCCTCCTGCCCGTCGAAGGGTTCACCGGTCATGATGTAATAGAGCGCATCGCGGTCGGTCATTACCTGAGCGACCGCACGGGTCACATTGCCCGCCGGGATGATGCCCCAGTTGATTTCCGACAGGCCGAACTGCGCCTCGTCCGCCGCAAAGGCCAGATCGCACGCCACCAGCGGTGTGAAGGCTCCGCCAAAGCACCAGCCGTTGACCATCGCGATAGTGGGCTTGGCGTAGTGCATCAGCTTGCGCCACATCCAGTCGGTGGCCATGCGCCGGACCCGCGCCTGCACCACAGGGGATTCGCCTTCCACCTCGCGGAAGTACTCCTTCAGATCCATCCCTGCCGAAAACGACTCCCCGGCCCCGGTCAGGACTACCACGCCAATATCGTCGCGCAGTTCGATCTCATCGAGCAAAGAGATCATTTCGCGATTGAGCGTCGGGCTCATCGCATTGCGCTTTTCCGGGCGGTTCAGCGTGACCCAGCCGATCCCGTCGTCCACATCGAGTTTGACGGTGGTGTAGGCCTGCGGTTGCGCAGTGGTTTCAGACATACTCTTTCCCTTTTCTTGTTATCAGGTGATGGCCTGCGACAGGAAAGCCCGGATGACTGCCTGCTCGGGCTCTCCGAAAGCGGCGAGGAATTCCTGCTCCAGCCTGTCGGCCTGCTGGTTGATGGCGCTCAGGCCGGTGCGCCCTTCGCTCGTGGCCTCGATCAGGTTGATCCGGCGGTTCGACGGGTTCTCCCGACGCAACAGCAGGCCTTTGCCCTCAAGCTGATTGATCTGCTGGGTGACTGCCTGCGGGGTGATGCTGGCTCGGCGTGCTATCTCGGCGCTCGAACAGGGGCCGATGCCAGCGACCAGCGACAGCATGGTGAATTCCGCCGGCGTCATGTCATAGGCGCGCGTGATGCTCTCCAGCCGGGCGTGGGCCAGCGCATGGAACCGCCGCACCAGATAGAGAATGCGCGCAGGACGCCGCCCCGCTGAAAGCCCGTTCGTTGTGTCCGCTTCATCCATCTGCATTTCCTCGCTGTGTGCCGCTCACGCCGCCGCTTCCAGCGGAGCGAGGCGAGAGAAACGCTCGGTCCATTCCTCCGCCGGATAGAGCAGCTCAAAACTGGTCAGCCGAGCGAAACAGTGCGCCGCCGGATATTCCTCGGTCAGCCCCATGCCGCCGTGCATCTGGACCGTTTCCTCAGCCACTTGCCGGGCAGACAGGGCCGTGCGCACCAGCGCGCCGCAAGCCAGCCGCCAGGCCGCCGGATTGGCCCCGTGGCATGACGCGGCCACGGCTTGCTCCACCAGCGCATCGGCCAGTTCGAACACCAGGCTCATCTCCACCATCCGGTGCTGCAAGGCCTGGAACGCCCCGATCGGGCGGCCGAATTGCTGGCGCGTCTGCAACTGCTCCAGCGTCAGCGTATTGGCCGCACGCATCGCACCAATGGCATCGCAGGCATGCAAGAGGCCTGCCTCCAACGCGATCCGCTCGATGGCAGCGGCCAGTACATCACCTTCGGCCACCAAGGCCGCATCCCGCACCACCACACCATCGAGCGCGACATCGGCGGCCCCGCGTCCGTCAAAGAGCTGGAAGGGGCTGACAGTGACACCGGGATGATCGACCGCGACCGCAAACAGCCGCAAGGTGCCCCGCGCATCGGCGGCCTGCACCAGCACTATCTGCGCGTCGTTACCGCCGAGCCACAGATCCTCGTGCCCGGACAGCCGCCAGCCGCCGTCCTCTGCCTGCGCCAAGAAGCCGCTGTCGCTTCCATACAGAAGCGACGGTGCCGCCACGCTGCGCTGCCCATCGGCCAGCACCCCGCCGATCCCGCACAACGCCGCCAGCCGCGCCCCCAGCAGCGCCGGCACGACAGGCTCTATTGCAAGGCTGCGCCCCATGGCTTCGGCAACAACCGACAGGTGGCCCAGCGTGGCAGGCGCCTGCGCGCCGTCCTCGTCTGCCGCCAGTGCAAAGATGCCCAGCTCTTCGAGGTGCGGCCACATCACCGATGCCTCCAGCCCCTGCCCCGCCGCCACGGCCCTACGCATGGCCTCGCGCTGATCGAAACGGTATTCCCGCTCCAGCAAACGACCGATGCCCTCTGCCAGCATGCGCCGCACATCGTCCTGCATATCGGTCATGCGCTCAGTCCTTTTCCGGAAGTGGCAGTCTGCCTGCCCAGACCAAGCATGCCCTTGGCCACGATGTTGCGCTGAACCTCGCTGGAGCCGCCGTAGATCGTGACCACGCGCGTATCAAAATGGCTCTTCAGCAGGCAGGAATGGGCGCCATCAGCCCCCAGTCGCAGTGCAGCCGGGCCCCTTGCCTCGACCAGCAGGCGGGTAAGGCGCTGTTGCAGTTCTGCCCCTTTCAGCTTCAGGAAATTCGCCTCAAAGCCGGGAGCCTCGCCAAGCTGATAGCGGCCCAGCATCCGCAGGCTGAGCGCTTCCACGCCCATCAGATCCAGCTCGACCGCGGCGATCTTCTGGCGCAGGCGCTCAAGCCCGCCGCCGACATGGCCGCCTTGGCGTACCATGTCCTTCAGGTGGCGCAGCTGCCGCTTGCACAGGCCCACACGGGCAATGTTCAGCCGCTCATTGCCCAGCACCACCCGGGTATAATTCCAGCCCTTGTTGACCTCGCCCACCAGATTTCCGGCTGGTACGCGGGCATTGTCGAAATAGACCTCGTTCGTGGTCCGCTCGCCGTTCAGCAGCATGATCGGGCGCACATCCACGCCGGACGTGGCCTTCATGTCGACGATTAGCATCGAAATGCCCATCTGCGGTTTGGGGGCAACCGGATCGGTGCGGACCAGACAGAACATCATGTCGGCGGCATGGGCGACAGTGGTCCACATCTTCTGCCCGTTGATGATCCACTCATCACCGTCGAGCACCGCGCGGGTTTTCAGGCTGGCGAGATCGGACCCTGCACCGGGCTCGCTAAAGCCCTGACACCAGCGATGCTCGCCCGACAGAATTTTGGGCAAGTAGGTGCGCTTCTGCTCCTCGGTGCCATACCGGATCAGCACCGGCGCCAGCAGTTGCAGGCCGAAGGGACTGAGTTCGGGTGCCCCTTCTTCCGCCAATGTCTCGACAAAGAGGTAGTTTTTTGCCGGGCTCCAGCCGGTGCCGCCCCATTCCACCGGCCAATGCGGAGCCGCCCACCCCTGCCGCGCCAAAGTGGCATGCCAGACGCGCTTTTCTTCCAGGCTGACCGGCTGGGCACAGATCACCCTGCGCCTGACATCGGGATCAAGATTGGCGCGAACGAAGTCGCGAACCTCTTGCGCGAAGGCGGTTTCCTCGTCGGTAAAAATGGCTCTCTCCCGCACCTGACGAATCGAACTTAGGTGACTTTATATAAAGCCGCTTAATAAGAGAGGACTGGCTGCCTGACAAGGGGGCCAAAGGAGCTTCATTGCACTGCACATAAATCATGAGGTTATTTCACTATACAATTGTTTTTATGTCATTTTTATTCCTGTCAAATGCCTCAACGACACCATAATGCAGCCCCTCAATATAGTTATCATAAACAATAGTCTTGTTATCTTGAACAACATGTTTCATGAAATCAGGACAAGATCAGATCGCACAATAAGAACCGTGCGATGCACATTGGGAGAAGAGACAAGCTATGCGCAGACTGTCGCAGGCCGAGGCGCGCGCGCCGGCCGCTCACCGTTCCATCGTTCGCAAAAGTCTGGTGCTGGGGACAGCGCTCACCTTGCTTGCCGCCCCCTCGCTTACCCATGCCCAGGAGGAGGATGACAGCTCGGTCATCATCGTAACCGGTTCCTATCTCGGCGATCAGGGCGTCACGCCCACGCAGATCCTCTCGCGCGAGGATCTGACCACCGCCCCCCGCGCATCTGTGGGCGAATTGCTCACGCTATCGCCCGAGTTCAGCGGCAATGCCGTCTATGGCGATGTGGGCAACAACAACCAGTCGCCCGGCGCTTACGTCAACCTGCGCGGGCTTGGCCCCAGCGGCACCCTCGTGTTGCTGAATGGCAACCGGATCGCGCCCACCTCCGAACCCGACCGTAACGGCAATTTCGGCGTCGACGTGAACACGCTGGCCCCATCGATCATGATCGAGCGTGTCGAGGTGCTGAAAGGTGGCGCTACGGGCCTTTATGGCAGCGATGCGGTGGCCGGCGTGGTCAACTTCGTCACCCGCGACCGGTTCGAAGGACTGGAGGTCGATGCCAGCTATCAGGCCACGGATCATGGTGGGCACAACGAACTGGTGCTCGGCGCGATCATGGGCGTGCAGAGCGAGCGCGGCTCGCTGGTGGCAGCGATCGAATATATGGATCGCAACGAATACGACTTCCAAAGTCAGCCCAAGGCGCGCGACTTTGTGGCGGCCAACCCTTCGCTGTCCACATTCGGCAACCCTGGCAGCTTCCAGTTGCTGCCGGGGCAGAGCTATAACGCCACCGTCAGCCCCGGCCCCCTGCCCCGTTTTGTGGCCGACCCGAATTGCACCACTGCCGAAGTTGAGGGCGGCGGCAATCTCACCGGCCTTGGCGCACCCTACAACCAGATCTGTGGCACCGAACAGCGCGCCGGACGCGAGGCCGTCACGCCGCAGGAACGCCTGGTGGCGTCGATCCGCGGCAGCTTCGACCTTTCGGAAGCGCTGGAGATCGGGGCAGCGCTGGGCTTCGCCAAGACCAGCATGTATTTCGATCCGAGCACGGGCTTTCCCATCACCAGCCAGCCCTTCGTGCCCGCAGCCAATCCCTACAATCCCTTTGGCGGCGATGTGCGCTTCCGCGGCCGGTTCGAAGTCGATGGCTTCTACATCGACGGCCAGTGGTGGAACGCCTCTACCTACGCCAAGGGCGATCTGGGTGACGGCTGGGGCTATCAGGCCAGCTTCACCTGGTCGGAGAACCGGGTCGACGCCCGCCAGCAGGACCTGGTGCGCACCCACTTCATCAACGCCCTGAACGGACTGGGCGGTGCCAATTGCGATCCGGCCACCGGCACGCCGGGCGTCGGCCCCTGCCAGTATCTCAACGTCTTCGCCTCACGCTATCTCGACCGGCCGAATGACCCGGAACTGGTCAACTATGTGCGCGCCACCCAGTTGAAGCAGAACAAGGCACAGCTGATGACCTGGCAGGGCGTGGTCACCGGCGACCTTACCGGCAAGATCGACCTGCCCGGCGGCGGCGTGCAGGTGGCGTTGGGCTACGAACGTCGGCACGAGAAGCTGTCCAAGGATGTCGACCCGCTGACCGAAGGCGGCGACTGGCTGTTCGTGGTCGCCGAGACGGACTTTGCCGCCAGCCGGAATTTCGATGCCGTCTTCGGCGAAATCCAGATCCCGCTCCTGCCCGAGATCGACATTCAGGCCGCCGGCCGCTTCACCTCGTTCGAAGGCCACGAAAGCTTCGATCCGCAGGTGGGCGTCCGTGTGCGCCCCAACCCGCAGGTGGAGCTGACCGGCACCTACAGCACATCCTTCCGCGCGCCCGACCTGCGCCGCATCTATGGCGTGGGGGAAACCGATGCGACCGGCATCAACGTTCCGGGCATCAATGCGCCCGCCACCAATGGCATTGTCATTCCCAACGCTGACCTTGGCCCAGAGGAAGCCGAAAGCTGGACCGCCGGCATTACCGCCAACCCGATCGACGGGCTGCAACTGAGCGCCACCTACTGGACCTATAACTTCAACGGCATCGCCGTGCAGGAAAGCCCACAGTCCGTGGTGCAGGCCTATGCCGACAGTGGCGGGACAGAATTTGCCGACCGACTGGTCTTCGATCCGGTCAGCCAGGAACTGGTGCAATTGTACCTGCAATCGATCAACGCTGCCGAAATGACCACCAGCGGCATCGACATGTCGGCTGACTATTCGTTCGATGTGGGAAGCGCCGGTGTTATCTCGCTGACGGCCAATGCCACCGTCACCACCAAGTACAGCTATCGCGAGACCGACGATGGCCCGGTGATCGATGCACTGGGCAGGAACAATGCAGCGACGCTGGCCTCTGCCATGCCCGAATGGCGCGCCAACGCAGGGATCAACTGGAGCCTTGACGGGCACTTCGCGCAGGCGACCCTGCGTTACATCGACGGTCTGATCGCCACCGAATATGCCGAGGACGATCCGAAGCAGAACACAGACGGCCAGACCGTACTCGACCTGTTCTACAGCTATACCTTCGACCTGCGAGGCAAAACCACAGTGCGGCTCGGGGTCAACAACGTGTTCAACGAGTTGCCTGCCTTCCAGGGAGCCTCGCTGTTCGCGCCCTATGTGGCCGGGGTCTATAACCCGCGCGGGCGGCAATTCGTGCTCGGCGTGAACAAGGCCTTCTAGGCCGCGGTCAACTGCCTCGGGAAACTCCCGGCCCTGCACAAGCGAAACCCGGCGAGGCCATGGCTGCGCCGGGTTTCCTTTTTCTGCCTTTGCCAGCTCAGCCGGAGGGCGGAACGGCGTTGATCGCCTGCATCTCCATGTAGGAATGCAGGCCCATCACGCCATGTTCACGGCCATAACCGGATTCCTTCATCCCGCCGAACGGCACATCGCTCTCGTTCACTCCGTGCCGGTTAATCCAGGCCGTGCCGCAATCCAGCCTGCGGGCCACAGCCGCGCAACGCGCGCCATCGCGGCCCCAGACCGACCCGCCCAGCCCCAGAGTCCCGGCATTGGCGCGGACAATCGCGTCGTCCTCGTCGGGAACGGATATGATCGGAATGACGGGGCCGAACTGCTCCTCGGCAACCAGCCGGGCGCTATCGTCGAGGCCGGTGATGACCGTCGGCGCAATGAAATAACCGGGCCTGTCGAGCGCAGCACCGCCCGCCAGGACCATCGCTCCCGGCTGCGATCTCGCATCGTCCACCAGCGACAGCACCTTTTCGTACTGCATGCGGTTCTGCACCGGGCCCATCTCCACCCCCTCTTCAAAAGCCGAACCCACTTTCAGGGCCTGCGCCTTTTCCGCGATCCGGGCCGCGAGTTCGTCGTGCACCGCGTGGTGGGCATAGATGCGCTTCACCGCCATGCATATCTGGCCGCAATTGTAGAATGCGCTGCGCGCCAATCCTGCGGCGGCAGCCTCAATGTCGGCATCGTCCAGCACAATGGCCGCGTCGTTGCCGCCCAGCTCCAGCGTTATGCGCTTCAAACTCGCCGACGCGCTTTGCATCACCTGCTTGCCGGTGGCGACCGAGCCGGTGAAGCTGATCTTGTCGATGCCCGGATGCGCCGTCATCCCGGCCCCGAACGCATTGCCTCCTGCCAGAATGTTGAGCACGCCCGGCGGGAAAATGCCCTGCGCCAGCTCGGCAACGGCCAGCGTCGCCAGAGGGGTGTAAGGCGACGGCTTCAGCACCAGCGTGTTGCCAGTGTAGAGCGCCTGAGCAACCTTGTGCATCGCCAGCGCCACCGGGAAATTCCATGGTGCAATACCCCCGACCACACCAAGCGGACGCCAGTTCAGCACCACCGCGCCGCGGTCATCGGCCCGCAGCGTCTGATCTGCGAGCGGCAGACTGGACAGGTGGCGAATATGAATGGCCGAAACCTTCAGCTCCACTTCCGCTTGCGGCAGAGGCTTGCCCTGCTCTCGCGACAGCAGCGGCGCGATCAGCGGCGCGGCCTGTTCCAGCACGGCCGCAAAGTCGTGCAGCACGGCGCGGCGCTGCTCAAGCGACCGAGCCTTCCATGCCGGCCAGGCCGCACGGGCGGCCGCAACAGCACGCTCCAGTTCTTCCACCCCGGCTTCCGGACATTCGGCAAACACCTTGCCGCTGGATGGGTCGGTCACCCCGAACGGCGCCCCCGCAGCGAGCAACTCCCCGCCCACAAGATGGCGTGGCTGCCAATGCTGCAAAGCCTCATCCTGTCTGAAATCCGTTGCGGGCATGCCTTCTCCTTCCATGTTCTCGTTGCGAGAACGGGATAAGAGAGAATGTTGCCTCAGTCTACAATATCCACACCGAACGCTTTAGCTGGAGCGCATCAACTGCCCGAGCATGTCGTGCAACTGGCGCACCGCCTCACGATCGATCGCCACCTTCTGCGAACGCCCCGAGCGAGAGGCCGCGACGGGCTTCTCCTTGTATTTGCGCCACTCCGCTTCCGGCCCGTCGCCGTCGGCCTCCATTACGTTCAGATGGTCGTGCAGCAGATCGAGACAGGCGATGAACGAGTCCCGCTGCTCGGGGGAGAGGACCGACAACAGACTGGCGTTGAGGACGTCGGACGCTGCGTGCAGTTGGCTGTGCAATTCGCGCCCGCTCTCGGTCAAGGAAATGATAATAGACCTTTGATCTTTCTCATTTTCCTTCTTTTCAATCAGGCCAGCTTCCACCAGCCGGTTGATGATCCGGCTGGCGTAGCTCTTCTCCAGATGCGCCATCGAGCACACGTCCTTGAAGGTCACCACATCAAGGCTGCCGGTAATGCCGATGATCCGGCATTCGGTCAGGCTCAGTCCGAACAGATTGCGGTAGTAGCGCTCGGCAAAACGCTCTGAATGGCCGCCAAGCATATGCAGCTTGAAGGTCATGAAATTACGGAATGACTTCAGACGCTGAACTCCGCCCTGCTGGCTATCATCGGTCAAAGGTCGCTCCTGGCAAAGGCAGCAAGCATAACCCCTGCCCGCCGCAGCGCAAAGAGGTCGCAGGCACATTCGCTTGACAATTTTTGTTGCCTTAGACAATCAGATTGCGGTAAATAATCATAGATACAGGAACCGAGAGATGCTGACCGAAGAGCAAAACCGCCTGCTGACAGAGGTCGGGCCGGGCAAACCCATGGGCGAATTGCTGCGCCGCTACTGGCATCCGATCGGCGGTGTATCCGAGCTTGAAGACACGCCCACCAAGCCCGTGCGGCTGATGGGGGAAGACCTTGTCCTGTATAAGGATCTGGACGGCAACTATGGCCTGATCGACAAGCATTGCCCGCACCGCCGGGCGGATATGGCGATGGGCTACGTGGAGAACTGCGGCCTGCGCTGCAGCTATCACGGCTGGCTGTTCGACCATAAAGGTGACTGCCTGGAACAGCCCTACGAAGACACCGCCAACCCTGGCGGACGCTATCGCGACAAGGTGAAGATCAAGGCCTATCCGGTCAAGGCCAAGGCAGGCCTGCTGTGGGCCTATCTCGGCCCCGCGCCCGCGCCCGAACTGCCCGACTGGGCCCCGTTCAACTGGAAGAACGGCTTTGTCCAGATCGTCCTGTCCGAAGTGCCGTGCAACTGGTTGCAGGGTCAGGAAAACTCCATCGATCCGGTCCATTTCGAATGGATGCACGCCAACTGGACCGTGCGCCTGCGGGGGCAGGAAGGCCCCTATGGCCCCAAGCATCTGAAGGTCGACTTTCGCGAGAAGGACTTTGGCTACACCTACAATCGCATCCGCGAGGATACCGACGAGAACCATCCGTTCTGGGAAGTCGGCCGCGCCTGCCTGTGGCCGAACGGCATCTTCACCGGCGACCATTTTGAGTTCCGCGTCCCGATCGACGATGAAAACATGCTGTCGGTCGGCTGGTTCTTCAGCCGCGTCCCGCGCGAGCAGGAGCCGTTCGAGCAGAAGACCATTCCAACCTGGCATGGTCCGGTCAAAGACCCGGAAACCGGCCACTGGATCACCAGCCATGTGATGAATCAGGACTTTGTCGCCTGGGCCGGCCAGGGGCGCATCTCCGACCGTACCAAGGAAAACCTCGGGCTCAGCGACAAGGGCATCGCCATGCTGCGGCGCCAGTTCCTGCGCGATCTCGACGTGATCGAGAACGGCGACGGCGATCCCAAGGGGATCATCCGTGACCCGGCCCGAAACCACAATCTGGAATTGCCGGTGTTCGATCTGGCAGCCATCGAAAAAGGCTTCACCAAGGAAGAGATCAGGAAACGCGGCCTGCTGCATCACACCCGCTTCATCTTCCAGGCCGGTCAGCCGGAATATGTGCGCAAGATGCAGGAAGAGGCCATGGGCATCGACATCGAGGCCAAAGGCTACGTCGACGGGTAATCGGACAACTCAGCGGCCTGCCTTCGATCTGCGAAGACAGGCCGTTTCGCGATCACAGGTCGAGATTGAACACCTTGCGGGCGTTGTCCTCGAAGATCATCTTCTTCTCCGCCGCGCTCAGCCAGTCGAAGCTCTCGATGCAGGGGGCGATGTGATCCATCATCACGCCCGTATCCGGGTTGATCGACGAGCCCACACCCGGACATTCGCTGCCGAACAGACACCGCTCCGGCCCCACCGTTTCGATCAGCAGACGCAGCGCGCCCTCGGTGTAGAGCACGGTGTCGAAATAGAGCTTGCGCATCTGCTCCGAAAAGCGGCGCGGACCGCGCAAGGACTGCGATTCAAACCGCCCGAACTGATAGGGCATGGCCCCGCCGCCATGGCTGACCACAATCTTCAGATCCGGGAAATCCTCGAAGACGGAGGAATTGCACAGCGTGTAGACCGCGATGGATTCCTCGTTGATGAAATGAAGCGAATAGGGCGTGCGTTCCGAGACCGAACTGGTCGCATGAATATGCGCGGGCATGTCCAGCTCGCACAGTTTCTCATAGAGTGGATACCAGTAGCGATCGCCCATGCCCGGTGCCTCTTCAGGGCCGTTTTCATAGGGGTCCGGGTTGAGCAGGAAGCCCTTGAAACCGAGGCTGACGCAGCGATCCATCTCCGCAAAAACATTCTCGATCGGTTCGCCTGCCACCTGCGGCAAGCCTGCCACGGGAATGAAGGTGTCGGGGATCAGCGTGCATTGGCGGTGAATGATGGTGTTCACTTCCTCGCAGAACCAGTGGACCAGACGGCCCGGCTGCACGGAGTTCATCATCTGGAACGGTCGCGGCGAAATCAGCTGCCTGTCCGTGCCGTGATCGTGCAGCAGTTGCAGGTGCCCGTCAGGCCAGGCCTCCTTCTTGCTGGCCGCGGCGATGATCTGTTCGTCGGTGACATTCACCTTGCCGCGCCCATGAGAACCGCGGTGGGCCAGAATGCTGGCCTTGTAAGCCCACAGCTCAACCGGGGCGCTCACGTGGCCATGGCAGTCGATAATCATTCGGCATCCTTCCTGGTCTGTAGACTATGGTATTTGAACTGGCGGCGCGCCTCATCGAGACGCATTCCGCCGCGCACGGCGGCCCGAATGCTGTCTTCCGCAGCCTCGATTTCCTCGGCAGCTGCCAGCACGGCCTCTTCGTGCTCATGCGGGATCACGATCACACCGTCGGGATCGCCCACGAGTATATCGCCCGGACCGACCCGAGCGCCGCCAATGGCGACAACGCAGTTCATCTCCTCGACCTGCACCCGGTCCTTGCCGGTGCGCATCCAGTGGTCGAGCGAGAAGATGGGATAGCCAAGGGTGCGGCACAGATGGACATCGCGGCTGACGCCATCGATCACCGTACCCGCCAGCCGGCGGCGATGGGCAATCTCTGTCAGAATATCACCCCAGATGGTGGCGTCGGTCCGACCATGATTGTCGATCACCACCACCGCCCCTTCGGGCACATCGTCGATATAGTCGCCCACGGTGCCGGGTGGGGTAGAATTGGGGCCGCAGCGCATGGTGAAAGCGCGTCCGGCCATGCGAAAGTCCGGATCGCGCCCCTTGATGCCATAGCACTGGCCAACAATGCCCAGCCGATCCAGCGCATCGCTGATGGTTGCGGTTTCGAGCTTGACAGCCCGTGCGACATTGCCATCCGGATCAGCCATCGTTGCGCGCCTCCAGCATATATTCGTAGTTGGCGCCGAGCACCTCGCTGGCGCTTTCGCCCCGCGCCAGCCGACACGTCATTTCTGCCTCGCGCGCGGCAATCATCTCGGCGGTTGCGATAATGTCGGCGGCTTGCCCCGCGGGCAGGAAGATCGCCGCGCTGCTGTCGGCAAAGGCAAGGTCGCCCGGCCTTACCGTGACATCGCCGACAATCACCGGCACGTCGGTCGCCTCTTCATGCACGCGGGCCCGCGCCGTTCGGGCGGTGAACCCGCGGCTGAAGACGGCGAAACCGATCTCGCGAGCTTCGTCGATATCGCGCACCAGCCCCTCGGCAATCACGCCGCAGACCCCGCGATGCTGAGCCGCGCGGCTGAGGATACCGCCCCACGACCCAGCCTCTATCCCGGTGCGCTGCTCCATGACGATAATGTCGCCCGCGTCGCTGGCATCGATGGCGGCAGCCCCGAGATGGCGCGGCCTGGTGCCGTTCGGCGGGGGCCCGGCGGCCAGCCTCACGGTGCGGACGCGGCCGGCAATCTTCACTCCGGGGGCAGAGGCTGTCAGCCCGGTGACGCACCCACCCAGCCCGAGCCGGTCCAGGGCATCGGACAGGGCGCAGGCATCCAGATCGCGCAATCGGGCGATCAGATCATCATCCATTTCGGTTCTCTCTCTCGGTCGGGGTTGTGCTATTGCCAGGCCACGAAGCCGTTGGCCGTGCCGGTGCCCGCTTCCGATCGGTAACAGGTCTCATAGCCGACCACGTCGCCGGTCAGGTCGCTGTCGAACAGCACGCCCGCTGCCGCGATCCATGTCTTCAACTCGGAAGAGCCGGACTGCAGCAGGGCTTCGTCGATGGAGGCCAGGGCCATCTGGTCGCGGGTGCGCAGGGCCTCGAAAATGCGGCGATCCAGTTGCTCGTCGATCACGAAATGGCTCATGCCACCAGAGCCGAACACCGCGATCCGCTTGCCTGCAAAGGCGGTTTTCAGCGCCCGCCCCACCGCCTGCCCAAAGGCAAAACAGCGCGCCGCGGTCGGCTGATTGGGCGGGAAGAACGTGTTAAAAATGACCGGGACATTGGGAATGACCTTGTCGCGCATAATCTGGCGATAGATAAACCCAAAGGCATGCGGAACACCGCTCGACCAGTGCCCCGGCGGCTCGGGTAACTGGCGCGATACGGCCACGTCGAACCCCTCGGCAATCACGCTTTTCACCAGATGCTCGGCCACTTGCGGACAGGCCGGATATTCACGGCGTTCGGGCGGGCTGTGCCCCCACTCGGCATCGTGAATGCCCGGCGGCATACGCGCCGCCTGCTCTGGCGATGCCGGCTGATCCCACAGGGTCTCGCCCATGAACACGGTGATGGCAGGCGTCAGATCATCCAGAAACAGCTCGCGCTGATCATTGCCCATGATAATGGCGACATCCGGCTTTGCCGCTGCAAACCGCGCGGCCATTTCGGCAATGGCGGCCTCACACCCCGCATGACGCTGCTTGCGCGCTGCAAGCGAGCACTTGTCGGCCAGCCCCTCATGCGCGCGCAACCGGACCAGAGCGTCAAAGTCGTAGGTTTGCCCGCGAAAGGGATGCTGGCGCTTCTTGTCTGCGACCACCCGCAGCGTCCATTGCTCAGGGTCGGTGGACAGGGTCGGGCCATGCGAGGTCCACATGCCCAAGACGATTTCACCCATTTCTCTCTCCCAACGCCCATTTTTTGGGCCGCTTGATGCTCCAGTGCCGCCAAAGCGGCCAACCGGGTCCTATCGGTGCTGCTCGTGTTCGCTAGCAATCGTGCCGCCGCCGCTTCTGCCGGAGAAAGTGCATGGAAAACGTACCAGACTGCTCACGCAACCTGCACCGCACGAAGCACGCGCATCCGCCATTCAGACCTCTCTTTTTGTAGCTTTAGGCATCTTTTATGTAGTCAATGACAACTATCTACACCTACGGCGGCCTCCGGGTCAACCGTTGGCTGTGCTGCCCGGTGCTCGCTGGCTCGGCGCAGGATCAGGCCAACCCTCACGCAGGCATGACGAATGATCAGATTCTGCGCGAACCCCTCTGCGAACAGGATGACCGGATACCCCACAAAGGCGGCAATGGGCGCCCCGCTGCCACCGGATGTTCCTTCGCAACGGTCGCGACGATGCTGCGGTGAGCCACGGTTCTCACCCTTCCGTGCATTCGTATCGCGGCGGCTCCCCACCGGCCCGTTGCGACCGGGTCATCGCCAGCACTGCGACAAGCCCGAGCGCGGCCATGATCGCCCCGGCAAGCGAGACGGCGGGATAGCCCCACCCAGCCGCGATAACGCCGCCGCCCAGCGCCGCGCCGAAGGCATTGCCCAGGTTGAACGCCCCGACATTGACTGCCGAGGCCAGATTGGGAGCATCGCCCGCCGCGTTCATCACGCGCACCTGCAACGGCGGCACCAAAGCAAAGCTGGCCACGCCCCACAGGAAAATCAGGATTGCCGCCGGTGTCCTGAACGGCATCAGCAGGGCGAAAGCGGCCAGCACCACGACCAATCCGCTCAGCGTCACGATCAGCGTGCGATCCACCGAGCGGTCAGCAAACCGTCCGCCCAGCCAGTTGCCCACGGTCAGCCCCATGCCATAGACGACCAGCATCGCCGTAACGAAGCCGATCGACGCATGGGTCTCCTGTTGCAGGATCGGCGCGATATAGGTGTAGACGGTGAACATCGCGCTCGCCCCCAGCACGGTGAGCCCAAGCGCGCTCAGCACCGCGCCCCGCGTCAGCACGCGCAACTCGTCGATCATGCTGGCGCCCTGCGGCGCGGGCCGGTCCGGCAGGGTCAGGCGCAGCGCCGCCATGGTGACCACGCCCAGAACGGCTATGCCCCAGAAGGCCGCGCGCCAGCCCAGCACGTCCCCCACCCAGGTGGCCAGCGGCACACCCACCACATTGGCGATGGTCAGCCCCATGAACATAGCCGCTACCGCGCTCGCGCCGCGCCCCGGTGGGACCACGCTGGCCGCGACCACCGAGCCAACGCCGAAGAAGGCGCCATGATTGAGTGAGGTGATGACGCGCGCAGCCAGCAGCAGGCCATAGCTGTGCGACATGGCCGCAACGAGATTGCCCAGCGTGAAGATCGCAGCGAGGCTAATCAGCAAGGTGCGCCGCGGCACCCTCCCGGTGGTGAGTGTCATCAGCGGCGCGCCCAGCATCACACCGATAGCATAGGCACTGATGAGCAGCCCGGCGGTGGGAATGGAAACCCCCAGATCGGTCGCGATCGCAGGCAGAAGGCCCATAGGAGAGAATTCCGTGACGCCGATTCCGAAAGCACCCGTCGCCAGCGCGAGAAGCGGAGGATTGAGTTTCATGGGGAGGTCTCCTTGCTCAGACCATTACCGGGTTCAGGCGGGTGAATTCTTCCTGACAGCGATAGGGCGCGTTCGGATAGGGCAGCGCGCTACCGGGCCGCCCCTCGATGGCGGCGCCGAAACACAGCAGCGGTACACGCAGCCCCTCTGCACTCCACTGGCGATAATCCATGACCATTCCCTTTGATTGCGTTTGAAGCAAAGATAGGAGACAGTCACCGGCACGTTTAGCCGATAGACAGTCGAAACAGCTTTGATATGAACGCAAAGATACTGCCCCCAACCGACCGTGCCCGTGCGCTCGAAGTGTTCGCTGCGGTAGCGGCGGAAGGCAGTTTTTCGGCGGCGGGACGCAAACTCGGGCTCACTGCATCAGCGGTCAGCCGGACGGTGGACCGGATCGAAGAGCGGCTGGGTGTGCGGCTGCTCTTGCGCACGACCCGTGCGCTGAGCCTCACCACCGAAGGGCAAAGCTACCTGTGTGCCGCACGGCGCATCCTCACCGATCTCAACGATGCCGAACAGGCAGTTGCCGACCTGGGGGCTCCGCGCGGGCGATTGCGGGTGAGCGCGGCCTTGTCGCATGGGCGCCTGTGCATCGTGCCGCTGCTGGGTGCATTCGCTGCGCGCTATCCGCATATTCTGATCGACATCAACCTCACCGACGCGCTCGTCGATATTGCCGGCGGACAGGCCGATATCGGCATTCGCTTCGGCCCGCTCGCCGACAGTGCATTGACGGCGCGCAGGCTGGGTGAAAGTCGCCGCGTGATCGTCGCCGCGCCCGACTATCTCGCTCGCCACGGGACGCCGCGCGTTCCGGAGGACTTGCACGAGCACAATTGCCTCAATTTCAATTTCCGCCGCGCCGAGCCGACCTGGCCCTTTCGCAAGGACGGGCGCGACTATGTCTTGAGCGTGCGCGGCTCGATCGAAGCGAACAACGGCGAGACGCTGGGCCAGCTTGCCATCGCAGGCGTTGGCGTGACACGGGTCGGCGCGTTCAGCGTCACAGCGGAAATAGCGGACGGACGGCTTGTGCCGCTGCTGGAAGACTACAACCCCGGCGACATCGAGGAAATTCACGCAGTTTTCGCAGGCGGAGCCAACATGCCCGCCCGCCTGCGCGTTTTCATCGACTATCTGGCCGAAGCGCTGAAGGAGCCTGCCGGAAGCGTGAACGCAGCCCGCGCCCGTTCCACCTCACCCCGCGTCACACACCCTTCGGCATGATCGTTGATCAGCCCCATCGCCTGCATGAAGGCATGGACCGTGGTTGGGCCGACGAACTTCCAGCCGCGTTTCTTCAAATCCTTCGACATCGCAATCGAGGCCGGTGACGTCGAAGCGAGGTAAGGCACATCCTCCCCGCGCGGCTCGAAGCTCCAGACATAGGCTGCGAGCGATCCCGCTTCGCGCACCAGTTCGCGGGCGCGGGCGGCATTGTTGATGACGGCCTCGATCTTGCCACGATGCCGCACGATCCCGGCATCCTGCAGCAGCCGCTCCACATCCGCCTCGCCGAATGCCGCGATCCGGTCGATATCGAAACCGGCGAAGGCCGCGCGAAAATTCTCGCGCTTGGTGAGAATGGTCCGCCAGGACAGGCCGGACTGGAAGCCTTCGAGGCTCAGCTTCTCGAACAGGCGCCGATCGTCATCGACCGGGAAACCCCATTCGGTGTCATGATAGGCGATATAGTCCGGCGTGGCCGCACACCAGCGACAGCGCGGCTGCCCGTCCGGGCCTTCGAACAGGGCGCTCATGACCTATGCCACCGCGGTGCCGTGACATGATGACAGGCCAGATTGCCGAGCCCGCGCCACAAAGACCCCGCCTTCGCTGGGCCGCTATTCAATTCCGGCATTTCGCGCCCCTTCCCCATAGTAAGCTCGTCCGCATAGAGACCAAATCCGCATTTGATCGGTTCAAAACGAACTCAAAGATATTCCCGTTTTGTTCTTACGGCAACCGTTCATTTCCTCTCCGGCCGCCAATGTCCTGTACACACCACCCGGCACAGGAAGAATGCAATCGAATGGGGGCCGGATTCGACGTTGGAGCCGGTGATCCGGGCGTTATGCTATCGCACCAAACTGCATGCTGACGGGCTCGATCATTGCAAGAAACGCCTCGCAATCCTCATTCCCGCTCCAACTGGCGCATATGGCTTCTGCAACCTCCTTCGATTGGGCAAACGCCAGGTCGGCCCAAATTCCATCCTTGAGCTTGGCCAGCCTCTGACCCCGCCAGCCAGATTGCCGGGAGAGATGACGGTCTACCATGTGCGCATGCGCGGAACGCAAGTCCTCTTCGGAAATGCCCGGCTTCAGGCGAAACAGGCCAAGTTCAATGCCATCGCCTGGCTGCATGAACGGCAGGCCCCCGACTTCCAGCGTAAAATGCCCCATGCCGTTGAACGTGTCGATCGAGCGACGAAATGGCGCAAATTCCTCCGCTGTGCCGACCTGTTTCCCTGCATCATGGGCAGCTTCCAGGCTGGTCCACCCGACCACATCTGCGCGGTCGGTCGCGTTTGTACTACCGCTCAGCGGCAACCAACCGGCGAAACCCGGCAATTTCGCAGCCATGCCGGCCGCAAGCTGGCGCTGGCGATCCGCTTCTACGGGTTCGATGGATGTGTAGGTGGCAATTTCAAGGCAGGGTTTTGACATAGCGAACGTCCTTTCTGGATGCCGCTGAATATCGCCTGCCCCTGACATTTTTTGTCAGGGGTATGATATGACGTCGCCATGAAATCACTTCGTCTCTTTTCTCTCCTGGATGAACTGCGCGCGGCAAAGCATCCTGTCTCATCCGCAGTTCTTGCCGAGCGGTTGGGCGTGTCGGTTCGAACCATCTACCGTGACATCGCGAGCTTGCAGTCCATAGGCGCTCCTATCCGTGGCGAATCCGGCCTTGGTTTCCAGCTGGAGGCGGGCTACTTCCTGCCCCCGCTGCACTTTACAGCCGACGAGCTTGAGGCCGTCATGCTGGGGATGCGTTTGCTCAGTGCCCGAAATGCCGGGGCCCTCCACGATGCGGCGTCACGCGCGCAAGGCAAGCTTGGAGCAACACTGGGAGATGCCGGGCGTGAGTTGCTGAGGCACATGCCCATGATGGCAGTGCGGCGTGATAACGACACGGACAAACGCGCTGAAGAATGGGAAAAGCTGATCAGGCTGGCCATCAGGGAGCGCCGCATCCTGGACATTGCCTACAACAGTTTGAACCAGACGCGTACACGCAGACGGATCCACCCTGTGGGCATGACGATCTTCGATGACGCCTGGCTACTGACAGCCTGGTGTGAAGTTGCTGAAGACTTCCGGAATTTCAGACTCGACAGGATCGACGCCGCTGAGGACACCGGGGAACATTTTCGGCCAATGAAAAGCCGGAGTTTTAAGGCCTATGTCGCGAGCCTTTGACGCACTGTGCCTGCTCGGCCGGCTGACGTGTGACCATCGTAAGCTATCGGACCGCGCTATTGACGTCTATTTCGACTGATCGAAGGGATGTCGTGAATGAAAGCCCGCGGCAAAGCGGTTCCAGGCAGTTATCGTTGTGATGACGAGGGTACGTTCTACCCGTTCACACTCGTCGAAGGCACGCCGCCAATGTTTCGTAATCGGAATTCGGGGCGCCGGTCGTCGCGAACCATGTAAGCGGCTCGGCCCATGCAAGTGCAGCCCGCTCCTGTGCATCGAAAGCCGGACTCTCCCGCCACGCAGACAAAACATCCAGCTTCTGCTGCGAGATTCCGACCGCTCGCGCCTTCCAAATCCATCATGGCCTGCATAGCCTTGGGCGCCGCGCGACAATAATCCATCCTGCCGGACAAGATTTGCACTCCACATCAGGCTCTTACGAGCCGTGTTAGCATGCGGAAACTGTCCACTAAAGGCTGACACTCCTGCCTTGCTGTACCAGACCAAACGACGGCCCGGTAGGATGGGCAGATCCTGGATATCGCTTGATCGAGCCGATTGCCAACACGCCAAAGAGCATCAGTGGCTCATCCGCGTGCCAAGGAAATCGATCAACACGCGTGCCGCCGTCGGCAGATGGTGCCGCGAAACGTATAGGGCGTGAATGCCCATGCTCTCGGGTTGCCATTCCTCCAGCACCCTTCGCAACCGACCCTCAGCAACATCGGCTTCGGCCGAGAAGCGCGGTAGCATGGCAATGCCCATTGCCGAGATCGCGGCGCGGCGAAGCGTGAGAGCGTCATTGGTCTGGAAGCTGCCGCTGACCTGTATCACGGACCTGGTTCGGCCATTCCCCAGCACCCATTCGCCCCCACCCAGATTGGCATAGGTCAGGCATTGGTGGCCCTTGAGGTCGTCGACATCGCCGGGCTGACCATGCGCCGTCAGGTAGGTGGGCGCGGCGTAAAGCCCGGATGGGCATGATCCCAGGCGTTTGGCTATCAGAGAGGGGTCGAGGCTGTTGGCGATCCTGATGGCGACATCGATGCGGTCCTGTACGAGGTCGACAGGGCGGTCGGAGATCAGAAGATCAATCTTGATATGCTGATACGCCTTGGCGAAATCCGCCAGCAGCGGGATGAGCAAAGCCTCCGCGAGAATGCTCGGAGCCGTCACCCGTAACCGGCCTCTCGGCGTGGCGGCATCCGCCGCAACGTCGCTGACGGCGTCAGCTATTCGCACCATGTCCTTGCACAGCTCGAGGACGCGCTCACCCGCCGAGGTCAGGCTGAGCCGGCGGGTCGTGCGGTGCAGGAGCCGGGTGCCTGACCAATCCTCGATCGAAGCGATGTAACGCGACGCCATGGCCCGCGACATGTCCAGCGCCTCGGCCGCCGCCGTTGCGCTTCCCCGCTCCACAGTTTCGATCAACACCTTCGCTGCCGTAATCCGGTCCATCTCAATTCGCTCGAATGATGCAACATTGTGTCGATCATTGTTATATTTATCTGCGAGATACGCAACAATATATATGTCCTCAGCAGTAAGGACATCGTTATGACCCAGACCATAGAACTCCAGTACTTCTTCGACCCCCTGTGCGGCTGGTGCTATGCAAGCGCCCCCGCGCTCGAAGGCCTCGCCAACAGGTTTCCGGCGCAGCTGCGCATGATGCCCTCGGGCCTCTTCTTCGGCACCCGGCCGGTCTCTTCGATAGCCGACCATGCCTGGCACAACGACCAGCGCATCCAGTCGCTCACCGGCCAGCGGTTTTCCGAGGACTATCACCAGAACGTCCTCCTCGCTCCCGATGGCGTGTTTACCTCTGCGCCGGCCACACTCGCCTTGCAGCTCCTCGGCGAAATCGATGCGAAGCTTGAGCCGGCATTCCTCCATGCCGCGCAGATTGCCCGCTATGTCGACGGGCGCGAAACATCGGGCGAAGAGGAAGTGGCCAGAGTGGCCGTGGCGGTCGCTGGCGAACACGGCTTCGACCTGACCGTTGAGGAGGTCATCGACCGGCTTCGGAACGATACCGCGCTGCGCGAACGCACGCTTGAGCGCATGGAAGCCTCGCAAACCCGTATGGATGAACTCGGCATTCGCGGCGTACCGCAGCTGGTCGCCGTGATCGACGGCAAGCCCACCGATCTCAACGGAGAGGTGCTCTACCATGGTCCCGAACGCCTGCTCGCAGCGATCGAAGACCTGACTGTCACCGTATAATCAAACAACGAAGGATCAAATCATGAAAATCGCACTTATCGGCGCTTCCGGTCAGGCTGGCTCCCGCATCCTGGCCGAGCTTTCGAGCCGTGGTCATGCCGTAACCGCCATTGCGCGCGACCCTGCCAAGATTGCATCCCTCGCGGGCGCAACTGCTGTCGCCGGCGATATCGAGGCAACCGAAGACTTGGCCAAAATCCTTGAGGGTCACGACGCCGTCATCAGCTCGGTTCACTTCTCGGCAAGCGATCCGGACAAGCTTGTTGCAGCCGTCAAAGCCTCTGGCGTGCGTCGCTACTATGTCGTCGGCGGCGCTGGCAGTCTCGAAGTGGCACCGGGCAAGCTTCTGATCGACACGCCTGAATTCCCGGCAATGTACAAGGCTGAGGCTCAGGGCGGCCTGGACTTCCTCAACAGGCTCAAGGGCGAGGCCGATCTGGACTGGACCTTCCTCTCCCCATCTGCCGCGTTCGTGCCGGGTGAGCGCACCGGCACCTTCCGACTGGGCAAGGATCAGCTCCTGACCAACGAAAACGGCAGCAGCATATCATTCGAAGATTTTGCCATTGCGCTTGCCGACGAAATCGAGACGCCAGCGCATGTTCGCCAGCGCTTCACCGTGGGCTACTGATCGGCCTGCAGATCCATGTGACATTCGATGCGGCGGAGACGCCGCATCGAATGCATGGACCGAGTTAGGGGTAGGAAGCTGGCGCCAGATACTGAAGTTTTATCGGGCCATAGCGTAGCGTCAGCGGCTTGCTTGATCTCTCAGCCGATGGAATGGGTGATCGACGGTGAATGGCGGGACATGCGGGATAGCGATGAGAACTATATCTACTCCATTGCCCTCTATACCCCTCCAAAATAGGGCATAAGGGGACGGCAGAGCTGGCTGACACCCATCAGACGTCTGCGTAGCACCCCCCGGCCGTTGGTGTCATCTTCGTCGCTAACCCAGAAGCAGACGTCCGTACTCAATTCTGGCCTGCTAGTTCCAGCCGCATCCACTCAGTCAGCGGCTCGTCCAGTACGGCGTCGACATAGACATCCGATCGGGGCGCCGTGCTCGCCTTCACGTCGATCACAAGATGGAGTCCGACGGTGTATCCATACGGTCCGGCTTGTTCGGTCATGCCCCTGAGTTTCCAGATGTCGCCGTGGAAGTCCTTGTTCGACGCCTTCTTGACCTCGACCACCAAAAGGTTCTCGCGCTTGCCCACCCGATGCACGATCAGGTCGGGCACAATCGCATCCTTGCTGATCAACTCGTCCTCGCTGAGCCCGTAGCGGAGCCGTTTGACGACGTCCTCGCGCCGGTTCCATTCTAGGTCGATTGACCAACCCTCAAATTGCCCATGAAGCAGATCCCGGATCCGGGCGACGAGCGCGCGCTCGGCTGGGTCGGTGTAGGCCAGATCCATGTCTTCCAGCAACACCCGAACCGCGGTCGCAAAAGTAGCCAAGGTTGCTTGCAATTCGCTCTTCATTGCATCCATTTACCATGAATTGTTGAGCAAATCAGGAGGTCAGCGGGTGAACATCGAGAAGGCCGAAGTCGAGCACTACGGCATCTATCTCAAGGACAAGTCCCGGCCGCCCAGCCGCGGCGGCAACAAGCGGGCGTGGCATCAGCACGTCATCACCGTCGCAGGCGAGCGATATTCGTTTCTCGCACCATGGTCCGGCAAGTTCGTCTATAGTGGCGAGACCGTGAGCTTTGCCTGGGACTGGGACGAAACCGGCAAATACAGAAATGCAGATTACCTTTCCGTCGTTGCCTGGGGCCAGGACGGCAAGCCGAAGCGCCGGGGAGAGCGAGGCAGAAAACTCTGGCGCACCGCCGACACGCGCCTGCCGGCCCGTCGCAGCGAATGGAACGACTGATCGATGCGGGGATCATCGAGAAAACTCGGAGCGCCACATGAACCCTGAGGTTGCTGAGCTGCGCGTCGGCCTCGACAATCTGCTCGACGACCGCGACTATCTATTCAGGTTGCTCGATTCGATCGACTGGGACGCTCAGCTTGATGCCATCAGGTCCGTCCTCGCGAGAAATCGGTCCGCAGCAGAGCGCGTCGCCGCCAACATCGACGAGCTCGGGCAACGGGCGGAAACCTATTCGGGCCCGCACCATCATCACGTGGTCGATGAGCACGTCGATGCGATGTGGCGATCCTCGTACAGCGACGCCGCAGTGAGCCTCTCCGCTATCGGCATGATAGTGCCGATGGCGGAAAGCGTCTTCTCCCAATCGTTCCAAGCGCTGGGATCGATGTATGCCGCCAAACAGATGCAACCTCCCGATCACCGGCGCTGGAAGCGCGCGGACCAGCACCCGGAGCGGTGGAACTGCCAATGGTATTTTGGCCGCGACAAGGCCCGGAACGACATCATCAGCGGACTCCCTCAGATCTCCGAGGCCTCTGGGCTTTCCACTTACCTAGAACCCGACATGATGGAGTGGCTCGCCGCCATGGTCTCTTATCGGAACAGGATGTTCCACGGCGGCTTCGAGTGGTCGCTCGCCCAGCGCGATCAGTTCGAGGCCCTGATCGCGGCCCGAAACTGGGACAAATACTTCCAGTCGGCACGGACCAACGACAAGCCTTGGATCTTCTATCTGCGCGACGAAGTGATCGATGACATGCCCAGGCGGATGGAGGCGATCCTCGACAGCTTCGGTCGCTTCGCCAAGGACCTGCCCTTTGAACTCATCTCCACCTAGCCAGCGTGGATGCGAGCCGGGCACGATCGCGACGCGCCCCGCTGCGACGCAAATCTAGTGGCCGATCTCGCCCTCGAATTGCTTCAGACGCATGTTCAGTTCGCCATTGCTGCACAGCGAAAAGAAGACCCGGTCGGTCGCCATCCAATAACCGGCCTCGGTTTCGCTGACGAGCTTGAGCGCCTTTCGCACGAGCGCGGGAAACAGCACCTGAAGCTTCTGCAAGGCATAGTCCAGCGTCTTCTCGTGCAGCAGGACCCAATCGCCTTTCCAATCGCGCCGATCCATCCTGTAGAGCTCGATTAGCTCTTCCAGTGGCCATTCACTCTCCAGATAGAGCGAGGCCATCCGGCAGGACTCGTAAAGTGCCCGGAACTGCAGGTGCCGCTCCGCTTCGACCTCCATGAAGCTATCGCGATTCTGATTCATGCGGATGAAGTCGGCGAAGGTGTCCATCTGGCTGATCAGGTTCGTGATATGAAACGCGAATTCGGGCTGCAGCCGCTCGCGCGCGTATAACCAGCGGAATAGCTTGGGCCCATCGCTCGATTTGAGTGAGAGAGAGGCGGACAACGGAAACGTCATCGAGCCTTGCGTTTCGAGTTTTTCAAAATCGCCGCGGATGAGCTCCTTGACCGCCACAAAATGGATGTCTTTCGCAGCGAGATCCGCAACCAGCAGGAAAACCGGCACTGGCAGACCATGCCAGTATGCTGCCGTGCTGGTCTTGATCTGCGGTGACGCCGCCAACTGCTGGCCGCCGTTGCCCTTCTTCCACGTGATCGAGCCCACCCCCTTGAGCTGGGCAGACATAAGTTGGCCGGTGACTTCATCGTTCTTGTCGACCAACTCGATGTAAGCATCGATGCCATAGTCGCGCTCCGTGACCTCGCGCACGATCCAGTCTTTGGGTGCGATGCTGTCGAGGACCCGCCAGGATTCTGTCTCCGTGAGGTGTGTTTTCGATCGCTTGGGGAATTTGAGCTTCATGGTATCCTCGCAGCGCAATTTAGTAATCATCTGGCGCGAGCATAACCTTTTGCTTTCTTCTTGAAGGCAGAATTCAGTACACCGCACGCTATTGTTTGTCCGGGCGTCTCCAGCTTTCCAGCTAAAGGACTATCGCGAATGAAAATGGAGAGCTCCTGGCGCTTTGACACTCCCGGTCCCATGCCGCTGGAAGCTGCCGAGCATTCGATACCCTGATCGACAAAGTTGTTGCGCAGGGGAGGTGAGCTTCAAGCCGGCGATGCGACCGCACTACATTTCGATCCAGAGGTGAACGAGCCGAATACCGCCAAGCCCCGAACTGCGAGCGTGAGCAGAAGAGAGGCCCGCCACGCGCGATGGCGGATCATACTCTAGGAGCGACAGCTTGTCGGCGGCAGACCAGCCCTCGACGGCGTCGCTTTCGAGACCGTCGATCCAGTCGTCGAGCTGGACCGCCCACGATGGGATGTCTCGCTCCTGCACGTAGGCGATCATCGCCGCCCGATCGTGTGACGAACCGTGATGTCCCGCCTTGAAGCGTTGCACGCCGCCGGTCGTACTGAAGCGGCTGTAGAGATATTCGCGCTCGTCCCGCTTGTGGCCCTTGGGGGTTGGGAGCCTCTTGCATTCGATCGGCAGGAGCGTTTGGTACTCGGTATATTCGCGGCCTTCGATCCAGATGACCGAGCCGCTCGGCGCGACGGCGAGGTCGATCGCGCGCCGGCCATCGGCGGCGTCGGGCTCTTCGCGCCTGAACTGCAGAAAATCCCAGCCTGGCGTGTGACGGCTGGCGCTGGCGAGCTTCGCGCAGAGCTGCGCGGTCAAGGCGTCCTCGCTGGTCTGCGCGGGCCGGCGGGGATCATCGCGCCAACCGGGCAGGACGCTTCCAATGAAGCCGATAAGAGCATTCATCCACTCGCCGGGAAGATGGACCTCGCTGTCCAGCGTTCCGGCTTGCGCCCGGCGCTCCCCCTCGTCGGCCAGCATCCTAGAAGCCCTGCTCGCGCAAGTCGGCGAACACGTCATCGGCATCGCGCAGCGCGATCGAGCGAGTCCAGAACCGGTGCCGGTCGGGCTTCAGCAGAAAGACGAAGCCCTTGTCGTAAAGGCGGGTGATCCGGGTGACCGTCAGGCCCGAGCCGCGGCGCTCGTGGAGGAGCGCATCGAGCCTGCCGCGTAGCTCATCTGCTCCCGACCAGTCCACCGCGCCATCGCCGAACGCGTAAGCGCTGCAGATCGCGCCCGACCACCTTTGCGATTCGAGCGGGCGTATCGGATTGCGCGTGTAGACGGCGTTGAGCTGACGGGTGAACACCGCATCGAAGTCAGCAAGCGCATCGTCTGGTGCTGTTCGCATGACCGGGGCTGCGGTGCCCAGACGAACGAGATCACGCTGATGCTCGACGATGTCCTCGGCAATGATCCGCTCGTTATCGCTGAGATCGAGATCTTCATCTTCCGGATAGGGCAAGGCGAAGATATCGGCGCTGAGGATCGCCGTGGCCCGTTGCGTGAAGAGACGTGCGCTGATGCCGGCTACATACGCGCGCAGCACAATATTCTCGCGCTGAAGCCAACGCTGCACGGCGTTCAGCCGATCGAGATCGGAACGTGGCGCGACCAGCCCGACAATCTCATGCTTATATGTCAGATATTGGCCGGTCCACAGGCCGTGGTAGAGGTTCTGGTGCTCCTTGATGAGCAAGAAGGGCGGCGTGAAACGCCGCTCGGTCTTCGGTCGCTTGATCGGCCGATTGGGAACGGTGTCGAGGAATCTGACGTCGAGGCCCGCTTCGGAAAGCGCGCTGGTTGGTAGGAGAGGCTTCCCGACAACATGCTCGGCTGGCGCGGATTCACCACTGAGGCCGGCAATAAAGCCCTCCCCGAAATCCCAGCCATGTTTATCGGCATAGTCCTTGAGCGTCGGATAGCGTCGAAGCCGTTCAATCAGATCCTGGACCCGGCGACCGCCGAGCAGGTTGGCGCGCCAGATGTCGGTGGATTGTTCCGCCTCCGCACTTCGCAGCCAGTGGAGATCATAATAGTCGATGTCGAAGCCCTGCTCGGCCGTGGCGCGGCCATTGCGGCGGAAGACGGCATGGAGCAGTCGGCCGTCGACGGACGGCTTGCTGGCTTCGGCAATGACCACGACGATCTTGGGGTCGGCTTCGCCTTTCTTGAACAGCCCGCGGACCGAGACGAAGTCCAGGATCTCGCGGACCCGCCAGCGGCTGAAGAAGGACTTCCGAAAAGCAAGCGCGTTTTGATTGTAGAGGAAGCCGGAAGGCTCGACCATCGCCAGCACGCCATCGGGAGCGAGGAGCTCCATCGCTTCGTGGAGGAAGAGATAGGCAAGCTGCTTGTCGGCAAGCGCGCCGTTGGCCTTTTTGTAGGCGGCGTAGCTTCGTTTCGCGCCGGCGGTCGGCAGCGAGGATTCGAATGGCGGATTGCCGAGGATGGCGGCGACCGGCGCGCCGACGAGCCTTCTGGCCTTAGCATCGAAAAAGCAGCTGTGATGGAGCGTCGTGCCCGCGAGAGGCGGGAAGAGCTTGACGCTCGAGCGAATTTCCTCGGGCTGCAGCGCGTCGCAGAGGCTCAGGCAGAGGCTGAAAGCGGCAAGTTCGACCGCGCCCTCTTCGAGGTCGATCCCGTGAACCCGCTGGAGTAGCGGGCGCAGTTCATCGACGCCGGGGCGCGCCCAGTCGTGGTGCAAGCGCCAGTGCAGGACGAGCCGCCGATAGGCTTCGACGAGGAACACGCCCGACCCGCAGGCCGGGTCGAGTATGACGCCGTCGCTGGCCATCAAGCGGTCGAGCCGTTCCCAGCTCAGCGTTTCCTCAAGCATAAGGCGCACGAGCGCGGGCGGCGTGTAGATGGAACTTGCTGCGTCCTTGACGAAGAGCTGGTAGATATTGCTAATCAGCTCGACCGGGAGGTCGCGGAACGAATAGAGCCGCCAGAGGCTGAGTTGGCCAGAGCTGTCCTCATAGCCTTCGACCAGCCGGGCGTAGCTGGCAAGCTCGGTGCTCGCCGACAGCGCCGCGCGGTCTTCCTCTGTCAATTTGAAGACGTGGCCGTTGAAGCGCTCTTCGAGCGCCTCGAGCAGCGCGATCAATGCCGGGCCGTCGCCGAGGATCTCGAAGAAGCGCCCTGCGCCTTCGCGCGCTTGGTTGAAGTCGGCCGGGAGCAGTACCGAGCGCTCTTCGAGATAGGCGATCAGGAGGGAAAGGATCAGCAGCCTTCGGCGTAGCCTGGGCGATAGCAAGCGCCCCTCAGACAGCTGCTTGGCAAGCGCGCGAACTTCCTCGACCAGCGTCCGGTGCGCCGCCTTCTGGGCGGAGAGCATCAGGCTGCAGGCGTGGGGATCGTCCCAGATCGTACCGTTGCGGATGCGCGCCGCATCCCACCATACGTCGAGCTCGGCGATCTTCGCGCCCGTCAGCAGCGTTCGGATCGGGCGGCAGACGGGTTTGCCGTCGGGACCCGCGAAGTCGGGTTCGTGCGCGCAGCGGAACAGCTGGATCGCGCCGCGGCCCGCGCGGTAAACGAGCGGGACGCCGCCCCAACTCCACAGCCGCTTGTGCAGCTCGGCGAAACGCGCGTCGTCGGGTTCGTCGGCCACGTCGAAGATGAAGGCTTGTGCGACCGCAGCGCGGCCGTGGCGCGCCGCTTCGAAGAAGACCGCGCGGGCGCCGTAGGACAGTGCCTTCTCCATGATCGCGACTTCCTCGGGCGGACGGCCGGCGCGATCGTAGCCCGCGACCGGAACAAGCCCGTCGACGACTGGCAGGTCGCGCGCCTCCGAGATCGCGAACAGCCAGTCGGCCGACTCCATTCGGGTGTCGAGTGTCATCGCTGCCGTCTGCACGTTGACGCCGCGCGAGTGCTGCCCGAGCGCAAGAATGTGGCCGCCGGAGCGGTCATTTCTGCCGCTCCTTTTTGGAAAGCGCGAAGCCATTCTTCAGCAGATCTGTCATGCTGATGCCTTGTGCGACAGCAAAGCCCTTGAATTGCTTCTTGAATTCTGGGCTGACCTTGAAGTTCAGCGAGACACCTTTTTCGGGTTCCTGGTCGCTTTCGTCGTCGGATGCGACCGGCTGGCTGCGTGCCATTCGGTATCCCCTTTCCTGACGACCGTCCCTGTTCGGCCGCGATAACGCATACCGAATTCCATATTTCTGGCTTTCGTGCAATCCAGAAAGCCAGAAATATGGATAGCTGCATGGGAACCTCGCGCTTCAGTCGTCTGCCTCTGATCGGCATGCGGGGACACCTTATCAGAACAAACGAAGAACATATAGTGATGCTTTCCCTTCACGGGCCGGCCACCTTGCTACGATGTAGCCCTGTCGGCCCGGCGGGCGGGGTCGAGCCGGTTGCGGTCGCTGCTGTTTGGGGTCAGAAGATCGCTGGGGTCGTTGGCGGATCGCCAACCGAGAGGGTGGCCGAATGGATCGCGCACTGATCGACCTACCGCCTTGCGAGGCTCCGCTGGTGCTTCCTTGGCCCGAAGCGGGCGCTCCGGGTGGATTGGTCACGTTCGAGGACGCGGCGAGCTGGCGCGATGTCGTTGCCGGCCGGTCGCCAAGCCCCTTTGTCCCCGCGATGGTCGGCATCAAATATGCGCGCGCGCAAAAGCTCTACCTGCTGGGCTGGATCGATACCGACCTGATCGAGGCAGGTGACCTGGTCGCGTTGACCGCGATCGAGCTGGCGGTGACCGACCGCTACGGCCATCTCTTCCCCAAGCGCCGGCGGAGCCTGTCCGTTCCCCTCAGGCACATGGTCGAGGGCGACGGGCTCACCGATGCGGCGATACCGATGGTGGTGCGCTGTGGCCGGACGGCCATCGGACGGCTGACCGGCGATACCGAACCGACCTTGGCCCGGCGCCGCAATCAAGCCGCTCACGGTGATCCGTTCAACGGCATGCCGGTCGGCGGACTTCTGGAGCTGGTCCGCGACATGATCGCAGAGGCGGCGGAGCGGGTGCGATGACGCCGTTTCGCTGGCAGAACTGCTATGCCGATGTCGCTGCGGCCAAGCACGATCTGACGATCCGATCGTTTCTTGACGACGTCATTCTCCCGGCAATCCACCAGGTCGAGGCGCGGATCACGGAGCTTGGGCACAGCGACGAACCGGCAGCCTGCTTCGAGCAGTCCGACATGGAAGAGGTCCTCGCGGAAACCAAGCTCGCCTTCTGTCTCGCGATCCAGTCGATCTGGGAGCGTCAGCTACGCGCTTATCTCTACGGATGCGCCGAAGCGTTAAGGCCGGGGGAAGGGGTCGGCGCGAAGGTGGAGAGGGCGAACTGGCCGGGTATGTGCGCGCTGTTTCGCGAGCTCCGCGGCATCCGGATCGAGGCTTTTCCGAGCTTCGGTGAACTTGATACGCTGCATCATCTCGGCAATGCCTGCCGGCACGGCGATGGCGTCTCGGCCGCCGAACTGACACAGCGCTGCCCCGATTGGTGGCCGGTCTACACGTCGCTGCCGCCGGAGTTCGGGCCGTCGTCGCCACCCCGGCAGACGGTCGCTGCCATGTCGGTTCCGGTCGAGCGGATCGAGACATTCGTCGGCGCGATCGTCGGCTTCTGGGAAGACGCAGCCTACATCTATCGCGAAAGCATCGCGGACAAGCACGAGAGCTTGGAGCGGCGGCTTGTCCGCGAGCGGATCGAACGCGCGTGGCGGCCAACCGCCGAGGAGCATCGAGCATGACCGCGCCTGACCCGGTGCTCGTCGCGGCCGTTGCAGACTTGTGGCGCATGCCGTGGCCCGGACCCGACAATCTCCTGGCAGCGCCGCGCTTCATCGCGCTGCGCGATCTGTGTGCGGAGCGTTTCGGCGGCGGGAAGGCACCTTTTGCCCTGAGCTCCGCGCTGCATGCCTTGGGTATGCCGTGTTACCTTCCCAAAGGCCGCGAGGATTTGACGCTCGATGTGGCCATCGCCGCGGCACGGATAGAAGCGGCATTCCGTCAGGAGACTGCGGTGCGGCGGCATCTATGCCCGCTCGATCTGGCGGACGATTTGCCGCCGATCGCGTTCGGTCCCGCGCGGCTTGCGCGTTTCTCGGCCGACGAGCTGGAGACGCTCTTCAATGCGCCGCGGCTTGCACGTACTTATCCCAAGGTGCCCCTTGAATCGGACCGCCTCGCTCAGTTTCACTGGCTTGTGGTCGAAGAGACGCTGCCCGTCGGTCCCCATGCCGAGGCGCGGGCGGCGCCGTGGATGTTCGACATCATGCGGGATTTCGGAGCGATCGAACCGCATCTCGGCCACTTCCCCGCGGTCGTGGAAGCCGCGCTGTTCCATCTGATGCTGGCGCCGTGGGAAGACTGGTCGACGCTGATAGACCTCGATTGGCGCGGCTTCCGCGTGCCGTGGATCTACACGCTCGACGACGATTTGTTCGTCCAGTCGAAGCGGCCGCCGAGCGCGGACGATCTTTCGCTCGAGCCCTGGATCGTTCAGGACAGCTGGGGGGAAGAGATCGAGTTGGAGCGGCCGACGACCTATCCCTTGGACGACGATGCCGCGCCTGCGCTCGCGGGATATGCCGCCTCGGCGTGGGACGAGCTGCAGGCGGCCCGGGCGACTAGCCTGTTTGAGACGCCGATCGTCCATTTCCTGGTGCGGGGCTTTCTCGCCGAGGGGATCGACGAGTTCATGGCTCATATGACGTCGATCGAGGCGGCGCTCGGTCTCGAGCTCGATCACCGGCGCAAGCTGCGGCCCAAAGGCTCGCCGCACCCGAACGTCACGCCGGCACGGAGGGTGGCGGCACGGATCGCGGCCGCCCTCGGCGACGCTAGCGCTGCATCAGACTACCTTGACCTGTTCGAGCTGCGCAGTGCCTTCGTCCATGGCCGTGGTGGCATGCAGGCTATCCCTTCGGCGCAGCGCGTCGCGGCGCGCAGTCTCGCGCGCCGAGCGGCACGGGCGATGGTAGCATTGGCGACGCAGTCGGCGCGTCCTCGCACGGAGGTTCTGGCTAACCTGCTCGACAAAGGTGTGCCGATGCTCCCGCCGCCGTAGAAGGCGACTCGAACGAAGCGGGGCGATCGCCACTTCGAAATCTTGGTTTTCAGGGAAGCCGTTCGAAGGCTTGAACGTCGCCTATGTCGGCGAAAGCCGATGTGCAGATCGATCGCCTGAGAAACGATCTTCCAAGCGTACAGCTATGAGCAAGCCATCTGGCATCACGTCATCGCTTCTACCAGGAGCTGTGGAGGCCCGCGCATTTTAATGCGGATATTATCGCACAATCGGCGGTGATTTGCGGTGAAAGGTTCTCACACGGTGGGCATGTGAGAACCCACCTTTTATCGTGCCATAGAGGGCTATTGGCGGGGCAACTTCCGCAAACCTGAAAATTCTTGTGCGGTGATCGGCGGTTATGGGCGGCAATATCGCGCTATCGGCGGTGAAGTGGCGGAGAGGGAGGGATTCGAACCCTCGATACGGTTGCCCGTATACTGCATTTCGAGTGCAGCGCATTCGACCACTCTGCCACCTCTCCGCTCGGTCAGGTGAGAGGCCTCAACGGCCCCGGTCTCTCTGAGAAGGGCGCCCGTTAGCCCATGATTCTGCCCTTGCCAAGGCCCTTCGCACACAAGTGCCGGTGATTATCACCCGGCACGCCTTGTTCGCAGACGCAAACCGCCTATATTCCGGACATATGGAACACACAGAGTTCTATTCGGCTCAAGCCGGAAAGCGCATCCAGGCCCCTCGTCATGCGCGCGCACGCTTTGCCATTGGCGATGTCGTAAAGCACAAGAATCATGATTTCCGCGGGGTCATCTTCGATATCGATCCGGTGTTCGCCAATTCTGACGAATGGTACGAACAGATCCCGCTCGATCTGCGCCCTAGCCGCGATCAGCCCTACTATCACCTCCTCGCCGATAGCGAAGAGGCGAGCTATGTCGCCTATGTCAGCCAGCAGAACCTGCTGATCGACACCGATGGCGGCCCGGTCGATCATCCCGGCGTCGATCAACTGTTCGAGCAGTTCTCAGCCGGTCGCTATCGCCTGCGCGCCAGCCTCACCCACTAAGGAGGAGCGAGCGCGCCGCGCCTAGCTCTTGATCTTCCACCCGCTGGCCAGCACCCGGTAGGCGATGAAGCCCAGCACCACGTTCAGCGCAAGCACGCCCAGCGCCGCACCCATCACCGCATGGTCGGTGTTGCCGATGTCGCTTTGGCCAAGGAAGCCGTAGCGGAAGCCCGAGATCAGGTAGAAAAACGGGTTCACCCGGCTGATCGCCTGGAAGGCAGGCGACAGGTTGTCGATCACATAGAAGGTGCCCGACAGCAGCGACAGCGGCGCGACCACGAAGTTCGTCACCGCCGCGTTATGGTCGAACTTCTCCGCCCACAAGCTCGCCAGCAGGCCCACGATCGACAGCAACGCCGCACCGTTCAGCCCGAACCACACGATCGCCCACACATGCGCCGCGCCCAGCTCAACACCGGGGTAGAGCCACATGGCAAAGGCCACCGCCGAGCCGACCATCACCGCGCGTGTCATCGCGGCGGCGACGATGCCGAGCATCAGCTCGCCCCACGACAGCGGCGGCATCAGCAAGTCGATAATCGTGCCCTGCAGCTTGCCCGACAGCAGCGAGAAGCTGGCATTGGCAAAGGCGTTCTGCATCATGCCCATCATGATGAGGCCCGGCGCCACGAAGGTTCCGAACGAAACGCCCAGCACTTCGCGCCCGCCCCGCCCCAGTGCGACGGTAAAAATGATCAGGAACAGCAGCGTGGTGATCGCCGGGGCCCAGACAGTTTGCGTCTGCACCTTGAGAAATCGCCTGATCTCCTTAATATAGAGGCTCCACAGCCCGATCCGGTTGAAACCGGTGATCTGTGGCTCTCCCTTCGGCGGGAACCTGGTCCCGGCACTGGTGCCGGAAAGCGCGACTTTGCTGGTTGCGGATGCAGGTTCTGTCTGAGGCATGGGCTGCGATTATCCGTCGGCAGGCGGGCTGGCAAGATCACCTGCGGATCGGGGCGGCAGTCCCCTCCCCCGCAAAGGCAATGAACGAAGGTATTCGATGAGCTGGACCGACGAACGGATCGCGCAACTGACCAAGATGTGGGAAGGCGGCGCCACCGCCAGCCAGATCGCCGAGGAACTGGGCGACGTCTCGCGCAACGCCGTGATCGGCAAGGCCCACCGGCTTGGCCTCAAGGCCCGCCCGAGCCCGGTGAAAGCCAGCGACAAGAAGGATACGAAGAAGAAGGCCGCTCCGGCCAAGCCCGCAG
>NZ_QXFM01000118.1:0-42500 GCF_003584015.1 Aurantiacibacter xanthus
CCGGAGCGGCCTGGCGGGCGGGCGCGGCCTGAACCTGGGCCTGGGCTTGCGATCCCGCCACCAGACTCAGCACGGCGAGAATATTGAGGACTTTGCGCAGCGTCGTTTCCCTTCGACAGGTCTCTACGCTGCCTCTTAGATATCGTTCCTGATCGTTGCCAGTGCCCCGCCGTCGATTTCCCACTTCGCGCCGTTGACGTAGCTGGCCTCGTCGCTGAGCAGGAAGGAGACCACATCGCCCACCTCACGCGGCTGGCCCACGCGGTTAAGTGTCGCCACCTCGCCGAGCTTCTGCATACCTGCCTCCACGCTGTCGAACATCTGTTCGAGCATGCCGACCAGCAGCGGGGTCTCGATCACGCCGGGCATCACGCAGTTCACCCGAATACCCTTCTGCGCCACTTCGCTGGCCGCCGTTCGGGTGAGGCCGACCGCGCCATGCTTGGCAGCGTTGTAGGCGCAGGCTCCCGCCAGCCCCCGCTCGGAGCCGATGCTGGCGGTGTTCACCACCGCCCCGCTGCCCGCCGCGACCATGTAGGGCAGCACGAAGCGCAGGCCGAGGAACATCCCGCGCAGGTTCACGTGCAGCACCTTGTCGAACCAGCCGATGTCGTACTCGTGCGTGGGGGCGAGCGCGCCTTCGATCCCGGCGTTGTTGAAGAAGCCGTCGATCTTGCCGAATTTTTGGTAGGCCGCTCTGGCATAGGCTTCGACCGCCGTATCGTCGGCGCAATCGGCGACATGGCCGTGCGCCTTGTAGCCCTTGCCTTGCAACTCGGCGACGCACTGCTCCAGCTTGTCGGCAGCGATATCGACCAGCATCACCTCGGCCCCCTCACGGCAGAGGATCTCGCTGGTGGTAAAGCCGATCGCGCCCGCCGCGCCGGTGACGATGACGGACTTGTCCTGATGGCGTTTGCTCATGACATTCACTCCCGAAATCGTCATTGCGAGCGACCGCAGGTCGCGCGGCAATCCAACTCTTGACGCTGGATTGCTTCGCTTCGCTCGCAATGACGCGACTATTTTGACGTTCGAAACGGCATGGTGAGCAGGAACCATACCAGTTTCGGCGTCAGCATCTTGCCGAACTTGCGGGCTTCCTCGGGGGTGACGACGGCAGTCATCGGCATCGCGCCATAGACCTTGCCCTTGAGCACGAGATCGTCGCCCTTCACCTCGATTTTGCTGATTTCCATCAGCTCGCTCTTGTCGGCTGCGCGGATTTTCATTGAGCAACGTCTCCATTCTCGTCACCCCGGGCTTGACCCGGGGTCCAGCTTCTTACGACATCGCAGATGACAGCGGGACCCCGGATCAAGTCCGGGGTGACGGTGAGGCGCAGTGGACTCACCCGACCGAAATCCCGTCGAAATCGATGCCGAGATCCTCGGCCATCACCATGGCTGTGGCGCGCCCGGCGCCGAACACCCCGCCGCCCGGATGCTGGAACGGCCCGACCAGATAGAGCCGCTCGACCCCCGGCACGCGGTAGCCGCCAAGATCGGGCGTGGGCCGGTGGCGGCCCGACTGGTAGGTGGTGGTGGCAATGCCGTGGAGGTCGCCGCGCAGGAAGCTGGGGCTGGTGCGCTCCATATCGACGGGCGAGTCGCAGTGGTAGCTCAGCACCGCCTCGGGCACGTTCTCGATATAGTTGCCCATCCGCGCGATCATGGTCTCGGCGAATTCGCCCTTGGCCTCGTCCCAGTCGCGGCCGTCCTTGCGGCTGTAGGGCACATAGTCCCAGGCGTGAAAAATGCTCCGGCCCTCGGGGCAGCGCGAGGGATCGTGCTGCGGCAACTGGCCCACGCCCACCAGCGGGGTCTCGCTGAAATTGCCATAGCGCAGTTCGTCGAAAGCGCGGCGCATGTCCTCGTAGCTGGCGGGCATCAGCTCGTACATCACCGCCGAAAGTGGACTGCCGTCGGCGTTCCTGGCCTTGAACTGCATCGGCGCATCGAGCGCGGCGTGGACGGTGAAACAGGCGGCATCGGTGATATGCGTGCGCTTGGCCTTGCGCGCGACCTCGGCGGGCAGGCTCGGCACAACATCGGGCAGAATATGCGGGTGCAGCGCGCCGATCACGCCATCGGCGCAGGTGAGCCGCTCGCCGCTGTCGAGCACCACGCCTGAGGCGCGGGAGCCATCGGTGAACACCTCACGCACCTCGCAGCCGGAGCGGACCGCGCCGCCGTGGTCCTCGATGCAGGCGACCAGCGCCTTCGTCAGGCTGCCCGAGCCGCCCACCGGTACGCCAAAGCCGAATTTTTCGAGGAAGCCGAGGAAGACATAGGCGCCGATCCCGGTCGCCTTCTCGTCGGGGCTAACGAGGTTTTCGCCCGCCACCCGGCCGAAGTGCGCCTTGACCTTGTCGTGCTCGAACAGCTCCTCCATCAGGTCGAAGGTGGAGACGGCCATGGTGCGCATGATCTCCTGCCCCTCGGCGCTCTGGTCCATCATCGCCGCCTGCGCACCCACCGGCATTGGCGGCGCATAGAGCCCGGCCTGAATCATCGGCAGCCACTGCGCGGCCTGCTGGCTCATGGCGAGGAAGGTGTCCGCATCCTTCCGGCTGAACCGCGCGATGGCCTCGGCACTTTTCGCCGGGTCGCGGTGAAGCGGCAGGGTAGCGCCATCCTCCCACACGCTCATCATCGGCACTTCGGGGAAGACGTATTTAAGGCCGTACTTGCGCTTGAGGCCGAGGTCGTCGTTCAGCAGCAGCGGATTGCCCTGGATGAAGATGTGGCTCATCGAGTGCTGATCGTGGAGGAAGCCGGGCTCGGTCAGCTCGCGGCTGACCACCCCGCCGCCGAGCCATGCGTTGCGTTCGAGCACCAGCACCCGCTTGCCCGCCACCGCCAGATAGGCCGCCGCGACGAGACCATTGTGGCCTGCGCCGATGACGATGATGTCTGCGTCACTCATAGATTTGCTCCCAGCCTCCGCTCATCCTGAGCCTGTCGAAGGATATGCGCGAAGGGTCGCCCCACGGCCGGGCCGAGGTCGTGCCTGCCCTTCGACAGGCTCAGGGTGAGCGGGTGTGGTGTGGCGCGGACCTGTCTCGACTTCGCTCGACACGAACGGCCTGTGTGGGCGGAAGAGGTCACAGCATCGCACTCAGCGCGATGTCGGAGAGCTTGCCGCAGCGTTCGATGTTCGCCGCCTGCGTCATCACCCCCGCGCTGAGGAACGAGAAGGTCACGTCGGCCTCGGGGTCGATCCAGAACATGGTCGAGCCCGCGCCGTAGTTGCCGAAGGTCTCGGGGCTGGCGAGCTGGCCGAACAGGTGCTGGAACACGCCGCTCCCCCGCACCTGAAAACCCAGCCCCTGATTGGCCGGCGGCACCTCCCACCCGGCGCGCAGGGCCACGCCCTTGTACAGCTCGTTGGGTTTGTCGCCGGTGTGGACCTTGCGCGCCAGCCGCACCATGCGGGGTGAGAGAATGCGCGCACCGTCAAGCTCACCCTCGCGCCGCAACATCTCGGCAAAGCGCCAGAGATCGCCGCAGGTGCTCGCGCAGCCGACATGCGGGGCCTCGACCTCAGGGTCTTCGAACAGCGCATGATCGCCCTCGATATTGCGCGACAGGTGCTTGATCGGGACCGTGCCGCGCATGTCGGGGCGCACATGGCGCGCATCGAGATCCTGGCGCAGACCCATCGCGGTCGAGTCCATGCCGAGCGGCGCGAACAGGTCTTCGTGCAGCAGCGTCTGGTAGTTGCGGCCCTTCGGATCGGTGCGGACCAGCGCCATGCCCATCAGCACGTGGTTCACCAGCGGCGAATAGTCACTCTTCTCGCCCGGCTGGCTGGTGCCGTGGACATGGGCGATGCTCTCGTCGAACAGCTCCTGCAGGCGGTCGAGAAACATGCCGGGTTTTGGGCTCCACACGCCGGGCATTCCGGCCTGATGAGTGATGAGGTGGAAGAAGGTCGCGTCCTCGCGCGGTTTGCCGGTGAACTCGGGCAAGATGTCCTTCACCTTGGTGGTGAGCTGGAAGCGGCCTTCCTCAATCGCGCGCATGATCAGCACGTTGGTGAAGGCCTTGGTGACCGAAAACAGTGAGAATACGTCGTCCTTTTTCAGCGGCCTTTTGCCGCCGGAGTAGGCGTGGCCGATGGCCTCGTCGAACACGACGGTGCCGCCGCGTGCGACGCGCAGGACCACGCCGTAATAGTCGTCGTTCGCGATGTCGGCCTCGATCACGCTTTTGAGGTGGTCGAGGCGGTCCTGCCACACTGCGGTCATAACAAGCTCCGTTCGTCCTGAGCTTGTCGAAGGACTGCCTTTCCTTCGCGCTCGGGAACAAGAAAAGAACGGCCCTTCGACAAGCTCAGGGCGAGCGGATGGTGGTTGATTTTGGTCACCCCGCCGCGATGATGCCGCCGTCGACGGCAAGCATCGCTCCGTTGATGAACTCCGCCTCGTCGCTGAGGAGAAAGGACACCGCCTGCGCCACATCACGCGGGGTGCCGTTGCGGCGCAAAGGAATGCCCTTGGCGCGCTGCTCGTACTGCTCGGGCGTGACAAAACCCTCGGTCGCGGGCGTCGGCACCGAGCCGGGCGCAATCGCGTTGACCCGCACCCCGCGCGGCCCGAGTTCTCCGGCCAGCACCTTGGTCAGCCCGGCGATGCCCGCCTTGATCGTGGTATAGGCCCCGGTATTGGGCCGCCCGCGATAGGCCACCGGCGAGGAATAGTTGAGGATCGACCCCGGCGCACTTTCGTCGCGGTGGGCGAGGAAGGCCTGCACGCCCCAGAACACGCTTTTCAACCCCGCCGACAGCATGCGGTCGAGCGTCTCTTCGGTGACTTGCTCGATCGGCTCGTAAACCAGCACCGAGGCGTTGTTGATCACCGCGCGCAGCGGTCCGGCATCGGCGGCGAAGTCCTCGGCGAGCTGGAAGAATGCCGCGCGGCTGCCGCAATCCGCGCCATAGCTGAAGGCCTTGCCGCCCTCGGTAAGGATCGCCTCGGCCACGGCGAGTGCGCTGTCGCCGTTGATATCGGCCACGCCGACAGTGGCCCCCTCAGCGGCGAGGTGTTTCGCGATCCCCTCGCCCAACCCGCGCCCCGCGCCCGAGATCAGGATCGGCTGGCCTTCAAAGCGTCGCATCGGAAACTCCTGCCCTTGCCGTCATTGCGAGGAGCCGCAGGCGACGCGGCAATCCAGCAGCTGACGGCACGGCTGCGTGATGGATTGCTTCGCTCCGCTCGCAATGACGAGGATGTGCTGGCTGCGTCATCAGTTCATGCCGAACAACTTGGCGGTGTAGTGCGAGTCCATATACTCGCGCATCGCGTCGATCTTGCCGTTCGACACCTCGAACACCCAGCAATAGTCGTTGTCGTAGACGAGACCGTCCATCGTCTTGCCGGTGGAATTGCTCTCCACGCAGACGAAGGGCCCGGCGGAGAACATGGTCTGCACGTGAACCTTTGGATCACCCGGCTCGAACATCCCGCGCACCGGGGCGAGGAACTTGTCGATGATGTCCATCCCGATGTGCTTGCCAGCGCCCGCGATCTCCTTGACCTTGGGCTCCCACACCGAATGCTCGTGATAGAAGGTGCGCAGCTTCTCGAGGTCGCCCGAGGACAGCACCTCAAAGAAATCGAGCACCAGTTGTTCGTTTGCGTTTGCGGCTGTGACCGTCATTGGCATCCTCTCCCGTGGATGGTTAGCTGAGCCCGCGCGCCTCATCCGATGGCGGCGGGAAATTGGGTATCGCCCCGCCCTCGTGCAGCGCGAGGTGGCCCTTGCGGCTGGCGAAGCGCCATGTGTCGCCGTCGAGCACGTATTCATCGTCGAACCCGCCGACGAAAATGCCGTTCGACTTCTGCGGCGGGGTGACGTGATCGTGGTTGCTCATCATGATGAGGTAGCTGCTGCCGCGCGCGGTGGTCTCGCCCGTCACCTCGACCAGCACGTTCGTCACCAGATGGCGCACGAGGATCGGCGGGCGGTCGCGGAAGATCGCCTGAATGCGCGCGCGGCCGTGGAACGGGTAGCCGGGGCTGAACGGGCGGTCATAGGTGCCGTCTGGTGTGAACAGGTCGGCGAGTGCGCCGTGGTCGCCGTTGTCGGCATACTTGGCGAACAGCAGCGGCAGCTTGGCGCATTCGTGTTCGATCAGAAGGCGGGCGACGGGGTCCATCACTCGGTGCCTTCGGCTTCGATTGCCGCAAAGGCCTCGTTGGCGATGCGGAACGAATCCACCGCCGCCGGGATGCCAGCATAGATGCCCACCTGCAGCAGCACCTCGCGGATTTCCTCCTTCGAGAGCCCGTTGTTGAGCGCCCCGCGAATATGGATCTTCAGCTCGTTCTCGCGGCCCAGCACGGCGATCATGGCGAGGTTGATCAGGCTGCGGTCGCGCAAGGGGAGCCCCTCGCGGCCCCAGTTCCAGCCCCAGCAATAGGTGGTGACCAGCTCCTGCAACGGCTCGTTGAACGGGCCGCTTTTCGCCAGCGCCTTGTCGACATACTCGTCGCCCAGAACCTTGCGGCGGATCGCCATGCCCTGGTCGAACATCTCCTGTCCGGTCATTTCGGGCGCGCTTTTTGTGTCGGTCATCGTCTGTCCTTCTCTGATTCTCCCCTCCCCACCGGGGAGGGGCCGGGGGTGGGGGTTCTGCCTCCGCAAGAGCAGCGAGCCCCCTCCCAACCCTCCCCCTCAAGGGGGAGGGCTATAAAGCCCCGTAAACCGCGTCGATCAGCCGCCTTGCGCGCGGGCCGTTGTCGCCCACGGCGTGCATCTGGTTGCAGCAATAGGAAAAGCCGAGCTTCGCATCGGGGTCGCCAAAGCCGATCGAGCCGCCGAGGCCATGGTGACCGAAACTGCGCCTGTTCGGCCCCATGTAGACCGCCTCGGACGTGTTCAGCAGCACGCCCAGCGCCTGATGATAGGGCCGGTCCTGCAACAGCTCGACCTGGTTATGCTGCTCGGTGATCATCGCCTCCAGCGCGCCATTGCTCAGCAGCGACACCCCATCGACCTCGCCCGTCGCCGCGCCATAGATGCGCGCCACCCCGCGCGCATTACCATGGCCCGAGCCACTGGCGATCTCGCAGGTGCGCCAGCTCGGTGAGTTCATCGTGGTGTGCCACGGCTCGTCCGGGTTCTGGAGGAAGGCGAACTTGCGCAGCACCGCGCCGTCCTGCCAACCCTCGGGCGTGGAGGGCTTTTCGGGCATGGCCGTATCCTTCGCCGCGAACAGCCGCGCGCCGGTGTTGGGCAGCACCTCGGCGACATGGCTCTGCTCCTCGGCGTCCATCCCGCCGATGTAATATTCCGCCCCGATCCGCCCGGTGACATGTTTGCGCAGGAACGGGCCGACCGTCAGCCCGGACACCCGGCGCATGATCTCGCCCAACAGAAAGCCCTGATTGTGCACATGGTAGGCCGCCCGCGTGCCCGGCTCCCACAGCGGCTCCTGCACTTCCAGCGCCTTGATGTAAGGACCATATTCGAGGAACGCGCCGGGCCACAGCACATCGGTGGTCAGAACCGGAATCGCCGCGCGATGATCGAGGCACCAGCGCACGAGGATGTCCTCTTTCCCGTTCTGCGCGAACTCGGGCCAGTAATGCGCCACCGGCTTGTCGATATCGATCAGCCCCTGATCGACCAGCATATTGAAGGCAATCCCGGTCACGCCCTTGGCCGTGCTCATCATGCAGACGGTGGACTGCGCATCCCACTCACGGCTGCGATCGGCATTGGCCCAGCCGCCCCACAGGTCGACCACGGTTTCGCCGTCGATCACCACCGAGCAGGCTGCGCCCAGCTCTTCTTCCTGTTCGAAATTCTGCACGAAGGCATCGAAGACGGGCGCGAACTTCTCGTCACAGATCCCGCGCAGAGTGGCCCTGCCACCGCGCGCATCGACGGTTTTTTCGAAATCGAAATGGCCCAAGGTTTCTCTCTCCCACGTTGAGTACTTGCGACTCTAACGATTGTTAGTGCTACGGATGCAAAGGCCGCGTGGCAATGGGCTGCGGACGCAATCGCGCCCTGCGCTCAGAGATAGGCGATGGTCCGCAGCTCGATCGACCGGCGCGGGGCGGCGTCGGCAGGCGCGCCCGGATCCTCGAATGCGGTGTGCGCGGTGAACTGCACGGCATCGTCCTCACTATCGAACAGCTTGAAGGCGAACAGCTCGTGCGGCTGCATCTGCGGCGCCCAGTACCAGCGTTGCCCCGGCGCATGGGCAAGGTTGAAGCCCCAGAGCGAGCGGTCGATCCCGCCCAGCCCGCCGACGACCTCGCTGTCGAACAGGTCTTCGCGCCGGATGGTGCTGGCATCGGCCACCGCGAAGGGCGTCGATTCGACCGGCGCGATCGGACGCCAGACGTTGATCAGGATGTGCCGCCGCGCCAGCCGCGCCTCGGCCTCCTCGCGTGGAAGCAGATCGAAGGTGTAGTCGGCCACGGTGCGCGCGCCATAATCGACATGGGCACCGAAGGCGGGCTGGTTATGCCCGTGCGTGCCCGCCGCGCTGGTGCGCACCACGGGACCGAAGCTCACCACCTTGTCCGCGCCGGTCAGCCGCTGCACCAGCTTTTCGCACTGGCGGCAATAGCGCGCCTTCTCATCCGGATCGGTAAAGGCGGTGACATCGGTCGGCTCGTCGAGCAGCACGAAGCCGTTGCGGTCGAGCGCAAGCTCGTCGCGGATCGGGCGCATGTCGTGGATCGTCACGCGATGATCTTCGCCGGGCCAGTAGCTGCGCTCGCGGTCTCCGGCGTAAAAGGTCGCCTTCTCGCCGCGCTTCACATGGCGCAGGCTGGTCTCGACATCGCGCGGGTGCGTCGCCTCATTGGTCATTGCGGGGCCATCCTCTCGTTTCGGTTCGATGCAAAGCGCGGGTTGGTCTCGGCCACGAACAGCGCCACCAGCGCCGCCAGCACCCCGCAGATGAGCTGCGCATAGAGCGCGAAGTCGAGCGAAAAACTGTCGGCCAGCCGCCCGGTCAGCGGCGGCAGCGCGAAGCCGCCGAAGATCTCGCCCACGGCCACCACCGCGCCCATCGCGGTCGCCGCGCGCGCCTGCCCCAGCGTCTCGGCGGGGATCACCCCCATGAACAGCGGGAACGATCCCAGCCCCATCCAGCTGACGAACAGCGCCATGGCCAGCACCACCGGCGAAGCATCGAGCCACAGGAGCGCGGCGGGCGAAATCGCGAACAGCGCGCAGAACAGCACCAGCGCCGGTTTGCGCCCGATCCGCTCGGACAGAAGCCCCGCGCTCACCGCGCCGACGGCGGGCGAGAATCCGATCACCGACATGATCCGGCTCCACGTGGCAGGCTCGATATCGCGCGGGCCATCGAGATAGAGCGGCATGAAAATCGAGCCGATCACCACTGTCCCCACCCCGAACACGCTCACCAGCGAACACAGCGCAATGTTGCGCGTCGCCATCAGCCCGCGCATCTCGCGCAGCTCAGAGCCGATCATTGCGCCGAACCTCTCGCGCTGCACCGGGACGGCCATGGCGGGTTCGTCCATCGGTTCACGGATGAAGCGCCAGATCAGCAGCGCCAGCACCAGCCCCGGAATGCCCGACAGGAAGAAGGCCGCGCGCCAGTCGAAGGCCTCGGCAATGGCGATCAGCACCACCGGCGCCAGCGCCGTGCCGATGATCGAGCCGAACACATTCTGCACCACACCGGCGTTAAGACCCTTGCGGCTGTCGGCCGAGGCGGCGACCATGATCGCAAGGCAGATCGGCAGGAACGGCCCCTCCGCCGCACCCATCACGATCCGGCTCACCAGCAGCGAGCCGAAGCTCCAGGCCAGTCCCGAGAACACCGAGCACAGCGAAAAGACCACCAGCGCCGCCAGCAGGAACGGTTTGCGCTTGCCGATCCGGTCGGACCAGCGGCCCACGAAATAGGCTCCCAGCGCCCAGGTCAGCGAGAGGCCCGAGCCAAGCCAGCCCAGTTCCTCGTTGCTCAAGCCAAGATCGGCCTTCACCAGCGGGCCAAGAAAGGTCATCGCCATGCGGTCGAAATAGGCGAATCCGTAGGCCAGCCCGAGCAGCAGCAGAACTCTCAGTTCATAGCCGCCCAGCCGCCCGTGCGCGGCACCGCTTGCCTGCGTCATCCGAATTCTCCCATGGGCGGCTTTCGGTGCCACCTCGAAATACAGCATGACGCGGCCGGGGCAGCGGAGCAAGCTTCGGCTTGTATAACAGTCAACAAGCCAGGTCGGGTATGGCTGTTGCCAAATTACGACAGATTGCCGCTCACTGTTGTTACATTACCAAACCGGCTTGATTGTCTTTACAGATCGTCTAAGTAGATTGGAGGGAGAGATGACGGAAACAGCCAGAGTGCGGACATAATACAAACACCCGCCCTGCATTTCTCCCACTCGTTTTTGCCATCGGACCGCTGACAATGCCGGCCGCTGGCGGAACACCACATCGGAGGGCCGTTCAGGCCCTCGCACCTGGGGAGGATGCCTGATGAAGTTCAAGTCGCTCAGCGTCGTGTCGTCGCTGGCCGTTGTGGCCGGGATCGCCACACCCGCCTTCGCACAAGACGAAAATGAAGGCTCGCGCACCAACACGATCGTCGTCACCGCAGAATTTCGCGAAGCCAATTTGCAGGATACGCCGATCGCGATCACGGCGGTAAACTCCGAAATGCTCGAAGCGCGCGGCCAGACCGACATCGCGCAGGTCGCTGCGCAAGCTCCGAACGTCACCCTCAAGGCACAACCGCAGGGCGGCGGCAGCGGCCTGATCGCGTTCATCCGCGGCGTGGGCCAGGTCGACTTCAACTATGCGCTCGATCCGGGCGTGGGCGTCTATATCGACGATATCTTCATCCCGACCCTGTCGAGTTCGCTGCTCGATCTGATGGATCTGGACCGGATCGAAGTGCTGCGCGGCCCGCAGGGCACGCTCGCGGGCAAGAACTCCATCGGCGGCGCAATCAAGCTGTTCAGCGCCCGACCGCAAGGCGACAACAGCGGCTCGTTCCGCGCGACCTACGGTTCGTACAACCGGATCGAAGCGCGCGGGATGGCCGACTTCGCGATCACCGACAATCTGTTCGCCCGTGTCTCAGGCATCGGGCGCAGTGTGGACGGCTACGTCACACGCCTCGACTATGCCTTGTCCCATCCGGACTCGAACGTGCCGGCCAACAATGCCCGCGGGCGCGGAAATGCCGACAACGAGACGCTCGGCGGCAAATCGACCGTGGCTGGCCGCCTGGCACTCCGCTGGGTCCCGACCGATCGGCTGGAGGTCAACGTCTCGGGCGACTACTCGTCCGACAAGGGCGAAGCCGGACCGCAGGTTCTCCTCGCGATGGGCGCCGTATCGGCCACCCCGGAGGCATTCGATCCGTTTTCGCAGAATCCCGCGATCAGCAACGGGGCCTTGCCCGTCGCCGGCCCGCCGCCCGCGCTGCCCTGGCTGATCGGCAAGGATGGCAATGCCGTCCCGGGCTCCTGCGCCTTCGTGCCTGCCGGCCCCTACAGCTGCGACACCGGCGGCAATCTGCAGGGGCTCGATCCGCGCTTCATCAACTATGGCAACTTCCTCGACGCACGCGACCCCACTTCGCAGGCGCCGTACAAGCCCTATGCGACGAACCCGATCAGCGAACTCGTCGGCTGGGGCGTGCACGGCAACATCACCTTCGACGCCACCGACAACCTGCAACTGGTGTGGATCGGTTCGTGGCGCGAATACCAGTCGAACTGGGGTGAAGATCAGGATGGCACGCCAATCCCGGTCGCCCAGCTCGACAACCAGCTGAACCACCGCGCGTGGAGCCAGGAAGTCCGCGCCAATTTCGAACTGGCCGACGGCCTGATCGAAGGCACCGTGGGCGGCTACTATCTCGATCAGGACGGCAAATACACCGCCCGGGTCGACCTGAACTATGCCGGTATCGACTTCATCCACGGCCCGGATACGACGCCGAGCACCACCAAGGCCGGGTTCGGTACGCTGACCATCCACCCGACCGAGATGCTCAGCTTCACTGGCGGCTTGCGCTACACGAAGGACAAGAAGGTCTACACCTACTTCCGGTCGAACCCGGACGGCACCGTGCCCTTCGACACCAACGCCGATGGCGTGCTGGACGTGTTTCCGCCGGCCTGCGAATTCTTCCTCGGAGCGCCAACGGCGGGCCCGGTTGGGGTCGGCAACACGCCAAACTGCCTGCTGGTCGGCCTGTTCGGCGTTTCCGACTCCTTCGAAGGGGATCGGTGGGACTGGCGCCTCGCGGCAGACTATCGCTTCTCCGATGAATTCCTGGTCTACGGCTCGGTCTCGACCGGCTTCAAGGGCGGCGGCGTGAACCCGCGTCCGTTCTTCGGCCCGTCGGCGGGCGAATGCGCCGACCTGCCCACCGATGGCAACGGGAACGTCATTCCCGCCCCGTGCAACCAGCTCAAGGCGTTCGATCCGGAAACGATCACCACCTATGAAATCGGCTTCAAGTCCGACCTGCTGGATCGTCGCCTCCGCCTGAACGGCGCGGCCTTCTTCAACAAGTACAACAACATCATCCTGCAGCTGTCGGCCTGTCCGGGTTCGCCCTGCCTCCAGCCGAACAACGTCGGCTCGGCGGACGTCAAGGGCTTCGAACTGGAAATGTCGGCCTATCCGGTCGACGGTCTCTCGCTCGACGGCGGCCTGTCCTACATCAACTTCGAGTACACAGACGTCGGCGCCTCGGGCCTGGTTGGCGACGAGGTGACCCCCTACACGCCCGAATGGACCTACAGCTTCGGCATCCAGTACGATTACGAAATGGACGCCGGCACGGTGATGGCCCGCTTCGACGGGGCCTACCAGTCGGAGATCTACACCGACAGCTTCAACACCTCTTGGTCGAAGATCGACAGCTACTTCCTCGGCAATGCCAGGCTCGCCTTCACCACCGCAGACGAGAACTGGAACGTCGCTCTCGAAGTGCAGAACGTGTTCGACAAGTACTACTATCTGACCGTCAGCGATGTGACCACCGCGCTCGGCCTTGTGACCGCGCAACCCGGCTTGCCGCGCACATGGTCGCTGTCGGTCGGACGCAAGTTCTGACCGGGAGAGAGCGCCCCCGTTACGGCGGGGGCGCCAACCGGGCAGCCTTGCCTGCAACGCAAAAAGGGGTGCGAACCAAATACGGTTCGCGCCCCTTTTTCTGCCTGCAACAGGCGAAAAGATCAGTCCGCGTTCAAACGCTCGCGGATTTCCTTGCCCGGCTTGAAATAGGGCACCTTCTTGGCCGGAACATCGACGCTGTCGCCGGTGCGCGGATTGCGTCCGCTGCGGGCATCACGCTGGCGCGTGGAGAAAGTGCCGAACCCGCGCAGTTCAACCCGGCCGCCCTCGGACAGGCGCTGGGCGATCTCGTCGAAGAACAGGTCTACCACCTGCTCGACCTCTTCCGTCCGCAAATCCGGGTTATCCTCAGCCAGAGATTGCAGGAGTTCAGACCGGATCATCGGGACCTCTTGTATGTGACGTTGCGAAACGAAGGGTTATGTTCTTACCGACAGTGATCCGCGTTAGCGTTCCCACCTAGGCTTGCGGTTTCACTGCCAGAGAACTTGATTTTGTGCAATGTCGTTCACCGAACAGCGTGGCGAGCCCTAGCCTGGCGTTAACAGATCTTCCATCCGCAGGCCCAGCCGCTTCAGCCGTTTGCACAGCTCTGGCCACTCTTCGCGCAGGAAGGCCGCCCGCTCGCGCTCACGCAACCGGGTTGCCGCGCCGTCGCATACGAAAATGCCCACGCCGCGCTGCACGCGGACCAGACCATCGGCCTGAAACTGCTGATAGGCCTTGGCCACGGTCAGCGGATTGGCGCCCTGTTCGGCGGCGAAAGCGCGCACCGACGGCAACATCTCGCCCTCGCGATAGACCCCGTCGATAATGGCGGCGGCAATGCGATCGCGGAGGCGCAGATAGACGGGACGATTGTCACTCATGACAGGTGACTCACTGCCATAATACAGCGGCGCAGGTCAAGCGCGCTGCGAGAAATCCGTTTCCATTGCAACCTTTTGCGTTTCCCATGCGCCATTCTGCCGCTAGGGTGTCCGCTTGTGCCAGGCGCCGGCTGCGCCGCCGAACATGGATGGGATGAACATATATGGCTTCACAAACACTACCTGACGGGGATTCGATGGGAACCATCCTCGGCCACCCCAAAGGCTTGTTTGTCCTGTTCTTTGCCGAGATGTGGGAGCGGTTCTCCTACTACGGCATGCGTGCGCTGCTGATCTTCTACCTCATCCAGCACTGGATGTTCTCCGATTCCGAAGCATCGGTCATTTACGGCGCCTATACGGCGCTTGTTTATATCGCCCCGGTGGTGGGCGGCTATCTCGCCGACCGTTATCTCGGCCAGCGCAAGGCCGTGTTATTCGGCGCGGTGCTGCTGACGCTGGGCCATGCGTTCATGGCCGTCGAGGGCGACGGCGGGCAGACCGGTTCGGCGATCAACGTGTTCTGGCTGGCGCTGGCGCTGATCATCGTGGGCTCGGGCTTCCTCAAGGCCAACATCTCGGTGATGGTCGGCCAGCTCTACCCGCGCACCGACGTGCGCCGCGATCCGGCCTACACCATCTTCTACATGGGCATTAACGTGGGCGCCGCGCTCGGCTCGCTGCTGTGCGGTTATCTCGGCATGCACCCGGACTATGGCTGGTCCTACGGCTTCGGCGCGGCCGGCGTTGGCATGCTGCTGGGCCTGATCGTGTTCATCCTCGGCAAGCCGCTGCTGCTCGGCCGCGGCGAGCCGAAAGACCCTGCCGCACTGACCGGCGGCAAGGAATGGGCCATCTACGGAGCCGGGCTTGCCATGGTGGCGCTGTGCTGGGTGGCCGTGCAGTATCAGGATCTGGTCGGCGTAATGCTAGGAGGCTTTGGCGGGGCCTTGATCACCTATGTACTTGCGATCGTCACCTTCAAGCTGCCCTATGGTTCTTATGGACGTGCGCCGCGCGGACCGTTCTTGGTCTACATCCTAGCAGCCTTGGTAATGATCTTTGGTATTGTCCGGGCTGCGACGGGCAGCGTGGAGGCTATCTGGCTGGCGCTTGGCGGTTTGGCCGTGTTGATTGGTGTGTTGATCCAGCAGTCACTCGTTAAGGCGTTTGATGAGCGGGACCGCATTTTTGCCGCTCTGTTCCTCATCATCGTCTCGATCATCTTCTGGGCGCTGTTCGAACAGGCCGGGTCGAGCCTCAACCTGTTCACCGACCGCCATGTGGATCGTTCGATCTTCGGGTGGGAGCCGACGGCGGCCATGTTCCAGTCGCTGAACGCGATCTACATCGTCACGCTGGCCCCGATCTTCGCCGGCTTGTGGCTGTGGCTGGGCCGGCGCGGGTTCGAGCCTTCGGCACCGATGAAGTTCGGCCTTGCCGTGATCCAGGTCGGCCTCGGCTTTCTGGTGCTGGTGTGGGGCGCGCAGGCCTTCGGCGTGAATGCCGCCACTCCGGTGATCCTCATCTTCCTCATCTATCTGCTGCACACCACCGGTGAGCTGTGCCTGTCGCCGGTCGGCCTTTCGGCCATGAACCGGCTGAGCCCGGCGCACATGGCCTCGCTGGTGATGGGCACCTGGTTCTTCGCCTCGGCCACCGGCAACTTCGCCGCTGGCCTGATCGCCGCTGCCACCGGCGGTGAAGGCGTGGGCGAGGAAGCGGGCAAGCAGGTGGTGCTCGATGTCTATTCCAACGTCGGCTGGGTCGCCATTGGCGTGGGCGTGGCCGTCCTGCTGCTGAGCCCGCTGGTGAAGAAGCTGATGCACCTCGACACGCTGGTAGACGACAAGGCAGGCGACGACCTGCTCGGCGGCAGCGAAGTCGGCGAGCCGCAGGCGGCAGGCGTTCACCCCGAAGGGCGCGGCTGATTTCAGCGGTCGGTGCGCGTCACATGTGCTAGGGTCCGCGCAGGAGGACCCCGGCCATGGACCCGCTTACTTCACTGCTGGCTGCCTGCGTGACCTTTGTCGGCAGCCACTTCGCCATGTCGCACCCCTTGCGCGCGCCGATGGTGGCGGCGCTGGGCGAGAAGGGCTTTCAGGCGGTCTATTCGCTGGTGAGCTTGGCGGCCTTCGTGTGGATTTACTTTGCCTTCAAGGCAGTGCCGCCGTCGGTCCCGCTGTGGCCCGGTTTCGACGATGTGAGCTGGGCGCTGGCCTCGCTCCTCACGCTGGTGGCGATGGTGCTGCTGGCAGGATCGTTCGTCGGCAACCCCGCCCTGCCCGCACCGGGCGCGGCCAAGGCGGCAGCGAAAGAGCCGCACGGGGTGTTCCGCGTGACCCGCCATCCGATGATGTGGGCGATTGGCCTGTGGGCGCTCGCCCACCTGATCGCCGCGCCCACCGCGCGCACACTGGTGGTGGCGAGCGCGATGGGCTTTCTCGCGCTGGTCGGCGCGCATTTGCAGGACCGCAAGAAAGAAGCGCTGATGGGCGCGGCCTGGGCCGGGTGGGAGGCTCGCACCAGCTATTGGCCGAAGCTGGGCAGACTGTTTTCGGTCGGCTGGCTGTGGTGGCTGATCGGCCTCGCGCTATGGCTCGCCTTCACCTACGCGCATATTCACCCGAGCGGCTGGGCGGCAGGCATTTGGCGCTGGGTGGTTTAGACCTGCCGACCACTACCCTATAACCCACGCCCGCTCATCCTGAGCTTGTCGAAGGACTGCTCTTCTTCCGTCTGCGCGCTTCGCAAGTCAGTGCAGCTGTTGGGCCTGCGGCCCCTCTTCGAGTCCGACAGGCTCAGGGCGAGCGGATCTTGAACCCAGAAGCCTCGCCTAAGCCCGCGCCTCTTCGACACCCGCGCTGTTGTGGCGCAGCGCGCTCAGCACCGTATCGACGATCTGCGGCGCGTTTAGCCCTGCCTCGTCGTACTGCTTTTCCGGCGCATCATGGTCGATGAACACATCGGGCAGACGCAGGGTGCGGATCTTCAGCCCCTCGTCGAGCAGGCCCTCGTCGCTCGCCATGGTCAGCACATGCGCGCCGAGGCCGCCGAAGGCCGCCTCTTCTACCGTCAGCACCACCTCGTGTGTGGCGATCAGCTGGCGGATCAGCGCCTCATCCAGCGGCTTCACGAAGCGCATGTCGGCCACCGTGGTCGGCAGGCCGCGCGCGTCGAGCTGATCGGCTGCCTTGAGCGCCTCGGCCAGACGCGGCCCGAGCGACAGGATCGCCACCTTGCCGCCGTCCACGCCTCCGCGCACCACCCGGCCCTTGCCGATTGCGAGCCGCTGCGGCTCCGCCGGCATTTCCACGCCCACGCCGTTGCCGCGCGGATAGCGGAAGGCAATCGGACCATCGTCATAAAGCGCGGCGGTGTAGGTCATGTGGACCAGCTCGGCCTCGTCCGCCGCCGCCATGACCACGAAATTGGGCAGGCTGGCGAGATAGGTCACGTCGAACGAACCGGCATGGGTCGCCCCGTCCGCGCCGACCAGCCCGGCACGGTCGATGGCGAAGCGCACGGGCAGGTTCTGGATCGCCACGTCATGCACCACCTGATCGTAGGCGCGCTGGAGAAAGGTGGAATAGATCGCGGCGAAGGGCCGCATCCCCTGCGCAGCGAGGCCGGCGGCGAAGGTCACCGCGTGCTGCTCGGCAATGCCGACATCGAAAGTGCGCTTCGGGTGCGCCCTGGCAAACTTGTCGACCCCGGTGCCCGAAGGCATGGCGGCGGTGATCGCCACGATGGTCTTATCGCTATCGGCGATCTTCGCCAGCGTCTCGCCAAACACGTTCTGGTAGGCAGGCGGCCCTTCGGCGCTCTTGGCCTTCTCGCCGGTGATGACGTTGAACCTGGGCACACCGTGATACTTGTCGTCGGCGTTTTCGGCGGGCTCGTAACCCTTGCCCTTCTGGGTGACGACATGGACCAGCACCGGCCCCTGCTCCGAATCGCGCACGTTTTCGAGCACGGGGATCAGGTGGTCGAGATTATGCCCGTCGATGGGGCCGACATAGTAGAAGCCCAGTTCCTCGAACAGGGTGCCGCCGGTGGCCATGCCGCGCGCGTATTCCTCGGCCTTGCCCAGCCCGTGATGAACCCGGCGCGAGAACCGGCGCGCCACCTTCGAAGCGAGCGAGCGCAAGCCCAGATACTCGCTGGAGGAGACCATCCGCGCGAGATAGGCCGACAGTCCGCCCACCGGCGGAGCAATCGACATGTCATTATCGTTGAGGATCACGATCAGCCGGTTGCCCGCCTGCTCGGCATTGTTCATCGCCTCGTAGGCCATCCCGGCGCTCATCGCGCCGTCGCCAATCACCGCGATGGCGCGGCCCGGCTGGCCCGAGAGCTTGTTGGCCACGGCAAAGCCCAGTCCGGCGCTGATCGAGGTCGACGAGTGCGCGGCGCCGAACGGATCGTATTCGCTCTCGCTACGCTTGGTGAAGCCCGACAACCCGCCAGCCTGACGCAAGGTGCGGATGCGGTCGCGCCGCCCGGTCAGGATCTTGTGCGGATAGGCCTGATGGCCGACATCCCAGATCAGCCGATCCTCGGGCGTGTTGAACACGTAGTGGATCGCCGTCGTCAGCTCGACCACGCCCAGCCCTGAACCCAGATGCCCGCCGGTGGAGCCGACCGCATCGATCATCTCCAGCCGCAGCTCGTCGGCGAGCTGGCGCAACTGCGCGGGCTTCAGCTGGCGCAGCTCAGCCGGGGAATTGACCGTATCAAGCAGAGGCGTTTGCGGACGATTACTCATCGAAACGGCTTAGCTGCTAGTACAAGGCAAGTCGACCAAACAAACACTTGGGTTTAGCCGGAACACTCGGCGCACAGGCCGCGCAGCTCCACCACCGGGCGCACCTGCGTGAAGCCCGCGCTCGTCCCGGCCTCGCGCAGCGCCCCGGTCAGGCTGTCATCGTCGAGGTGATCGGCCAGGCCGCAGTCGTCGCAGATGAGGAAGATGCAATCGTGGCGACAGCCGGGATGGCTGTTCACGATATAGGCGTTGGCGCTCTCGATCCGGTTGGCAAGGTTGGTGCGCACGAACAGGTCGAGAATGCGGTAGACGCTGTTGGCCGCCACCCGTTTGCCGCGCATGGCGCCGACCTGCTCGGCAATGTCGTAGGCCGAAGCGGGGCGGCTTTGCGCCGCGAGTGCGCGGAACACGTCTTCGCGCATCGCGGTCCACTGCTCGCCCGCTTTCACGATGGCGTGCCCGGCCTCCTCGATCAGCCGGTCGCCGCTATGTTCCTTGTGCGCATGCTTTCCCATGGGGCTATACATAGGCGCACGCAGCGCCATCGGCAATCAGCCCTTGCGGAAGCTGGCGCGGTAGAAGGTGGGGAAGTTCTCGCGCAGCGCCTCGACCTTGGGCGCATCCCAGCGCTTGATATAGGCGTTGTCGGGGTTCTTGTCGGCGAAGTCCTGATGATAGGCCTCGGCGGGGTAGAAGCGCTGCTCGCGCTCGACCTGCACCACGATCGGATCGTCCCACACGCCCGACTGGCTCATCTGGCGCACATAGGACGTGGCGACGGCGCGCTGTTCGGCCGTGGTCGGCACGATGGCGGTGCGATACTGGGTGCCGTGATCCGGCCCCTGATTGTTCAACAGCGTCGGATCGGCACCCACCGAGAACAGGATTTGCAGAAGCTGATCGTAGCGGATGACGGTCGGGTCGTAGGTGATCTTCACCGATTCGGCATGGCCGGTGCGCCCGCTCGACACGCGCCGGTAGGTCGCATCGTCGGCGCTGCCGCCATGATAGCCCGAAATGACGCTGGTCACCCCGCGCGTGTGGCTGAACACCGCCTCGATACCCCAGAAACAGCCGCCCGCGAGAATGGCGGTCTGCAGCCCGCGCTCATTGGCCTGCCGGGTGGCGACCGGCGCATCGAACACCTGCTCGGCGGCAATCGCCGGGCCGGTGCAGGCACTCATCGCGAGGGCCGCGCCAATCAGCAGGGCTTTCCAGTGCATCAGGCTCCTCCAAGCTGCGGCAGGATATGCGCTCCCAGTATGATAGCAGTAATCCCGAAGCCGGCAAGGAAGCTGCGATAGAGTTCGGATGAGAAGAGGGCCATGGGTCAGTCCGTGGGGTTCAGTTGCGTTCAATCGTTGCCGCAGGTGTAACCCACACAAACTTTCCACGCGGTGAAGCGCGCCCGGTTTTGGTCGCAACCGGGCGTCGCTTCATCGCAGCGCCTGTTAGTGGCGGAAATGGCGCATCCCGGTGAACACCATGGCGAGGCCTGCCGCATCGGCCGCCGCGATCACCTCTTCGTCGCGCATCGCGCCGCCCGGCTGGATCACCACGCTCGCCCCGGCATCGAGCGCGACCTCAATCCCGTCGGCAAAGGGCAGGAAGGCGTCAGACGCCATGGCGCTGCCTTGCGTGCGCGAGGCGCTCCAGCCCGCGATCTCTGCCGCTTCCTGCGCGCGGACATTGGCGATGCGGCCCGAATCGCGGCGGTTCATCTGCCCGGCCCCGATGCCCGCCGTCGCCCCATCCTTCGCGAAGACGATGGCATTCGACTTCACGTGCTTGGCCACCTTCCAGGCAAACAGGCAGTCGGCCAGTTCCTGCTCGGTCGGCTGGCGCTTGGTCACGACCTTGAGGTCAGCGAGGCCAATATCGCCATTGTCGCGCGATTGCAGCAGCATGCCGCCGGCAATGGTCTTCATCTGCATGCCGGGGCGATTGGCTTGCGGAAGCGCATCGATGAGCAGCAGCCGCAGGTTCTTCTTGGCCGAGAAGGCCGCCAGCGCCGCATCGTCGGCACCGGGCGCAATCACCACCTCGGTGAAGATCTCGCAGATCGCTTCCGCCGTCGCGCCATCGAGCGCGCGGTTGCAGGCCACGATCCCGCCGAAGGCCGAGACGCTGTCGCAGGCGAGGGCCTGTTGCCATGCCTCAAGCAGGCTCGGTGCCTGGGCCACGCCGCAGGGGTTGGCATGCTTGATGATCGCGATCGCGGGATCGCCACCGGCAAATTCGCTCACCAGTTCAAGCGCGGCATCGGCATCGTTGAAATTGTTGTACGACAGCTCCTTGCCCTGCACCTGCCGCGCCTGCGGAATGCCCATGGCCGAAGGCCCGCGCGGAACGTAGACCGCCGCGCTCTGGTGCGGGTTCTCGCCGTAGCGCAGCTCGTCTTGCTTGGCGAAGGCGAGCGTCATGCTCTCGGGGAAGGGCGTGGCCTTCAGCGCCTCGGGCCCAAGCGGGTTGGTATAGGCATCGCCCTGCGCGAACCAGGTCGCAATCGCCGAATCGTAAGCCGCGGTGCGGGCATAGGCCTTGCCCGCCATGCGGGTGCGGAAGGCGAGGCTGGTCTTGCCGTCCAGCGCCTCCAGCTCGGCGAGCAGTTCGGCATAGTCGGCAGGATCGGTGACGATGGTGACGAAATCATGGTTCTTGGCCGAGCTGCGGACCATGGCCGGGCCGCCGATGTCGATGTTCTCGACGATCTCCTCGCGGGTGCCGCCTCGGGCCACCGTCTGCTCAAACGGGTAGAGGTTCACCACCAGCAGATCGATCGCGCCGATCCCGTGGGCCTCCATCGCGGCGACATGCTCGGCGTTGTCGCGCACGGCCAGCAGCCCGCCGTGGACCACCGGGTGCAGCGTCTTCACGCGGCCATCCATCATCTCGGGAAAGCCGGTCAGCTCGGAAATGTCCTTCACCGGCAAGCCCGCATCGCGGATCGCCTTGGCCGTGCCGCCGGTCGACACCAGCTCCACGCCGCGCCCGGCCAGATTGCGCGCGAGATCAACCACGCCTTCCTTGTCGGACACCGAGAGGAGTGCCCGTTTGATCGCAACATCGGTCATGTGAAAAGCTATCCCATTTTCTTCAGCAGCCACGCAAAGTGGCCGCCGCCGCGCGAGGCGAGTCCTTGAATCACCAGCTGCTGTACAGGATGCAGGTGCCCCATGCCATCGACCCAGAGGCTTTCATCGACCTCAATCTCGGCATCGGCGCTGACAAACTGCCAATAGCTGCCATCGGGCAACACCAGCCCCGCGCTGCGGTTGTTGCTCGAAGGCCTCAACTCAACTTGAGGTCCGAGGTGGAAGCGGATCGCGAACGGCACTTTTCCGCGCTTTCCGCGCCGCCCGGCTGGCACGAGCAGATCTTCGCCGCGCAGTTCGGAGCCATCTTCGCGCAGCGTGAGGATACGGCGATGAACGAGCCCGAACCGCGCGACATAGCCATCGTGGCTCGCCTCGAGCCGAGTCGCCGTGCCATATTCCAGCTCGATCGTGCGGCGGTCGATCTCGACCTCATTCACCCCGCCGCCGAGCTTGCCGTTGATCAGCACCGCTGTGGAGTTGGCATCGCCCAGCACCATGGTCGAATGGGCGGCGGTGGCGCGCAGGCCCTGCTCGATCCGCACCGGCACCTGACCGCCCGCGATCCCCGCCCCGCCGCAGTTCACGATCAGGCGATGCGCGCCATAGGAGAACTCGAAGGCCAGCGTCGAGGCGCAACCGCTACGGGCATGCTTGGCCAGCGGCGGCGGCGACGCGTCGAGCTGGAGCGTGGCGGGCTTGGCAAAAACGCGCTGATAGCCCCAGCCGCGCACATCGCGCAGCGGCCTTGTGCGCACCCCGCTGGCCGCGACCAGCGAGGCCAGCCGCTCCGCCGAAACCGCAGGCGCGCCCTGCCAGCTGCCGAGCCCGCCGTCCGAATGCATCAACGCCAGCAGCGGCGGCACCAGCATCGCCAGCATCGCCTCGATCGCCGAGGGCGGATCGCGCCGCGTTGCGCGATAGCAGGCGCGCAGGTCGATCAGCATGGCGATGGCCTGCATCTGGGCCTGCGGGCTGCGCGAAAGCACGCCGCCGTCGTCGCCCACCATCTCGCCCAGCGCGCGCACGAGGCCCGCCTCACCGAACAACCGGCGCGGCTTGCCATCGGGCAACAGCAGCCCCGCCGCCGTGATCGCACACCAGCCCGCCACTTCGCCCAGCCGGTCGTCGGCGCGGCCAACGTGGCGATCAAGCCAGCGTGCGGTCTCCTCACAGGCTTCGAGCGTGCGGGTGCGCAGCGCCTTGTCCTGCCCGCTCATCACCAGCGGCGCATGGACCAGCCAGGCCAGGAGCCGCAGCCCGGCGTTCTCGACCTTCCAGGCCGCCCCCTTGCCCGACTGACCATTGGCGTCGAGCCATGCCGCCAGCACCCGTTCGGCCACCGGCGCGCATTGCGCCCGCGCGCCGCAGCTTTCGAGATCGCGCAGCCACGAGAAGCCGTGCACGGTCCGCTCGAACGGCGGGGTCAACTTGGCGACGGGCGAGAAATCGATCTGCGCGATCGGGGCCTTGACCCCGTAAACGAGGAAGTGCCCGGCCCGCAGCGCCATGCCCGCCACCCGATCGCCATCGAGCGGGCATTCGACCGTCGCCAGCAGGCGCGGCTTGGCAGGCTTGCGGAAGGGCGACAGGATCGTCGGCCCCGACATGCCGAGCCGGTAGGCCATGCGCATCAGCCGCTCGCCCGCGGTGACGGCGGGGGCGGAAATATCCGTAACCACCAGCGAGCGCTGCGCGGCCGGCTCGATCACCGGCTTCTCGCTGCTCACCAGCGCTTCGCTGCTGTTGTTGCGCAACGGAATGGCGCGGGCCGGCGCCTTGTCGCCTGGCGCCTCACTGTTCCTCGCCTGCCGGTCCCTGGTGCTATCGGAAAGTTCGGCAGGACGGACATTCACGCTGTTTCTCCCCTCAGCGCACGGATGTTGGCGGCATATTGCGCTGGCCCACCCTTGAACGTCGCCGAACCTGCCACCAGCACGTCGGCCCCGGCGTCGATACATTGGCGCGCGGTCTCTTGGTTGACCCCGCCATCGACCTCGATCAGCACCTCAAGCCCCCGCTTGTCGATGGTCTGGCGGATGGCCTCGATCTTGCGCAGCTGGCTGGAGATGAAGCTCTGCCCGCCGAAACCGGGGTTGACGCTCATCACCAGCACCAGATCGATCTCTTCATAGAGATAGTCGAGCATCTTGGCCGGCGTGCCCGGATTGAGCGACAGCCCCGCCTTGCACCCGGCAGCCCGGATCGCCTGCACGCTGCGGTGCACATGCGGGCCGGCCTCGGGGTGGACGGTGATGATATTGGCGCCAGCTTGCGCGAACTCGTCGATCCACATGTCCACCGGGGACACCATCAGGTGGACATCGAAGGTTTTCTGCGTGTGCGGGCGCAGGGCCTTCACCACGCCCGGCCCGATGGTGAGGTTGGGCACATAGTGCCCGTCCATCACATCGATGTGAATCCAGTCGGCGCCGGCCGCGTCGACCGCGCGCACTTCTTCCCCAAGCCGAGCGAAGTCAGCCGAGAGGATCGAGGGAGAGATGAGCACGTCACGCATGGATTGCCTCTGATCGTTATAGTTCTGTGATTCGCCCTACAAGCTCAGGGCAAATTCTTATCCACGAACAGTTTGATCCGCTGTGGACTTTCTGTGGCCGCAGACGGCCGATTTGCCCAGCCCCGCCAGTTGCGCTTTAATGGCCGCAAGGCGCAAACGCCGCTCTCCAGCCGAAAGACAGACCATGCTCACCAACACCCTGATGGACAGCGCCGCAGCCCTGCGCGAGCGCATCGTGGCCCTGCGACGAAACATCCATTCCGAACCGGAACTGGGGCTCGAAACCCCGCTGACCCTCGCCAAGGTCAAGGCCGATCTGGCCGATCTGCCGCTCGAATGGCGCGAGGGAGGCTCCTGCACCGGCGCGGTGGCGGTGCTGAAGGGCGCGCGGGAAGGCCGCAGTGTGCTGCTGCGCGGCGATATGGACGCGCTGCCGATGGGCGAGCAGACCGGCCTGCCCTTCGCCTCGCAGCTCGCCGGGCGCATGCACGCCTGCGGCCACGATGCGCACACCGCGATGCTGGCGGGCGCGGCGCGGCTGCTGGCCGAACGCCAGAGCGACCTGGCTGGCGAGGTGCGCTTCATGTTCCAGCCGGGCGAAGAAGGCTTCCACGGCGCGCGCCATATGCTCAACGATGGCCTGCTCGACCCGCTGCCCGAGGCCGCCTTCGCGCTGCACGTCTGGCCCAATGCGCCGCACGGGGTGCTGATCGGGCGCGCGGGACCGATGCTGGCCTCGGCCGATCAGCTCGAAATCACGGTGACGGGCAAGGGCGGCCATGCCTCGATGCCGCACGATGCGGTGGACCCGGTGCCGGTCGCGGCGGAGATCGTGCTCGCCTTGCAGACGATGGTCACGCGCCGCTTCAACGCTGGCGAGGCGACGGTGGTTACCATCGCCAAGATGGAGGCAGGCTCGGCGCACAATGTCATCCCCGACAGTGCGCACCTGCTGGGCACGATGCGCACCCTTTCGGCGGAGCGCCGCGCCGATCTTCACGCGGCGGTCGCGCAAGTGGCCGAGCACGTGGCGCTGGCCCATGGCTGCACGGCCACGGTGCGCATCATCGAGGGCTTCCCGGTAACGGTGAACGACCCGCGCGCCGCGCGCCTCGGCGAGCAGGTGGCGATGGAACTGGGCGGCGCAGGCGCATGGGAAGAGCGCAGCCACCCGACCATGGGGGCGGAAGACTTCTCCTATGTGCTGCAACAGGTGCCGGGCGCGATGTTCTTCCTCGGCGTGGCGGCAGAGGGCAGCGACTGGCAGACCTGCTGCGGCCTCCATTCCACCCGCATGATCGTCGATGAGGCCGTGCTGCCCAAGGGCGCGGCGCTGATGGCGGGCTTCGCGCTGCGGTTCCTCGAACGCGGCTGGGACTGAGCCGGGACAGGCGCAGGAGACGAGCGCCAGCACATGCGGCCAAGGTCAATTGCGTTTACTTATAAACTAAACCTCCGTCAAAATGGTTGACATGTCAATCATGGGCAGGGACGGCTTGGAGCCATGACGCGGGCGGGCAGCGGCCTTCGGCTGCCGCCGCGCACATGGCATGAACAAGGACGTGAGCAGCCAATGACATCGCTTGAGGATCGCAAGCAGGAACCGACGATCAATCGGCACACCTTCGTGCCGCACTATCTGGGCGTGCTTTCCAACAATTTCATCTGGTCGCAATCGCGCTTCTTCCTGGAAGCCTATGGCACCGGCGTGAACGAGATTCGCGTGATCTCGGTGCTGGCCGACTGCCCGAACCTAACCGCAACAGGGCTTTGCGAGGCATTGGTGATGAACAAGTCCATCGTCAGCCGCACCGTCAGAGACCTGCTGGAGAAGGGCCTGATCCAGTCCGGCAGCACGGGCCGCAAGCAACAACTCACCCTCACCGATGCGGGCTACGAGCTGAACGCAAGGATCGTGAAGATATCGCTCGCACGCGAGAAACGCCTGCTCGACGGCCTCTCGGAGACCGACAAGGTGATCCTGCTGGGATACCTCGCGCGGATGGCCAACAACCTCGACTATGCCGGAGATTTCGACAGCCTGCTGCGCGAACTCGGCATGAAGGGGTAGCGCCAGAAAGGATGATCTGGACAACCTGCCCGCATTGACCCGGTTTATATTTACACATACGATCCGCATCAGAATCACCACAGTGATCGCCATTTCCGGTCGTCTGGCCGGATCGCGCAGCCGGGAGAGTTCGCGATGCTGGAAAGCCGTTTCGCGCAGGGGCACGGCCGCTGCGAGCAAGCAATCCGTGCAAGGCACAGATGAGCACCAGCCCCGCCATCGATCTCTCGCGAATGCTCGCCCGGATCTGCGTGGGCAGGAGCGCGCAGGCGCATTGCCGATGATCCGCCGCCAGGCCCCGCTCGCTCCCATAACCGCGCAGCGCAGCCCGCGCATCCGGGGAGAGCAACGGTCGCATAGGCACGCCCACGGCCTATAACCCGCACGCATTAGGTTCAATTTACAACCATTATTCTCAGTCAAATCCCTTAAAACGGTCATTTGATTTCCAAGGTTGTTTACATTCAAACTATTTCACCATAGTCTTATCAGCCGGGGTGAGAGGCCCCGGAACAGGGGTGAGCCCGCCACAAGGATGGGCCGCCGAAATGGGAGGTATGCTATGACTTCACGACACTCGAAGTGTGTCCGTGCCGCATTGGGCTGTACCAGTGCGATCTACCTTTTTGCGGGCACACAAATCGTCCACGCGCAGCAGGGGCCGGAGGCCGCGCAGAGCCAGGATGAATCGCGCATCGTCGTCACCGGCTCGCGCATCCAGCGCCGCGATTTCGAGGCCAGCAGCCCGATCGTGACCGCGGGCGAGGATCTGTTCGAAAACAGCTCCACCGCCGCCATCGAGACCAGCCTCAACAAACTGCCCGCCTTCACCCCGGTGCAGACCCCGTCGCTCGGCGGCGACGTCCAGCCGACCGCCACCAGCACGCCGGGCGCGGCCACCGTGTCGCTGCGCGGTCTGGGTACGAACCGCAATCTGGTGCTGGTCGACGGCCGCCGGGCGACGCCCGCCAACGCGCTGGGCGTGGTCGACATCAACACCATCCCCTCCGCCGCGATCGAACGGGTGGAGATCATCACCGGCGGCGCTTCGGCCACCTATGGTGCCGACGCCATCGGCGGCGTGGTCAACTTCATCCTGAAGAAGGACTTTCAGGGCCTCGAACTGGATGCCTCGGCCGGCATTTCGCAGGAAGGCGACGGGTTCGAATATTCGCTCAGCGGCCTGATGGGCACGAACTTTGCCGACGGGCGCGGCAATGTCACCATCGGCTTTTCCACCAACACCCGCGAATCCGCCTATGCGCGCGACCGCGACTATCAGATCGACGCCTGGAACGATCCGCGCTTCGTCGGGACCGAGTTCTTCCCCGATTTCTCGGGCTTCCAGCCGCTCGGCGGGGTCAACCCTTCGCAGGCCGTCTACGATGGCCTGTTCGGTGCGGGCAACGTGAGCGCGGGCAGCCGGCTGTACTTCAACCCGGACGGCACGGCCTTCACCGGCTTTTTCCAGAGCCCTCCGGGTGGCTCGTCCCGCTTCAAGGGCGACCTGAGCGATCCCAAGTATAAACTGCTGAACGACGGTTCGCTCGGCCAGAACTTCCAGGATGCTCTCGTGGTGCTGCCGCTGACGCGCTACAACATCTATGCCCGCGGCAACTACGAGATCAACGACTGGATCGGCGCCTTCGCGCAGATGAACTTCACCACGGTGCGGACCGACACGATCCAGCAGCCCTCCCCCTCGGTCAACGGGTGGTCGGCGCTGGTTCCGGCCTCGAACCCGGTGCCCGACGAGCTGCGCACCATTCTCGACAGCCGCACCATTCCGGTCGGCACCTCGCAGGCCGCGCTCGAAGGGCTGGGCTGCGATCCCACCGCCACGCCGGGCGTTCCGGGCTCCGGCGCAAGCTGTAACTGGCAGCTGACCTACTACCTCGACTACGCCAACCGCGAGGCCAGCACCGACGTGCAGACCTACAACGTAACCGGCGGCTTCGAAGGCAGCGTACCGGGCACCGACTGGACCTGGGAAGCCTTCGTCCAGCATGGCGAATCGCAGACCTCGACCGTCATCACCGGCATCGCCTCGCTCTCGCGCCTGCGCGAAGTGCTGACCAGCCCGGACTGGGGCCGCGGTTTCTCGGCACAGGGCAACGCCGCGTTCGGCGGCTTCGGCGCGGCGAGCGCCACCTGCACCAGCGGCCTCGATCCGTTCGATCTCGACCTGCAGATCTCCGAAGACTGCATCAAGGCCATTTCGGCCACCTTGCAGAGCCGGTCGAAAATGCGTCAGACCGTGTTCGAAGCCAACGTTCAGGGCCCGCTGTTCGAGCTTCCCGCAGGCGAAGTGCGCGCCGCCTTCGGCACCAGCTACCGCGAGAACAAATACGAGTTCATCAATGACAGCCTGACCTCGCAGGGCATCTCGTTCCAGGATCAGGCCGTGGGCATCTATCCCTCGGGCAGTTCCGAGGGTTTCATCAAGGTCCACGATATCTATGGCGAAGTGCTGATTCCGCTGCTGTCGGATCTGCCCGCCATCGAGAGCCTCGAACTGACGCTGGGCGCGCGCCATTCGGACTACAACACGACCGGCACCGCCACGACCTGGAAGATCATGGCCGACTGGGAGGTGACGGACTTCCTGCGCCTGCGCGGCGGGTTCAACAAGGCGGTACGCGCGCCGAACGTGGCCGAACTGTTCCTCGCCCCGCAGCAGACCTTCACCGCAGCAGGCGGCGGCGATGTCTGCCGGCTCAACAACACGCTGTCCTATTCGGCCAATCCGAACACCAACAGCAACGCGGCGAACGTCGAGGCGGTGTGCCGGATCCTCATGGACCAGTCCATTGCCGGCACTGCGGATACCTTCTATTCGAACCCGCAGTTCTACAACGCGCTCGGCCCGGCCTTTGCCTTCCCGACGCTCGTCGGCAATGCCAGCGTAAAGCCGGAAACGGCCAAGACCTGGACCATCGGCGCGGTGATCGATTCGCCGTTTCATGGCAGCGATCTGCTCAACAACCTGCGGCTGTCGGTCGACTACTACAATATCGCGGTCGACGACGCGATTGGCCCGCAAACGCTGGATTCGGCACAGCGCTCGTGTTTCGATCCGACCTTCAACCCGGATATCGCCAGCAATCCGGCAGCGGCGGCGGCCAACCCGTTCTGTCAGGCCATCGGCCGCGTGGCGGGCGACGGCGCGCTGGGCAACGTGCAGACGACCTTCCTCAACAACGGCCGCTTCCGCACCGAGGGGGTCGATGTGCAACTCAACTGGCGCGCGCCGGTTGGTCCGGGCGATCTGTCGCTGACCTCGGTGTTCAACTACCTGATCACGATGAAGTCCTCCCCGCTTCCGGCGAGTGCGGGCCCGGCGGGTGACCTGGTCGAATATGCCGGGACGCTGGGTCCGGCCGGCAGCAACGGTGTGGCCGAGAACGGGCTCAACCCCGGCTCGTTCCGCTGGAAGATGCTGAACACCATCGGCTATTCGGTCGGCCCGGCGACGGTGTCGCTGCAATGGCAGCATCAGCCGGCGGCGAAGTCGATCACCTATGCGTTCAACAAGGATACCCCCTTCGTCGGATCGCCGGCCTACGACCTGTTCAACCTGAGCGCCTCGCTTGCGGCAACCGACAACGTCACCCTGCGCTTCGGCATCGACAACCTGTTCAACCGGAAACCGCCGCTGGTCGAATACAATGCCGAAACCACCGGGCTTGCCAATGCGGTCGGCTCGAACCCGATCAACCCCTATTTCTTCGACCTGATCGGGCGGCGCTTCTACCTCGGCGCGAAGATGACCTTCTAGGCCGCTCGGAGCGTCGGCGCCCAATCTCCTTTCGGCGCTCGGCTCACCGATAAGGCAAGGGGTGTCCGGCAATTCGCCGGGCACCCCTTTTCCTTGGCAACCCTTCCGCGACGGTCACAGCAGGCCGGAAATATGCTCCACCTGATCGCGGAATTCCGGAAAGGGTGCGAGATCCTCTGCCGGGATGCTGCCATAAAGGTCATAACACCGGGCGAGGAATTCGCTCAGGCCGATCGGCCGGTAGTCGCCCGTCGTGCGGAAGATGTACTGGCCCGATACGCCCGTAGCCTCGCCGACTTCGGGGTAGACGGGGAAGATCGCGCTGCTGGCCAGATTGTCGTGCGGGATCAAATCCGACCTCTGCGGGGTCACGCCAAGCGTTTCCAGTATCGTGGATGCCATGTCGTAAAGCGGCTGGATGCGCGGATGGTTGTACGAATACATGAAGGCCGCCCCGCGGCCCCAATTGCGGAAGTAGGGCCCAATCTCGAGCCCGCAACCACGGAACTCGGCGAGGAGGCGATCTCTCTCCCCCGCCCATAGACCGAAATAGCCGCACTTCTCGAAAAAGGCGCCGGTGAAATAGGATGGCACATCGGCCAGCGCGATACCCTGGCGGAAGCAGGCGAAAGCGATGGCCGAATGGTAATGGCTCACCGGCCCGGACAGCGGCTTGCCCCGGTTGAAGATGTAGACGAGGTCGGGGTGATAGCCGCGAAAGGTCATGACCGGCAGCCGGACATGGGCGCCGATCCGCTCAAGTCTGGCTTTCGGCACTTCGGGCCAGACGGCATCCGCCAGCAGCAACCTGTCGTAGCGTTTCATCCGCGCATTTGCCCGCCAGGCCCTGGCCTTGAACTGCGAGGGATCGAGCCCGTCGACCGCAACCTCACCTGTCTGCGCCTGAAGAGAATTCGCCAGACCGACCGTCTGGCAATTCGACATGACCAGCCAGCGCTCCATGCAGGTCAGCGCCGCGCCATCGCCAGAATGTCCTCGTCGCAGAGCACGCGCTGGCTTGCCGAAGGATCGACGGACAAGTCCATCGCGGCGTGATCGAGCCGGTCTGCGTCCCGGGTATAGTTGGCCATGAAGCAACGCACCGCATGCGCAACGCCCAGCGCATTGATACCGCGGTGATCGTCCTCGTAATACATGCCGCCGGTGACGCTTGCGGTGATGATCTCGTAGGCGGGAAAGTAGTCCACCCATGCGTGATCCCGGATCGCCATATCTGCCGCCACGCGCAGGACCGACTTGCTCAGCGTGGTCGACGAAAGGACCGAGCGATCCTCGTAGGTAGCCATCAGCGGGACCGGCGATACGGTCAGCAGGACCTTGGCATCGGGATTAAGCCGATGAAACTTTTCGAGAAATGTACGCAGCGCGCCATAGGTCTCTTCCAGCGAGAAGTTGGCGAAGGCGTGCAGCTCGGGATCGTAGGCACCGCCGACCACGCCGGGAGCCGATGAGAATACCGTGCCATCGCTGCGCAACTGCCAGGCTTCGGCCAGACCGAGGGTGAAGATGAACAGATCGGTCTCGGCAAACATGCGCCGAACGCAGGCAAGATGGCCCGCCCGGTCCTCCCGCACCGCCGCGGGGCTGTCGAAACCGCGGGCGTCCACCTGCTGCCGCAGCGGATCGACATATCTGCCGTCGGGCCGCTGCAAGGCCTGGGCCGCGGGTTCTCTTTCCCCGAACGCCTCCTCGAACAGCTGCAGCAGCTGCACCGTGGTGTAGATGTTGCCGAAGCGCGCCGGAAAGATCCCGTAGCCGCCAGCCGTTCTATCCTGTTCGGAAAGGTCAGCCCCATCCTCGGTCACGAAATAGTTGTATCCCGACCGGCTGATGCTGCGGGAGATATGCTGCGCAAAGCAGCTGCCAGCCGTGGCGACACGCGCCTCGCGACCGATGGTGAAGCGGGGATTGGTCACCGGGTCCACCAGATGCGGCTCGACCGCCGAGATCGAGCGGTTCCAGAACTGGTAGGGCTGCAGGCCGCGATAAGGATGCGACGGCCCCGCGCCACTGGCGTGAACGGCGCCCCCCTTTTTTGCCGCAGACCTTGCCCAGGCGCAGTTCGCGCCGCTGCCCAAATCGCTCATGTTGATGACAAGAACCGTGGCCGCCAGCCCCGCTGGATTCCTGCCCATAGCGGCAAGAGCCTGCGAGGCTGATGGGTAGTTTGTGCCATACGATCCGTCAGAAATTGCTATTGCAAAAAGTCTATACCCTTTGCTCAGCACTCTGTTCAATCACAATCGGGAAAAGTATTTGGTTTGCGGGCCGCATTACCTCTCGACAACTTGTGCCTGACCCGCCCTGCCTTGGAGGCTAACGCTATCTGGCCGGAAGCGGCCCATCCAGCGCAACCATCCCGTCGCGCACCTGCTGCACCACCGACGGATCGGCCAGCGTGGAGATATCGCCGATCTGCTCGGGATGTCCCTCGGCCAATTTGCGCAGCACCCGCCGCATGATCTTGCCCGACCGCGTCTTGGGGCAAGTTGGCCACGAACTGAATGATATCAGGCGTGGCAATCGGCCCGATTTCGCTCCGCACCAGATCGCGCAATTCCCGGCGCAGCGCGTCGCTGCCTTCCTCCCCGGCGTTGAGCGTGACAAAGGCATAGATGCCCTGCCCCTTGATATCGTGCGGCATGCCCACGACCGCGGCCTCGGCTACCAGCGGGTGAACATCGAGCGCGCTTTCCACCTCGGCCGTGCCCATGCGATGGCCCGATACGTTGATCACATCGTCGACCCGGCCGGTGATCCAGTAATAGCCATCATCGTCGCGGCGCGCGCCGTCGCCCGTGCAATAGGTGCCGGGGAAGGTGCTGAAATAGGTCTGAAAGAAGCGCTCGTGGTCGCCATAGACGGTGCGCATCTGGCCCGGCCAGCTGCGCGTCAGCACCAGATTGCCCTCCGCCACGCCGGCCAGCACATGCCCTTCGCCATCGACCAGTGCAGGGCTGACACCGGGCAGCGGCAAGGTCGCGCTGCCGGGCTTGGCTCTGGTCACGCCCGGAACGGGGGCAATCAGCGCGCCGCCGGTTTCCGTCTGCCACCAGGTATCGACGATCGGGCATTCCCCTCGCCCGACGTGATCGTGATACCATTCCCAGGCTTCGGGATTGATCGGTTCGCCCACCGTCGCCAGCAGACGGATCGCCGACAGGTCATGACGCGTCACCCACCGATCGCCTTCGCGCATCAGCGCGCGGATCGCCGTCGGCGCGGTGTAGAACACCGTCACCCCCAGCCGCTGGCTCGTTTCCCACCAGCGGCCCGGATCGGGATAGTTGGGCACACCATCGAACATCACCGTGCTCGCCCCGTTGGCAAGCGGGCCATAGACGACATAGGTGTGCCCGGTGATCCAGCCCACATCGGCGGTGCACCAGAACAGGTCGTCAGCAACGTCCTTGCCCTCTTCCGGCCCGAACAGCAGCTCATAGGTCAGTGCGGACCACAGCAGATAGCCGCCGGTGGTGTGCAGCACGCCCTTCGGCTTCCCGGTCGAGCCCGAGGTATAGAGAATGAACAGCGGATCTTCGGCATTCATCGGTTCGGGTGCGCACTCGGCGATGGCCGCGGCGCAGGCCTCGTCCCACCAGATGTCGCGCCCGTCGCGCATCGCCACCGCGCCGCCGGTTCGCCGCATGACGACCACCGTCGCGACGCCGCTCGCCCGCTCCAGCGCGCGATCGACATTGGCTTTGAGAGCAATGCGCTTGCCGCCGCGCGTTCCCTCGTCGGCGGTGACAACCAAGGTGGCATCGCAGTCGATGATCCGGTCCGCCAGACTATCGGGCGAAAAGCCGCCGAACACCACCGAGTGCACCGCGCCGATCCGGGCGCAGGCCAGCATCGCAATCGCCGCTTCGGGCACCATCGGCATATAGATGGCCACCCGGTCGCCCTTGCCGATGCCGCGGGCTTTCAACACATTGGCGAAGCGACAGACCTCGCCGTGCAACGCGCGATAGGTGAGGCTGCGCCCTTCGCCGGGCTCGTCGCCTTCGAACACGATCGCCGTTTGCTCGCCGCGCGTCTCGAGATGGCGGTCGAGGCAATTGACCGAGACGTTCAGTTCGCCATCGGCAAACCAGCGGATGCCGAAATCGGCCTTGGCAAAGCTGCTCTCGTCCGCCCTGGTCGGAAAGACGCTCCAGTCGAGGCGGCGCGCCTGCGCCAGCCAGAAGCCATCGGCGTCACGGTCCAGCGATGCCTGCATCGCGCGCAGGCGATCTGCCCTGTGCAACATGGTAAGTTCTCTCTCCCCATAGGCACGGCTTCTCACGAGGAAGCGCTTGCCCGTTCCATTATCCAGACTGAACATGCCTCCACGCCCCTCCACCACGTCGAGGATCAGCTGCGTGTGCTTCCAGGCGGCGAACTGCGCCTGGCCGATATAGACCGGTGTGGTGCCGATCGTGCCCAGCAGCACGTCGGCCCCGCCCAACCGAAATTCGTCGCGCGGGTAAACCATCGGGCTGGAGCCATCGCAGCACCCGCCCGACTGGTGGATCAGCACGGGGCCGTGCTGATCCACGATTTCGGCCAGTAGCGCCGCCGCCATATCGGTGGCGATCACCCGGTCGACCGGCAGGGCCTCCGGGCTGACCGCCCCTGCCTGCGGGGCGGCGCACTGCATTACTGCGTCAGGTCGAGGACGATGCGTCCTTCGATCTGCCCCTGGCGCATCTTGTCGAACACCGAGTTGATGTCGTCGATCTTCGCGGTGGAGATCGTCGCCTTGACCTTGCCGTCACCCGCGAAATCAAGCGACTCCTGCAGGTCGAGGCGCGTGCCGACGATGGAGCCGCGCACGGTGATCCCGTTCAGCACCATGCCGAAGATGTTGAGCGGAAAATCGCCCGGCGGCAGGCCATTGAGCGCTACGGTGCCGCCGCGCCCGATCATGCCGACCGCCTGTTCGAAGGCCTTCTCGCTCACCGCCGTCACCAGCGCGCCGCGCGCGCCGCCGCCGGTCAGCCGCTTGACCACTGCGGCAGGGTCCGCCTCGGTGCGGGCATTGACCGTTTCGACCGCGCCGAGCTTGCGCGCGAGATCGAGCTTGGCATCGTCGACATCGACCGCGACCACGTTCATGCCCATGGCCACCGCATATTGCACCGCCATGTGGCCAAGCCCGCCAATGCCCGAGATGACCACCGCATCGCCCGGCTTGGTGTCGGTCATCTTCAGGCCCTTGTAGACCGTCACGCCCGCGCACAGCACCGGCGCGATCTCGTTGAAGCCCACATTGTCGGGCAGGTGGCCGACATAGTTGGGGTCAGCCAGCACATAGTCGGCAAACCCGCCATTGACCGAATAGCCGGTGTTGAGCTGGCTCTCGCACAGCGTTTCCCACCCGCCGAGGCAGTGGGTGCAGTGGCCGCAGGCGGTGTAGAGCCAGGGCACGCCGACCCGGTCGCCCTCCTTCACATGGGTGACGCCCTTGCCCACGGCGGAGACGAAGCCCACGCCTTCGTGGCCGGGAATGAACGGCGGCTCGGGCTTGACCGGCCAGTCGCCTTCGGCGGCATGCAGATCGGTGTGGCACACGCCCGAGGCCTGAATAGCCACCTGAATCATGCCCGGCTGCACTTCGGGCACCGGCACTTCCTCGATCCGTAGCGGCTCGCCAAAGGCGCGGACGACCGCGGCTTTCATGGTCTTGCTCATGACAATTCTCCTGAGTCTTCACTTCTGGAGGGCGCTGCAACGGGCATCCGCCGCAGCGCCCGAGGGGGGGAGGGAGAGGGGCGCGCCTTAGAAGAAGCCGAGCTTCTTCGGGCTGTAGCTGACCAGCATGTTCTTGGTCTGCTGATAATGATCGAGCATCATGCGATGGTTTTCGCGACCGATGCCCGACTGCTTGTAGCCGCCGAACGCCGCATGGGCGGGATAGGCGTGATAGCAGTTGGTCCACACGCGCCCGGCCTTGATTGCGCGGCCGAAGCGGTAGCAGGTGTTGGCATCGCGGCTCCACACGCCTGCGCCCAGGCCATAGAGCGTGTCGTTGGCGATCTCCAACGCCTCGTCATGGTCCTTGAAGGTGGTGACCGAGACGACCGGGCCGAAGATTTCCTCCTGGAAGATGCGCATCCGGTTGTTGCCCCGGAACACGGTCGGCTTGACGTAATAGCCGCCTGCGATTTCACCCTCGAACCGCGCGGCCTCGCCGCCGGTCAGCAGCTCGGCGCCTTCCTGTTTGCCGATGTCGATATAGGAGAGGATCTTCTGCTGTTGCTCGGACGAGGCCTGCGCCCCGATCATGGTCTCGATGTCGAGCGGATTACCGGCCTTGATCGCCTCGACGCGCCTGATCGCCCGTTCCATGAAGCGGTCGTAGATGCTCTCGTGGATCAGCGCGCGGCTGGGGCAGGTGCAGACCTCCCCCTGATTGAGCGCGAACATCACGAAGCCCTCGATTGCCTTGTCGAGATAGTCATCGTCCTCGCGGCACACGTCCTCGAAAAAGATGTTCGGGCTCTTGCCGCCCAGTTCCAGCGTGACCGGGATCAGGTTCTCGCTGGCATATTGCATGATGAGGCGACCGGTGGTGGTCTCGCCGGTAAAGGCGATCTTGGCGATCCGGCTGCTGCTGGCGAGCGGCTTGCCCGCTTCCACGCCGAACCCGTTGACCACGTTGAGCACGCCGGCGGGCAACAGATCGCCGATCAGCTCGACCAGCACCATGATCGAGGCCGGGGTCTGCTCGGCAGGTTTCAGCACCACGCAGTTGCCTGCCGCCAGCGCCGGAGCGAGCTTCCACACCGCCATCAGGATCGGGAAGTTCCACGGAATGATCTGACCGACCACGCCCAGCGGCTCGTGGAAATGGTAGGCGACCGTATCGTGGTCGATTTCCGAAATGCCGCCTTCCTGCGCGCGGATGCAGCCCGCGAAATAGCGAAAGTGGTCGATCGCGAGCGGAATGTCGGCGGCCATGGTCTCGCGCAGCGGCTTGCCGTTGTCCCAGGTCTCGGCCACGGCGATCTTTTCGAGGTTCTCCTCCATCCGGTCGGCGATCCGGTTGAGGATCAGCGCCCGCTCGCCCGCGCTGGTGCGACCCCAGGCGTCCTTCGCCGCATGAGCTGCATCGAGCGCGGCCTCGATGTCCGCCGCCTGGCTGCGCGCAACCTTGCCGACCGACTTGCCGGTGATTGACGAGATATTGTCGAAATAGCGCCCATCCCTGGGCGCGACCCACTTGCCGCCAATGAAGTTGTCGTACTTTTCGGCAAAGGGCGCGGTCATGGCCGCAGCCGGATTGGTTTGCATATCCATCAGTTCATCCTCTTCACGATCGCCGGACTCGCCCGGTCTTGAGGATGATGGTCTCGCGAAAGAGTGCCGCAGGAAAGAGGCGGCATCCGATCGGAGCGTGGAACTGTCTCACTATCGAGACAAATCGAGACACGCCGTGTCAGCCGCGCGAAAGCCCGACCTTTTCCATGCGGCGATAAAGCGTGGCCCGGCCGATCCCGAGCGCCTTTGCCGCCTGAGTTGCATTGCCGTTGGCCTGTGCAAGCGCGCGGCGCAACACCGCACGCTCGGAGTCGTGAAACGATACCGCAGCCTCGCCGCCGAGGATCTCGGCAGCGGTGCGCGAACCGGTCAGGCAGGCGTCGGTAAGCTTGAAGCGATGGCGCGCGGCGTGGGTGGCACCGATCACGAGATCGTCCCGATCGACCGCGAGCAAAGCCGTATCGCCGCCGGGAAGGTTTGCATCGATGATGCGGTGCCGTTTGAAGAACTCGCGAAAGACGCCGCTCTCGATTCTACGCGCCGCGTCCTGCACGATCTTCTGGATCAGGGCGCCGGTTGCGGCGGTGTGATCGTCGCGGCAGTTGGAAATATCGAGCGCCCCGACAAGCCGCCCCGCGGCATCGCGCACGGGCGCATCCATACAGCTGATGCCGATATTGCGACTGGCGAAATGCTCGTCGCGGTGGATCATGACCGCCCGCCCCTCCACGAGACAGGTGCCGATCCCATTGGTTCCCTCGCGGCTCTCGCTCCAGACCCCACCGGCGGTGAGCCCGATCTGGTCGAACATCGCCCGATCGCCGGCATTGCTCCGCGCTTCGAGGATAACGCCATCATTGTCCGACAGCATGATCGCACAGCCGGTGGCGGAAACGGTCTGAAACAGCTGATCGAGCAGCGGACGCGCCACCTCCAGCATCAGCTCATGCTGCTGCCGACGCTGAGTGAGATCGCAACCTGAGACCAGTTCGGGCACCCGCTCGGCACTGACATCAAGCCCGTGCTTCAGCCCCGAACGACACCAGCTGGCGGCGACGAACGACTGCGCCGCACTCGATGAGGAGTGCAAAACCTCTGCGACGGACTCTTCGTGTTGGCCAGCCATGAGACGCACATAGCCTATTTTGCCGGGGTTGACGATGGTCCGCTCCGTGAAGCGGCGCCGAACGCAAAAAGCCCCGCCTGTTGGGCGGGGCTTTTTGCGAGTAGAGATGGTTGCGGGGGTTGGATTTGAACCAACGACCTTCAGGTTATGAGCCTGACGAGCTACCGGGCTGCTCCACCCCGCGTTACCGATTTGCCTCAGGCGCCGGCGGGGCCATGCGGCCCCTTGGCTATCCTCCCCCGGACAAGTCCGGGGTGCGGGCGCGCGGTCGCGCTTGCGACCCCTTTGGGGTCGATGGTTCGCCAGCCATGGGAGGAGAGCGAACCGGACCTTCCGGGACATGACCCCGGGAGGGATTTGGCGTCGAAGGAGATCATCGGATCGCCAGAGACGCCAAAAGGGCCGCCCTTTTGGGACAGCCCTATGACTATGTGAATGGGTATGAACCTTGCCTTCCCGCCTGCTACAATGCCTGGCGGCGACCTACTCTTCCGTGCCTTAAGACACAGTACCATCGGCGCTACCTGGTTTCACGGCCGAGTTCGAGATGGGATCGGGTGGGTCACAGGTGCCATGACCACCAAGCAATGAAGCAGGCGGGCGGGACAAGGTTTTTAAATCGATGCACCAATCGGTGTGTTGTTTGTTAGGCGTCGTATCTGGCTGGATGATCCTCCGAGGCCAGAGCTTTGCAGCCCTGACGTTGATGGTGGGATTCACCAAGCATGATCTGAACGATTAGGACCAGTTAGCTCCACACATTACTGCGCTTCCACACCTGGCCTATCAACGTGATGGTCTATCACGGTTCGATGATTGCTAATCTTGAGGGAGGCTTCCCGCTTAGATGCTTTCAGCGGTTATCCCGTCCATACATAGCTACCCTGCTGCACCGCTGGCGCGATGACAGGTACACCAGAGGTATGTTCACCCCGGTCCTCTCGTACTAGGGGCAACTCCTCTCAACAATCGACGCCCACGGCAGATAGGGACCAAACTGTCTCGCGACGTTCTGAACCCAGCTCACGTACCACTTTAATTGGCGAACAGCCAAACCCTTGGGACCTGCTCCAGCCCCAGGATGTGATGAGCCGACATCGAGGTGCCAAACACTGCCGTCGATATGAGCTCTTGGGCAGTATCAGCCTGTTATCCCCGGCGTACCTTTTATCCGTTGAGCGATGGCCCTTCCACGAGGGACCACCGGATCACTATGACCGACTTTCGTCTCTGCTCGACTCGTCAGTCTCGCAGTCAGGCAGGCTTATGCCATTGCACTCTTGCAGCCGGTTTCCAACCGGCCTGAGCCTACCATCGCGCGCCTCCGTTACTCTTTAGGAGGCGACCGCCCCAGTCAAACTACCCGCCACAGAGGGTCCTACTACCGGATAACGGTAGTTAGTTAGACATCAGAAAACAGCAGGGTGGTATTTCACCTATGGCTCCACTCGGACTGGCGCCCAAGTTTCAAAGCCTCCCACCTATGCTACACAACTCTTTCCTAATGCCACTCTGAAGCTGCAGTAAAGGTGCACGGGGTCTTTCCGTCTAACCGCGGGTATCCCGCATCTTCACGGGAACTTCAATTTCGCTGAGCATATCCTGGAGACAGTGGGGAAGTCGTTACGCCATTCGTGCAGGTCGGAACTTACCCGACAAGGAATTTCGCTACCTTAGGACCGTTATAGTTACGGCCGCCGTTTACTCGGGCTTCAATTCGGAGCTTGCACTCCTCCTCTTAACCTTCGAGCACCGGGCAGGCGTCAGACCCTATACGTCGTCTTGAAGCCGACTTAGCAGAGTCCTGTGTTTTTGATAAACAGTCGCTACCCCCTGGCCTGTGCCCCCCACCAAAAGTTGCCTTAAGATGGGGCCTCCTTCTTCCGAAGGTACGGAGGCAATTTGCCGAGTTCCTTCAGGATACTTCACTCAAGCGCCTTGGTATACTCTACCTGACCACCTGTGTCGGTTTCGGGTACGGTCTATACGGTGGGGCTATTTCCCGGGACAACTTGGCAGCCCACTCAATCCGATAAGAGTGAACTACTTCCGCCATCCGTCACACACCACCAGGCCCACGAATATTAACGTGGTTCCCATCGACTACCCCCTTCGGGCTCGTCTTAGGGGCCGGCTTACCCTGCGCCGATTAGCGTTGCGCAGGAACCCTTGGTCTTTCGGCGAGAGGGCATCTCACCCTCTTTATCGCTACTCATGTCAGCATTCGCACTTCCGATACGTCCAGAGTCGGTTACCCTTCTCCTTCGCTCGCTTACGGAACGCTCCGCTACCGCTCAGAACAAAGTTCTGAACCCTAAGCTTCGGTGAATACCTTTAGTCCCGTTACATCTTCGCCGCAGGAACCCTTATTTAGACCAGTGAGCTGTTACGCTTTCTTTAAAGGATGGCTGCTTCTAAGCCAACCTCCTGGTTGTTTTGGGATTCCCACATGCTTTCGCACTTAGGTATTACTTGGGGACCTTAGCTGTAGGTTAGGGCTGTTTCCCTTTTGACGACGGACCTTAGCACCCGCCGTCTGTCTGCCAGACAAGACTCGATGGTATTCGGAGTTTGGTTAGGTTTGGTACCGCTCGCGCAGCCCTAGCCCATCCAGTGCTCTACCCCCATCGGCATACATCTGACGCTCTACCTCAATAGATTTCGCGGAGAACCAGCTATTTCCCGGCTTGATTGGCCTTTCACCCCTAAACACAAGTCATCCGAGCACTTTTCAACGTGCAACGGTTCGGCCCTCCAGTGCGTGTTACCGCACCTTCAGCCTGCTCATGCCTAGATCGCCGGGGTTCGGGTCTAATCCAACAAACTCATTCGCCCTATTCAGACTCGCTTTCGCTGCGCCTACACCTAACGGCTTAAGCTTGCTTGCTAGATTAAGTCACTGACCCATTATGCAAGAGGTACGCTGTCACCCCCTATGGGGCTCCAACTGATTGTAAGCATTCGGTTTCAGGTACTGTTTCACTCCCCTAATCGGGGTGCTTTTCACCTTTCCCTCACGGTACTGTGTTCGCTATCGGTCATGTACGAGTATTTAGGCTTGGAGGGTGGTCCCCCCATGTTCAGACAGGATTTCACGTGTCCCGCCCTACTCAAGTCCTTCATCATCACTTTCGCATACGGGGCTGTCACCCGCTATGGCCACACTTTCCAGAGTGTTCTGCTAGTTGAAATGAAGGCACTGGCCTGGTCCCGGTTCGCTCGCCACTACTACGGGAATCTCGGTTGATGTCTTTTCCTCCAGGTACTGAGATGTTTCAGTTCCCCGGGTTAGCTTCACCAAGCCTATATATTCAGCAAGGTGATACCCTATCCACCTCTTCTACAATCCCCAAAGGGATCACAGAGGAAATGGTGAGGGTGGGTTTCCCCATTCGGAAATCGCCGGATCGAAGCTTGCTCACAGCTCCCCGACGCTTATCGCAGCGTGCCACGTCCTTCATAGCCTGTACATGCCAAGGCATCCACCAAATGCTCTTACCTCACGCTTGAGAATCCACACCATCAACGACAAGTCTGCATAACGCTTGCCGATACAATGGCGCGGAGGAATTATCTCAGCCAGATAATCAATTTGATTGATTTGCGATTTGCCATCGACTGGACCAGACCCAAAGGCCTTGCCAGCACGACGACACCTCGCGGCATCGATTTAAAAACCCATTCACAATGTCAAAGACGGCAACCAGTGTTGCCTACCCGCCAAGGCGGGATCCGCTTTCTCTTCATCTCTGGAAATACTTGCCTGGTGGAGCCTATCGGGATCGAACCGATGACCTGATGCTTGCAAAGCAACCGCTCTCCCAGCTGAGCTAAGGCCCCTTACCCAGACAACAAGCAACCCTCGAACCCGAAGGGTTCGCAAGGCCGACCGGCCGTCGGCGTTAGCCGAAA
>NZ_QXFM01000119.1 GCF_003584015.1 Aurantiacibacter xanthus
TAGCACTACTTTGGCAGAAATCTGATTTTTGGGATTCCCAAGGTGGGATTCCAGTGATTCATAGGGAGCCAGCTTTTCGAAGGGGCTGGCGATGGATACGGATTGGCGTGGCGAACTGGACGAGTGGTTGGCACCGTTTGTAGCGGCGTTGCGACACAAGACGCGTGGCCGGATGTGTCCGGCGTATATCGCGGGACTGATCGGCCCGGGGGATCGCAAAAGCATACAGCCGATGGCCGCCCGGACAGATGATGTCAGCTACGATCGGCTGCATCATTTCATCGCCAGCGGCGTGTGGGACGAAGCACCGCTGGAGGCAGCTCTGCTCGCCGAGGCCGACCGGCAGGTAGGCGGCGAGAAGGCCTGGCTGATCATCGACGACACGGCGCTGCCCAAGAAGGGGCGCCATTCCGTCGGCGTGGCGCCGCAATATGCGTCGGCACTGGGCAAGAATGCCAACTGCCAGACGCTGGTGTCGGTGACGCTGGCATCTGGCGAAGTCCCCATCATGGTCGGCCTGCGCCTGTTCCTGCCCGAGAGCTGGACCGGAGACGTGGCCCGCCTGGAACGGACTGGAGTTCCTCTCGATTGCTGCCCCTACAGGACCAAGCCCGAGATCGCGCTCGCTGAGATCGATCGGGTCGGCGCTGCGGGTGTTCGTTTCGGCTGTGTCCTGGCGGATGCGGGCTATGGCATGTCCGCACCGTTCCGACAGGGGCTGAGTGAGCGCGGGCTTGCATGGGCGGTGGGCATACCTTTCAGACAGAAGGTCTACCCCGCCGATGTTGGGATGATCTTCCCGATCGCTGGAAGAGGTCGCCCTCGCAAGAACGCCATCCCCGACGCAAAATCGATATCCGCCAAGGCAATGCTGGAGATGGCAAGGTGGCGCAAGGTGAGTTGGCGGCGCGGGACCAAAGGGCCACTCTCGGCGCGGTTCGCTGCCGTTCGCGTGCGTGTCGCCGATGGTCCGCCCCAGCGCATCCGGGACATGGGTGCGCAACATCTGCCCGGCGAGGAGGTGTGGTTGGTCGGGGAGCATCGCTCGACTGGCGAGCGCAAATACTACCTCTCCAACCTGCCTGCCAGCACGCCAATCAGGCAGCTTGCCGGCGCCATCAAGGCCCGCTGGGTCTGTGAGCAGGGGCATCAGCAACTCAAGGAAGAACTCGGCCTCGATCACTTCGAGGGTAGATCATGGAAGGGGCTGCACCGACACGCGCTGATGTCCATGATCGCCCTGGCCTTCTTGCAGACCCAGCGCCTCAAGCAGGCCAAGGGGGAAAAAAAGGACTGCCGGTCCGCCTCCACAGCCGAGCTTACCAGCGATCAGACAGGCCATCATTGACCGCTTCTCCAAGCCACCGGATCGGCCATGCCCGCACTGCGGTCGCTGCATATCTGACCCGACACCAGAAAATCTGCCAAAGTAGTGATAGTTGCCCGAATCGTTGAGCGGAATGCCGTCAACGGTCTGCGAAATGCGGTCGGAACTGAAACCGCGGATCGTGAACGAGCCACCCAGCGAACCGAACGGGTCGTTGTTGGTGAAGCTGACGCCGGGGACCAGGTTCAGCGTGTCGTTGATGGTCTGGCCGGGGGTCTGGCGCATGATCAGTTCGGATTCGATGGCGACCTTGGCCTTGGGCGAATCCGGGATATCAACACCGCCGACATCGGTATTGCGCGCGCCGGTCACGACGATCGCGTTGTCGAACTCGGAGCTACCGGTGGACTGCGCCTGTGCTGCCGATGGAATGAGGAAGGCGGTGGCAGCGCTCAGTGCGCTGGCTGCCAGGAGATACTTGCAATTCATGGATAGGGAGACCCTTCGATTTCTAGCCAATGCTGGTTCGAGGGGGCCCCGGTATGCGGCGAATAAGACAGGAATTGGTAACAAATGTTACCAGTAAGTTTCGTTGCTGCGATACGATGTCTTGATTGTGACGCTGGTTGTCATCTGAGGGCCGTATTTGCGCAGAAATGGCGGAATTCCGCGCGTCAAGGCGTTGTTGCTGGTGTGCCACAGTGCCTGTCTATTTGCGCTGCAACATGAGTGCAGCGCCGCGTGGGGTCACTCGGCAACCGCATCCATCAGGATGAATGTCGCATCCTGTCGCTGGTGGGCATTGATGAGCGGGACCAGCCGGGTGAAATGCTCGGTTTGGCAATGCGCGTCGAGCGCGGCGCGATCCGGCCATTCCTCAATGAAGATGAAATGTCCGGGATCTTTCTGGTCCACGAACAGGTCGTAGGCGATGCAAAGCTCTTCCTGTCGGCTCTTCTCGACCAGTTCGCGGTAGAACGGCAGAACGATCTCGACGGCTTCGGGTTTGATGAAATCCTGTGCGATGACCTTGAGCATGATCTGTCCTTTCAAGCAACGCGCTTCTTCCGGGGGGGGGGGGCGGGGCGGCTGTTTGCGGGCGACATAGCAGAGGCGCGGCCTGCCGGGCCGTTCAATTCACAAGTATTTCGTTTGTGCTTTGAACGGCCTGGAAGCGGCTTAATGCACAGACTTCATGCTGTCAGTCTGGCGGGCAGGGCGGCTGCGCAGGGCCGCAAGGGCGAACAGACAGAGCAGCAGGTAACAGCCCATCGGCACGATAAAGGCCGTGACGTAGCTGGTCGCGCCCGACACTGCGCCGACCAGCGGCGGAATGAAGGCACCGCCGATGATGCAGGTGCAGAGCATGCCGGAGGTCGCCTGCTGGCTCGCGGTCGAGCGTTCCAGCGTCAGGGTGAAGATCACCGGAAACATGATCGAGTTGAACAGGCCAATACTCAGCGCGACAAAGCCTGCCGATACGCCGCCCACGGAAAAGACGTAGAAGCACATTGCCGCGGCCACGAGCGTGAACATGACCAACAGCTTCGCCGCCTGGAAACGCGCCAGCAGGACCGTCCCGATCGCCCGGCCTACCATCGCGCCGCCCCAGTAGAAGGCGACGGCCTTGGCGGCCTCCTGCAGCGACACGCCCGGATTGCCGTCATTGCCCATCACATGACCCAGCAAGGGCACGGCGAAAGGCGCATCGGACTGGCCCCACACCTGATCCATATTGAGGAACAGCGCCATCTGCGTGCCGATGGCGACTTCGGCGCCCACGTAAAGGAAGATTGCCGCTCCACCCAGCAAGGCCCAGCGCGACGAGAACACGTCTGCGATCATCGCCCCCACGCTTGGCGTGGCCTCCGGCTCGGGCGCCGCCGCCGACACCGTGCGGCGCGAGAGCCAGAAGAACAGCATCAGCAGGATCAGCAGACCGCAAATCCAGAAATAGGCGCGGTCGATCCCGCCCAGCGCGTTGGCGCGGACCTCGGGCGTGATCTCCATGCCCTCGGCGACCTCAACGCCTTCGAGAAACAGGATCCCGCCGACGATCGGACCGATGAAGGTGCCGAAGCTGTTGAAGGTCTGCGACAGCGTCAGGCGGAAGTGGCTTCCCTCGGGCTTGCCCAGCGAAGCGGCGAGCGGGTTTGCTGCGACCTGCAGAATGGTGATGCCGCTGGCGAGCCCGAACAGGCCGAGCAGCACCAGCGAATAGGTCGCCAGATTGGCCGCGCCCAGCATCACGAGGCAGGCCACCGCCATCATGCCCAGCGCGAGCAGGATCGCGGGCACCGGCCGCAGCCGGGCAACCAGCGCCGCCGCCGGGAACGAGATCAGGCCATAGGCAATGAAGAAGGCCGAAGCCGACAACTGCGCCTGAAAGTCGGTGAGCACGAAGATGCCCTTCACCGCGGCCACCAGCGGGTCGATCAGCGAAGTGATGAAGCCCCACGCAAAGAACAGCGTGGTAACGGCGATGAAAGCCGCGCGCACGCTGGCGCCCTGAGCAGTCGGTTGTGTCATGTGCCTTTGTCCTCCCAAGACCGGCGGCCCGCTCAGAACGAGCAGGCCGTCCCTTCCGGTATATCCTGTCGTGCCACCGATGCGATACCGAGCGTCAGCGGCCCTTGCGAGGCGATGGTCAGCGCGTTGCCGAGGCCGGGCAGGCATTGCTCGGTCAGGACCATCTCGCGCCAGCCCTTCAGCTCGGAATGTTCGAGCTGCGCAGTGATGTCGAGCGTGGTGTCTCCCACGGTGACAGTCACGGGCGCCGAGGGGCGCCGGGTGATGGTATAGGCGATGACGTAGTCTCCGCTTCCCTCGCCCTCCTGCGCGATGGTGAGCGAGGAGCCGGGGGCGAATGTGATTTCGCGTGCGTCCTCCTGCCGGTTCCGGTCCACGCCGCGTGCGCTTACACCAGCCGCCGTTCCGCGCAGGTTTGCGAGCTCAACGCCGCCGGCGCTGGCGGTGATGCCCGATGCAAGGCGTCCGTCCGCATACCATTGCGCGCCCGCGTCGCCGGACAGGAAGGCGCAGGTCTCGTCGAGTTGGGTGAGGGTGGAACGCTCGCCCAGCGACAGGCCGTAGCCGAGCGGGAACAGCACCCTGTCGGTGCCGGCGAGCGGACCGCCAGCACAGTCCTTCGGCCATGAGAACGACAGCCGCCCGGTTGCCTCGCGCTTGCCGAACAGGACATCGGACACGCCCTGGCCTTCGCTGCCGGGAAGCCAACTGGCCACGAAGGCATCGGCAGCGTTCAGCTCGCGGTTCACCCACATCGGGCGCCCCGAGAGGAACACTGCCACCGTGGGGATACCCTGCGCCTTCAGGCGGAGCAGGATGTCGAGCCCCTCTTCATCGGTGAAGGCGAGCGTCTTGCGGTCGCCCGAGAACTCGGCATAGGGCTCCTCGCCGAACACCACCACGGCGACATCGGGGGCTTCGCCGGTGAACGATCCATCGGCGGAAAGCCGGGCTTCGCCGCCTGTCGCGGCGGCCTCGCTGGCGATCCCGGCATAGATCGAGGTTGCGCCGGGGAAGTATTCCGAGGTCAGCTCGCGCCCGCCCTGCCAGGTCAGCGTCCAGCCGCCCGCAGCCTGCGCCACGCTGTCCGCGCCGCTTCCTGCCACGAGGATGCGCGCATTCGGCTTGAGCGGCAGCACGCCGCTGTTCTTCAGGATCACCTGCGACTTGGCCACGGCTTCGCGCGCCACGGCGCGGTGTTCGGGCGAGCCGAGCAGGCGCATGTCGCCGGCATTGGGCCGGTCGGAGGGCCTTGCGGCATGGTCGCCGAGCAGTCCGGCGCGCATCTTGGCGCGCAGCACACGTCCGACCGCCTCGTCGAGCCGCGCCATCGGGATCGTGCCGTCGTTCACCTGTGCCACGAGATTTTCGAGCAGGGGCTTCCAGTCGTCGGGCACCATATAGACATCGAGGCCCGCCAGAATTGCCTGCGGACAGTCGGAAACGGTGCAGCCCTCGATCTGGCCGTGGCCGTTCCAGTCGCCGACGACCAGGCCATCGAAGCCCATCTCGCCGCGCAACAGGCCGGTCAGCAGTTCCTTGTTGCCGTGCATCTTGCGGCCGTTGATCGAATTGAAGCTGGCCATCACCGCTTCCACGCCCGCGTCGATCGCGGCGGGGTAGGGCACCGCATGCACCGCCTTCAGCGCCTCGATGTCACCATTGACGTCGCCCTGATCGATGCCGTTCTCGGTTCCGCCGTCGCCGAAGAAGTGCTTGGCAGTGGCGATGACATGGCCTGCACCGAGGAAGTCCCCGGAGGCCGGATCGCCTTGCAGCCCTTCGATCAGCGCGGCGCCCATCCGGGCGACCAGTTGCGGGTCTTCGGAATAGCTTTCGTAGGTCCGGCCCCAGCGGTCATCCTGCGCCACCGCGACGGTGGGCGAGAAGTTCCAGTCGATGCCGGTGACTTCGATCTCGACCGCGGTAGCTGCGCCGATGCGCCGCACGACATCGGGATCGTGCGTTGCGCCCAGGCCGATATTGTGGGGGAAGATGGTCGCGCCGATGATGTTGGTGTGGCCGTGGACCGCGTCGGTGCCCCACATGGTCGGGATGACCGGCTCGCCATTCGTCATCGGCTTGACCGAAGCGTCGTACATTTCGTCGGCAAGGCGCAGCCACTCGGAAGCGGGGGCGAACTCATCGCCGTAGGGGCCGCCATTGCCGCCGTTCAGATAGCTGCCGAAGCGATAGCGCTCCATGTCGGCAGCGGTGAACGAATTGATCTGCGGCTGAATGAGCTGGGCGACCTTGCGCTCCACACTCATCCGCGACAGCAGATCGGCGATGCGGGCATCCTCCGCACTGCGCGCGTTAGCCGGGGCCTGCGATACCGCCACCGGATCCACCAGCGCAGGCGTGCAACCCGCTACCGAGATCGCACAGGCAATCGCCAACACACTTGTCCGCATTTCAATCCTCACCGTCGCTATTGTGAACGTTCTCAATTGTTCTTTTGCATGTGCGGTGGCGATTGGCAAGGGGCTAAAGCGGGCGGGGAAGTGTGAGCAGCAGCAGCGCGGCAAGGGCGGCGCAGATTGTCAGGGCGAAGAACAGCCCCGAGAAGCCGAACACCGGCACGAGCGCCAGCGTCAGCCACGGCATGACCAGCGACGGGGTGGTGTTGGTGAGGTTGAACAGCCCCAGGTCGCGCCCGCGATTGCTCGGCCTTGGCAGCACTCGCAGCGTCTGCCCGCCGTGGATGGCGAGAAACACCGATGCCGATACGCCGAACACCACATATCCGATCATTGCCGAGAGCAGCGTATCCGACAAAGCCATCAGCAGCAGGCCGACCGCGGCGCCAACGGCAGCCACGGGCAGCGGCAGGAAAGGCCTGTTGACGCGATCGGCCCAGCGCCCGGCAGTGAGGGCGACCGGCACCGACACGACGAGGATCACGCTGAAGATCTGCGCCACCCGTGCGTCGGTCATCACCGGGTCGACGGTGCGGAACCAGAAGTAGAGATAGGCAAACAGCGCCGCTTCGGAGATTTGAATGAGCAGCCGCGCCAGCCACATTCGCGCCACGGTGAATGGCGAGGTGGCAGACCGCTCATCGTGGCCGGCATCGCGCGACATTCCTGTGTCGTCCATCAGGTCGGGGAAGGGACGGGGGCGGCCGTACAGCAGGGCGGGCAGGACGAACGCCGCGACCAGCCCCGCGACCAGCCACAGTCGCCCATCCGGCCCGGCGAGGCCCGGCAAGGTTACGAATGCCGCAGACAAGGCTCCGAGCGCGGGCGACAGAGACAGCAGCCCGCCCAATGTGCCCTTCTGCACATCGGGAACGCAGTCTCCCGCCCATGCCGTCAGTGGAGCCAGCATCATGTTCACCGCCAGTTGCCAGACAATCATCACGAGCACGAGCAGCCGGATGTCGTCGACCAGCGAGAACGACAGCAACAGCAGCGACGACAGCACGAGCCCGGCCACGATCCACGGCGTTCGCACGCCCGATTTGTCGCTGAGCCAGCCGAACAGGATGTTCCCGCCGCTGGACGCGAGCGCTCCGAAAAAGGTGGCGTAGGCGAGCCATTCGATATCGCCCGAGCCGACCATTGCCGTGATGCGGACGGGCAGCAGCAGCGTTATGAACGGAGTGTAGGAGATCGCGCCGCCAGCAGCGGCCAACGCATAGAGCAGCAGGAAGCGGTTGGCTTGCTTCTGCTGCTGCGCCTGCGTCATGCGGACGGAGTGGGGGCGGCGGTCGATTCCCGCACGATCAGGCCGGGCTCGATCACTTCCGACTCGCCAGGCGGATCCTCGCCCCTGTTGGCGGCGATCAGCAGTTCCACCGCCCGCGACATCGTCGCTGCGACTGGCTGATCGATTGCCGTCAGCGAGGGCGTGCGCAGCTTGGCGGCAGGCGTGTTGTCGAAGCTGATGAGCGACAGATCGGCGGGGATCGCCAGCCCCATTTGCTGCGCCACGTCCATCGCCGCGAAGGTCATCTGGTCGCTGCTGGCGATGATCGCGGTCGGCCGCTCGGGCAGCGCGAGCAGCGCGCGGGCGCAGGCAACGCCGCTTTCGTAGCCGAAATCGCCGCGCACGCAGAGGTCGTCATGCGGCAGACCGCGTTCGCGCATGACCGCCAGCCAGCCATCCTTGCGCCATGCGCTGAGCTGGTAGTCGCGCGGTCCGGCGATGAACCCGATCCGGGTGTGGCCAAGATCGGCGAGGTATTCGCTCGCCATGCGCGCCGCGCCTTCGTCGCCCATCACCAGCGGGATGCCGCCGCCGTTGCCTATCGAACCGATGCGCGCGAAAGGCACCTTGCGCTTGGCAAGCATGGTGGTGATCAGCGGATTGTCCGAATGCGGCGGCGTGAGGATCACCCCGTCGGGCTCCAGCGCCACCAGCGCCGCGTTGAGTTCGCGCTCGACATGGTCCGAATGGGTGTCGACCAGTTCGAAGATCATCCGGTAGCCGAGTTCGGCGCATTTCAGCATTCCGCCGAGCAGCATCTGGTCGACCCAGTCATTGCCGCCGCGCGCCTGCCAGTCGGCGATCGTGCGCTCGCGGTCGTTCAGGGCGAGGATCAGGTAGGAGCGTGAGCCGCTCATCCGCCGCGCCGCGATGGAAGGGATGTAGCCGAGCTTGTCGATCGATGCCTGCACCCGCTCCTTCATCGCGGGGCGCACGTTCGGCTCGTCATTGATGACGCGGCTGACCGTTTGCAGCGAAACGCCGGCATCGGCGGCCACATGTTTGATCGTTACGGATTGGCGCCGCCTCGCCATCAGCATTTACCCCGTCAATACCGGCAGGTCGGTTGCCTAGCGCCGCCAGGCTCGCATTGCCAGACCCGGACCCAGTCGATTGCGAATTGCTTGGGGAAGCCTTCTTCGGCAACTCCGCCCAGCGCGCGCTCTTCTGGCAGGCCGCCGCCGATGGCGAGGTTAAGCAGGAGGTGGAATGGCTGGTCGAACGGCGCATCGGGCGCCTTCGAGCCCGAACTCCACCAGTCGCTGTTCACCTTGTCGGCATAGACCTCGCCGTCGAGTGTCCAGCGGATACGGCCCGGCTCCCAGATCACGCCATAGGTGTGAAAGCCGTCGAGCACCTGCGGCGCGGACACTTCGGTGCTGTCATAGGCGTTGTCGGGCCATTGCCCGCCGAAGTGCAGGGTGCCAAGAATGGTGTTCTCGCCGCCGGGCTCGCAGCCATCGTCGCATTCGACCCCGAGGTTCACGGCCTCAAGGATGTCGATCTCGCCCGAGGCGGCCCAGCGGCCATAGGTGTTGGCCTCCGGCAGCATCCAGATCGCCGGCCACACGCCCTGACCTTGCGGCAGCTTCGCGCGCACCTCGATCCGGCCATAGGCCCAGGCGGCCTTGCCCTTGGTGCTGAGGCGTGCGGAGGTGAAGCGCCTTGTGGCCGTTGCCTGCGGGTCGGATTCTGCCGCGAGGTAGGGCGGCAGCGCAGGGCCGGTGTGGTCCTCGCGCCTTGCCGTGATCGTCAGCAGGCCGTTCGCCACCGAGGCATTGCGCGGACTGTCGGTGTAGCACTGGCGCTCGTTGTTACCGCCGCCCCAGCAGTCGATTTCGAACGACCAGTTGGCGGGGTCGAGCGCATCGCCGTCGAATTCGTCAGACCAGACCATCTGCCATTGCGGCTCGGGCCGGGGCGTGACCGTGGCGCAGGATGCGAGCCCCAGCGCGGCGAGTGATACTGCTCTTTTCATAGCCATCTCCCATGGAGAAAGGGTCGCCATGGAGGAGCATGGCAACCCTTTCCCATTGCGCCCCTTGGGGCAACCTGCGCGTCAGAAGTTGAAACGCGCCAGGAAGGTGAAGCGGCGGTCGTTGCGGAACGCCGAGCGGGCGACCCGCGTGCCGGCGAAGTCGAACACCTGGCTAGTGCGGGTGACTTCGTCGAGCAGGTTAACGCCCTGGACACCGATCTTGATGGTCGGCGTGACGTCGTAGAAAATCGAGGCGTCGAGCTGCCCGGTGGCCTCGCCGTAAATGGGCGAGAACGGGAAGATCACGTCGCGCGGCGTTTGCAGGAACTCCGAGCGCCAGTTGTAGGCGGCGCGCGCCGAGAAGCGATTCTTCTCGTAGAACAGCACCGCGTTGACCGTGTGCTTCGAAATCCCGGCCAGCGGCAGGCCTGCCGCAAACGGGCTCTGCTCGGCTCCGACCGTCGAGTTGGTGAATGCACCGCCATCGACGTAGGTATAGGTGAGCTGCGTTCCGAGCCCCGACAAGACACCGGGCAGAAAGTCGTAGGTCTGCTGATAGGCGAGTTCTGCCCCTTTCAGCGTGCCCTCGTCGACGTTGACCGGGCCGTTGATCAGCACTTCGATGGTATTGTCCTGTGAACTGGTGAGGTTCTGGACGGTAGCACCCGGATTCTCCAGCTTGCTGACCTTCTTCATGAACAGGGCAGCCGTCAGCGAACCGACGCGGCTGAAATACCATTCCGCCGAGAGATCGAAGTTCCAGCTCTCGGTCGGGCGCAGCTGCCGGTTGCCCGTGTCGAGGCGGAACAGCGGGCCGGTATCCTGCGTACCCGCATCGACCAGATTCTGCGTGTTGTCGAAGACAAGACCGCCAGTGCGGAACTGGTCGAGGTCAGGCCGGAAGATGCCCTTGGACACAGCCGCACGGAAGACATAGCCGTTCCCGGTGTCGAACCTGACGTTGAAGCTTGGAAGCCAGTGCTCGTATTTCTCCTTGGCGAAATCGTTGAAGATGTCGCCGGTCATGCCGTCGACGAACTCCTGCTGGCGCTCCGGGGAAAGCGAGCAGAAGCCGGGCGCAGTAGGGCCGGTAACATTGGCGCAGCGGTTCTGAAGGTCTGCCACTTCGGCCACGCCATTTCCGTTGCCGCCGAAGTTTGGCGAGTTCGGATCCCCTTCGACCGAATTGACCGGCGCATCGAGATAGTCGGGTCGCATGAAGCCAACCACGCCGCGCGAACTGACGTCGGTACGGACGTAGCGCAGGCCGATATTGCCTGAGAGGCTGGCGCCGCTATCGAAATCATGACCGAAATCGACGCGGACATAGGCGGCCGTGGTGATCTCCTTGATCGGAATGATCTCGGGCGGGCAGAACGGATCGCAGGCAGTGGCCTGACCTGTGACCGGGTCGGTATAGGTTCGCCCGTCGATCAGCGGACGGCCTTCGGGCGTCAGCGTGAAGTCGCGGATCGCCTGCAGCTGTTCGCCCAGTTCGCCGGAGAGGTACTTTGCCACAAGGTCGTCGCCGCCGAAGAATATCGCTTCGCCGTTTTCGGTCGGCGCGGGGGCATTGCCGCGCTGGAAGTTGTTGCCGAAGGGCGAGTAGACACCAGCGAGCTGAGGGAAGTCAGAGGCATAGGCCCCGCCGCAGCCATAGGCCTGTGCATCGGCACAATCCCAGTTGCCGCCGCGACCGGTCCAGGGCGCGCCGAGGTTCGACCAGTTTGAGAAGTTCGCGTTGCGGGTCGTTCGCTTGCGTTCTCCCCAGCGCGCACCGAAGCGCGCTTTGCGGAAGAAGCCGGTGTCGCTGAAATCGTATTCGAAGTCGCCCCGCAGCGTGTACAGCTTGCCTTCGTTCTTGATCTGGTTGTCGAGGTTGAACCAGAAATAGGATTGCGTCGGATCGGTGAAATAGCCCCCGCCGGACGAGGTGGTGCCGGGCTTGTAGAACTGGATCGAAGGCGTCTTGCCGCTGTTGTCGATAGCGATATCGGCATAGGTCTGCATCGCGGCGATAAAGCCGGCCTGATTGCGATCCGAATTGACATACTGGAATTCGAAGTTGCTGCGGAAGCGGTCAGTCAGCTCGAATTCGATGTCGAGCGACAGGTCTTCCGTCATTGCATCTTCTTCCTGCTCGAAGCGCAGGTTTTCGGTCGAGATACCGGGGATGCCGCCGTCCGAAATCTGGGTCAGGATACCCTTCTGGAAGAGGTTGCCGTTATATTCGAACTGGGTGCCGGGCACGGGTTCGGGGAAGAAGGCATCGTTGTTCACCAGCGCCAACTGCGAAAACTCGCTGAGCGAACCCTGCGTTGCGGCACGCATGTATTCCGCGGTAACCCGCAGGCGGCCGTCGTTGCTCTCGAACTGGCCTACGGCAGAATAGGCCTGCCTGTCACGGGTCAGGTGGGTGGTGCGCACACCCGCGCCCTTGGGCACGATGACCGAATTGGGCGGCGGGAAATTGGTGGCGTCGAAGTCCGTATCGCCCGAAAATCCGCCCGAGCCGACCGGCCGCACGCGGATACAGCCGGAATCCAGCGTCTCGGCACGATAGCACGGATCGGTGATTTGCGAGGCGTCGGTGCGCGTCACCAGGCGCTGCTGCGCATAGCCCAGTTGGAGGCCGAAAGTGCCGAGGCGGGTGTCGAAGGTGTTGGAGGCGAGGGCGGAAAAGCCGGGCGACCATTCGTTGGCGAGATCGCCCACGTTGGCCTCGACTGTGCCAGCGATATGAAACCCGCGCTTGTCGAGCGGCTTGCGGGTGACGAGATTGACCGTTCCGGCGATGCCGCCGTCGATCATGTCGGCGGTGGTGTTCTTGAACACTTCGACCCGGCCGAGCAACTCGGGAGAGACGTCGTTGAAGCCGAGGGTGCGGCCGCCGTTGGCGGAAAAGATATCGCGCCCGTTAAGTTCCGAGCGCACGAACGGCAGGCCGCGGATGATGACGCCCGAGCCTTCGACGGAGAACCGATCGGGATCGTCGCGGCCGACAAAACGGCTGATATTGACGCCGGGGACACGTTGCAGCGATTCAGCCACCGAGCGGTCGGGCAGGGCGCCGATGTCCTCGGCGGTGATAACATCAACCACCGTGTCGGCATCGCGCTTCACGTTCTGCGCGGATTCGAGGCTGGCGCGGAAGCCGGTGACGACGATCTGGTCAGACGGCTGCGCATCGCCGGTTGCCGGCTCTTCGGCATCCTGCGCCATTGCTACGCCTGGCATGACAAGGCCCAGCGCAATGATGGATGCAGTGGTCAGCGCCAAGGTGCGGCGCGAATCTGTTATAGCTTTATTGATCGTGCGAGACACGGCAAGAATCCTCCCCAAACCACGGTTTAGGCACAGAAGTACCTACCGTTCGATCAGTCGTTAGATAAAATTGTGATCGTTCTCAAGATAAAAATGAACGTTCACAATTCTGTCGGCTAGTCATATAGGCTAGGTGCTGCGTAGCCGGGATAAGGCGCGCTCAATGGAGAGGAGAGAGAAGTGGCGATCGAACGGATCGTAATCGTCGGCGGGGGTACGGCTGGCTGGATGACCGCCGCCGCGCTGTCGCGGATGAAGGCCGGGCACCGCAAGCTCGAGATCGTACTGGTCGAATCGGAGCAGATCGGCACGGTCGGCGTGGGCGAGGCGACGATCCCGCCTTTCGTGGACTTCAACCGCCTGCTCGAAATCGACGAGGCGGAGATGCTGGCAGCGGTGCAGGGCACGTTCAAGGTCGGCATCCAGTTCGAGAACTGGGGCCGGATCGGCCAGAGCTATCTCCACCCCTTCGGCACCTATGGCTATGAGATCGACGGGGTCTCGTTTCATCATGTGTGGCACCGGCTGAAGCAGGCTGGCGACCCGCGGCCGATCCAGGCGTTCAACCTGGAAACGATGGCCGCCCATTTCGGCAAGTTCCTGCGCACTCCCGACTACGAGAGCGATCACCTGCCGCCGATGAACTATGCCTACCACATCGACGCCACCCGGTACGCGCGCTTCCTGCGCAGCTATGCCGAAGCGCGCGGCGTGGTCCGGCGCGAGGGCAGGGTGGCGGACGTTGCGCTCGATGGTGAGAGCGGCCATGTCGCCTCGATCACGATGGACGACGGCGAGGTGATGCCGGGCGATTTCTTCGTCGATTGCTCGGGCTTTCGCGGCCTGCTGATCGAACAGGCGCTGAAGACCGGTTACGAGGACTGGAGCCACTACCTGCCCTGCAATCGCGCCGTGGCGCTGCCGTGCGAGCGTGAGGATGGCAGTCCGCCGGCGCTCTTCACCCGTGCCACGGCCCATTCGGCGGGCTGGCAATGGCGGGTGCCGCTACAGCACCGCAACGGCAACGGCCATGTCTATTGCAGCGAGTTCATGGGCGATGACGAGGCCCACGCGATCCTCGTCGCCAATCTGGCCGGAAAGCCCGGCGCCGACCCCAACTTCCTGCGTTTCGTCACCGGGCGGAGAAAGAAGTTCTGGAACCGCAACGTGGTCGCGCTGGGGCTGGCCGCAGGCTTTATGGAGCCGCTCGAATCCACCTCGATCCATCTCGTGAACACCGGGATCAACAAGCTTGTTTCGATCCTGTCGCTCGATGGGGTGACGCAGGAGCAGGAGGACGCCTTCAACCGTTTGACGGCCAAGGAATACCTCCGCATCCGCGACTTCCTGGTGCTGCACTACAGCGCCACGGCGCGCGACGATTCTCCGTTCTGGAACCACGTGCGCACGATGGACGTGCCCGATACCCTCAAGGAGAAGATCGCGCTGTTCCGCAGCAATGGCCAGATCTTCCGCGAGGATGACGAACTGTTCATCGAAACCAGTTGGGCATCGGTCATGATGGGGCAGGGCATCCAGCCGAACGGGCACAATGTGATGGCCGATGCGCTGCCGCTGGACCAGTTGCGCGGCGAGATCGACGGGATCGAGCGCTCCATCCGCTATCTCGTCGAGCACATGCCGAGCCACGCGGACTATCTGAGCAAGTATTGCAAGGCCGAAGCCGGGTAGGCTCGCGTCAGAGCGGCACCGCCGTCGTGTATTTTACCTGGGCCAGCGTGAAGTGCGAGGAGCCGGTGGCGACTGACGGATGCCGCAGCACGGTGCGCATCAGGAAGCGGTTGTAGTCCTCCACGTCGGATACCAGTACCCGCAGCAGATAGTCCCAGTCGCCGGACATCGAGTAGCACTCGATGATCTCGTCACGCGAGGCGATGAAGTTCTCGAATGCCTCGGTGGTTTCGATCAGGTGGTTCTTGATCTTGATGTGGCAGATAACGTTGACGCTGCGGCCGAGGCGCGCGGCGTTCACCAGCCGGATCTGATGGCCAAGAACCCCATCGGCTTCGAGCGCGCGAATGCGCCGCCAGCACGAGGCCGTCGATGCGCCGACGCGCTCCGCCAGTTTCGCGTGGCTGATCGAAGCATCGCGCTGCAATTCGTGCAGGATCTTGCGGTCGATCGCGTCAATCGGACGTGTGGAACTCATGCGGTTGCTCCATCGGCATCGGGATGGCGTTTTGGCGCCGCTGGGACCAGGCCAGCGAGCTCCACCCAGCAAGCCTTGTATATGGCCTTGATAGAGTTTCATCAAATAATCTGAATTTTTGATCGATATATTGCAAGATGGCCGCGCAATGGCCGTTTGATGAAACCTGATTTCGTGCACGTGCGATATGATGGTGCCATGGCAAACCTCGCCTCTCCTCCGCCGGGAGCAGCGCCCGACTGGACCATTCCTCAGCACTGGAATGCCTACACTGCTGCCGAACACGCGATGTGGGACCGGCTGTTTGCGCGTCAGGCGGCGATGTTGCCCAGGCGCGTGGTTCCAGCCTTCATGGACGGCCTCGACATGCTGCGTCTGTCGAAGCCGGGCATCCCCGATTTTGACGAGCTGAACGACCGCCTTGGACGCAAGACGGGCTGGCAGGTCGTTGCGGTGCCGGGGCTGGTGCCCGATGAGGTGTTCTTCGAGCACCTCGCCAACCGACGCTTCGTCGCCGGGCGTTTTATCCGCACGCCCGCGCAGCTCGACTATATCCAGGAGCCGGACATCTTCCACGATGTGTTCGGCCACGTTCCGCTACTCGCTCATCCGGTCTTCGCCGACTACATGCAGGCCTATGGCGAGGGCGGCCTGCGCGCGGCCCGGCTCGGGATGATCGAGGCACTGGCGCGGCTTTACTGGTATACGGTGGAGTTCGGGCTGATCCGCGATAGCGGCGCGCTGAAGCTCTACGGCGCGGGCATTGTTTCGTCCTACGGCGAGAGTGTGTTCGCGCTCGATGATCCGTCGCCGAACCGCATCGGGTTCGACCTCGAACGGGTGATGCGCTCGCACTACCGGATCGATGACTATCAGCAGAGCTACTTCGTGATCGAGAGCTTCGAAGACCTGCTCCAGCAGACGCGCGATGCCGACCTCGGCCCGATCTACGAGCGCCTGCGTGGCAGCTCCCCCATTGAAGTCGGCGCTCTGACACCGACCGACACCGTCATTCATCGCGGTACGCAGGCCTATGCGCTGGCCAAGGCTGCGCGCCGCCAGACCAATTGAGAGAGGACCAAGACATGAGCCTGTTCGAAAATCCCATCGGCCTTGACGGCTTCGAGTTCGTCGAATTCAGCGCCCCCGAAAAGGGCCTGCTGGAGCCTGTGTTCACCGCCATGGGCTTCACCCTCATCGCCCGCCACCGTTCGAAAGACGTGCAGCTGTGGCGGCAGGGCAGCATCAACCTCATCACCAACTACGAGCCGCGCAGCCCCGCCGCCTATTTCGCCGCCGAGCACGGCGCATCGGCCTGCGGCATGGGCTGGCGCGTGAAGGACGCGGCCAAGGCCTATGCGATGGCGGTCGAACGCGGGGCCGAGCCGGTCGAGGTCCACACCGGGCCGATGGAGCTGCGCCTGCCCGCCATCCGCGGGATCGGCGGCTCGATCATATACCTGATCGACCGCTACGAAGACGACAACGGCGGTCTGTCTATCTACGACATCGACTTCGTTTACGAGCCGGGCGTCGACCGCCACCCCAAAGGCGCGGGCTTCCAGATCATCGATCACCTGACGCACAACGTCTATGGCGGGCGCATGGCGCACTGGGCCAGCTTCTACGAGCGCATCTTCAACTTCCGCGAAATCCGCTATTTCGACATCAAGGGCGAATATACCGGCCTCACCAGCAAGGCGATGACCGCGCCCGACGGCAAGATCCGCATTCCGCTCAATGAAGAGGGCAAGGCCGGTGGCGGCCAGATCGAGGAGTTCCTGCGCGCCTACAACGGCGAGGGCATCCAGCATATCGCGCTGCTGTGCGACGACCTTATCGCCGCGTGGGACAAGCTGCACGCGCTCGGCGTGCCGATGATGACCGCGCCGCCCGCAACCTACTACGAGATGCTCGACGAGCGCCTGCCCGGCCACGGCGAGCCGGTCGCAGAACTGCAGGCGCGCGGCATCCTGCTGGATGGTTCGACCGAGGACGGCGACCCGCGCCTGCTGCTGCAGATCTTCGCCCAGCCGCAGATCGGCCCGGTGTTCTTCGAGTTCATCCAGCGCAAGAAGGACGAGGGCTTTGGCGAGGGCAACTTCACCGCGCTGTTCGAAAGCATCGAGCGCGATCAGGTGCAGCGCGGCCTGCTGACAAAGGAGGAGCCCGCATGAGCACGACAGCCCCCGAACTCAAGCGCATCCACCACGTTGCCTATCGCTGCAACGACGCGAAAGAGACCGTCGAATGGTACGAGCGGGTGCTGGGCATGACCTACACCACCGCCTTTGCCGAGGACAAGGTGCCCTCCACCGGTGAGGACGATCCGTACATGCACGTCTTCCTCGATTGCGGCGGCGGCAATGTGCTCGCTTTCTTCGAGCTGCCGGGACAGCCCGCGATGGGGCGCGATCCGAATACGCCGGTCTGGGTCCAGCACCTCGCCTTCGAGGTCGCGGACGAGGCGGCGCTGCTGGCGGCCAAGGCCCATATCGAGGCGCAGGGCATCGCGGTGCTCGGCCCGACCTTCCACGGCGTGTTCCGCTCGATCTATTTCTTCGATCCCAACGGCCACCGGGTCGAGCTGGCCTGCAATATCGGCACACCCGAGCAATATGCCGAACTCAAGCGCGTGGCCCCGCTGATGCTCGACGAATGGAGCCAGACCAAGCGTGCGCCTCGCCATGCAGAATGGCTGCACAAGGACCCGAACGCGTGAAGCTCGCCAGCCTGAACCACGGCCGCGACGGCCATCTGATCGTCGTCGCCGATGACCTTGCCAGCTATCTCGATGCCTCCGCTGTTGCCCCGACATTGCAAGCAGCGCTCGACGACTGGGCCGCCTGCGCGCCTCTGCTCAAGGCGCTGGCCGAGCGGCTGGCGGCTGATCCGGCTGGAGGCGAAACGCTCGATCATTCGGCGCTCGCGGCTCCCCTGCCGCGCGCCTATCAGTGGGCGGACGGGTCGGCCTATGTGAACCATGTTGCGCTGGTCCGCCGCGCTCGCGGGGCGGAAGTGCCGGACAGCTTCTGGCACGATCCGCTGGTCTATCAGGGCGGCTCGGACCGCTTTCTGGCTCCCCATGCGGCGATCCCGCTCGCCGACGAGGCCTGGGGCTGCGATATGGAGGGCGAGGTGGTCGTCGTCACCGACGATGTGCCGCAAGGCGTAACTGCGGAGGAGGCGCGCGGGCTGATCCGGCTGGTCGGGCTGGTGAACGACGTTTCGCTGCGCAATCTCATTCCGGGCGAACTGGCCAAGGGCTTTGGTTTCTATCAATCGAAGCCCGCCAGCGCGCTATCGCCGGTGTTCGTTACGCCCGAGGCGCTGGGCGAGCGCTGGCGGGACGGGCGGCTCCACGGGCCGCTCAAGGTCAATCTGAATGGCCAGCCTCTGGGGCGCGCCGATGCGGGCACCGATATGACTTTCGACTTCGGCACGCTGATTGCGCACCTCGCCAGGACGCGCTCGCTGGGGGCGGGCACCATCGTCGGCTCGGGCACGGTATCCAACCGCGATGCCGATGGCGGGCCGGGCAGGCCCGTGGCCGATGGCGGCCTCGGCTACAGCTGCATCGCTGAACTGCGGACGGTCGAGACGATCCGCGACGGCGCGCCGGTAACGCCGTTCCTGAAGGCGGGCGATCAGGTCCGCATCTGGATGGAGGACGATATGGGGCAGGCGATCTTCGGGGTGATCGATCAGACTGTTGCCGCCACGGCGGAATGAGCGCTTGCCAAGGCACCGGATCAGCGTGTGGGCGGCACAGCAATTGGGGCTGCCGGGAGTTGTTGGCGCGCCGGTTTGGGGCGCAGCGAAGAGTCTGACGATGGCTGGCAGGTAGCACTGGACATCACCCGCGTGAGCGCCGTAACGGCTGCGGATGAGCATCCTTGCAACGATCATGAACACCGCCACCGGTCGCCCGATTCAGAAGATGTCCTTCGGCCGGATGCCGAAGCCGTGGGCCAGCTTCACCCTTGAAACCGGCCAGCTCGTCACCGCCGAGCGGATCGACGTCGGCAAGCCCGCGCCGGGCAAGTTCATCGCCCCGGTCGAGGTCTGGGTCACGCTCAAGCCCGAAGAATAAGCCAAGGCTGCCCGCCGCCCGGGCTCCCTGTGCGCGAGATAGGACAGGCCACCATGACCGACCCCAAACCCGCCGCACGTGCCATCGGGATCGATTTCGGAACGACCAACTCGGTCATCGCCAGCACCCGCGCCGACGGGGACACGGCGCTGGTCGAATTTGCCGCACCCGGCGGCGCGTCCGACGTGTTCCGTTCGGCGCTGTGCTTCTGGCAGGAGCATGCCGTGCGCGGCGGGCTCGGGCACGAAGCAGGCCCATGGGCCATCGCCGAGTTTCTCGACTTTCCCGAAGGCAGCCGCTTTCTGCAGTCGTTCAAGTCGCTCGCCGCCAATCCCCTGTTCGAGAGCGCCAGCCTGTTCGACAAACGGCTGCGGTTCGAGGAGCTGGGCCAGATCTTCCTCACCCATCTGCTCGCCCATGCAGGCGAAGCGCTGGCCGATCTGCCCGACAATATCGTGATCGGCCGCCCGGTGCGCTATGTCGGCGCGCGGCCCGATCCGGCTCTGGCGCGCGCCCGCTATGATGCGATGTTCGCCATGCTCGGACGCCCGGTTCACTACGTCTACGAGCCGATGGGCGCGGCCTATGGCTTTGCCTCGCGCCTGAACGATCCGGCGACGCTGATGGTGGCCGATTTCGGCGGCGGCACCAGCGACTTCTCGATCGTGCGGGTGGGCGCCCCCGGCGCGGCGAAGCGTTGCGTGCCGCTGGGCTCGGCGGGCATCGGCATTGCCGGAGACATGTTCGACTATCGGATCATGGACCATCTGGTGCTCCCGCTGCTGGGCAAGGGCGGCACCTATCGCTCGTTCGACAAGGTGCTGGAAATCCCCTCCGGGCACTATGCCGATTTTGGCGACTGGTCGCGGCTCGCCCTGATGCGCAACCGGCGCACCCTCGATGAGCTGGCGCGCCTGCAACGCAGCGCCACCGATCCGGCTGCGATCGAACGCATGATTGCGGTGATCGAGGGCGAACTGGGCCACGCGCTTTACGAAGCGGTCGGGCAGGTGAAGCGCGCCCTTTCGCGCGACACCGAGGCAGAGTTTGCCTTTTCCGCAACGGGGCTTGCTATCGCGGCGGAGGTCAGCCGTAAGAACTTCGAAGACTGGATCGCGCCCGATCTGCAACGCATTGATCAGACGGTCGACGCGGCGCTGAACCAGGCCGGACTTTCCGCGCAGGATATCGACCATGTGTTTTTGACCGGCGGATCGTCGCTGATACCGGCGGTGCGCAGGCTGTTCGAACAGCGCTTTGGTGACGAGCGGATCGCGCAGGGCAACGAGCTGACCTCGATTGCCCATGGGCTGGGCTTGATGGCCGCCGATCCCGATCTTGCCGATTGGGTGATTGAGGAAGAGGAGCAATCATGAGCGTAGCCTTCCGCCGCGAGGGCGATGACGAACATCTCGAACCCAAATTCGAGCTGCCCATTCCGGCCGGTCCCAATCTCGTCACCGCGCGAGGGCTGGCGCAGATCGACGACAAGGTCGCTGCACTGGAGGCGGCGCTGGCGGGCGCGGAGGACGAAACCGAGATCGCCGCCCTGAAACGCGACCTGCGCTACTGGCACACCAGGCAGACAACCGCCGAACGCATGGCCGAGCCTGATGGCAGCCGGGTGGCCTTTGGCACCACGGTGAAATTCACGCTCAACGGTCAGCAGCGGGCGATCACCATCGTGGGCGGCGATGAGGCCGATCCGGCGGCGGGCCTGCTGGCCTTTTCGGCTCCGCTATCCCGCGCGATGATGGGCAGCGAGGTGGGGGATCTGATCGACTTCGCGGGCAATGCCGATGCGATAGAGATCCTCGCCATCACCGTGGCGGGGGCCTGACAGACGGGGCTTTCATGAGAGCCGCAACAGCACCGAACCGTGCGGCCGGACCGCGCGCGACAGGCGGCCAGAGGCGTCTTCCTCGTTCTGCCCCGTCCACAGGTTGCGGACCGAAACGGCGCGGTTAATGCCCAGCATGTCCAGATCGATCCCAACCTCGCGCGGGTCGTTACCGGTGTTGAACAGGGCCAGATAGTGATCGCCATTCGGAGCGCGGGCGGACCAGATGCGGGTGCGGTCTTCCACGAAGTGCGGGCGGTTGCCGAACGAGGCCTGATTGACCGCAATCACCTCGGGGTTGGTAAGCAAGGCCTTGGTTGCCGCATCGAGGTGCCGCAGGTCTCCGCCCATGATCAGCGGCGAGCGCGCGATTGACCACAAGGTCATCACCGTTTGCTGTTCGTCCGGGGTGAACTTCGTATCCCGCTCGCCCAGCGCCAGTCGGCCCAGCGGCAGCATGTCGGCATCTGGCCAGCTGCCTTCGCCCATAAACGGGTTCCAGTTCTCAAGCCGGGTGAACTGCGCTTCCAGCATCGGCCATTCGTCCCAGAAGTCGTCGGAGATCCGCCACATCTGGGCGAAGGCGCGCGCGTGATCGCCGCGTATCACCGGCGTCTCTCCCGGTGACATGCTGAGGATCATCGGTCGCCCGCTGTTGACGATCGCGCGATGGATCGCCTCGATCTCCGGGGCATGGGCGTCGTAGGGGCGCGACAGATCATCGACTTTGACGAAATCGACGCCCCAGGCGGCAAACAGCGCAAAGACACTGTCGTAATAGGCCTGCGCGCCGGGCTTGCTCATATCGACGCCGTACATATCGGGGTTCCACGAGCACAGGCTGGTGGTGTCGGCAATCTGCGCGGCGGTGACCTCGGTGCCCAACACCGGCAGATCGCGCTTGACCGCAAGGCGGGGGATGCCGCGCATCAGGTGAACGCCGAAGCGCAGGCCCAGCGCATGAACCCTGGCGGCGAGCGGCGCAAAACCATGGCCGCCTTCGGACGAAGGGAAACGATTGGGCGCGGGCAACAGCCGCCCGAAGCCGTCCAGCACCGGTTCGGGTTCGGTGTTGTACTGATAGCTCGACGCGGCGGGTTCGTACCACTGAATATCGACCGTCAGAATGTCATAACCGGCGGGCAGCAGGTCGCGCTGCATGATCGCCGCCTGTTCGAGCGTCTGTTCCTCGGTGATGGTGGTGGCAAAACTGTTCCAGCTGTTCCAGCCCATCGGCGGCGTGGGGGCGAGCTGCGCCGATGCCGAAGCGCGCGCGCCGGGCACCGAGGCCGCCGATGCCAGTGTGGGTACGAGTGCGGTGGTCAGTCCTGCGCCGAGCAGGCCGCGACGGGACAGGGTCATTCGTGAAACTCCTCCACCTGAACGATCCGTGCGCGCAGAAACGCATCCGCGACGAGCCGCATCGGACTTACATCAACCTCCGACACGCCCGCCCGCACGAGAGCCGCAAACCTCCGGTAAAGGCCCGGATATTCGCCCACGAGGTCTTCACCGCGCGTGTCGTGCTCGCCGAGGGCGCCTTCGGACACCGAAAGCTCCGCCCCGCCTTTGGACAACACCAGCGTGCCCGAGGTCGTCTCGACCTCGATGTCCCAATGCTGTGGGCCTTCCTGCAGGAAATCGAAATCGAGTTCGATGGGGGCACCGCTGCGGTCACGGCAACTGACCTGCGCGGCAATGGGCGCGCACAGGTTGGCCGGGAACGAAAGCTGCGAACTGACTACGAACATCGGCGAGGGCAGGATACTGGTGGCAATCGAGAGGCCGTTGATGCCTGGGTCGAACACGCCGAACCCGCCCGGCGCCCAGATCCAGTCCTGCCCCGGATGCCAGATGCGCACATCCTCGCGCCAGGTGATTTTCGCGCGCGTCATTTCGCGGCCTTTGAGCCACGCGCCCGCCGCCTCCACCGCCGGCGCAAAGCGCGAGTGCCAGGCGGTGAACAGCGTTACCTTGCGTTCCTGGGCGGCCTCGCGCAGGGCAACGACCTCGGCGATGGTTGCGCCGGGAGGCTTCTCCAGCAGCACGTGCCAGCCCTGTTCGAGCGCAGTCTGAGCGATATCGTGGCGGACCTGCGGCGGGGTGCAGATGGCCACCGCATCGACCGCGATTCCGCTTGCTATCAATGCCTCGATGGAGGGGAAGAACGGTGTTGGGCCTTCACTCACGCCAGCGCGGTCGACCGTGGCGACCAGATCGAACTGATGGCTGCGCGCGATGGCGGGCAAGTGCTGATCGTGCGCGATCTTGCCGAGGCCGATAACGGCGATCCTGATCGGGGCTGTCACAGCGCGCAGCCCCTTGCTGGTGCCCTTTCGGCGCTCATGGGCCGCTTGTGCATAGGTTTCCTCCCCGAGGACAGATGTTGCCTTCTTGTCCGACAATATCGCGCGCTAACCGAAACACAACCCCGACCTGGCAAACAGGTGTTGCCAAACCTGAGGCGAACTGCGCAAGAAAGTGAGGCAAATGAAACCCGTTGAGAGGTCATCACCAGAGCGAGGCATGGCGAAGCGCGAACCGTCCCACATCAAGCTCTCACGTGAACTGGGCGTGCCCATTGTCACCGGCCAGATACGTCCGGGCGACGTGTTGCCGGGGGAGATCGAGATCGCCGAGGACCATGGCGTTTCGCGCAGCGTGGTGCGGGAGGCGTTGCGTATGCTTTCGGCGCGCGGCCTGATCGAAAGCCGGCCCAAGATCGGCACGCGGGTACGGGATCGCGAGGCGTGGAACATGCTCGATCCTATCGTCTTGGAATGGATGTTCGAGGTGACGCCACCGCCCAAGTTCGTCAAAAGCCTGTTTGAGTTGCGTCTGGTGGTTGAGCCGGCCGCTGCGGCGCTGGCGGCCAAGAAGAAGACTGCGCGCCATCTGGCCGCGATGGGGCATGCCCTGGAAGAGATGGCGCGCCACACGCTGAGCACGCCCGAAGGTCAGGTGGCCGATCAGGAGTTCCATGCCGCCATCCTGATGGCCACAGACAACGAACTGATGGTCAGCCTTTCCGCCACGATTGGCGCGGCGGTGCGCTGGACGACGTTCTTCAAGTCGCGCAAAAGCAAATCGCCGCGCGATTCGATCGAGGAGCACCGCGCGTTGTTCGAAGCAATCGCCGATGGCGATGCCGAACGGGCGCGGCAAGTGACCGAAGAGCTTATCGCCCTGGCGCAGCGCGATACCGAGGTAGCGCTTGGCGCCTGAAGAGGTGCTGCTTTAGCCGCCGTGCGCGGGACCAGACCTGCGGCATTTTTGGCTTTCTGGCTCGCTGTTAGGGAGGACGTGCCTGCGCGTCAGCAATTTCCGTTCTCATGAACGTTGACTGGCCGGTTCATGGACATATAGTCAGACATAATAAGGCGTAACAGCATCAAGCGAGGCCTGTTTCTCACGCGATGGGCCGGTCGGGGACTGAGGGAAACATGGCGGACACCATTGGCAATTACGGGGGCGCGGTTCGTGGGCCGGGGCTGCTCATCGTGGCGCTCGGCGAGCTTTACCGGAAGCTCGTCTGGCTATCGCATGGCCCTCGCACCCATCAGTCCGAGCCCGATGGCCTTGCATGGGAGGCGCTGTGATGCGCTTCACCCGCCGGCAATCCCTCATTGGCGCGAGCGCCGCGGCGCTGCTTGGCCCGACCTTGGCCAGGGCGGCTGGCGCTGCCCCTACGCTGAATTTGCAGTCTGCGCCGCTGGCAGCAGTGCGGCTTTCGCCGTCGATCTATGCCGATGCGCAGGTGGCCAACCGGGCCTATCTCGCCTCGCTCGATCCTGAGCGGTTCCTGCACAATTTCTACCTCTCGGCGGGTCTGCCTGCGCCCAAGCCGGTCTATGGCGGGTGGGAAGCGCAGGGCATCGCCGGGCATTCGCTGGGCCACTGGCTGAGCGCTGTTTCGATCGAAGTGGCGAATGGAAATGATGCGGGATTGGTCGGACAACTCGACCATTGCCTCGCCGAAATGGCGCGTATTCAGGCCGCGCATGGCGATGGCTATTGCGGCGGCACCACGGTCGAACGCGATGGCAAGGTGGTCGACGGCAAGATCGTGTTCGAGGAACTGCGCCGCGGCGAAATCGCCAGCACCGGTTTCGATCTCAACGGTGGCTGGGTGCCGCTTTACACCTGGCACAAGATCCACGCCGGGTTGATCGACGCGCACCGGCTCGCCCGCAATCCGCGCGCCTTGCCGGTAATGCTGGGGGTGGCGGGCTATCTCGCCGGGGTGTTGGAGGGGCTGAGCGACGAACAACTCCAGCAGATCATGCGCACCGAATTCGGCGGGCTTAACGACAGCTATGCCGAAACCTATGCTCTGACCGGCGAAAAGCGCTGGCTCGATCTGGCGAAGCGGCTCTATCATCGGGCGGTGCTCGATCCGCTGGTGGCGGGCGAGGATCGTCTTGCGGGGCTCCACGCCAATACGCAGATCCCCAAAGTGATCGGCCTTGCGCGCATCCACGAACTCGACGGCAGCGCCGAAGGTGCTGAAGCCGCGCGGTTCTTCCATCAGACGGTCACGCAGCGCCACAGCTATGTAATCGGCGGCAATTCGGAACATGAGCATTTCGGGCTGCCGGACCAGCGCGCGCATCGCATTTCCGAAGCGACCTGCGAAGCATGCAACAGCTACAACATGCTCAAGCTGACGCGGCACCTTTACGCTTGGCAAGGCGACGCATCGCTGTTCGACTTTTACGAGCGCGTGCACCTCAATCATATCATGGCGCACCAGCGCCCGCGGGACGGGAGCTTCGTCTATTTCATGCCGCTGTCCTCGGGTGCGCGGCGCTACTATTCCGAGCCCGACAACAGCTTCTGGTGCTGCGTTGGCACGGGGATGGAGAGCCATGCCAAGCATATGGACTCGATCTACTGGGCCGATGGACAGACGCTTTACGTCAACCTCTACATTCCGTCGCAGCTCGACTGGGATGCGCAAGGGATCGCACTCGATTTGCAGACCCGCATGCCTGACGAAGGGCAGGCCCGCCTCACGGTGCGGCGTGCCCCGCGCGGGCCCCGGCGGATCGCCTTGCGCATTCCGGCGTGGAGCAAGGGCGCCTCTCTCGCGCTGAACGGCAAGCCAGTCGCGGTCGAGCAGGAGAAGGGCTACGCCGTCATCACCCGGCGCTGGCGCGAAGGAGACACGGTTGAACTCGTCATGCCGATGGCGCTGACGAGCGAGGCCGTGCCCGACGATCCCTCGCTGGTGGCATTCCTGCACGGGCCGAGGGTTCTGGCCGCCGATCTCGGGCCGGATGATCAGCCCTTCGCGCGCGCCGCTCCGGCCTTGCTGAGCGAGGGCGGCACGGCCACCGATTTGCTGCGTCCGGCGGGCGAGCCGGGCCACTTCACCGTGCCCGACGCGCTGGGCGGCACGCTCGCCATGGCGCCGTTCTTCGCACAATATGACCGTCGTACCGCGGTCTATTTCCCGACCTTCACCGCCGGGCAATGGGCGCAGGAACGCGGTGCCTATCTGGCCGCACAGGACCATGCGCGCGAACTGGCACGCCGCACCGTGGACCGCTTCCAGCTTGGCGAGATGCAACCCGAGCGCGACCACCGGTTCGTGCCGGGGAAGAGCGAGGTGGTGAACTGGAACGGTCGTGCCGCACGCCGGATCGCCGCCGGAGACACGGTCCGCTTTGCCTTGGCGCGGCGTCCGGGGGCTGGTGTGTTGCAAGTGATCGTGTTCGGTGCCGAGGCAGCGGAGCGTTTCTCGTTGACCGTCGATGGCGAGCCGGTCACGCCGCGGCCTGTGCAGGGCGAGGGCTTCCTCCCGGTCGAATTTGCCTTGCCCGATGCGGGCGAGCAGGGGCGCGATGAGGCAGAGGTCACACTCACCACCAACAAGGACGGGGCGCTTGTCTACGAAGCGATCATGCTCACCGCCGACTGAACAGCCACGCGTCTTCTGCGCTGCTTGACCTGCTGGACAGGTGATTTATTGTCGTACAAATAGGCGGGCGCGAGGAGTTGCTGGGTGCGCGGTGATTACATCGCAATTGACTGGGGCACGACCAACCGGCGGATCTATGTGATCGGCGGTGACGGCTCGCTCAGGCACACCCGCCGTGACCACTGCGGCGCGCTGCGCATGGCGCGCAGTGACTATCCGGCTGAAATCGGGGCGATACGCGCCGACTATGGCGACCTGCCGGTGATCGCATCGGGCATGGTCGGGTCGAGCCGCGGCTGGGTCGACGTTCCCTATTGCCCGGCTCCCGCCTCGATTGCGGATCTGGCGGCGGCTGCTCATGCTTGCGGTGACCGCGTGTTCATCGTTCCGGGCATTTCGGTGCATGATCAGCGCGGCTGCGATGTGATGCGCGGCGAGGAGGTGCAGGTGTTCGGAGCGCTGATTTCGGGCGCTGTATCGAGCGGCGCACTGTTCTGCCAGCCGGGCACCCACAGCAAGTGGATCGCAACGGATGACATCCGCATTTGCGCGCTGTCCACGGCGATGACGGGGGAGCTGTTCGCGCTGCTCAAGTCCGGGTCGGTCTTGGCGGAAATGTTGCAGGGAGCGGTGACGAATGGCCCCGCCTTTGCCGAGGGCGTCGCGCGAGGAATGGGGGCAACCGATTTGCCGTCTGCGCTATTTCAGGCCCGCGCGGCGGCCTTGCTTGGTGCGCGTGCCGCACAGGATACCGCGTCCTACGTGAGCGGGCTGCTGATCGGCAGCGATGTCGGCGCGCGCGATCTTGCCGGCAGAGTGGTTACGCTTCTGGCCGATGGCGATCTGGCGATCCTTTACCGCGCTGCCATCGAGATCGCGGGCGGCACGGTTGAGGTGATCGATTCGAACGCGGCTTTTACCGCCGGAATTCAGGCAATTTACGAGGCTATGTGATGGGTGCAGGTGATTTCGAAGCGGCCTTTGCGGCCTGCCCGCTGGTGGCGATCCTGCGCGGGCTTACGCCGCAGGAGGCCCCGGCTATTGGCGATGCGCTGGTCGAGGCCGGATTCACCATGATCGAGGTGCCACTCAATTCGCCCGATCCGCTCCGTTCGATCGCGATTTTGGTCGAGCGCATCGGCGAGCGGGCGATGATCGGCGCGGGTACGGTGCTGACGGCACAGCAAGTGCGCGAGGTCCACGCGGCGCAAGGGTGCTTTATCGTGGCACCGAACAGCGACGCGGCGGTGATCGGCGAGGCGCGCTCGCTCGGGATGGGCGCCATGCCCGGCTATTACACCGCGACCGAGGCTTTTGCCGCGCTGTCGGCGGGCGCGACCGCGCTCAAGCTGTTTCCGGCAGACAGTGCCCAGCCGGCGATGCTGAAGGCGCAGCGCGCGGTTCTGCCGAGAGAGGTGAAGGTGCTCGCGGTCGGCGGGATCGATCCGGACAATATGGCCCAATGGCGGGCCGCCGGAGCGGACGGGTTTGGCCTTGGCTCCAACCTTTACAAGCCGGGCAGGGCTGCGGAAGAGGTTTACGAAGCGGCCGTGGCCATGGTCGCGGCGGTGCGTCGGCTTTAGGGGGCCCTGCGCTCAAAGCCCTGCGCGTATGGGCTTGTGCGCCCGCGCTTCGCTCGCCAGATCGCGCAGCGCTCCGCCCAGCTTGCTCTCGGCGTTCGTCATGCGCGATTTCGCGAGAGGCGAATTGGCTTCGCCTAAGCCCCGAGCCTCCCTTCGCGGTGAAACGGGATTGCCAGCGATCTGCGATAGCGTGCTATGCGGAAACTCTTAGCCATTCCGTGCCAGCCACGGTCGCATGATCCCTGCCTCGGAGCCCGCACTGATGACTGGCCGACTGTCTCCCATGTTCCGCATGCCGATCTGTTTCGGCCCTGCGCCCGGCCCGCGCAATCTGCCCGAGGACAAACAGGGCGAACGCTATCGCAAGGAAACGACCACCCTGTCGCTCAGCGCGCGCAGCGATCCCTCGCTGTTGGCCGCGATGTTGCCGCCCGGTTTCACCCTCGCTGGCGAGCCCCGGATCAACCTGTCGTTCCTGATGTTCCGCAATATCGGCTGGCTGGCCGGGCGGGGCTACAATATCGCCATCGTCGCCATTCCCGCGCGCTGGCAGGGACTGACCGAGGAGACCGGTCACTTTGTACCGGTGGTGTGGGAGAGCATGGCCGACCCGATCATCACCGGACGCGAGGAACTGGGCTGGAGCAAGATCTACGCCGACGTTGCCGACCTCGAACCGGATGAGGAGGGCTGGCGCACCCATGCCGAATGGGAGGGGTTCCGCTTTCTCGACGCCCAGGCGAGCGGCTTCGCTCCGGGCGATCCCGCGCCTCCCGTGCCGATGATGTTTGCCAAGTATATTCCCCGCACGGGCGAGTGGGGAGAGGCCGATGTGAGCTATGCCACGATCACCGCGCCCGATGGACCTACGCCAGTCCTGCAATCGAGCGAGATCGGCACCGGGTCTTTTGCTTTCCACGCGGCGCGCTGGGAAGACATGCCGACCCAGTACCCGATCGTGAACGCGCTGGCGGCGCTGCCGCTCGACGATTTCGGTCCGGCGCAGCTCGTGCGGTCGAGCGGCGGCGGCGATGGCAGCGGGCAGACAATCCTGCGGTAGGCGACCATGCGCTCAATCGCTTGAAGGGCGTTGCCCTGCGGTCGCGCGCGCCGTCATCTGGCCGCCTTGCGCCTGATCCGCCAGCGCAGCCATCCGGTTACGAACAGCGCCAGCGGCACTAGTCCGCACAGCGCGGCGACTATTCTTCCGGCGAGACCACCGGCAGAGCCATCGTGCAGCGCGTGCGTCCAGTTGTTGATCACATTGCCGCCGCTTGCTTCGGCCGCATTGTCCACGGCGAGAACCTTTGCGCTCGCAGCATCGACCCAGACGAAGCTGTGCGGGAAGCGGAAGCTCGGATCGGCTGGCACCTGCATCCGCAGGCGGTAGTATCCCCCGGTCAAAGCGGGGGTTTCGATCCAGGCGATCCGTGCCTCGGGAAGCTGCGACAGGGCAGCGGCAATCGCCTGCGACGGCGCAATCTGCGGGGCGTCGGAATGCTCCGCCTCGACCGAGGGCAGGGAGGTAACGGCAAGGCCCAACGCACCCAGCGCCGTGTCGCTTTCCTTCGGAAGGGCGAGCATCACGCCGGTCAGCGTCAGCAACAGCAGGAACAGCAGCCCGCCGAGCCCGGTCAGCTTGTGCCAGTCGCGCAAGGTACGCGATGGCGCGGCCCCGCGCTTGAAGCGCAGCGCCTTGCCCCAGCTTTGGCGCGACCAGCCCCTCGGCCACCATGCCCACAGCCCGCTCAGCAGCAGCGCCAGCAAGCCAAGGCCCGACCAGCCCACCAGCTTGCCGCCGGTTTCTCCCAGCAACAGCCGGTAATGCAGATCGTAGATGAAGGTCATGGCATATTCGCCCCAGTAGTCACGCCGCAGCACCCGCATGCCATCGGGCGAAAGCCAGACCATCATCGGACGAAACGCATATCCGGCGCGCTCGGGCGGGGCGTAGTAGCGCGCGGGAATTGCGCCCCAAGCGCCGGTGACTTCGAGCCGCCAGGGGCCAGCCTTGTCCGGGTACTCGGCCCGCAAGGTGGCGAGCGCCCGGTCCCAGTCTGGCGCCTGCTCGCCTTCCACCCTGATCTCGGGATGCAGCAGGGCATCGATTTCCGGGTAGAAGACGAGCACCGTGCCGGTGAGACCAAGGAGGACCAGCAGGCCGCCAAGGCTCAGCCCCAGCCACAGATGCAGCTGGCGCACGACGTGGCGGATCCGGTCCCCCTGCTGGCGCATCAGCCGCGCAGCCTGAGGCTGACGGTTACGTTGCGGCCATTGGCCGGGCTGTGCAGCGTCTGAGCGCCGTCCCACCACACATATTCGGAGTAGGCATCGCCGATGTTCCTGAGCGTGAGGCCAAGCTCGACCGTCTCGTTGAGGCGGTAGGAGGCGCTGGCATCGAAGACCGTCAGGTCGCCCCAGGTGCCTTCGGCATTGGCGCTGGTGAGGTGGTAGGACGATTGCCCGCGCCCGCTGAGCGAAAGCGTCAGCGGCTCTGCCGGGCGCCAGTCGACACCGCCCGACCACAGCCATTCCGGCGTGTGGCTGATGGTGTTGCCGGCATATTCCGGGTTTTCCGGAGGAGCCACCGAGATGATAGCCTCCTGCCATGCCAGCGCGCCCCACAGACTGAGGCTGGGCAGCAGGCGGACATTGCCCTGCACATCGACCCCGCGCCGGTCGGTCGCCCCGACATTCTCGAAGTCGCCAAGCGGATCGTTGAGCTTGCGGGCGATTTCGCCCGTCGCGCTCTGCTCCCAATAGGCGAGGCGGGCCTCCAACAGGTCGCCGAGCGCATACTTGGCGCCCAGTTCCCAGCCTTCGTTGATCGAGGGTGCAAGGTCCACGACGCGCGGCGCGATCAGATAGGCGCCAGAGCCGAGCCCGATCTGGAAGGTCTTGCCCCAGTTGCCATATAGCGTGAGCCCCGCCGCCGGTAGCAGCGCGACCGACAGCTTGGGCTGGTCGATGCTGCCATAGTCGTTGATCGGCGCGCTGGTGCCCGCCAGCAGGTTGTCGAAGCTGCCGCCGACCCAGTCGATGCGGTAGGCGGGCGTGATCCGCAGCCAGTCGGTCGGCTCGACGATGGCCTGCACATAGACCCCGCCCACGGTGAGGTCGAACTGCTGGTCGCGGGTCTGGCTGGTGGGGACGCGCTCGACCGCGAGCCAGCGCAGCGAGCGGTTGTCCTGCCACTGCACGTCGCCGCCGGCCTCCAGCATCAGCGTGGCGGCCCCCAGTTCGCCGTGCCAGTGCAAGGCGCTTGACAGGCCATAGTGATCCTCTTCGGCGAGCCGTCGCTGCTGCGAGGCACTGGCGGAATACTTGACGTAGCGATCATCGCGCAGGCGGTTGAACCACGCGCTGGCCTGCCAGTCGAGCCGGTCGGAGAAGGCGACCTCGGCGCTCAGCGCATACTGCTGCATGTCGCGGGTGTCGCGGTCGGAGGCGTTGTAGGCGTTGGTCATGCGCGGATTGGCGCGGCTGTCGGCATAGGTGAGGTAGCCGGGTTCGTCGGTATCGGCCTCGTAATAGCGGGCGAGGGCGCCGAGCTTTACGTCTTCACCCAGCGCAAGGCCCCACTTGCCCGAGAGGCTGAGGCGGTTGCTGTCGGAATGGTCGCGATATCCAGCGCTCTCGCGGTAGGCGATCTGGTAATTCTGGGTGGTCCTGCCGCTTTCCAGGCCGGCGACGAGCTGCCCTTCGTAGGTGTCGTAGCTGCCCGCGGCGATGCGCGCTTCGGCGTAGGTGCCGCCGGTGCGGGTGCGGATGTCGGTGCTGCCGGCTATGGCGTGGAGGCCGTAGCGCGGATCGGAGGTGCCGCGCACGACCTCGATCGTCGCGATGTTCAGCGGGAACACCATGTCGATATAGGGCATGTTGCCGTCGTTGCTGTTCGATGGCACGCCGTCGATCAGCAGCTTGACCGCGTTGATGGTGCCTTCGCCGTTGAACCCGCGCATCGAGAACTTGCCGCTGCTGGTGCCCTGATTGAAGTCGGTGACCTGAATGCCGGGCATCTGGCCGATCAGTTCGTAGACGTTGTCGACATCGGCGTTCTGCGCGACATTGCCGCCCATACGGTCGACCGAAGTCAGGACATTGGCGGTGTTGCCGGCCATCCCGCGCGCGGTGACGACGATGTCGCCGACCGAGAAGCTGGTGTCGGCTTTTCTGGCGGCGGCGGCATTGTCGTCGCTGGCCTTGGCGGCGAGGGGGTACGTGGCGAGCGCAAGCGCGAGCGCCGAGGATAGGTGCAGTCTGGACATAAAAGTGCCCTCAGGAAATCGGTTATGAGAGTGGGAGCGCCGGGCCGGTCAGGCAGGCGCATCCGGTGCCGGATTTCAGGCGAGGGCAGGCGGGCCGCGCAGCGGCGGGCGCAGATGATCGGGCAGCTGGCGCAGGGCAGGCCCGGCAGGGGCAAGGCCCAGCAGCAGGATGAAGGCAAAGGCAAGCGCAAGCAGGAACGGGTCGGCCCCGCCCATGGCCACCTTGGCCAGCCCGGCAAAGGCACAATGGCCATCCTTCTGCGCGGTCTCGGAAGGACTGCCTTGCGGCTGTTTGCCGGGGATCGCCAGTTGCATCTGCTTGAGCCCGTTGGTGGCATCCGAACAGATCGTGATGGTCAGCGTGCGGCCACCGTCACTTGCCAGCATGAATCCGGCAGGGATCATGGCCTTCAGCAGCAAGGCCAGCCCGATCAGCGCCATGGCAAGATGGCGACGCGTCATGATGAAGGCGCGAAGAGCGGGCATGAAGAGTGCCCCTAGCGTGGCCCTGCGCGCTTGTCAGCAGCCGGTATTCAAGAAGCGGAGAAACTGGTGGGCACCATTCACGCCAGACTCAACCGCAGGGCGAGCGCCGCCAACGTCACCAGCAGGATGGGCGTTGTCAGCGTGATGCCGACCCGGAAGTAATACCCCCAGCCGATTGTCACGCCTTTCTGGCCCAGCACATGCAGCCACAGCAATGTCGCCAGCGAGCCGATCGGCGTGATCTTCGGCCCGAGGTCGCAGCCGATGACGTTGGCATAGATCATCGCCTCGCGCACCGCGCCGGTCGCACTGGTGGCGTCGATCGACAATGCGCCCACGAGAACGGTCGGCAGGTTGTTCATGATCGAGGACAGCACGGCAGCGATAATCCCGGTGCCGAATGCCGCGCCCCAGACCCCGCCTTCGGCCGTCCACTCCAGCAATCCGGCCACAGCCGCGGTGAGCCCTGCCTTGCTCAGGCCGTAGACGACCAGATACATGCCGAGCGAGAAGATCACGATCTGCCAGGGCGCTTCGCGGATTACCTCGCCGGTGGGGATAATGCGCCCCCGCACCGCGACGACGATGAGGACCAGCGCGCCAATGGCCGCCACGGCGCTGATCGGCACGCCAAGCGGATCGAGCACGAAGAAGCCGACCAGCAGCAGCGCCAGCACCAGCCAGCCTGCGCGGAACGTGGCATGATCGTGAATGGCCTCAACCGGAGCGCGCAATTGGCTGGCATCGTAGCGGGCCGGAATGTCCTTGCGGAAGAACAGCATCAGCGCGGCCAGCGTGGCCGCAATCGCGGCGAGGTCGACCGGCACCATCACCAGAGCATAGGCACCGAACCCGATGTCGAAGAAATCGGCCGACACGATGTTGACGAGGTTCGAGACGACCAGCGGCAGGCTGGAAGTGTCGGCGATGAAGCCCGCCGCCATTACGAAGGCCAGCGTCGCTCTGGCGTTATAGCCCAGCGCCCGGAGCATCGCGATCACGATCGGGGTAAGGATCAGCGCGGCCCCGTCGTTGGTGAAGAGCGCCGCCACGCCTGCGCCGAGCAGCACGACCAGCACGAACAGCCAGCGCCCGTTGCCACGGCCCCAGCGCGCGATGTGCAGCGCTGCCCATTCGAAGAACCCGGCCCGGTCCATGAGCAGGCTGATGAGGATAACCGCGACGAAGGCTCCCGTGGCGTTCCAGATGATGTCCCACACCACGGGAATGTCGGCCAGCGAGATCACGCCGGTGGCAAGCGCCACCAGCGCCCCGGCGACCGCGCTCCACCCGATGCCGAGCCCACGCGGTTGCCAGATCACCAGCGTGATGGTGGCGACGAAGATGAGGGCCGCAAGAACCATCAGCCGACAGCTCCGGCGGATGTGTTCGTGGCCTGCTCTCCGTCTGCCTCGGGGGGAGAGTGGTGCTGCATGTTTCCAGCCAGTTCAGGCTCTCTGTGATCGAGGACTTGCGGGACGCCGAAAGCTGCCAACCGCTCGCCGATGGCAGAGGCCCATCGTCGAAGCTGACGGGCAGGGGGCGCCCCGACGCGCGCCAATTGCAGAAGTAAGAGGATCACAGCAGGGGCGTTTGGCCAAGGTGAACCCGCAATGCGCGTCGGCAACAGGTAATCCGGGCCGAACGGATCCGGCGCGGCTCGCCGTCGAGATTGACGAAGATCTCCTTGTCGGATTCGAACTGAATGCTGTCGGATCGGGTGCGAATGGCGAACCGTTCAAGGCTCGCGGCCCCTTCGTGGATGAGGGTGCGGATGGCCTCGGTTCCGGCATTCTCCGCCAGCGCGGGCAAAATCATGAGGTCGATCTTGCCATCGTCGAGCCGTGCTTCGGGGCACAGCGTGATCCCACCGCCCGCCTGTCGTCCATTGCCGAGCGCGAAGGCGAGAAAATCACCTTCCCATTCGAAGCCCTCGGCGTGAAAGCGTCCGCGGCAAGGCTCCATGTCGCCCAGCCGGACAAGGCCGCTCAGAATGTAGGCGAGGCCGCCCAGGTGGCGCTTCAGATCGGGGTCGGTCTCTGCCGTCACCTGCGAACCGAAGCCGCCCGAGACGAGATTGACGAAGGGCTCTGCGTCAAAGAGCCCGAGGTCGATGGCGCGCGCTGGCGTCTCGGCCACGAGCCGCAGCGCCGCCTCGGGGTCGGCGACCGGAATTCCGGTCGAGTGGGCGAAGTCGTTTGCCGTGCCCAAGGGCAGGATGCCGAACGAGCAGCGCTCGGGCGGCGAAACCTGCCAGGCCGCGCCAATCACCTCGTTCACCGTGCCATCTCCGCCGCCCGCGACAATGCAGTCGATCTGGCCCGCGCGCGCATCCTCCACCGCCTCGCGTGCAAGACGGGTGGCATCGCCCGCTTCCCACGTCACGCGCACACCGATCTCGTGACCTTCGCGCCGAAGCGTCTCAATGGCCGCGCGCACGGCCTGATTTCCGGCGGCCTTGCCGTGAAGGATAACGCGTATTCTGGTCATGGGGGGCTCGGTACTGCTGCTGTCGTCGTCAGGCTGCGGGCTGGCTCATTAGCGCACGCGCGTCCAGACCTGCGTGCGGCAACCGATAGCGCCAAGCAGGCAGCCTCTGGCCCGGATCGTGTTGGTGTCCACCACGGTGACTGTCCCTGAAAAGGTCTCGCCGAGATCGGGAACGAAGACCTGACCCCGCCAGACGCCGGGTTCTTCCTCCGAAAAATTGCGGAACAGCTGGGCCCCGATCAGAGGGTCGGTGCCGCCACGGCGCGAGTCCGCCTTGGCCTTGTCGTTCGCCCACGAGACGGTCCCGCACATCTGGCGGCCGCAGCGTTCAATCTGAACGTGGACGCTGTTCGAAGGATTGCGCCAAACACCGAGCGAACGATCCTGCGCCGATGCCCCGGAGCACAGCAGCAGCGCGGCCCCGATCGCAAGCAAACCTCTCATGACAGCGTGTTGGTCGCGCGCCGTGCGGCCATGGCAAACCAGACCACAAAGATCCCGCGCGACAGGAAGCTGACCGAAATCAGCATCGCCAGCAGTACGAGGTTTCCGCGCAGGTCCATGAACACCAGCAGCAGGCCCAGAATGATATGGATAATGCCCAGGAACAGTCTCCAGCCCCGATCCATGCTGATGCGGAAGGCGCTGATGATCTCGGCGATACCCGCCGCCAGCAGCCAGAAACCCAACATCCAGATCACGGTGGCCGAGCCCGCGAGCGGCATCATTATGACGAGGCCGCCGGCGACAAGTGCGAAAACTCCCAGCACCAGCTCAGTCCAGCGGGCATGGCCGGACATGGCGGACAGGCCTGCCACAATCGCGAGTATGCCGTAGAACGCAATGGTGAAACCGATCAGCAGGCCGGTCACTATTCCGGTGGCGAGCGGGTTGGTCAGGGCGACAATGCCCGTGAGGATCAAGAGCAGGCCATAAGCCAGGAGCCAGCCCCAGCGAAACGAGGGCAAAGTGGATTCTGGCGAGAGTTCCGGGTGCATGTCAGGCATATCGCGCTCCAATCAGAGACGCATACTACACAGGTCGGAGCCTTTGCGGAACTACAAGATCCGGTTGCCTAAATGGTGGTGCTGCCCGTTCCGGATCTCCCCGATGCTTCAGGCGGTTGCGCTCGATGCCGCTGTGCCGGAACTGGAAGCGGGGCTGGCGCGACTTCTCCACGGCCTCCCGGAAAAGGTACGAATCAGACCCGCATCCGCCGCTCTGTTGTTTCTGGCTGGAACCTCTTCACGGCCTGCCGCCCTTCCACACCTGCACTTCGCCAGCATCGGCATCGATGCGCAGCCAGTCGCCGGTTTCGATATGCTCGACCGGGTCGATATCGAAGTCGGTCATGCTGGGTACGCGCAGCACCACAGCGCCAAGCGCCGCTTTGGTGGTCGTGATCGTGAACAGCATGCCGATGGGCGACATGCCCGCCAGCCTGCTGGTGTGAAACACTGCTGACCAGCCCGAAGAACCCTTGGCTCCCGGAAACACGAGGATCTTGCCCGCAAAGCTCACCCCGCGCAGTTCGTGGCGGCTTTCGATCACCTCGCCCTTCATCGGGTTGACGCCGCCCCAGCCGGAAATAGTCTGCTGTGTCGCCAGCGCTTCGCCTTCGACCACGCCGCCCACCACCTTGCGGCCGCGGATCACCAGATCGGGCTTGCGTGTTGCGGTTGTAGCCATCAGTGCAGCCCTCCATTCCAGCGGCCGGTGCAGGCGGCATCGATGCAATCCTGCGTCGTGCCGAACCAGCCTTCGATGCCCATGATCGCGGGCAGGTAGTGCGTCTGCTTGGCGCTGTCGAAAGCGGCCACCTTCGTGCCCGGTGGCACGGCCTGACTGATTGCAGAGCAGGTGTCTGTCATCAGCTTCGCGCCGGCGGCGGCGAGGATGCGGTCGTAGCCCGAGGCCATGGCGGTCGCCTTCACCGCGCGGCTGGTGAAGATCCACAGCTCGGTGTTTGCGTGGACCTTGCGGCCTTCGAGCATCCGCGCCGCATCGGCGATCTGGTCGATCGAATAATGCGGGCAGCCGAGCATGATGTAGTCGACATCGCGGCTGCTGCCGATGGAATTGAGCCGTTCGTAGACCTCTGCGCGTTCCTTCGCGCCGTAGGTAAAGGTCTCGCCCTTGTCGGCACCGCCGAAAGCCACTTCGCGGGTGGGCGCCTCGGGGGTGATGCCGAGCATGTGGTACATCTCGACCCCGCCCGACGAGGCCGCGGCCGCTCCGAAATGCTTGTGCTTGATCAGCGCCGCATCCGAGATGTCGCCCGACAGCACCGGGATCGCATCCTCCACCGCGGCGCCGGTGAAATAGCCGAGCATCCCCCATTCGAAGATCGAATCCACCGGCACCTCCACCTTGATGGCGTGCTGACCCTTGCGGAATGCGTCGGTGTGGAAGCCCCAGTTGGGAATGCGCTTGGCCAGCATGGCGGCGCTGGTGCTCTCGCGGCCCTCGCAGTTGGTGCGCCCGCCGATCACCGAGTTGCAGAACACCACCGCGCTCGATTCCATCCACGCGCAGTGTTCGCCCATCACCGGCACGTTGCCCGCGAGATAGGGGGTGCAGGTCTTCATCACCTGAATGCCGTGTGCGGCGACTTCGGCTTCGTCGCTGCGGAAGTTGGCGAAGGCTTCCTCGGTCATCCCCTGTTCGCGCCACAGCTCGGGGTCCATCCCGCCTTGCAGGTGGCACGAGAAACCGTTCATGCGCGGCACGTCGACCACTTCGTCGCTGTCGAGATCGAAGCGCGAGAATACCGCGCGATAGTCGCCGCCGTCTTCCTTGTAATAGTCCTTCACCCACTTTGGCGAGGAACCCGGCACCCCGGCGATATTGTTGCAGTAGACAAAGTCGGGCGCGTCGAGTGCTTCGGCATAGCGGATCAGCAGGTCCATCGCCTTGGCGACGGCTGGCCCCTCGGCGCCGTCGCGCATGGCTTTTTCCGCATCGGTCAGACTTACCATTTGGGTTCTCCCCGAGTGTTGGCCATGTCGATCAGCACCGCTCCGGTGCCCATTTCCTGAACGTCGCGGCGGTACATACCGAGCCAGCCAGCGGCGGGCACGGCGAATTCGTCGCCCGGGCCGGGGCGGGCGGCCAGTTCCTCTGCCGGCACCATCACGTCGATGCGCCGCGCGGCCACGTCGATCTCGACAGGGTCGCCGTCGCGCACCAGCCCGATGGGGCCGCCGACCGCGCCTTCAGGGGCGACCTCGGCGATGGTCAGGCCCTTGAGGCACAGGCCCGAGAGCTGCCCGTCTGTAACAAAGGCCACGTCCTTGGCGAGCCCCGCCGCATCAATCGCGAACAGGATATTGGAGGCCCCGCCGCCCATCGCCGGGCCGCCCTTCAGGCCTTGCCCGCGCAGCACGAGAACATCGCCCTTCTGCACCGTGCCGCTGGCGATAGCCTCCATTGCCTGCGCGGTGGTCTCGAACACCCGCGCCGGGCCGGAGAAGGCCTCGGGCCGGGAGCCGTCGCGGATACCCAGTTTCACCACCGCGCTTTCCGGCGCCAGCGAACCCTTGAGGATCGCAATCGACGGACCTTCCGAGATGGGGTTTGCGAGCGGGCGAATGACCTCATCGTCGGCCACTGTAACTTCGGAAAGGTCATCGGCCAGCGTCTTGCCCGAGGCGACGATCACCTCGGCATCGAGCAGGCTTTCGAGCTGCTTCATCATCGCGCGCGCGCCGCCTGCATCCTCGAACTCCTCGATCCGGCGCGGCCCGCTCGGGCGCACGGCGGCGAGGGTGGGAACAACGCGGCCCATGTCCTCCCAGATCTGGAACAGGTCGATGTCGAGCCCGCCCTCTACGGCCACAGCCTGCAGGTGCTTGATCGCATTGATCGAGCCGGAGACCGCCAGCACCATGGCGGCCGCGTTGCGGAATGCGCCCTCTGTCATGATCTGGCGCGGGGTGAGGCCCTCGTTGACCATCTCGACGATCCGCGCGCCTGCCTCGCGGGCATAGGCGAACATCTTGTCCGAATTGGCGCGCACCGGGGCGGAACCGGCCACGCACATGCCCAGCGCCTCGACCACGCAGTGCATGGTGTTGGCCGTGGCCATACCCGCGCAGACACCGGGGCCGCGCACGGCCTGTTTGGTCATCGCGTCGACCGAGTGCTTCATCGCGCCGCCCAGCCTCTCGCGCACGCCGCCGGAGAACAGGTCTTCGATATCGACATGGTCGCCGTCGATCATGCCCGAGGCCTGATAGCCGCCGATCACGAGGATGGTGGGAATGTTCATCCGCATGGCGGCCATCAGGTGGCCGGGCGGGGTCTTGTCGCAGGAGGTGAGGCAGACCATCCCGTCGAGCAGCGCGGCCTCAACCTGAGCCTCGATGTCGTTGGGGATCAGATCGCGCCCGGCGAGGATATAGCTGCCCTGCCGCGCGGCCCCGGTGATGAAGTCCGAAGGCGCGGTTGTGCGCACTTCGAACGGCACACCGCCAGCGGCGCGGATCGCCTCTTTCACCTGTTTGGCCACGCCATCGAGATGGGCGTAGCACACAGCCAGTTCGGAGGAGGAATTGACCACCGCGATCTTCGGCTTGGCGAGGTCTTCCTCAGACAGACCCAGCGCCTGCCAGTGCGCGTGGCGGACGGGGGAATTGGCGGCGAGACTTCTCAGGGTCATGCGGGGCGTCTTTCGGGAAAGATGGCAAAAAAGCCGGCCAGACTCCGCTGGAGCCCGGCCGGAGAGGGGATCAGGTCAGAACCGGGCGCGTACACCGCCCTTGAACATCCGGCCCACGGGGTTGAACAACACGTTGTTGCCCGCGCCGTTGGCACCGGGGAAGGTGGGCGGGTTCTGGTCGAACACGTTGTCGATCCCGGCGAAGATCTCGAAGCGCTGGCCGGAGGCCGGGAGCAGCCGGTAGGTCGCCATCAGATCGACATAGGTGCGCGAGGGCAGTTCGTTGATGTTCACGCTGTTCGGGTCCTCGAACGAGAAATCCGGATCGCCGGGGGCGACGAAGGTGGGGAAGAAGAACCCCTTGTCGATCCAGCGCACGTGAGTGTTGAACGAGAAGGCTTCGCCAATATCGAGCGCGATATTGGCATCGAGCGTCCAGTCCGGCGCGCCCGACGGGGTGCCGCCGCGCAGGCCGGTCTGCCCGGCGCGCTGGGTTGCGCCCACCGAATCGTAGGTGATGAGATCCTTCACATGGTTCGCCAGCAACATCACCGAGAGCTGGTTGTCGCCGCCAAGCGGCTGGCGATAGTTCAGCTGGAAGTCGATCCCGCGCGCGACCAGACGGTTCACGTTCTGGATCGTATCGTTGATGTTGGTGACATTGTTCGAAGCATCGCGGGTAATCAGCGAGCACGACAGCGTGTCGCCATCTTCGCAGCGCTGCACGATGTTCTGCTGGCCCAGCGTGCCGATCGCGTTCGAAATGTCGATGTCGTAATAGTCGACCGAGGCGCGGAACTGGCTGAGGAAGCCTCCGGTCGGTTGCAGCACCACGCCTGCGGTAAAGGTGTCGGCTTCTTCAGGAAGGAGGCTGGCGTTCGAGCCCTTGGTGATTGGCACGATCACCTGCACCCCGCCGTTGCCGACGTCGGTCAGGATGCCGGTGGTGGTGGTTTGCGGGCCGAACAGCTCGGGCACGTTGGGCGCACGAATATCGCGTGAGCGGGTAACGCGCATCCGCACCGCCTCGACCGGTGCCCAAACCGCGCCGAGCTTCCAGGTAGTCGCATTGACCGAGGAACTGTCCGCGAAGGCGGAGGAGCGGTTGTAGTGCGTCTGCCGGATTGCACCGCTGAGGCCGAGCTCCTCGGCAAAGGTCACGCCGCTGAGCAGCGGCACGTCGACTTCGGCATAGCCTTCGACCACTTCGACCTTGCCCGCGATTGCCGATCCGTTGCCGGCGTTGAAGAACCCGCCAGCCTTCGAGATGTCGTCGGTGTCGCCGCTGAGATCGTCGCTGCGGTACTCCCCGCCGAACGCCACACCGACCGGGCCGCCGGGCAGTTCGAACAGGCTGCCGGCCACGTTGGCGGCAACGATGTGCTGCGTGGTGACGCTGGTCTGGAAGCCCGAGCCGGTGACGTAGGCGACCGCCTGGTCGAAGTTCGCGCCCTGGCCATAGCCGAAGGGATTGAGCGGAACGCAGGACGGATCGTCGTTGGCAGGATTGGCATCGGCGTTCACACGGCACACAGGCACCCCGCCGACGCTGGTTGCGTCGAGCGCTTTCACGATGTTGGCGGTGATGGTGTTGTTGGTGAGATCCGAGCGGAACGAGTTGCGGCCATACTGATAGTAGGCGTCGGCGGTCCAGCCGCTGCCCAGCTCGTATTCGAGCCCGGCCACCACCCGGAACACGCGGTTTTCCGCCTTGATCTGCGTTGCCCCGACATCATGGAAGCCTTTGCCGAGGGTGAAGCTGGTCGCCCCGGAACTGGCAAGGATCGTCGGAATATCGAGGGTTGGATCGTTCGAGCGCGGGATGAACGGGTTATCGTCCTGGATGACGATGCCGATATTGCGATAGGCGGTCGAGCGGTGGCGGCCATCGGCTCCGCCCACGGTCACGCCCAGTTCGAACGAGAGATCCTCGCTTGCTTGCACAGTCAGCAGGCCCATTGCGCTGTAGCGTTCGGTGGGGGAGACGATCGGGAAATCGAAGTAGGGGTTTTCTTCAGCGGGCGTGCCGGTTTCGCCGCCCACCATCCAGATGCGGTTGGCATAGGAGCCGAACTGATAGCGCCGGGGCGTGCCATCGTTGTTGAAGGTGATGCCGTCGATCGGGCGCAGCACCGGCACATCGACACCGGTAAAGGCGCTGGCGGGCGGAGTGGTGACACCCTGATAGTCGGCGCTCCAGGTGGCGGCATTGGGCAGGATGTTCGAGGCCGGGCGGTCGGGTGACTGACCCGCGGCGAGCGGATTGCGCCCGATGATCGTCATGCCGTTCACGCACCAGTCGCGGTCGCGGCAGGCGTCGATCCCGTCGGACTTCTCCCACTCGCCACCAACCACGAGGTGAACGTTGGAGCCGAAGTCCCAGCCGCCGGCCACGCCGACCTGACGGGTGAGGTTGTCGTTCCGGTTCGAGATGCCGAACTGGGCGTTGGCCTTGTAGCCGGTGAAGTCGCGGTCGAGAATCAGGTTTACGACGCCCGAAACCGCGTCGGACCCGTAGACCGCCGAGGCACCGCCGGTCACCACATCGGCGCGGCTGAGCAGGATCGAGGGGATCATGTTGGTGTCGACCGTGCCCTGCGTGGTCGAGGAGACGAACCGCTTGCCGTCAACCAGCGTCAGCGTGCGCACCGCGCCGAGGCCGCGCAGGTCGAGGATGCGGCCGCCGATATTGAGGCCGGGGCCGGGGTTGAGACCCGAGGTCGCCGGACTGGCCGTGGCGGAAAAGCTCGGCAGTTCGTTCAGCGCATCGCCGAGGTTGGTGATGCCGCGCTGTTCGATCTGGTCCGAGCCGAGCATCGTGACCGGCGTGGGCTGCTCGAAGCTCGAACGAATGCGCGAGCCGGTGACGACGATCATGCTGTTCTCGCCACTCGCTGCCGTTTCGGACGGTGGCGAGGCGGCTGCCTGATCCTGCGCCTGTGCGGCAGAGGACAAGCCAATCGCAAGTGCAAACGCGCAGGTAGTTGCCGAAAAGACGGTGGCCTTCGTCATCATATCTCCCTTTCCCACTGTGATCGTGGTTGTTGGGCAAGGGGATATGCAGCGTTGAGTGAACGGACAATATGCCATAATGAGACGCCAGCGTTCGCAGATCGCGAATAATGGGAAGAGCGTTATGGACACTCTGGTGAATATCCGCACCTTTCTGGCCGCCGCCAGTCTGGGCAGCTTTGCCGCCGCCGCGCGGGCCGAGCGGATTGCGCCATCGGTGGTGTCGAAGCGGATCGGCCAGCTTGAGCATCAGTTCCGGGTAACGCTGTTTCACCGCTCCACGCGGGAGATCCTGCTGACCTCGGACGGGCGCCGCCTGTTGCCGCAATGCCAGCGCTTGCTCGCGCAATATGAGGAAATCGCCGAGCCGGAGGCGACCGAGACCGTGCGCGGGCACTTGCGCATCGACGCGCCGGGCACCGTGACCAACCGCATCTTCGGCCCGCTGTTTGGCGAGTTCATGCAACTCCATCCCGAAGTGACGATCGACTTGCGACTGATCGACCGCCTGAACGACCAGCTCGATCTGGATTGCGATCTGACCATCGGCGCGCGCCCCTCGACCAGCGGACAGGTCGTCGAGATTCCCCTGATGCCTTATTCCAACGCGACCTATGCCAGCGCACGCTATTGCGAGGAGTTTGGGACGCCAGTCCATCCTCACCAGCTGATGGAGCACAAGTGTCTGGCCTCGTTGCTCTATGGGAACACCTGGCACTTCTATAGCGAGCACAACGATTTCGCGGTGAGGGTGCAGCCACGGTTCCAGGTCAACGATGCGCTCGTGTTGCGCGAAGCGGTCCGGCAGGGGCTGGGGGTGGCCGTGCTGCCCTCGATACTGGTGGCCGACGACGTTGCGAGCGGCGCGTTCGTCAGGCTGTTGCCCGATTTTCGGCCACCGCCGCTCTGGCTCAAGGCGATGGTGCCCAGCCAACGGATGCTGAAGCCCAATGTGCGGGAACTTGTTGCTTTTCTGCAAGAAAAGCTCGCTATGGCGCAGGAGAAATCAGGCGCTGAAATGTGGAATGTGTTGCCGCACAGGCAGCAAGTGGACTTTCAGTAGCCTCGGTCCGATCCGGGGCTGAACCGTGAAAATTGCGGCCATCTCATGGTTTCATCTTGCGGCAATCTCTTAGACTGTTCTGTCAGTATCTATTTCAATGTGTGCTGGCATTCTTTCAGGGGCTTCGAATTGGCGGAAATATGCTCTTCGGGCGGCCACTATTTTGCATCTCGTCGGTTGAGCCTCAATGGCTGCGGTGACCGTTAAGATTGATGGAAAATCAGAGGGTAACGCTAAATCGTCCCACTTTGATAGACATATGTTAGGAACACTTGCTCCAAGGTCAGCAGCGGCATAGCTGACTGATTATCGGCGCGTTTTTATCGCGCGCTGATATGCCTGGGGGACAAACAAAGATGCGTGGTACTTTGAAGGGAAGTACGATTGTCACAGGTGGGGCGGGTTTCCTCGGCTCCTTCCTGTGCGAAAGGCTGCTCGAACGCGGCGAAGATGTGGTCTGCATCGACAACTTCTTCACCGGGCGGAAAGAAAACATCCGCCAGCTCATGGATAACCCTCGCTTCGAGGTGCTGCGCCATGACGTGACCGTTCCCCTGCAAATCGAAGCGGATGCGATCTACAATCTGGCCTGCCCGGCCAGCCCGATGCACTATCAGTTCGATCCGGTGCAGACGACGAAGACCAGCGTGCTCGGGGCGATCAACATGCTCGATCTGGCGCGTCGGACCAAGGCGCGCATTCTGCAGGCCTCCACTTCAGAGGTCTACGGCGATCCGAAGCAGAGCCCGCAAGCCGAAAGCTATTGGGGACACGTCAATCCCATCGGCCCGCGCGCCTGCTACGACGAGGGCAAGCGCTGCGCCGAGACGCTGATTTTCGATTACCGCCAGCAGTATGGCCTCAGCACCAAGGTCGCCCGCATCTTCAACACCTATGGCCCGCGGATGCGGCCTGACGACGGGCGCGTCATATCGAACTTCATCATTCAGGCGCTGCGCAATCAGCCGATCACGATCTATGGCGATGGCGAGCAGACCCGGTCCTTCTGCTACGTCGACGACCTGATCGACGGGCTCATCCGGCTGATGGATGCCCCGGAAGAGACCTGCGGCCCGATCAACCTTGGCAACCCGGTGGAATTCACCATCCGCGAACTGGCGGACCTGGTGATCGCGCAAACCGGATCGCGCTCGGTGATCGAGCAGCATCCGATCCCCGTCGACGATCCCAGACAGCGCCGACCCGACATCACGAAGGCGCGGCAAAGCCTTGATTGGGAGCCGGAAATTCAACTGAAGCAAGGCCTCGAAAAGACCATCTCCTATTTCGAGCAATTGCTGCGGGATAACGATCAGCTGACGTTGCACCTGCCATGAAGAGGGTCTTCGTTACCGGAGGCGCGGGGTATGTCGGCGCGCATTGCTGCAAGGCCTTTGCGGCCGATGGCTGGGAAGTCGTCACGTTCGACGATCTCTCGCGCGGTTGGCGCGAAGCGGTGCGGTGGGGGCCGCTGATCGAGGGCTCGCTGCTCGACCGCGAGGCGCTGGGCCGCGCGATGGATGAGACCAGGCCCGACCTCGTCGCCCACTTTGCTGCCTTCGCCTACGTCGGGGAGTCGGTCGGCGATCCCGGCCTTTACTATCGTAACAACACGGTGGCTTCGCTCAACCTGATGCAGGAACTCGTGGCGCGCGCGGCGGTGCCGGTGCTGTTTTCGGGAACCTGCGCCTCTTACGGCAATCCGCAGTTCCTGCCGATCACCGAAGATCACCCACAGGTGCCGATCAATCCCTATGGCTGGTCCAAGCTGTTCGTGGAGAAGATGCTGCACAGCTTTCATGCCGCCCACGGGCTGAACTCGGTAACGCTGCGCTATTTCAACGCCGCCGGGGCCGACCCGGACGGCGAGATCGGCGAGCGGCACGAGCCGGAAACGCATGCCATCCCGCTCGCGATCGAGGCGGCCATCAACGAGGCGGCGGACTTCACCGTTTTCGGGACCGATTTCGATACCCCGGACGGCACTCCGGTGCGCGACTATATCCATGTGACCGATCTGGCCGATGCCCATGTTCGCGCGGCGAACTATCTGCTCCGCGAGGCTGGTTGCCATGCGTTCAATCTGGGCACCGGTCAGGGCACCAGCGTGAAGGAGCTTCTCGCGGCGGTGGCGCGCGCGGTGGGGGCGGAGCCGAAGGTGACCTGGGGCGCACGGCGGGCAGGCGATCCGGCGATCCTCGTGGCCTCGGCGCAAAAGGCGAAAAGCCACCTTGGCTGGACACCCGCTCACTCGTCCATCGAGGAGATTGTCGAGAGCGCCCTGACATGGCGCAACAGCATGGGCCGATAGATGGCAGGCGCTCCAGACAGGGGCACCGTCGCCGTGGTGATCCCCATGTACAACGCTGCCGAAACAATCGAGCGAACGCTGCAAAGCGTGCGTGCGCAGACCTATGCCGATCTCGATATCGTGGTGGTCGATGACGGGTCGGGCGATCGCGGGCCCGAGCTTGTGATGTCCGTCGCCGCGCGCGATCCGCGGGTCAGGCTGGTCCGGCAAGGCAATGGCGGTGTGGCCGAGGCCCGCAACCACGGCGCGGCCCTGACCACGGCCCCTTATCTGGCCTTTGTCGATGCCGACGATCTGTGGGCGCCGGAAAAGGTCGCGGCGCAAATGGCCTTGATCGCCGGCGGACCGCCAGCGCTCGCCTATTGCTGGTTCTGCCAGATCGACCGGCGCGACCGGGTCTATCGGCCCAGCTACCGTCCGCCCAGCTACGAGGGCGATGTCAGGCGGCAACTGGCGGGCGAGAACTTCATCGGCAACGGCAGTTCGATGCTGATGCATCGCGAGGTGTTCGACGTGGTCGGCGGCTTCGATGCCGAGCTGCGCGCGAAGGGTGCGCAAGGCTGCGAGGATTACATGTTCGCCATGGCGGCGGCGCAGCATTTTCCGTTCCGCTGCGTGCCCCGCCGACTGGTGGGCTACCGTATCATGCGGGGGAACATGTCCAGCGATGCGGAAAAGATGGTCCGGTCATACGAACTGGTGGTCGAGCGTTTCGCGCGCGAGATGGCCGACTATCGCGACGAGTTCGTCGACCATCACCGCAACTTCCTGCTGTGGCATGCCCAGCGCGCGGCCATGGAGGGCGCACGCAAGAGAGCCATCCTCATGATGCGTCGGCTTCAGCAAGATCATGCGTTTGCGTCGTCTTCGCTGTGGCTCGAACTGGTTGGATTCTATATCAAGGCGCTCTTGACGCCGCGCTGGTTGAAAGATTGCGTCGCCCGCATGGGGCTGATTTCACGCCCGAGATATCAGGACGGCACTTGGTAGGCCTTTGCTCGCAATGAAAACCGTTCGGTCTGCAACAGGCTTTGGGAAGAGAGGCGGGGCCTGTTCCGGTCGCCTCTTCATGGGACATTGGCGGTCATGCTGAGGGCGCGCACTTTCGACCGCGATCGGCTCGTCCATTTGCGCGATGTTATTTTCGTGTTGGTGCGGCGCGATTTCCGTGCCCGCTACAAGCACACCAGTGTTGGCATGCTGTGGTCGGTCCTGAACCCGCTGCTGTTTCTGGCGATCTTCTATGTGGTTTTCGCGCATGGGCTGGATCTGCTTGAAACCCCGCGCCTGAGCGGCATCTTTATCGCGATCCTGTCATGGCAATGGGTGCAGGCGGGGCTCAACCAGGCCGCCGCCAGCATCACCGGCAACGCCAATCTGATCGGTCAGCCGAGCTTCCCGGTCGAGGCTTTGCCGGTGGTCTCGACCATCTCCTCGCTGGTCAACTTCCTGATCGCGCTGCCACTGCTTGCCATGTTCATGCTGTTCGAGGGGTTCACCCTCGGGGCGAGCGCGCTGTGGCTACCGGTGATCCTGGCGATTCAGTTCGTGATGATCCTCAGCGCGAGCTATTTCGTGGCGGCAATGAATGTCGGTTTTCGCGATGTCGAACAGAGCCTGCCGATCGTGTTGCAACTCGGCTATTTCATCACGCCGATCTTTTACGAGCTGGGCAGCCTGTCCAGCAGCATCAAGGCCTTCGTGCTGCTTAATCCGGTCACGCATCTGGTGGAGGCCTATCGCGCAATCCTGCTGCGACAGGAGGCGCCCGACTGGGGGGCGCTGAGCGTCATCCTGGCGGGCTCGCTGCTGCTGCTGATCGTGACGGTGGCCTATTTCCGATCGGCCCGCTCGCGCTTTCTGGAGGAGCTATGAGCGAGGTTGTGTTGCGCGCCGAAGGGGTGGGCAAGGCCTTTCGGCGCTATGCCACGCCCAATCCGGCCACGATGAAAGAGGCACTCCTGCGCGGCTTTTCGCGCGGGAAGGCTGAGCGGGTCTGGGCCCTGCGAGGGGTCGATCTGGAGGTCGAGGCCGGGGCGATGGTGGCTGTGATCGGTCATAATGGCGCGGGCAAGTCGACCCTCCTGCGTCTGCTGGGCGGCGTGATGCGCCCCGATGAAGGGCGGATCGAGCGGCGCGGACGAACCGCTGGTCTGCTTGACCTCAACGTCGGGATGCATCCGGAACTGAGCGGGCTGGAAAACCTCCAGATCGGCGGCGTCGTCGCGGGGCTGACCCGGCAGCAGGTCGCCCGTCGGATGGACGAGATCATCGCCTTTTCCGAACTTGAGCCTTTCATCGAGGCCCCGTTCCGCACTTACAGCAGCGGGATGAAGATGCGGCTCGGCTTCGCGGTGGCGTCGCATGTCGACCCCGATATCCTGCTGGTGGACGAGGTGCTGTCGGTGGGTGATCTCTCGTTCCAGAACAAGTGCCTTGAGCGGATCGAAACGATCAAGCGGCAGGGCACTGCCGTGGTGCTGATCAGCCACGATCTCGAACAGGCCGAGAGGCTGTCCGACAAGGTGATGTGGTTGCGGCAGGGCGAGGTCGTGGCGGTGGGGCAATCGGCAATGATCGTCGGCGACTATCGCGCGGCGATGTCGAGCAAGTCGCGCGCCGTGACACCGAGCGGGAAGCCCGATCGCGTTCTGGCGATGGGCCATGTGCTGCGAACCCACGAAAACCGCTTCGGGTCGATGGAGATGGAGATCGAAGACCTGCGCCTGCTTGGCGCAAAGGGAGAGCCTGTCAGCGAGATCGGACCGACCGATCCGCTCACCATCGAAATCGAATATCGTGCCGAGACCGGGGTTGCTCCGATTATCGGGCTCAGCATCGGCCGCGATGACGAGGAGGTGATCGACATCTCGTCCGAAGGCGACCGTATCGAGCTTGCGGGCGGCTCCAATCGGGTGGCGGTGAGCTTCAAGGGCCTCGATCTCAAGCCGGGCGACTACGCGGTGAGCGTTGGGCTATACGAGCCGAGCTGGGCCTATGCCTATGACTACCACTGGCGCGCCTATCCGCTGACTGTCACCGGGCAGGCACGTGACGATCGCTCGGGGCCACCGCGCCGGTGGACGGTGCAGTCTCGCTAGGGGCGAGGGCGGAGCGGCCGTGGCCCCCGTCCTGCACCGCCTGAAGGCCTGCCGCGCGCAGATACTCGTCGGCGAAATCCCGGCAGAGCAGGGGCCGCAGGTATCCAGCGTGCAATTGCTCGCGCCCCGGGTCGGCAGGCACCGTGCCAATGATATTCCGCCCCCATTTCAGCACGATACCGTGGGGGCGCCTGGCATCCAGCACCTGCTCGGCAGCCTCCACCCCGTCCTGCAAATCGATGACGAGGGGGGCGTGATCGTCATTGTAGGATTGTTCGCTCGCGGCAATCAGCCTGAGCAGTTCCTCGCGGCCATCGGCACCCGCGACGACCCCGCGCCAGTAGTTGTGCATGAGCAGCAGGTCTGACAGACGGCGCCAGACGCGGCGCAACCGCAGGCGGTCGGCAATGCCCAGCAACACGTGCGTACCTCCGGCGAGGAGCGCTGCCAGCCTCGGCGAAGTGAAGGCCAGACGCTGCGCAAGCCGGGAAATTCGCGACCAATGGAAGTTGCCTAGCCGCAGGGTTCTGGTGAGCGGCGGATAGCGCCGTGCGAGCCAGACATTGGCCACGCCCTCATCGTACTGACGGCGCAACGAGCGGGCAAAGTCGGTCCGCTCCTCGTGCACGCCGCTCGCCTCGCGGCTGAAGCTGAAGCAGGCCCCGGCCTCGATCAGACGGTAGCCCAGTTCATAGTCCTCGTGGCAGCGCAGTTCGGTCTCGAACCCGCCCAGTTGGCGGAACAGCGCGGCAGGAAGCGAGAAGTTGCCGCTGAGCAGATCGCGATAAGTGAAGCGGTGGCCGGGTTCGGCCATGCGGTCGAAGATCGTTTCCCACCATCCACGCAAGGCCGAAGCGTAAAGGCCGCTCTGGGTGGCCAGTCTGGTGGGCAGGTAGCCGATCACCACCAGCGGATGACGAACCGCGTTGCGATGCCGGGCAAGATGGCTCGCCACGAAGTCCGGCGCTGCATTGATATCGTCATCGAGGAAGATCAGCAGCTCGGCGCGGGCGCTTCGCGCACCCGTGTTGCGTGCTAGTGCCGGACCGCCGTTCTCCTGCTCCACGATGGTGAGCGGGTAGGGCAGTTCCATCGCGCTGGCGCGGGCGACGGTGTCGTCGACACAGCCGTCCGAAACCAGCACCACTTCGAACGTGCCAGCGGCAACCGATTGCCGCGCCAGTGCGGTGAGTGTTCGCACCACGGTATCGGCGCGGTTGAAGGTGGCGATCACGACCGACGCCTGCGGTGTGCTGTTCCTATCCATAACGCAGCAGCTTCCGGCGGCGGATGTTTCTTACCGAGCGCAGATAGGCCCATGGCCCGCGCAGGCAGCCGCGGATCTCCGCCCGGATCATGCGGCGGTCGACCTCGGGGCCCCGGCGCAACAGGGCGCGCAGGATCGCTTTCGCCTGAGCGTGGCGAAACCACAGCCAGGCGATGCGAAAGACCCCGAACTCGCCATCGACCAGGAGGGCGCGGGTCATCGCGGCATAGGCCCCGGTGCCATAGCCCTCGATGGCCTTCTCCAGTTCGTCGGGCGAATTGCGGTGGCGATGGCGGTTGATGGCGCGCGGCTCGTAAACGATGCGGTATCCGGCCCCGAGGATGCGGGAATACATCTCGTGATCGCCGCCAGATTTGGTGACGGTTCCGGCATCGAGCGCGCCGTCGAACCCGCCCACCGTCTCGACCAGCGAACGCCTGACCGACATGTTGACCCCCGCGCCGATCGCGCCCGGTGTGAGCGGATCGTCGCGCATCGGATCGAACACGCGGCGTTCGAACCCGCGAATGAAGCTCGAATATTGCTCGAACTCTTCCTGCGACGGATGCTCCAGCTCCAGCGGGACGGTGAGGCCGGTCACGCACAGCACGATGGGCTGGATGTAGTTGGCAAGGTGCGCGGTGAGCCAATGCCGATCGGGCACCGCGTCGTCGTCGATAAAGACCACCACTTCGCCGCTCGCTTCGCGCAGTGCGCGGTTGCGGGCGTGGTTTAGGCCGGCAACCGGTTCGCGCAGATAGCGGACGCGCGGCATTGCGCGCACCAGCGCTTCGGTCCGGTCGTCCGAGGGGCAATTGTCGATAACGAGCACCTCGTGCTCCGGGCCGTCGAGGTCGAGGATACCCTCCAGGCAGCGTTGCAGGTCGTCGGGCCGGTCACGCGTGCAGACCGCGACCGTAGCCGAAGGCAGCGTCGCGGCGGCTTCGCGGTCGTCACCGCCGAGCAGGATCCGGTCGCGCAGGTGGCAGGCGCCGGCAGACAGGGCGTTCTCGATGGCGGTGCCTTCGATGCGCTGGTCGGCAATGGGGATCGTTACCTGCTCGATCGGGGCATTGCGGCAGCGAACGAGGATCAAGGCATGCGAATAGTGCGCGGCGATGCCCAGCCGGCTGAACGGCGCGGTCCATTCCCAATCGAATACAAGCGTCGCCATCGAAGTCCTTGCCTTGCGAACCGGGCCCAGTGGATGAAATTTCCCTTATCTGTCGAGTGCTTGTGAAAAGGTGTACGAATGTTGGACCATTGCCGCGTGGATGCTTAAATCGCACCGGCAGCGGCGGAAAGGGATGGCGGGGCCCATCGCGGGACCGATAGGGCAAAGAAGCAGGCCTGCCCGTCCACGCCGTAAAACGCCGAGCCGCCATGGGCCTTGGCAATCGCCTGCACCACCGACAGCCCGAGGCCCGAACCTGCGCGGCTGCCGCCTTCGGTTTGCTTGCCCTGGGCAAACAGCTTGAAGGCATCCCGGGCAAAGTCGTCAGGCAGACCCGGCCCCTGATCGACCACCCGGATCTCGACCGTGTCTGCGTGCATGCTGGCTTCGACGCACAAGTCGCAGGGGTTGGCATGGCGCTGGGCGTTGTCGACCAGCGCCAGCAAGGCCTGGCGGATGCGTGTCATATCGAGCACGGCCTTGCCGGGAGCCGGGGATATGGTGAGGCTAAACCCCGCCTCGACCAGACCCGGCTCGACCAGTTCGCCAAACTCGGCGATTTCGCGTGCCAGATCCACCTCGATGCGCTCCAGCCGCATTTCGCCGCTGTCGAGCAAGCTGACGATCCGCAGGTCTTCCACCAGCCGCGACAGCCCTTCGACCTGCTTGAGCAGCCGGTGTAATTGCGCATCGTCGGGACTGAACACACCATCGATCATGCCAAGCAGACGCCCACGCAAAATGGTCAGCGGGGTGCGCAGTTCGTGGGCGATCTGGGCATTCCAGGTGATAACATCGTGGGCGATTTCCTCCAGCCGGTCGGCCATGCTGTTGAAGTCGGACACCAGCAAGGCAGCTTCGCCCGGCAGATCGTCATCAGCCTGGGCTCTGGCAGTGAGATCACCTTCGGAAATCCGCCGCGCGGCCTGCGCCACCGATGCCAGCGGTGCGACAATGCGGCCGGCAAGGCGCAGCGCCATCGTAATCGTGACCAGCAGTACCAGTGCGGCCACCAGCGCCAGCACCAGCAATTCCGGCGTCGTGGGAAGGAGTATGCCGTTGTCCTCCTTCGGTAACAGGTTGGGGTAGAAGCTGTAGGCGGCCAGATAGAGCAGGTAGATGCCGAGATAAGATGAGAGCACGCCCATGAAGGCACCAAGCCCCATCGACAGGGCAACATGCCGGCCAAGGCCCTTGAGCGGCTTCATTTGACCGCCAGCAACCGATAGCCGACGCCGCGCACACCCGATGGCATGTCGTCGATCCCCGCCTCGGCAAGCTTCCGGCGCAGCTTGCTGATATGGCTGTCGACCGTGCGGTCGAGCGCGTCTCCGCCCGGCAGGCAGGCGTCGACCAGTTCGCCCCGGCCGAACACCCGCATCGGCGCGGCGGCCATGTGAACCAGCAGGCGATACTCGGTAAGCGTGAGGTTGAGGTGGACCAGTTCGCCGCTGGCCGCATCGGCGACACTGGCAAGGTGGCTGTCCGGGTCAATCCTGAGCGCGCCCACGCGGACGATCCTGCTCCCTGAATTGCCCGCCGTGCGGCGCAGCACCGCGCGCACCCGCGCCACCACCTCGACCGGATTGAACGGTTTGACCACATAGTCGTCAGCCCCGATCCGCAGGGCTTGCAGCTTGTCGATATCCTTGTCGAGTGCGGTGATCATGATGACGGGCGTGGTCCCGCGTCGGCGGATTTCGCTGAGGACATCCCAACCGTCGCTGCCGGGCAGGCCGACATCGAGCAGCACCATGTCGGGCTTCAGGCTCTTGTGCAAATCAAGCCCGGCTTTCCCGTTCGCGACGGAGATGGAGCGAAAGCCCTCACGTTCGAGATAGGCGGTCACGATCTCCGCAATCTCGGCCTCGTCTTCCACAACGAGCACAAGGGCATTGTCCGTTTGCAAGTTCCTGATCCTCCTCCAGAACGGGTGCACTATAGCGGCGATTATCAGGGGAGGGCCACTGGCCTCCACACAATCGCAACATAGCCTGCACACAAGGTCGACGCTCCGGTGTCATAGGCGCCGTGAAATCTGGCCGGATACCGGCCGCACATGGGCAGCCCACCGGGCGGAGACGAAGAATTTATGATTGCAAAGGTCCGCAAGCGCGCATCGCTCGCTGTTGTCGGCACGCTTGGCCTGGTGCTGGCCGCCTGCTCGTCGCCGGAGCAGGCACCGCCGCCCGAAATAGAGGTGGCGGTGCTCAAGGTGAAGCCTGAGCCGCTGGCGCTGTTCGACGAGTTGCCGGGCCGGGTGGTGGCCTACCGGGTGGCCGAGATCCGTCCGCAGGTCGGCGGGATCGTGCAGCGCCAGCTGTTCGAGCAGGGCAGCGAAGTGCGCGCCGGACAGCCGCTGTTCCAGATCAACGCCGCGCCGTTTCAGGCCGACGCCAACAGCTCGGCAGCGGCCTTGCAGCGGGCCCAGGCGACCTTCGCCCGTGCCCGGCTTCAGGAGGAGCGCCTGCGCCCGCTGGTCGATGCCGATGCGATCAGCCGCCAGAGCTATGACGATGCCCGCGTCGCGCGCGATCAGGCCGCCGCCGACGTTGCCGAAGCGCGTGCCGCTCTGGCGCGGCGCCGGCTCGATGTGGGCTTTGCGCGGATTACCTCGCCAATCTCAGGGCGCATTGGCGAGGCGCTTGTGACCGAAGGCGCGCTGGTCTCGGCCAATGACGCCAATCCCTTGGCGACGGTGCACCAGATCGATCAGGTCTATATCGACGTGCGCCAGCCGGTCGCCCGCATCGAGACGATGCGTGCTGCCATCGAGGCGGGCACAGCCGACGAGAATGCGCCGGTCGAGATCCTCTCGACCGAAGGCCAGCCCTATCCGGTGAAGGGGCGGATGCTGTTCTCCGGCATTACCGTGGACCCGAGCACGGGCAACGCCGTCGTCCGTGTGCTGGTGCCGAACCCCGACCGGCGCCTGCTGCCGGGCATGTTCGTCCGCGCGCGGCTGCCGCGCACCTTCGAGCAGGAGGCGATCACCGTCCCCCAGCAGGCAGTGCGCCGCGATCCCTCGGGCAAGGCGCAGGTCTTTGTCGTCGATGGCAAGGGGCAGGTCGCGGCCCGCGACGTGGTCGTGGGTGACGTGATCGAGGGGCGTTACCACGTTTCGAGCGGCCTTCGCGCCGGGGAGACGGTCATTGTCGAAGGGCAGGACAAGGTTCAGCCCGATGTGCCCGTCAAGTCCATCGCCTGGCGGCCTGCCGCCGCAGCAGCACGCTAGGCGAGGGGAGAGCGATCCATGCCGCAGTTCTTCATCAACCGGCCCATCTTCGCCTGGGTCGTCGCCATCGTGATCGTGCTGGTCGGCTTGATCGCGATTCCCCAGCTGCCGATTGCCCGCTACCCGACCGTGGCGCCGCCCTCGGTCAGCATCTACGCGAGCTATCCCGGTGCAACGCCGCAGGCGATGAACGACAACGTCGTCAGCCTGATCGAGCGCGAGCTGTCGAGCGTCAAGAACCTGCTCTATTTCGAATCCTCGGTCGACACCTCGGGCGAGGCCTCGGTTACGGCCACGTTCAAGCCGGGCACCGATCCCGAGCTGGCGCAGGTCGACGTGCAGAACCGCCTCAAGACGGTCGAGCCGCGGCTGCCGCAAATGGTGCGGCAGACCGGGGTGACGGTGGAAGCGGCCTCGTCGAACTTCCTGATGATCATCGACCTGATTTCGCCCGATGGCAGCCGCGACCCGGTCCAGCTGGGGGACTATGCCGCGCGCAATGTCGTGCCCGAACTCAAGCGGATTGCGGGGGTCGGGCGGACGCAGCTGTTCGGGTCCGAACAGGCGATGCGCGTCTGGTTCGATCCGACCAGGCTGCTCGCCTATAACCTGTCGATCGGTGACGTGACTGCGGCTATCGCGGCGCAGAATATCCAGATCGCGCCGGGCAAGCTGGGCGACTCCCCGGCCATTCCAGGACAGCGCGTGACCGTGCCGCTCACGGCAACGGGGCAGCTCAGCACGCCGGAGCAATTCGCGGCCATCGTGCTGCGGGCCAACCCCGACGGCTCCAGCGTGCGGCTGGGCGATGTGGCGCGGGTCGAGCTTGGCGGGCAGACCAGCAGCTTCTCGGTTCGCACCAATGCCAATCCCAGCGCGGGCGTGGCGATCATGCTGTCGCCCGGCGCCAACGCGGTGCAGACGCAGCAGGCGATCCTCGCCCGGCTCGACGAACTGAAGCAGGACATGCCCGCAGGCATCGAGCCGGTGGTGACCTTCGACACCGCGCCCTTCGTCAGGATTTCGATCGAGAAGGTGGTGATCACCCTGATCGAGGCGATGGTGCTGGTGTTCCTCGTGATGTTCCTGTTTCTGCAGAACGTCCGCTACACCTTCATCCCGGCGATTGTCGCGCCGATTGCCTTGCTCGGCACCTTCACGGTGATGCTGCTGGCCGGGTTCTCGATCAACGTGTTGACGATGTTCGGCATGGTGCTGGCCATCGGGATCATCGTCGACGACGCAATCGTGGTGGTCGAGAATGTCGAGCGGCTGATGGCCGAGGAAGGGCTGTCGCCCAAGGAGGCGACGATCAAGGCCATGCGCGAGATCACCGGCGCGGTGATCGGGATCACGCTGGTGCTGTCCGCCGTGTTCATTCCGATGGCCTTCGCCAGCGGCTCGGTCGGGGCGATCTATCGCCAGTTCACGCTGTCGATGGCGGTGTCGATCCTGTTCTCGGCCTTTCTGGCCTTGTCGCTCACGCCAGCCTTGTGCGCGACGATCCTGAAGCCGGTGCAGGGCCACCAGAGCAAGAACCGTTTTTTCAGCTGGTTCGACCGCAGCTTCGCCAGCATGACCGAGCGCTATCGCGGCTGGCTGGGCCTGTTGCTGCGGCATACGCGCCGGGCGATGGCGGGCTTCGCGCTGATTGTCGGCCTGCTGGTCGTCAGTTTCGTGAACCTGCCGACCGCTTTTCTGCCGGAAGAGGATCAGGGCTATTTCATGACGCTGTTCCAGCTCCCCGCCGACGCAACGACCGAGCGCACGCTCGATGTCGTCAGGCAATACGAGGAGCACGCCTTGAACCGCCCGGGCATCAAGGATCTGGAAACGGTGCTGGGCTTTGGCTTCGCCGGCTCGGGCACCAATGTCGCCATGGCCTTCACCATGCTCAAGGACTGGGGCGAGCGCGATGGCGCCACCGCCGCCGCCGAAGTCGCCAGCGCGACCGAGGCGATGGCCAATGTGCCCGAAGGTATGGTCATGAACCTGATGCCGCCCGCTATCGACGAATTGGGCACCTCCTCGGGCTTTGCCCTGCGCTTGCAGGATCGCGCCAATCAGGGCGAGGAGGCGCTGTTGGCGGCGCAGTACCAGCTGCTGGCGGCGGCCGCGCAGAGCACGCAGGTGGTCGGCGTCTATCCCGAAAACCTGCCCGACAGCACCAGCGTCGAACTCGTGATCGACCGCGAGAAGGCCGAGGCGCTCGGCGTTCCGTTCGCAGCGATCAGTGAGACGATCTCGGCGGCGATGGGTTCGTTCTACGTCAACGACTTTCCCGAGCGCGGGCGGATGCAGCAGGTGATAGTCCAGGCTGACGCGCCCTATCGCATGCAGCTGGCCGACGTGCTGAAGCTCAACGTCCGCAACCAGACCGGCGGCATGGTGCCGCTGTCCGAAGTGGTGACGCCGGTCTGGGGCCAGACGCCGTTGCAGTTGACCCGCTACAATGGCTACCCGGCGATGAAGATTGCCGGCGAGGCCGCGCCGGGCGTGTCGAGCGGCGATGCCATGGCCGAGATGGAGCGGCTGGCGGCGGACCTGCCCAGAGGCTTTGCCATCGAGTGGACCGGCCAGTCGTTGCAGGAGCAGCAGGCCGGAGCCGAGGCGCCGATGCTGCTGGCGCTGTCGATGCTGGTGGTGTTCCTCGTGCTGGCCGCGCTTTACGAGAGCTGGTCGGTGCCGCTCTCGGTGATGCTGGTGGTGCCGCTGGGGCTGGTCGGCGCGATTGCGGCGGTGATGCTGCGCGGCCTGCCGAACGACATCTTCTTCAAGGTGGGGATGATCACGATCATCGGGCTCTCGGCGAAGAACGCGATCCTGATCGTCGAGTTCGCCAAGCAGTATCGCGACGAGGGGATGGGACTGGTCGAGGCAGCGATGACGGCGGCAAAGGTGCGCTTGCGCCCGATCATCATGACCAGCCTTGCCTTCACGCTCGGCGTGGTGCCGCTGATGCTCGCCGCCGGGGCCAGCGCCGAGACGCAGCATGCCATCGGCACCGGGGTGTTCGGCGGGATGATCACGGGCACGATCCTCGCGGTGTTCCTGGTGCCGGTGTTCTTCGTCGTGGTGATCGGGCTGGCCGACAGGCTGCGCCAAGGCCGCAAGGAGCGTCACGACAAACCCGCTGCGCCTGAGGGAGCAAGGCCATGATCCGTCGTGCGTGCATTGTATGGCCAGCGCTGCTGCTGGCCGGGTGCTCGATGAACCCGCAACTGGAGATGCCGGTCGCCCCGGTTGCCGCAGCCTATCCGCTCGCCAACGCGATGGACGAGGCCCATGCCGCCGACCTCGGCTGGCGCGAGATGTTCGGTGATCCGCGCCTGCAACGCCTGATCGCCCGGGCGCTGAGCGACAGCCGCGATCTGCGCATCGCGGTGCTCAATGTCGAGGCGGCGCGCGCGCAGTTCCGGGTCCAGCGCGGGGCCATGCTCCCCGCTGTCGAGGTGGCGGGCAGCTACAGCAGGCAGCGCACTTCCGCTGCCGCCGAAGCCGAGGCGGGCCGTGGAAGCGAGTTCGACCAGTTCACGGCGCAGGCCGCGCTCACCAGCTTTGAGATCGACCTGTTCGGTCGTTCGCGCTCGTTGTCGCAGGCCGCGTTCGAGCGCTATCTCGCCACCGACGAAGGACGGCGTGCGACGCAGATCGCGCTGATCGGCGCGGTGGCCGATGCCTACCTCGCCGAACGTCTGGCTGACGAACAGCTCAAGCTGACCGAGGCGACGCTGAGCGATTGGCGCCAGTCGCTCGATATTGCGCGGCGGATGCATGCGGCGGGGCAGAACAGCGGCGTCGACGTGGCGCAGGCCGAGGGGCAGGTGCGGCAGGCCGAGGCCGATCTCGAAGCGCGCAGACGGGTGCTGGCCCAGTCGACCAACGCCTTGGCGCTGCTGATCGGCGGGCCGCTGCCCGAGGATCTGCCGCCCCCGTTGTCGCTGGCGGAGCAAGGCATCCGCACGCAGCTTCCCGCCGGCCTGCCGTCCGATCTGCTGGTCCGCCGGCCCGACATCCGCGAGGCCGAGCATCAACTGGTAGCCGCCAATGCCGATGTGGGGGCCGCCCGAGCGGCCTTCTTCCCGCGCCTGTCGCTGACGGCGGCGTTCGGCTTTGCCAGCGGGGCGCTCGACAGCCTGTTCAACGCGAGCAGCCGGGCCTGGTCGTTCACGCCGCAGGTCGCTGCGCCGATCTTTCAGGGCGGGCAACTGCGCGGCAATCTCGATCTGGCCGAGGTCCGCAAGTCGGTGGCCGTGGCGAACTACGAGCGCGCGATCCAGTCGGCCTTCCGCGAGGTCGCCGATGGTCTGGCCGGACGCGCCACCTTCGAACGCCAGCTCGATGCGCAGCGGCAGGCTGTCGCCACCACGGCGAGGCGTGTGATGCTGTCAGACCTGCGTTACCGCGCAGGGGTTTTCGGACGGCTCGAACTGCTCGACGCGCAGCGTGACGATTATGCGGCGCGCAGCGCGCTGCTCGACCTTGAACGCGAGAATCTGTCGAATGCGATCGGGCTCTATCGCGCTCTGGGTGGCGGTTTGCTCGAATATGGGGCCCAGGATTGAACGCGATGATTGACGCAATTGAAACCGAACGGCTCGTTCTGCGGGGCTTTCGCAAGACAGACGCGGCTGACCTGTTCGCCTATCTGAAACAGCCCGTCGCCAGCTGTTTCCTGTCGCTGAAGCTCGACAGCCTCGACGCGGCGGAAGCCGAAGCGGAAAAGCGCAGCCAGAGCGGCGAGAACATCGCCGTCTGCCTGAAAGACACCGGCCAGATGATCGGCGATCTGTTCGCGATGGACGAAGGCGATACCTTCGGGGTGGGGTGGAACTTCAACCCGGATTTCGGCGGGCAGGGCTATGCCTTCGAGGCGGCTCGCGCCCTGTTTGACGATCTGCTCACGGTCAGAAACGTGCGGCGGCTCTATGCCTATGTCGAGGATCACAATGCGGCCTCGCGGCGGCTGTGCGAACGGCTGGGGATGCGTGAGGAAGGACTTTTCGTCGAATATGTGTCGTTCACGAGTGATGCCAACGGCGACCCGATCTACGAGAACACGATGCAATATGCCATCCTGCGCAAGGAATGGCTCGCATCCTCACTCGCCCGTAGCGGACCTAGGCAGGATTGATGAGCCGTTGCGGGCCCGCGCCGCGCTGCCCCAGTTCGTCCATCGGATTGCGCAGTGGGCAGTCCTCCAGCGACATGCAGCCGCAGCCGATGCAACTCGTCATCTGGTCGCGCAGTTGCGTCAGCGAATCGATCCGTTCGTTGAGCATCTCGGTCCAGGCATTGGTGAAGTTGCGCCAGTCTGCGGCGGTCGGAATATGATCGTGCGGCATCTCCGCCAGCGTTTCCTTGATGATCGCCAGCGGAATTCCGGCGCGCTGGGCAATGCGGATCAGTGCGATCCGGCGCAGCACCGAGCGGTGATAGCGCCGCTGGTTGCCGCTGGTGCGCCAACCCTCGATCAGGCCTTGCCGCTCGTAAAAATGGACCGTCGAGACCGCCACGCCGCTACGCCGCGCAACATCCCCGACAGCGAGAACATGCAGTGCTGAAGAAGACACAGATAATCCTTGACCTTAACATATGTTGAGGTTGTATGGGGCGTGTCGGCTTGTTTCGCAAGCTTCCCTTTTGCCCGCCTGCACGGGCTCAGAACCGGAGCCGACATGACATCGAAAGCGCGTCTGAAAGAGCGCCTCCCGCACCTTCGCACCATCCTTGCCACGCTTGTGGCGCTGGCCATCATTCTGGGCGGCCTGTTCGTCTGGCGCGGGCTGAAGGCCGGGCAGGCGCAGGAGTGGGAGCAGGCACCGCTGCCTGTGGTCGCCATGCAGGTCAATCCGCGCGAGGTGCCACTGGCGCTCGAAGCGATCGGTACGCTCAGCGCTGTGCGCGAAGTGGAGCTTTCGGCAGAGGTTGCGGGCCGCGTGTCGGCGATCCGGTTCGATTCAGGGGCTCAGGTCGGTGCCGGAACCGTGCTGGTGCAGCTGTTCGACGGGCCGGAACGGGCCGACCGGGCCGCGGCACAGGCACGGGCGGCCTTCGCCCGCACGCAGGTCGCGCGCTCGGAAGAGCTGGCCCCCAGCGGTGCGGAACCGCGCGAGCGGCTCGAAGAGCGGCGGGCGCAGCGCGATCAGGCGCTGGCCGAGGTGCGCCAGCTCGATGCGCGGCTGACCCAGAAGCAGGTGCGTGCGCCCTTCGCCGGCCAGATCGGGCTGCGCCGGGTCAATCCGGGCCAGTATCTCAATCCCGGCGACGCCATCGCCACGCTGACGGACCTCTCGCGTCTTTATCTCGAATTCGCGCTGCCGCAGCAGAATCTCGCGCTGGTGAAGCCGGGTGCGACGGTGCTGCTGGCGAGCGATGCCTATCCCGAGCGGACATTCGCCGCACGCGTGAACGCGGTCGAGCCCCGCATCGGCGAGGATACGCGCAACGTCACGGTGCAGGCGATCCTGCCCAATCCTGACCGGGCTTTGCGCCCCGGCATGTATGTCACCGCTTCGCTGGAACTGCCCGTCCAAAACGGCGCGCTGGTCGTTCCGGCCACCGCCATCCAGACCTCGGCGCAAGGCGACAGCGTGATCGTCATTCGCGGCAGCGATGCGCGCAAGGGGGGCAAGGCGGAATATGTGCCGGTCATGGCGGGCCGCCGCATCGGCAATGATGTGGTGATCACGCAGGGGCTGGCCCCCGGCGATGTGGTGGTGACGGAGGGCCTGCTGCGCGTTCAGCCCGGCGCCGATGTCACCGTGGTGTCGCCCGCAAAGGCGGGGGCGCGCTGACATGGCCTTCACCGACATCTTCATCCGCCGCCCGATCCTCGCCGTGGTGGTCAGCCTGTTCATTCTGCTGGTGGGCCTGAGCGCGACCTACACGCTGCAAGTGCGGCAATATCCCCGCATGGAAAGCGCCACGATCACCATCGACACCGCCTTTCCCGGCGCGACGCAGGACGTGATGCAGGGCTTTGTCACCACACCCATCGCCCAGGCCATCGCGACCGCCAGCGGCATCGAATATATCACTTCGACCTCGACCCAGGGCAGCAGCCGGATCAGCGCCAAGCTGGTGCTCAACACCGATGCGGACCGCGCGATGACCGAAATCCTCGCCAAGGTGCAGCAGGTGAAGTTCCGCCTGCCTGAAGGCGTGACCGATCCGGTCATCACCAAGATCACCGATGGCGCCTCGGCGATCCAGTATATCTCCTTTATCAGCGACGATCTGCCGGCGCCCCAGCTGGTCGATTTCGCTACCCGCGTTGCCCAGCCGATGCTGACCTCGGTTCCCGGTGTCGCCTCGGCCCAGATCAGCGGCGGCGCGCCGCTGGCGATGCGGGTGTGGGTCGATCCGGTAAAGCTTGCCGCGCGCGGAATGACGGCGGGCGACATTGCGGCGGCGCTGCGGGCCAACAACGTGCAGGCATCGCCCGGCCAGCTGAAAGGCGCAAATACCGCCATCAACATCACCGCTGGAACCGACCTCACCAATGTGGAGGCGTTCCGCTCCATGGTGGTGAAGACCGGCATCGGCGGCGTGGTGCGGCTGAGCGATATCGCCACCGTCGAGCTCGGCGGCCAGAACTATGACGCGGCGGCCCAGTCTTCCGGGCGCAGCGGGGTGTCGATCGCCATCTCGCCGACGCCTGACGGCAACCCGCTGGAAATCGTCGCGGCGGTGAAAGACCTGCTGCCCGAGATGCAGCGCGTCGCTCCGCCGGGGGTGGAGATCGGCAACGACTTCGACGTCGCCCATTTCGTCAACGCCTCGATTGACGAGGTGCAGAAGACGCTGATCGAAGCGGTGCTGATCGTGATCGTGGTGATCTTCCTGTTCCTCGGCTCGCTGCGGGCGGTGATCATTCCTATTGTCACCATTCCGCTGTCCCTGCTCGGCACGGCGGCGCTGATGCTGGCCTTCGGCTTCTCGTTCAACCTGCTCACGCTGCTGGCGATGGTGCTGGCCATCGGCCTCGTGGTCGATGACGCCATCGTCGTGGTCGAGAACATCCACCGCCATATCGAGGAAGGGCTCAAACCGTTCGAGGCGGCGCTGATCGGCGCGCGCGAAATCGTCGGGCCGGTGATCGCGATGACGATCACGCTGGCGGCGGTCTATGCCCCGATCGGGCTGATGGGCGGACTGACCGGCGCGCTGTTCCGCGAATTCGCCTTCACGCTGGCGGGCTCGGTGCTCGTCTCGGGTGTGGTCGCGCTGACGCTTTCGCCGATGATGAGCGGCAAGCTGCTGCATGCGAAACTGGGTGAGGGGCGGCTGAGCCAGGCGATCGAGCGCAACATGCATCGCCTCACCAGCGGCTATTCGCGCCTGCTCGACCGGACGCTGGCTGCGCGAGCGGCGGTCATGATCGTGGGGGTGGCCATGCTCGGCGCGATTGTGGTGCTGTTCACCGGCGCCCAGCGCGAACTCGCCCCGCCGGAGGACATGGGTTACGTCTTCGTGCAGACCAAGGCGCCGCAGTATGCGAACCTCGACTATACGCAGCGCTACAGCGACGAGATCGACAGCATTTTCCAGACCCTGCCGGAGTTCAAGAACAGCTGGTTCGATACCGGCGGCGAGAACAATGCCAACGGCGCGTTCGGCGGTGTCGTGCTCAACGACTGGACCGAGCGGGATCGTTCCGCCGACGATATTCAGGCGGAACTGTCCAGCCGGATGAGCGCGGTGACAGGCGTGTTTGCGACCTCGTTTCAGGACAGCCCTCTGCCTGCGGGCAGCGGCGGCCTGCCGGTGCAGATGGTGATCCGCTCGTCGGACGATTTCGCGCAGATCTACGAAACGCTCGAAGCCATCAAGGGCGCGGCCTGGGGCAGCGGCCTGTTCGCCTTCGTCGATAGCGATCTCGCCTTCGACAGCCCCGAAGCGCACATCACCATCGACCGTGCAAAGGCGGGCGAGATGGGCGTGAGCATGGCGGAGATCGCCGACACTTTGGCGATCCTCGTCGGCGAGAACTACGTGAACCGCTTCAATTGGCACGACCGCTCCTACGACGTGATCGCGCAGGTGCCGCAGGCCCGGCGACTTGCGCCGGACGATCTGGGGCAGTTCCGGGTGCGCACCGCTTCGGGCAGCCTCGTGCCGCTCGCAACGGTCGCCAGCGTAGAGATCCGCCCGCAACCCAACCGGCTGCCGCAGTTCAACCAGATGAACAGCGCCACCCTGTCGGCTGTGCTGCTGCCCGGCGTCACCATGGGGCAGGCGGTGGAGTTCCTGGAGAGCCAGCCTCTGCCCGCTGGCACCAGCATCGATTGGCTCTCGAACAGCCGCCAGTATGTGCAGGAGGGCAACCGGCTGACCGTCTCGTTCGGCTTTGCGCTGGTGGTGATCTTCCTCGTGCTTGCCGCGCAGTTCGAGAGCTTCCGCGATCCGCTGGTGATCCTCGTCACCGTGCCGCTGGCGGTGTGCGGAGCGCTGGTGCCGCTTTACCTCGGCTACGCCACGCTCAACATCTACACCCAGATCGGGCTGGTGACGCTGATCGGGCTGATCTCCAAGCACGGCATTCTGATGGTGTCCTTCGCCAACCAGATGCAGCGCGAAGAGGGCTGGGGCCGGATCGAGGCCATTCGCCACGCGGCGGCGGTGCGCATGCGCCCGATCCTCATGACCACCGCGGCGATGGCGGCGGGCCTTGTGCCGTTGCTGTTTGCAGGCGGAGCCGGAGCGAACAGCCGCTTTGCCATCGGGATCGTGGTGGTGATGGGCTTGCTGGTGGGCACCGTGTTCACGCTGTTCGTGCTGCCCACCGTCTACTCGTTGCTGGCGGGCGATCACCGCTCTGCCGAGGCGGGTGACGCTTCAGAAAGTCTCACCGATGGAGGTCTGGCCCATGCGTAAACCTTCGTTTCTTCTCACCCTGTTGCCGCTGCTCGCTTCGGCTTGCGCGGCCGGCCCTGCCTACGTCCCACCGCAGTCCCCCCCTGCGGCGGCAGGGCCGTTTATTTCCCATGCCGCAGGCATCGACGCGGCAAGGGATCTGCCCGCCGACTGGTGGCGGCTTTACCGCGATCCGGTGCTCGACGACCTGATCGCGCAGGCCTTCGCCGCCAACACGGACCTGCGGGTCGCCTCGGCCAATCTCGCCAAGGCGCGTGCGGTGATGCAGGAGGCGCGTGCCGGCCGCCTGCCCGGCACCGATGTGTCGGGCGGCGTCAGCTATGGCAATTCCGTGCAGAGCGGCCTGTCAGGCGGCAGCGACCCGCAGTGGTCGTACAGCGGCGACTTTGGCCTGTCGTGGGAGGCCGATCTGTTTGGCCGGATCGGACGCGCGGTGGAGGCGGCAAGCGTCGATGCCGACGCGGTCGAGGCGGCGCGTGACGCGGTGCGGGTGACGGTGGCGGCGGAAACGACGCGCGCCTATCTCGATGCCTGCGCCTCGGCTCATGGCCTGTCTGTGGCTGAGCAGTCCTTGCAGGTGAGCACCGAAGGCCTGCGTCTGGTAACGATGCAGGAACAGGCCGGATCGGCCAGCAGCCTCGACATCGAGCGTGCGGCAGCGGCCGAGGCGAGCGCGAGGGCGGCCTTGCCCACCTTCGAAGGCCAGCGGCAGGTCGCCCGGTTCGAGCTGGCGGCGC
>NZ_QXFM01000120.1 GCF_003584015.1 Aurantiacibacter xanthus
CACTACTTTGGCAGATTTTCTGGTGTCGGGTCAGATATGCAGCGACCGCAGTGCGGGCATGGCCGATCCGGTGGCTTGGAGAAGCGGTCAATGATGGCCTGTCTGATCGCTGGTAAGCTCGGCTGTGGAGGCGGACCGGCAGTCCTTTTTTTCCCCCTTGGCCTGCTTGAGGCGCTGGGTCTGCAAGAAGGCCAGGGCGATCATGGACATCAGCGCGTGTCGGTGCAGCCCCTTCCATGATCTACCCTCGAAGTGATCGAGGCCGAGTTCTTCCTTGAGTTGCTGATGCCCCTGCTCACAGACCCAGCGGGCCTTGATGGCGCCGGCAAGCTGCCTGATTGGCGTGCTGGCAGGCAGGTTGGAGAGGTAGTATTTGCGCTCGCCAGTCGAGCGATGCTCCCCGACCAACCACACCTCCTCGCCGGGCAGATGTTGCGCACCCATGTCCCGGATGCGCTGGGGCGGACCATCGGCGACACGCACGCGAACGGCAGCGAACCGCGCCGAGAGTGGCCCTTTGGTCCCGCGCCGCCAACTCACCTTGCGCCACCTTGCCATCTCCAGCATTGCCTTGGCGGATATCGATTTTGCGTCGGGGATGGCGTTCTTGCGAGGGCGACCTCTTCCAGCGATCGGGAAGATCATCCCAACATCGGCGGGGTAGACCTTCTGTCTGAAAGGTATGCCCACCGCCCATGCAAGCCCGCGCTCACTCAGCCCCTGTCGGAACGGTGCGGACATGCCATAGCCCGCATCCGCCAGGACACAGCCGAAACGAACACCCGCAGCGCCGACCCGATCGATCTCAGCGAGCGCGATCTCGGGCTTGGTCCTGTAGGGGCAGCAATCGAGAGGAACTCCAGTCCGTTCCAGGCGGGCCACGTCTCCGGTCCAGCTCTCGGGCAGGAACAGGCGCAGGCCGACCATGATGGGGACTTCGCCAGATGCCAGCGTCACCGACACCAGCGTCTGGCAGTTGGCATTCTTGCCCAGTGCCGACGCATATTGCGGCGCCACGCCGACGGAATGGCGCCCCTTCTTGGGCAGCGCCGTGTCGTCGATGATCAGCCAGGCCTTCTCGCCGCCTACCTGCCGGTCGGCCTCGGCGAGCAGAGCTGCCTCCAGCGGTGCTTCGTCCCACACGCCGCTGGCGATGAAATGATGCAGCCGATCGTAGCTGACATCATCTGTCCGGGCGGCCATCGGCTGTATGCTTTTGCGATCCCCCGGGCCGATCAGTCCCGCGATATACGCCGGACACATCCGGCCACGCGTCTTGTGTCGCAACGCCGCTACAAACGGTGCCAACCACTCGTCCAGTTCGCCACGCCAATCCGTATCCATCGCCAGCCCCTTCGAAAAGCTGGCTCCCTATGAATCACTGGAATCCCACCTTGGGAATCCCAAAAATCAGATTTCTGCCAAAGTAGTGCTAGTGCAGAACGTCTGGCTTTGCAGCAACAGCGTCTCGTCCGCCTCGCCTGCGGCCTGGCCGTGGTGTTCGAGCAGTTCGGGCGAGATTTCCATCTGGTCGTCCAGCAGGCCGGCGACCTTGCGATAGACTGGATTGGCGGACCAGGTCTCGCGCCCGCGATTATACCGGCAGATCAGCCTGGGACGTGCTGTCGATCGAGCGGATCGACGACGCGACGGTGCGGCTGCACTGGACCAACCGGCCCTACCGCTGGCACGTCAACGATGGCCCGGAAGTCTTCGCTGTCCTCGACGGGTGTGTCGACATGCATGTCCGGACCGCTGGCGGCGAACAGGTTCTGCATCTTGAAACAGGGGACATCTTTCACGCCGAACCGGGCGATGAACATGTCGCCCATCCCTTCGGGCAGGCGCGTGTGCTGGTGATCGAACGTGCCGGAAGCGTATAAGTCCGCCCCCTTTCCGACTGGCGGCTTTCTGCGTCAGTAGCAGAGAGGACTCGTTCCAGTTAGCTACTGAAGGAGATGGATGCCTCAGGCGGGATCTGCGGTACGACCCTATCGAGCGACAGGATCTGCTCGATATGATGAATCCCGGCCGGCACACCGTGGCGAAGGATATGTTCGACGACCAGCGCCGCGATCAATGCGGTTATGCTGGCCTCCTTGCGGCCTTCCATCGTCTTTCGTTGGGTGATCTGCTTGCCGGCCTTCGTGCCGTGGACCTCCACGCTCAGGGCCGTGCGGTCGGAGCCGATCCGGGCATAGGGCATGATCGCCTTGAACAGCCGGGTCAGCACGGCGCTGGCGGCCACGCGGCGCAGGATCGGAAACATCATCCGGCTGATGCCCGGCGTGTCGAAGGTCATGAAAGTCTGCACGTCGGCGATCCCGAGCGTCCGGCGCAAGACATGCTGGTCGGCGAAATCGAACGGCACGACCGGGTGTCGCCGAGGCGGGTTGCCAAACATGATCGGCGCGAACACGCCCGGACGGACCTTCTGGAAATTGCTCAAGGTCCAGTCGATAGCTGCCGGTCCATGCGTGTCGCCAAGGCCCAGCAGAATGCCGATGCGGGCGCTTTCGACGGTGTCCAGCCCAGCGCTCGCCGCTTCGACAAGCAGGTTGGTCAGCCCCGGCGCTAGCCCCACGGAAAGCACCGCCCGGCCACCATTGACCCGCGCGATAGTGTCCAGTCGCTCGATCCGCCGGAAGAACATGTCATTGGCGGTGATGTCGACATAGGCGAGGCCGCGCTCGAGCACTGCTGCCACGAAGCTGGTATCGGCCTGGTCGACGCACATGACCACGCATCTGGCTCCATCGAGCGCCGGGCGCCATGTATCACGTTTGCCGAGATCGAGCGGTACGGAACGGCAGCCCAGGCGTGCAGCCGCTGCGGCCAGCTTGTCACGGTTGCGTCCCGCGATCCGCACGGGTGCCAGGGCCGTCTCCTGCAAGCGGGTCGCAATCTGCAGTCCCACATGCCCATAGCCGCCAACGATCAGGATCTCGTCATTTGTCATGATGTCAGGCCCTTTCCGCCAGAATGCCGAGATAGCCGAAGGCCCGGAAGAACGGCTCCCGGATGTGGAATCCGGCCTGCTCCAGCAAGCCGATCAGTCGCTCCAGCGGAACCCGGTGCCAGCTTTCCTGCATCCGCTCGATCACTGCCGATGCTTCGGCGGAACTGTGCCCCCTGCGCCGAAGCCAGTCGCGCAACGCAGCGTCGTCGTCGTCCGGCTTGACCGCATCGACAAGCAACAATGGGGCGCCTGCGGAGAGACGCCGGGCGATGCCGGCCAACAGATCGCGTTTGGCGCCATCGTCGGGAAGGAAATGCAGGACGAGCGAGAGCATCGCCGCGTCATGGAGATCCGGGCCTGTCTCATCGAGCAGACCATGATGAAAGGCGATCCGCGCATGCGATCCGTCAGCCTTCGCCTTATGCCGGGCAACATCCAGCATGCCTTGCGACGGGTCGATAGCGGTAAACAACGCATCGGGCATGGCCAGGGCTGCGGCAGAGAGTTCCGCACCCGTGCCGCATCCCGGCACCAGAACGCAGGTCGGCTGCGGGCGACGCGCAGCGAGAGTGCTCGCCATCACATCAAGAACGAGCCGGTAGCCCGGCACCAGATGCTCGATCCGGTCTTCGTAGCTGGCGGCGGCGTGATCGGGGAATGCAGTAATGGTTTTGCTCCTTATATCGCAATCGGACGTCCGCCGAAGAATCGGATCGGATCGCGGTTCAAAGGGTGAAGCAGATGGAATCTGGACTATCCAAACGGGAAGTCGAACAGCGCGAAGTGGCGCGACATGCGTCCGAGTGTGCGCTGGAGGACTGGCTGTCCTTCCTCGGGCATCGCTGGAATGGCCTTATCCTCTGGCGGCTGTCGTCCGGTTCCCGGAGCTTTACCGAGCTTTCCAGCGGGCTCTCCGGCATCACCCCGAAGGTGCTCACCGAGCGGCTTGCGTCGCTTACCGAAAAGGGCCTCGTCGAACGGTCGCAAGGAGCGTCCTTTCCGCGTACGACAGCCTATGCGCTGACCGAGCACGGAAAGGACCTGGCGGACCACCTCCAGCGCTTCTATCGCTGGGCGACCGAAAACCCGCTCGCGCAGAACGCTGTTGCCTGTCAGCGATGATCGGTCACGGTGAAGGCTATTTCCTGCCCGAACGAGAGTTCGAGTGTATTGCCGTCGGGGTCCGCGATATAGGTCCAGAGCCCGACCTGACCGGCCCCCAGCGAGTGGTCTGATCGGATTGTTAGTGCATTGACGCCTCCATCGCCAGTGTTGGCCGTAGGTGGAGCGAAGCGGAACCGGAGGGCAACACTGGCGATGGAACGGCCTCTGGCGCCGGTGGTCGATATCCCAGCGAGCTGTGCGGCCGGACGGTGTTGTAATGACGCCGCCACGCCGCGATCAGGATGCGGGCCTCAGCGAGCGAGTAGAAGATTTCGCCGTTGAGCAGTTCATCGCGCAGCGACCCGTTGGGCCGAAGACGAGCGAAGCCCAACCTTTCGCAATAGCCATTCTCCCATGGCGATCCGGGCGTGATGTAGAGCGTCTTCACGCCGAGCTTCGCCAGCCACTCCTGCACGGCGGTCGCGATAAACTCCGGACCATTGTCTGACCTGATATGCGCTGGCGGGCCGCGCGTGACGAACAGATCGGTCAGCGCTGCGAGCACGTCATCGCTCCTGAGCTTACGCGCTACCGGCAACGCCAGGCACTCCCGGCTCGCCTCGTCGATGATCGACAGGACCCGGTATTTGCGACCATCATGGATGCGGCCCTCGACGAAGTCGCAGGACCAGACATGCCCGGGATATTCCGGCCGGAGCCGGATGCATGATCCGTCGTTCAGCCACAGCCGCCCGCGCTTCGGCGTCTTTTGGGTGGCATAGTTGTCCATCACGAGGTGAACGTGCGGCCCGTCGGGCATTGCGGCGTCGATCTGTTTCAGGAAGTCGAGAAACTCGGCGGCCCGGTGGTGCTTGCAGCATTTTCCGATATCCGCACCGGTGGCGATATCGAGCGCGGCAAACAAGGATGTCGTGCCACTGCGGATATAGGTATGGGTTCGCCGTTCGGGCACGCCCGGTGCCATGGCAAAACCGGTTGCTCACGGTCCAGTGCCTGAATCTGCGACTTCTCATCGACGCACAGCACGACCGCCCGGTTCGCCGGCGACATGTAAAGGCCAACAATGTCCTGCACCTTGTCAACAAACAGCGGGTCCATGGACAGCTTGAACGTCTCGGATCGATGAGGTTGCAGACCAAGCGCATTCCAGATCCGACGGATAGTCGTATGCGACGGTCCAGACGCGGCTGCCATGGATCGGATCGACCAGTGGGTCGCATCCCTGGGCGTGGTATTGAGCGTGCGCTCGATCACTTTGGCTACCTGCTCATCTGATACCGTGCGTGGCCGTCCCCCACGATACTCATCAGTCAGCTTCGTCAGACTGCGCCAATGCGGCGTTTGGCATGCCGGTGAGCGCTGTGCCTGCCAGCAGGAAAGCGAAGGGTATGCGGTAGAGTGCAGTGGTGCGTGTCTTGGCCATTTTTAGGACGTAGACTCATTACGCGGAGCACCAGATGCGTGCGCAGATGAGTTTGACGGCTGCGAGGTAGTTTTCGGGGCATTTGTCATAGCGCGTGGCGATACCACGGAAGTGCTTGATACGGTTGAAGAAGCGTTCGACGAGGTTGCGCTGCCGATAGAGCCAGCCCGAGAAGGCGAACCTTTGCTTGCGGTTGGACCGCGATGGAATGTTGGCCCAAACGTTCTTGGCGGCGGCAGCTTCACGGATGGCGTTGCTATCGTATCCCTTGTCACCGAGCAGGGTTGCCCCCTCCGGCATGGCCTCCAGCAGGGCCTCGGCTTCCTGACTGTCGTGGACCTGGCCGCCGGTCAGTCGCAGGGCGACGGGACGACCGTCAGCGTCAACGAGGGCATGAATCTTGCTCGTGAGGCCGCCTCGGGAACGTCCCATGCCGCGATCTGCAGTTCCCCCTTTTTACCCGTCGCACCGTGCTGGTGGACGCGGACACAGGTGGAGTCGATCATCACGATCTCGCCTTCGAAGGCGGCGGAAACCGCGGCGAGCAGCCGGTCCCACACCCCGGCTTTGCGCCAACGCACGAACCGGTTGTAGCAGGTGGTCGAGGGCCCGTACCGCTCGGGTATCTCTGCCCACGGTGAGCCGGTGCGGAACCGCCAGAGAATGCCGTTCAGGACCCGTCGGTCATCAACCCGGGGAACGCCGCGTGGCTTGTTGGGCAGCAACGGCTCAATGACCGACCATTCCCCGTCCGTGAGTTCGTATCGCCGCCGCGCCATCCAGCCTCCATCGCAATAGAGAGCCTGAATCACCCAGACCCCAAAACCTCAAGACCGTTTATGAGTTTACGGCCTAGCCTCCCTGAGTTTTTGGCCAGCTCTCCACTCGGAGATCTGATGCAAAGCTGGTGAGGGTAGGCTAAGGCTTTCGCCGGATTTGAATGGTGCCGACTGGTCCAGTTTTTTGTGTGTAGCGGAACTGCAATATGGGAACCCTTTTTCGCTAGCGCTGGTAGCGGCATTCCCTGGGGGTCTGGCCGTATTTGCTCTTGAAGGCCTTGCTGAAATGGGCGGGATCCTTGAACCCCAGGTCATAAGAAATCGCGGTTATGGATCGCTGAGCAGACTGCTGAGACGACAGATACCGCCGGGCTTCCTCCAACCGCCGATGCCAGATCCATTCGGAAAGGCTGTGATTGCGATCCTGAAACAGCTTGCGCAGATAGCGGCCCGAAATATTCAGACGCTCGGCAATGAAAAGGCACGACAACCTCTCATCGTGCAGATTCTCTTCGACAAATTGCAGCACCCGGCACAGCAGCTGATGCTGCCCCTCGCGCGCGGGCAGCGTCGTTTCGCCATCGAATTCCTTGAGTGCGCTGGCCATCAGATCCAGCATGCTGTCGCGCAGTGCCCAGGTTGACGTGGCTGGTATGTTATCGATCTGATCGGTCATCCCCCTGATGAAGGTTGAGGCCAGTTTGCCGGCGCCTTCCCGGCCAGACACCCGACGGGCAGTCATGGCCGAAGCGTTGGTCAGTCGATTGGCGATATCCTTGCTGCGAATACGCAGAACGATCTGTTCGAAAGGCTGGTCAAGAATGATCTGATAGGGCTCACGTGTATCGTAAAGCGCGAAGTCGCCCGGCCCCAGCTGCGCTGTCCGATCGTTCTGAACCACAGTCATGCTTCCTCGCGATACCAGGCTGAGAAGAAACACATCATCGGAAGATCGCGCGATGCGCGTCTTGTCCCGCCGGGCAGAATGGGGAACCGCAGCGACCTTGACCAAGCCTATGTCCAGCAGTTGGCGGCCTTTCAGTTTACCGTAAAACTGCCCCTCGTGCATAGGCACGCAGTCCAGATCGACAAAGGTGTCGCACACCATGTCCTTCCAGAGGGCAAAGGAATTGCATTCATACCCGGACCCTGACGAAATTTGCTCAAGCATTGCAATCTCCACGGTTCGTTTGGGGAATTGGCTTCCTTCCGGGCCTCTCAAGACAATTCAGTATGCCATTTCATCCAAGACTTTCCCGAGCACCTTGTTCAAACTGGCCAAGGGAAGAGGCGCGTCCTTGCGGCCTCCACGCTGTTCGAAAGTAGAGGACGAACAATGACGATTTCCAAGCCTTACAAAGCCGCAGTGGTGCAGGCCGCGCCTGATTTCCTCAATCTGCAAGGCAGTGTCGACAAGGCCATTTCGCTGATTGAGGAAGCCGCGCGAAACGGTGCCAGACTGGTCAGCTTTCCCGAGTGTTTTCTTCCGGGATATCCGTTCTGGGTCTGGCTCGACGCCCCAATCTGGGGCATGCAGTTCGTCCAGCGATACTTCAACAACGCAATGCTGGCGGATGGTGTTGAAGCCCAGCGCCTTTTGCAGGCGGCCATCGACAACGACATTTTTGTGTCCATGGGCTATGTCGAAAAGGCCGGTGGCACCCTTTATATTGCGCAACTGTTTCTCGATCCAGTTCAACGCCGTGCGACGCCGCGCCGCAAGTTGAAAGCGACGCATGTCGAACGGACGGTGTTCGGTGAAGGCGATGGCAGCGATTTTGCAGTGTTCGACACAGAGATCGGCAAGCTTGGCCAGCTGTGTTGCTGGGAACATCTGCACCCTCTGAACAAGTTCGCGATGTACTCGATGCACGAGCAGGTGCACCTCGCGGCCTGGCCGTGCTTCGCGCTTTATCAAGGGAAAGCCTATGCCCTGGGCCCGGAACTCAACAACTCGGTCTCTCAGGTCTATGCCGCTGAAGGCGGCTGTTTCGTGTTGGCGGCGACCAGCGTCATGACCGAAGCGCAGCGCGATGTCCTGTGTCAGACGGACGCTCATCGCGATTTGCTTCCGCTTGGTGGCGGCTCGTCGATGATCTTCGGCCCGGATGGATCGCGGCTGTGTGAACCGCTCGCTGCGGATGAGGAAGGACTGCTTTATGCAGACATCGACCTGGACCTGATTGCTTTGGCCAAGACGGCGGCCGATCCGGTTGGGCACTACGCCCGCAACGATGTTTTCCGGGTATTCATGGATCAGGGTTCCCGTTCCGCGCTTGAAGCAAGTCAGGCAGCCGATGCCTATGGCCGATCCTGGCAATTGCTTGATCCAGAGGATTGAGCGCGGCGCCATGACGATCAGACTGCCCCGGTAACAGGCGCATCCGCCAGCTCATCCATCGGGCCAGATTTTGTGGTGGGCGCTGTCTCTTTCAGGACCATCGAAAGAACAGCGCCTACAACCAGCACCCCTGCGATAATCTGCGGTGGCTGCGGAAGAACCGGCCAGCGATCAAACCTCACCAGCCCGAAACCGAGGACCACGATTTTCGAAGAAACATCGGGCTGTTCCGGCTCGGGAATCATCGCTTGAGCTGCCCTCGCAATTGTTTGATATAGATCAATCTGCCTTGAAAGGGGGAGTGATGCAATATCCAGCATGGGGGGCACCGAAGCCTTGATCAGCCGCGTGGCCAGCGATAGCCATGTATCCGGCCAGCAGTGCCTTCCGTGACGCTCTTGACTAGCCCGGTGTTGCCGCATTTTTGCCAAGTGGGGCGGACCAGCGGCGGGTCTTGCAGGTTTGGCAAAGCCAATGGCGTACGCCGTCTTGGCGCTGCCATGGAAAACCTGACCCACAATTCCCGCCGCTGTGCGGGGAACAATTTCGCACCATCACATCCCGGGACCAGACGCCTGACCAGACCCTGGCTGGTCGAGCCCAATCCGCCAGACAGTGGTTTGGCCCCGACAATGCCCGTCGTACTGCCCCGATCGGTTCAGAACTTGATCCTGGCTCCAGCCATGAACTCGCGCGGACGTCCCGGCTGCCCTGAGATAAAACCATAGGGCGCGTTGTAAAAATCGGTGATGTTCACGAAATAGTATTCGTCGAAGAGGTTCTTCACGCGCAGATACAGTTCGAAATCCTCATCGGCGTTCTGCCAGCGCAGGCTGGCGTCGGCCACGACGTAGCCGTCGATCTGCGAGATAGCCGTGTTTACCGTCTGCGTTTCTACCTGTGATTGGTAGCGCACGTCGAGGCGCGGGATCAGCGAACCGGAACCGCCGAGCGAAGCGGTGTATTGAACGCCCGCGCTCAGCTTCCATTCGGGCGTATAGGGCGCCCGCATGTTCAGCGTCACTCCGGTGACCGGCTGCACCGAGCGGTATTCGAAATCGGTGTAGCTGGCGGCCACGTCCAGCGCGAGATCGGCAACCGGATAGGCCGTCCCCTCCAGCTCAATACCCCGGATGCGCGCCGAACCGACGTTGGCCGTCATCGCGCAATTCGGGGCGGCCCCGGTCGGCACGAAGTTCGGGCAGGACCGCAATTGCAGTTGCAGGTTGCTGTAATCGTTCTGGTATACTGCCAGGTTCAGACGCATGTTCCCGTCAAGCAGGTCGCTCTTGAGGCCCGCTTCGTAGGACGTGACGGTCTCGGGGTCGAACAGGGTGATCTGCTCCACATAATAGGGCCGCGGGTTCACGCCGCCGCCCTTGAAGCCGGTCGAAGCCTGGGCGTAGAGCAGCAGGTCCGGGGTGATCTCGTAGTCCACCGCCAGACGCCAGTCGAGGTTGTCACCGCTGAAGCTGCCGGTCTGCCCGTCGAGCGGCAACACCGAGGCAGACAGGAACGACACGGGCGCCCCCGGAGCGATGAACCGCGAGAACGTATAGTCCTTGGTATCCTTGGTGTAGCGAAGGCCGCCGGTGATGCTGAACGCATCGGTCGGATGCAGCACCACATGCGCGAAGGCGGCCTTGGAGCGCACCTCGACGGGGTCTGAAAAGGCGAAATCGAAGGGCACGTAGAACGGAACCGTCGCGCCGGCGCCGTCGAGGCCCGCCCTGCCGGACTGCAGGCTGTCCGCATGATAATAATAAGCACCAAGCGTCCAGTCGACAGCGTCACCGAAATAGCCGCTCAGCCGCAATTCCTGCGTGAACTGCTCGTGATCGACCTGCCAGGCTTGCGTGTTGCGTCCGATCGGCGAACCGTCGAGGTCCACTGCGGAGGAGGTGTCGATCTTCTTGAAGCCCGTGATCGAGCGCAGCGAAATTGCATCGGTAATGTCGATGGCGAGGTTGTTCGAGATACTCCAGGTCTTGGCCAGGCTGGCGGCGGGCAGTGTGTACTGGGCGCTGGTCGAAATCAGGGTCGTGTAGTTCGAGTAGTTGGCATAGCTGCCGTAGGGCAGCATGAAATTGGCGGTGGGATTGGTGATGGGCGGCGTGGCGTTCAGGTTGTAGCCCTCGCCCCTCCAGGCCTTCTGTCCGATCAGCACGACGCCGCTGGGCTGCGAATTGTCGTCCATGTAATCGACGCTCAGTGTGTTTTCGATGGTATCGCTGAGGATCGCCCGCAGGCTGGCGCGAACCGCGATCACGCTTTGCCCGCCTTCCTCCCCGATTTTGCAACCGTCGCCGACAACCGGCGATCCGGCGGCAGGGCCCGGCGATGGCGGGCTGCCGGTAGCGCACCGGTAATCGAGCCGGTCAACGTAGCCATCGCTGTGCTTGGCCAGCCCGTTGACGCGCAGGAACAGACGGTCCTCCACCAGAGGCACATTGAACCCGGCGCGCACCATCAGTGCGTTGAACGAGCCATAGGACGCTTCGGCGTAGCCCTCGCGGTAGTTGTTCGGGGCCTTGGTGATCAGGCGGATCGCTCCGCCGATCGAGTTGCGGCCGGACAGCGTGCCCTGCGGCCCGCGCAGGATCTCGACCCGCTCGAGATCGAGCAGTTCCGGCGTCGAGGCGTACATGATGCCCTGGTAGACATCGTCGATATAGATACCGACGCCCGGCTCGAGCGCGAGATTGAAGTCGGTCTGGCCGATACCGCGGATATTGATCTGCGTTGTCTGCGCGCCGCCCGGACCACCACCGGCGTTGAGGGTGACGCTGGGGGCGGCGGTAGCAACTTCGGCGATGCCGGTCTGGCCCTTGGCCGCAATCATTTCAGCGGTCGCAGCGGTAATCGCGAGCGGCGTTTCCTGCAGATTGGATTCGCGGAATTCGGCGGTCACGACGATCTGGGTGACCTGCCCCGATGATTCGCCACTATCCTGAGCCATGGCAGCGCCGCATGGAACGAGTAACGCCACGCCAGAAAGAAGATTTGCATAAAATAGACGAGCGAATCCAGCGCCCTTATAAGGAACGTTCATTGCCTTCTCCCTGATTTTGATTTTATTTTTATCTATTCAAAAAGTAATATATTCTTATTTTTGGATATTTACACTATTCTCCGTCAACAGGCTTGTGGTCCAATGCCAAGTTCAGAAAAGGTCATGCATTTCGGTTATTCCGCTTCGACTGGTTGCCCCGCCCATCCGTGTGACGCCACCTCGGCCGTCGCACCCTCCTCCTCGGCCAGCATCGCGTTCAGCATCCGGTTGTAGAGGATTACGCCCTTGTCGGCCTTGATCGGCACCGGGTTGCGACCGGGATCGAAGTCGATGATGGTCTGCTGACTTTCGATCATCGCCTTGTCTTCGGCAAAGGCCTTGCCTGCGAGGACCATCAGCTGATCGCGAAACGCTTCGTCGCCGTGCCGGCGGTGCGGCCCCCAGTTGAAGAAATAGCGCGCCGTTCGCGGGCCGGTCGGCGACACCGCCTGGCTGGTAAAGGTCACCCCGCTGATCGCGTCATCAAGGTCGGGTTCGGCAAAGCCCAGCTTCTCGCCCGTGCCGAGCGGGAAATTGCCGCCGGTCATCAAGAAGATGCCGGGCAGGTAGAAGTCATAAACCTGATAACGATCCATCGGTTCGCTGGCCTGCGTGCGTGCGTTGATGTCCGCCTGCATCCAGCGCTCGACCCGGATCGAACGTTCGCGTCGGGTGTATTTGGGCACCCGCCCTGCCCATTCGTCCCCGGCGCCGAAGCTATCGATGTGCACGAAGGACAGATGGCTGAGATCGAGAAGGTTGTCACACACCAGCCGCGCCTCGGCCGCATAGTCGATCTGGCCGTGGCCGAGCACAAAATCGGGGTTGTCGTAGCCCACTGCGGGCGGGATCAGCTTCTCGTCGGCCTGGGCCGGATCGCCCATCCACACCCACACCCAACTGTGCTTCTCGGCCACCGGATAGCGCCGCAGCCGGGCCTGGTCCGGAACCTGCTCCTGCCCGGGAATTTCGGCGATCGAGCCGTCGGGCTCAAACAGCAGCCCGTGGTACATGCAGCGCAGCCGGTCGCCCTCGCAGCGTCCGGCCGAAAGCGGCGCGAAGCGGTGGAGGCAGCGGTCCTCGAAGGCGACCAGTTCGCCATCCTGCTTGCGGTAGACCACCACCGGCTCGTCGATCACCACCGTGCCGAACGGCTGGCCAATCGCCAGATCCTGCGACCACGACACCACGTACCAGCAATTGCGAAGATACCCCATACATCTCTCCAAGTCAGCGTCGTCTGCCCGGGCCGTTCGTCGCCCGTTATTCTCCGGTTATAGATACCCGTCCGCGTCGACCGTCATGGCGTGAGGGCACAAACGACAGGGGTGGACGGGCAGCGTCGCGACTTCCGGTCCGCGCGAAATTGGTTTAGAGTCGTGGACGGGAGAAGAAGGCCGACAAAGCTATGGCATCGATAGAGTTCTCATCGCGTGAGGCTGGCGGAAAGGCGCCCGGTGATCTTTGGTGCGAGCGCGTGAGCAGCTACCTCGGCGCGATGCAGATCAGCGTGCGGGACCGCATGGCCTTCGATGCCCATTTTGCCAGTCGGACCTTCGGCCGCAATCGCATCAGCCGGCTGCGCGCCGGCTATCAGCACGTGACCCGCTTGCCCTCGCGCAAACCGCGCGGCCACGGCCAGTTCAACCTGTTGTACCTCACGCGGGGAGAGATCGACATGCGCAGCCACGTGCGCAGTGGCCTTTTCGGCGCGGGCGAATGGATGCTGCTGGACAATCAGCGCGGGTACGATTTCGCCTCCTCAGAGGATTGCGAATGCTTCGCGCTTTACTTTGACGAGGCCTGGGTGCGCCAGCAATTGCCCAGCATCGAACTGGCGATGCAACGCCAGACGAGTGCGTCGGCCGAATGGGGTTCGGCGCTGCAGAGCGGCCTGTCCGCCATTGCCGGAAACTTCGGGCGCGCCACCGATCCGCTGCACGACTATGTCGCCTTCGAGCAGATCCCGCGCCTGCTCGGCCTGGCTTGCGGCGTCTACAACGAGCGCACGAGCGTCTATCAGGACGACCGCTTCGGACAGGTGCTGGCGATCGTGCGGGAAGAATTCGCCGACCCCGATCTGGGTCTGGACGCGGTGGCCGGTCGGATAGGCCTGTCGCGGCGCCAGCTCTCGAACGTGCTGCGCGCCAACGGCACCACCTGCGGACGCGAGATCCAGCGCGCCCGGCTCGACGAAGCGCGCCGGCTGCTTGCCTCGCCACGTTGCGGATCGCTGTCGATCGGCGATATAAGCGCCAGCGTCGGGCTGCTCGACGCGGCCCATTTCGCCAAGTTGTTCAAATGCTGCTTCGGCGAAACCCCGAGCGAGTTTCGCGCCCGCCGCGCGCAGGAACAGGATTAGCCGCACGCGGGGCGGCTGCTCAGGCAGCACCCTTCGGCTGCGGCACCAGGTGCCGGTCCGAAATGACCGCGCCGAGGCCGGCCAGCACGCTTGCCACCGCCAGAACTGTAAAGAACGGCCAGGTTGCCGTCCCTGCGGCATCGAGCAAGACCCCGCCCGCCAGCGACAGCACTACGCCGCCGAGGCGGCCAGCAGCCAGTCCGTAGCCTAGTCCGGCCGAGCGGCAGGAGGAGGGGAAGCCGGCGATCATCATCGCGTAGATCGTGGCGATCGTTATGCCGGTGGTGGCGCCGTTGGCCGCCACCACGGCCTGCATCAGCCAGGCTAGTGCCGTGGCGGCCTGCATCAGCCAGTACAGCGCCAGACTCGAAGCGAGCATGCCCGCAGACCCCAGCATGATCACCCTCCGGCTACCGAGCCGCTCAATCACGAAGCCGATCAGCAGCGAACAGATCACCGAGGCCAGGTTGAACACGAACAGCGCGCGGATGCCCACATCGAGCGAATAACCCGCGCTGGTGAACACCACCGGCGTCCAGGCGATCATGCCGTAGGCCACCATGGCGGCGAAGAAAAAGCCCAGGCCTGCCCCGAGGTTCAGCCGCAGCAATTCGCGGCTGAACAGGTTGCCCGCCGCGCTCTTCGTCTCCGGCCTGTCCCCGGCAGCGAGCGAACCGAGATCGACCTCCGCGCCGCCGAACCAGCGCGCGTTGGCGCGCGCGCGCTCGCCCTTCCCGCGCGCCTGCAGATTTTCCGGCGGCTCACGCATCGCCAGCATCGGCAGCACCAGCGCCATGGTCGTGAGGCCACAGGCCACGAACACGCCGCGCCAGCCAAGGTCCGGCAGGAGCAACAGCACGATCCACGCTCCCAGAATTCCTCCGGTCGGGGTTCCGATCGCAAGCAAGGTGGCAACGCGCGGTCGCAGGCGTTGTGGCAGCCATTCGCTTGCCAGCGCCAGGGCGTTGGGGCCAGCCGCCCCGAAGCCCACGCCCGATACGAGGCGCAACAGAGCCATCTCGCCCGGCGAGCCGGTAGTAGCGGCAAGGATAGTGGCCGCCCCGAACAGGAGCGTCGCCCCCACCAGCACGAGCAACCGCCCGAAGCGGTCCCCAAGCCACCCGCCGACCAACGAACCGATTACCATCCCCGTCAGCGCAGCCGCGAGTGCGGGGCCGAATGCAGTGCGCGTGATCTGCCAGTCGTCAATAATCTGCGGCGCGACCAGCGACAGCAGCTGGATATCGATGCCGTCGATCACCAGCACCATGAACGAAACCGCGACCACAGCGACCTGAAACCGCCCGACCGGCCGCGCTTCCAACACCTGGGCGAATGTCTTTACCATATCTGTCCTCTCGCCGGTCGGGCGCCTCGGCGCTTCTCGCGGCGCCGAACGTCAGCGTAAGGTCTGCTGCATTAGCGCGATGCGGTCCACTGCGATCAGCCGGGCGGGCCATGCATTTGCATTATGGCACCCCAGATCCCGCCCCTGCAGCCTAGCCCGTCAGGCAGGAATAGAGCAGCCTGGTATGCTTGGGGAAATAGCCCTGCTTGCGGCGGTAGACGCGGAAACGACGGGGCATCAGCAATTCGGGTATCTCGACGACCTGCAATTGCCCGGCCGCGCATTGGTCGGCGATCACGGCCAAAGGCAACCAGCCCAGCAGATCGCTGTTGCGCAGAATGCTGATCTGCGTGCCGATGGTGTTGGTTTCCACTGCGATGTTGGGCGCGGAATGGCCCGCCGCCTTGATCAGCGCTTCGAGGTTCGAACGCGGCGTGCGTCCACGCTTGAGCATAACCCAGTCCTGCGCCAGCGCCTCGCTCAGGCCGCAATCGGGTGCCACCGGCGGATCGATGGCGCGGCAACAGACCTGAAAGCTGTCTTCGTAATCGCAATAGCTGAGCGGCTCGATATCCGCATGGCTGATCGAATCGCTGGCGACGATCAGGTCGATGCGCCGGTCCAGCAGCGCGTCGGTCAGCTCACTGTCCGGCGCTTCCATAAGCTCCACCTTAAGGCCAGGCGCCTGCCGCCGCATTTTCTCCAGCGCGCGGGGAAGCAGGGCACGGGTGGTGGCCGCCACCGCTCCGATGCGGACCTGACCGCTGCGCAGCCCCCGCAATTCCTGCAAGGCGTGGCGCGCTTGCTCGATATCGAAGGTGAGCTGGCGCGCGTGTTCGATCAGGATTTCCCCGGCTTGGGTCGCAACCATGCCCTTGGCGTAACGCTCGAACAGCTTGGTCTCGAGGCGCGCTTCCAGATCACCCAGCATTCGGCTCAGGGCCGGCTGACTGACATGAATGGCCTCGGCAGCACGGCCCAGACTGCCATTTTCGGCGATAGCGACAACGGCGCGCAGGCGCCTTTCATCGAATTCCATAATATCTTCTTATGGGTTGCGTCCAAAATTGCAATATCTCGCATGCCACCACGCTGCTAGCCAGCAAGCGGACAAGACGCGGGCCGCAGCCGGCGCCGGTCGCACGGCGGGAGAAGACTACGACGGTGTCGCAGACATCCACCTCCTTTTCGCACCCGACCCGGCGCGGCGACCGCCCCGCCGCCTTCGCCCATGCTCATACTCTCGACGCAGGACCAGTGATCATCCCATGGCAGCCCCAACCGTACGCGAAGTGACCATCGACCTGTTACGGCAGCTCGGCATCACCAAAATCTTCGGCAACCCGGGCTCCACCGAATTGCCCATGTTCCGCGATTTTCCCGCCGACATGGACTACGTACTTGGCCTGCAGGAGGCGAGTGTGCTGGCCATGGCCGATGGCTATGCCCTGGCCACGCGCAACGCCGCCTTGGTCAATCTGCATTCGAGCGCAGGCACCGGCCATGCGCTTGGCAATCTGTTCACCGCTTACAAGAATTACGCGCCGGTGATCGTGACGGCGGGGCAGCAGGCGCGTTCGATCCTCCCGTTCGAACCATTCCTGCATGCCGCTCGTCCCACCGAGTTCCCGCAGCCCTTCGTGAAATGGGCCTGCGAGCCCGCGCGGGCCGAGGACGTGCCGCTGGCCATCGCCCGCGCGTACCGGATCGCGATGACCCCGCCCTTCGGCCCGACCTTCGTTTCGGTCCCGGTCGACGATTGGGACAAGCCGTGCGAACCGCTCCCGCGCCTTCCCCGGGTCGCCACCACCAATCCCGGCGATCCCGCAGCGCTGGTCGAACTCGCCCGCGCGCTCGGAAGCGCCAGCCGAGCGGCCCTCGTGCTCGGCGCGGACTGCGCCCGGTCGCAGGCGTGGGACGCCGCGCTCGCCCTTGCCGAACGGCACCAACTCGCAGTCTACTCCGCGCCCCACTCTTCCCGCAACGTTTTCCCCGAAAATCACCCTCTGTTCCAGGGCTTTATTCCTGCCTCCCGTTCCGCGATCATGGAAACGCTCGGCAAGCACGATCTGGTCATCAGTGCCGGCGGGCCGCTGCATCTCTACCACACCGAGGGAGCCGGGCCCCACGTGCCGGACGACACAGGGCTGTGGCTGATCGCAAACGATCCCAACCTGCTGTCATTCGCCCCGGCCGACCGGGCCATCCTCGCCGATTGCCGTTCGGCGCTGGAGCGGCTTGCCGTGTCCGCCGAGCCGAACGCGCGAGCAACGCCGCTACCACCCCGTCCGGCACCCCCGCTCACCGGCGATACGCTCGATGCCGCGGCCGCCTTTGCCTGTATCGCCCGGATGCGCCCGACCGATAGTGCCATCGTCGAGGAAGCGCCCTCAACACGGGCCATCATGCAGCAGCAAATGGCGCTGACCGGACCGGACCAGTTCTTCACCACCGCCAGCGGGGGGCTCGGCTACGCCCTGCCCGCCGCGGTCGGCGTGGCACTGGCCAATCCGGACAGAAAGATCATCGCCATCATCGGCGACGGATCGTTCATGTATTCCGAGCAGGCGCTGTTCAGCGCCGCCCAGCTCGGAACGCCCGTCAGCTTTCTGGTGATCAACAACAAGTGCTATGCCGCGCTGCGCGAATTCGGCCGCCATTTCCAGCTCGGCAAGGTCGAGGGCACCGATCTGACCGGCCTCGACTTCTGCGCTCTTGCCAAGGGCCATAACGTGGCCGCCCGTTCCGCCGTGAGCGTGGCCGAACTCGAAGAGGCCCTGGCATGGTCGTTCGCGGCCGATGGCCCCACACTGGTGGAAATCGTGCTGGCCGAGAAGGAGGTATGATATGACTCGTTTCGCCCTCAAAGACCTGATTGACGACCGCCCCGAGGACGGCGTGTTCCGCATCAACCGTGCGATGTTCCGCGACGAAGAACTGTTCAACCTCGAGATGCGCCACATTTTCGAAGGTGGCTGGGTGTTCGTCGGCCTCGCGACCCAGGCCGAAAACCCGCACGACTATTTCACCACCTTTATCGGCCGCGTGCCGGTGATCGTCAGCCGCGACGGCGAAGGGACGTTGCGATGCTTCGTCAATGCCTGTCCGCACAAGGGGGTCAGGCTGGTGCAGAAACCTTGCGGTTCGGCGCGCATGCATGTGTGCCCCTACCATTCCTGGACCTTCGACAGCGCGGGCGCGAACAGGAACATCAAGTGGCAGAAGCGCGGTTGCTATGGCGCAGGCTTCGATCAGGAGAACCACGATCTGGCCGCGGTTGCGCAGTTCGGCGAATATCGCGGCTTCCTGTTCGCCAGCCTGAACGCTGACGTCCCCTCGCTGGAGGACTATCTGGGGGAAGCCCGGGCGCTGCTGGACCTCGTGGCCGACAAGAGCCCTGAAGGCGTCGAACTGGTGCCGGGGCGGGTGCGCTTCACCTATCGCGCCAACTGGAAGATGCAGCTCGAAAACTGCTCAGATCAATACCATTTCACTTCCACCCACCCGAGCTACATCCGCATCCTCGAACAGCGCGCCAAGGAGAAGTCGGACGATGTCGTCGAGGCCTCGCTGGGTGCCTCGGACTTCTGGCAGGAAGGTGCCAAGGGCGTGACCGGCGGCACCTTCAGCTTCGATCATGGTCACGTACTCAACTGGGGCGCGATGGGCGTGAGCGCCGCCTCGCCAGATTTCGAACGCGCCGAGGAAATCGCCGGGCGGCTGGGCGAGCCACGGCGCAACTGGATCTTCAACATGCGCAACCTGACGATTTTTCCCAATCTGCAGATCGCCGACAACGCCTCGAGCCAGATGCGCGTGATCCGCCCGCTTGGCCCCAACCTCACCGAGATGCAGACCTGGTGCATCGCCCCGCGCGGCGAGAGCGCCGAGGCCCGCCGCTTCCGCATCCGCCAGTACGAGGATTTCTTCAATCCCACCGGCATGGCGACGCCCGATGACACCGTCTGCTACGAGGAGGCACAGACCGGCATGGCCGAACAGGAGCGTGGCTGGCTACAGGGTCATGCGCGCGGCTTTACGGCCACACAGGACGGCGGAAACCCGTTCTCCGACATGCTCGGCATGACCCCTGCCCGCAATGTCGTCGCCGACGCGCAATTGTGCGATGAAAGCCTGTTCCAGAGCTATTACAAAGCCTGGGCCGAGCGCATGGCCGAGGTGGTGCAATGAGCGCGCTGCAAGCTGAACTCGCGCACCTGCTCTCGCATGAAGCACGGTTGCTCGACGAATCGCGCTTCGCCGAGTGGATCGATCTCTACACGCCCGATTGCCTCTACTGGATGCCCGCCTGGCGCGAGGACGGCACGCTGACGCAAGACCCGGACACCGAGCTGTCGATGATCTTCTACCGTGGTCGACGCAATCTGGAGGACCGTGTCAAGCGTCTGAACTCGGGTCATTCGGTGGCGTCCAACGCCATGACGCGCGTCACGCACATGGTCACCAACGTCATCCTCGACGAGGACGATAACGCCACGGCGCGCACCCGCGCGGCCTTCCTCGTCAACGTCTACGACGCGCGCACCAGCCTGACGCACAACTTCTTCGGCAGCTACCGCCACGCCTTCCGCCGCGATGGCGAAGCGTGGAAAATCAGCGAGAAGATCATCCACCTCCAGAACGAGGTGATCCCCACCATGCTCGACATTTACTCGATCTAGGAGACACGCGAATGCCGGAACACGACGTGGCGCAGCGCATCGTCATCGTCGGCGCGGGAGCCATGGGCTGCCTGTTCGCCGCCCGCCTCGCGCTTGCCGGCAACGACGTCACGCTGGTGGATATCGATCAGGCGCGCATCGCCACCATCAACGAACGCGGCCTGGTGCTTAAGGACGAAGCGGGAACGCGGCCGGTCGCGCTCCGGGCGGCCACCGCCGATGCGGTCTCAGGTCCGGTCGATCTCGTGATCGTCTTCACCAAGGGCAATCATACCGCCGCTGCGATATCCAGCGTCGCCCATCTGGCCGTCGGCGCACCGCTGGCGCTCTCGCTGCAGAACGGCCTCGGCAACGCCGAAATCATCGCGGAGACCTTCGGAACCGAGCGCACTCTGTTTGGCACAGCGCATATCCCAGCTGATCTTTCACCGCCCAATGTGGTGAGCACGCACGCCCCCAATTCGCTCGCCCTCGGCGGCAGCGGCGAGGTTGCGACGGCGCACGCCAGGGACGTTGCTGCTCTGTTGGCCAATGCCGGATTCGAAGCCAGTGCCTCTGGTGATATCCGTCGCACCGTCTGGGAAAAACTCGCCTTCAACGCCGCACTCAACGCCCCGGCGATGATCGCCCAAAAGACCAATGGCGGGCTCGACAACGCGCCCGGCCTGCGCATTGCCCGCGGCGTCATCAGCGAAGCCGTGGCAGTGGCCCAAAGTCAGGGCATCGCGCTCGACGCGGTGAAGATCGACGCCGCAGTCTGCTCGGCACTCAAGGACCATGCCGGCCACAAAGCATCGATGTTCCAGGACCGCGAGGCCGGTCGCAAGAGCGAGATCGCGATGATCAACGGCGCCATCGTCCGTGAGGGTGAACGCGCCGGCATCGCCACTCCGGTTTGTTCGACGCTCGCCGATCTCGTGCACCTGATCGAAGACCAGCCAGCGCCAGCCCGCAAGGATGGCGTCTAGACACTCCGCATCGAGGTCACCACGCGCGCTGGCCCAAAGCAGCGCATCGAGGCAGCGCCCGGCCTCACGCTGATGGAAGCCATCCGCGATGCCGGGATCGACGAGCTTCTCGCGCTGTCCGGCGGCGGCTGTTCATGCGCGACCTGCCACGTCCATATCGATCCCGCCTTCGCCGACCGACTTCCGCCGATGAGCGAGGACGAGGACGACCTGCTCGACAGCTCCGACAACCGCGACTCTACTCTCGCCTGTCGTGCCAAATCCCACTCACCGACGCGCTTGACGGCCTCGCGGTGCATATCGGCTTCGAGTTCGATATTTGAACGGTGAACTTCGCGCTGCAACTGAGTAGCCCCCGGGATTGCCGGAGTCCAGTTTCATCAAATTATGCGGCCATTGGGGGTGTCGTCCAGTATGGTGTAGTATCGTGGTTCAGCTTCGGCAGGCGGGATATTGCCGATGGGCGCGAGCAGGCAGCGGTTGTTGAACCAATCGACCCATTCGAGCATGGCGTGTTCCACGGCCTCGAACGATCGCCATGGTCCGCATCGGTGGATCACCTCGGCCTTGTAGAGTCCGTTGATGGTTTCGGCCAAGGCCCCTTCGACAAGCTCAGGACTGGCATGCGCAGGATCTCGTTGGCCTGCCGCAACTCCCGGCTCTCGCGTTCCAAGGCCTTCAACTTGTCTGCCACCTCGCTCGGCACACCGGCACGCTTGCCGCTGTTCACTTCGGCTTTCTTCACCCACTCCAGCAACGTGTGCCCTGAATAGCCAATCTTGGCCGCAATGGATGTGATCGCTGCCCCACGGGATGGATGGTCGCCTTCATGCTCCGGAACCATGCGGACTGCCATAGGATTTGCCGGGAATACTTGTTAAGATTGGGTGTTAACGAATGCAGCCAAGAGGCAGCTGGCGCCGCGGATTGGGTCACTGCTTCTTCCTTACCAAATGGCTTGGGTCAGTTCATCGCCGTGACCCCAGATAGAACTCGACCGGGATCGTGAGTTCGACTTCGTCGGGCATGTCCGTGGGAATCCCTGGCAAAGGTTCTGCCCGTTTCAATGTATCGAGAGCAGCCTGATCCAATGTCGTGAAGCCTGAACCGTTCACCACCGACGCGGTGAGGACGGAGCCAGCCCGGTTCATTCGGAAACGGATCTGCACCGTGCCTTGCTGGCGAGCGACGCGGGCTCGTGCGGGAAAGCGGCGATAGTGTTCCAGATGCGCCAGCAACCGTGCTTCCCAGGTCTGCCTGGCATCGCTGGAAAGACTGGCCGCGGCAGGCGCTGCAACACTCTTTGGGGCTGTGGTTTCGGGAGCGGGCGGACCGGGGACGATCACCGCTTCCACTGGCTCGCGGATTTCGTGCATCACCGTCGTGGTCTGGGGAAACTGTACCATGGGCGGCGGCGGCGCAATTTCGGGCTCTGGCCTGGGACGATCTTCCTGTCGTTCAACCTGCTCTGGACCAGTGGCAACCTCGCGAGGCGGCTCCGGAGGCGCTGCGAGAGGCTGCAATTCCACGACCAGCGGAGCGGACGGCACAACGACCGTCGGATACACAACCTGCCACGTAAACAGTGCACATCCCAACGCAAGAGCGCCAACCGCGGCTGTGCCGGTGATCCCAAACAGCCGTGTCCGCCAGTCCATTGCCTGATCGCAATAGCGGCTGGAATGTCGAGGAATGGGATCGGGAGCCGGCGGGGCATCATCGTCGGCTCCGACGTGCCCGTCATAGCGGCATGAGATCATGGCGATATTGCCCGCAAACGGGCCGCCGCCATCTTCCGTCACTCGCAGTGAACCGTCCCTCATGCCTTGTCTTCCGGCACGGGACGGCGAATGATCCATATGGCGCTCGCCAGCATCCCCACCGCCACCGCGAGGGCAAAGCCCAGTCCCGGCTGTACGTGGAGCCAGAAAAGCCCGTATCCGGCCATCATGCCGATACAAGCCGCAATCTTGGCGTGTCGCGGAACAGCGCCCGTCGCCCGCCACGCGCGAAGGCTGGGGCCGAAGCGCGGGTGATTCAGAAGCCACGCTTCCAACCGAGGTGAAGACCTCGCGAAACAGGGCAGCGCCAGCAACATGAAATCCGTGGTGGGGAGGAGCGGCACGAAGATGCCGACAAATCCCACAGCCACCAGCAACAGCCCAAGCACCAGCCAGCCGGATCGGGCTACGCGCCCGCGGCGAAGCAGAGCCTCGGCCGCGGGCTCTGTACCGGGGTCAGCCCCAGGCTCAGCCAATGCGGGCATCGACCAGCGCCTGTACCCGCGCGAATGCGGCATTCGCGCCTGCTACGACGCACGCTTCCTCCTCGGCAGACAGTTCCGCCGCATCGAGAGCGGCAATGAACGCGCGCCAGTGCGCGGCAGGCCCCTCGGTGGCAGGCGCGAGATGCCGTGCGCCATATTCGTCGGAAAGCCCGATCTTTGCCGCTTCCTTGCGCAGCAGGGCCGCGCCCATGTTCGAGCCTTCGGCCACATAGAGCCAACCCAGCGCCGCCGGAATGTCTATGGCACTGGTCTGCATAAACGCCGCTGGGGCTTCGTCATGAGGAAAGGGCAGGCCCAGGTCCGTAAGGTCGGCGGCGATCAGCGGCAGGCGCCGCCGTTCCATCAGGCCGGGCAGAAGGACCTGCAAGGCCGTATTGTCATACAGCGCGTCGATGTCCCGATGAAACAGATACTGGACCGTGACGAAGCGGCCATAGCCTTCGACGGTCGCGAAGGAAGCGGCCGCCATGATCGATTTGTCGAGCCGGTCATGGGTTTCGCGGGTCAGCGCCTTCAAACGCTTGGCGCGGGAAGGTTCGAGAATATCGGTCGTCATAGATGCTCCTGTTGAATTGAAAGAAGAAGGGTCGGGTCGAGCGGTCCGAGGGCGGGATCCGGGGCCAGGCTGGCGAACGCTAGAAGGCATAGTCCATCCTCACCGCCAGGCTGGTTTTCCGATAGGAGTAGAGCCAGTCGACGGTGCTGCTGACCCGGCTGTGCTGGACAAGAAGGCTGGGCGTCAGGCCGGCAAAACGCAGCGCCGGAAACCGGACGTTGGCGACATAATTCTGTTCGCGATCGCGGCGTCTGGCCTCCAGCAGGTCGCTGTAGGCGCGATAATCGCGCTGCCGCAGCGAAGCGAAGGCGAGCAGGCCGACGGCCTGTCCGAACTGCTTGTTCAGGCCCAGCCGCAAGCCATATTGGCGGTAGGCATTGACCGGATCATCCGCGTCCTTGGCGGCGAAGTCTGGCCCAGCGAACACTGCCCAGCCATACGGAAGCACTTTCCAGCCAGTCAGCAGCACCTCGGTCAGTGCACCGTCGTGATCCTGATAGGACGGCAGGCGATAGGTGAACCAGCGACGGCTGGCCTCAATCCGGATCGCGGTCGTCGCGGAAGGATTGATCATCGTTTCCGCCCGGACGCCAACGGCATCGTAAAGGACATCCGACCCGAGCGACCCTATGTCGAACGTCGGCGACAGGGTGAAACTGGCCCGGGCGGTGCGGTAATCGTAGCCCAGCTGCGTCGTCAGCGTGGTCTGGCTGTACCGGCCATGGCCCGGATAGATATCACCGTAGAACAGTGCGCGCCCGGTAATGCCGCTGTGTCCACTAAGCGGCATTCGGCGGCTGATGCTGCTCTCGAAGTTGATGCCCGTCGCCTGAACCGGATCCGGCACCTTGCGGTCGATGAGGCAGGTGCCGTCTTCTCCTGCGAGCAGGCAGGTGTAGCTGGCCGAAGACTCGTTGAGATTGCTGCTGTAGCCCGGCCCCAAGGCGATCGAGCCCTGCCAGCCGCGCCGCTTGGCGAGAGCTTGCGTAAAACTGTCAATGGTCCGAAGGACACCTGTCGCCCTTTCGCCGTCATTCGAAAGGGCAGCGTATGCGGTTTCGAACAGGCGGAGCGCTTCGCGATCCTTGTGGTTCTCGAACAGCACGCGCGCCAGCTCAAGCTGGCCGGGTACAAAATCGGGCTGAAGGCCAAGAAGTGTCCGGTATTGTCGTTCTGCTTCAGCCAACTTGCCGGAAGTCAGCGCCAATGCCCCCTGCGCATAAGCGACAAGCATCGGGTCACGATCTTCGAACGCCAGATAGGCGTTGAGGAAGCGCCGCACGTCTGGCCATTGCTTGCGTGTAATGGCGACATAGAGCGCCTCACCAACCTCGCTGACCCTGTTGGCGACCGCGTATGTCTTGCCATCGATCTCTATAGTCGATGGAACGCCGTCCAGATCTTCGGCATCCTTCAGCAATTGCCGTTCGACCTCGGCATTCTGATTATCCAGGCTCTGGTCGAGGCGCAGCCGGGTATCGGCATTGCCCGAAGTCTGCGCGGCTGCGGTGCCTGCAAAGGTGCTAGCCATGGCAAGGCTCCAGGCAAGCGGGTACAGAAATCGGGCACGATAAGTCGTCACGAGATGCGGGAGCCCTGATGGGGGAAAGGGGAATGGCCGGGAAACAGAGGCGCCATGCGGCCCCCCTGTCCCGTTGCCGTCTCGGCTGCGAAGGTTCAGTTCTTCGTGCCACCGAACGCGGTGTTGTATTGGCGCCCGGAAGAGAAGCTCACGATGCCGGCCAGCGCGGCCGCGTTCGCGCCGAAGAAGCGGCCACTGACCGTGCCACTCGACGCAACCGTGCTACCCGACTGCGTCGCTGTCGCCCCGGTGCCCGCGAAGTTGGTGCCAGCGATCGTCGCCGTGCCGATGTTGACGGCATAACCCGAACCGGAATTGGCGATGCTGCCGGACAGCGTCCCCGAGGTGCCCGATCCGAAGTTGGCGGTGAAGGTGCCGGTCAGCAGACCCTTGTTGGCATAATCGCTGACGCCCTTGACCGAATAGGTCGCTGAACCGCTGGTCGGAACAGTGGTGGTGCCGCCGTCATCACCGGCGTAATAAACGGTGTGCGTACCGTCGCTGACACTCGACGTCTGCGACCATTCGCCAAAGTAGAGATTGGCGCTGCCGACCTTGGCGAAATGAAAGACGCCAAGATTGCTGTGATCGGTGGGAACGCTGGTCCCGGCATTGATGGTGCTGACTCCATCGCCATCCGTTCCAGCCGAGGATCGGAGACCTTGGAAATCCACGATCACACCGGGCATGGCTGGAACACCGATACCGGGTCGGCCGGCCACATGTGGTCCCGCATTGAGGTTGCTGGTTGCGATCGTGACTTCGCTGGTATCGCTGGAAGCTCCATATATGCCGGCATGGGCAGTCCCGGCGAAGGAAGCCGATGCGACAAGCGCAATGGCAATCCGGTTGAGGTTCGAGAGTTTCATGCTAATTCTCCTACGTTCGAGTTGCCTGTAAACAGGCGCTTGCATCCAGGGTTCGCCGCCGTTTCCCAGCCGTTGCAAGGATCGGGAAATGGTGGCGTCCCTGAATTTCCATGTTCAGAATCGCCCTGTGAGACTGAGACGAACCGTGCGCCCCGGCGCTGGGGTCAGTGAGCGGCTGAGCGGATCGAGATAGTACCGGTCGGTCAGATTGGTTCCGACCAGCTCGGCCGTGAAGCGATCGTTGAGGCGGAACGTCGCGTAGGCGTCGAGAGTGACGATTTCGTCCCATTTGTAGGGCACATTGAGTGCGTAACCGCCGATACGATCCGCGATGGGGCCGCCTATGAACTCGTCGAGCTGGGGATTGTCGTAGGCGCTGTACCAGATCAGCCGCCCGCCAATTTCGAGCCGGCGATCAAGGAAGCGGCCGCCAACCGACCAGTTGATGGTGTCTTCGGGGGTGGCCTGGGTCAGCAGATAGCTGGAGACGAAACCATATTTGACGCAGTCCGGCACCCGGCCACGCGAGGGGTCCTTGAGGATCGCGAAGCTCGCATCGCATGCACTGTTCCTGAGCATGTGGGCGGCGCCGATTTCGGTAAAGAAGCGACCGTTGTCGAAGCGCGCCTGCAGTTCCAGCCCTTCGATCACCTGCTTTTCAAGGTTGAAGAACATGAGCTGTGTCGACCGCTCGATCACATCCCTGGTCGTATTGCGATACCAGGTCAGCTTCAGGTCGGCATGTTGCCCCGCACCTAAACCGAAAAAGTCCCGGAGGTCCTGAACATAGGCCGCCTCCCAGGAATAGATGTGTTCGGGCTGCAACGTTTCGAGCGGGTTGATCGATGCCGAAAAACCGATCGTGCTCTCAAACATGCTCGGAAAGCGGTAAGCTTCGGCATAGCGCAGATGGGCGCGGCTGCTGCCGGAAAGGTAGGCGGTCGCGGATACCATCGGCGCCCAGCCATGGCCGGACTTTCGCTTCGACTCAGTGGTCGCCACGATCGACTGCGAATTGATCGAAACGGAGCACGAATCCGCGATATAGTTGGCGATGCCGCTCAGGAAGCCGTTGACGCAGATGTTGTCAGCGCGATGATATTTGCCTTGTGCGTCGGCTTGCCACAACGGACCTGACTGGGTGGTGGTGAATGGGTAGGGATTTGCGGCATAGGCCTGCGTGTCGGCATCGGCGAAGATTGCCGCCAGATCGGACGGCAGGCCGACACCTTCCCAGAACGCGATCTGCTGCTTGCGATAGGCATCGACGCCGAACTCTTCGGTCTGGTAGCTCGTCCTGTATTCCGAGGTCACGACATTGTTGATCGATCCACCTCGAATGCCGATCAATTCCTCCAGAAAGTCGTCATGCGCCAGGTATCCCGAATAGGTGAGGCCGGCATTGACCTTGAGGAAGCTGGTCGGTCGCCATTCGCCTTTCAGGCTGATCCGATATTCCTCTCTCCAGCCCGCACGGGGATATTGACGCCAGCCATTGGCGATAGCATCGCTATACTCGTCATCTGACCGCAGCTTTTCGTGGCTCCAGTTTCCTTCCAGCAGCAGATCAAGTTGTGATGACAGCATCATCTGATTGCTTGCCGTCAGACCGAAGCGATTGTTCCTCGCATTGCCGAGTGCCGTATTGGTGATGACCGGGTCGTCGCCCGATGCCGCATTGGGAAAGCCGCCGGCGCTGTAGGTATCACTGACGGTATGGGTTGCCCACAATTGGGCTTTCAAATCGATCCACGGGCTTTCCGGCTGCCATCTGTACTCGGCGTTGTAGGCTTGGGCATGAACCTTGCTGAGCGGCCACTGGATGTTACCAAACCCGGATGAGGAGATGATCCGCGAGGGAATGATCTCACCATATTTCGAGCGGCTGTCGCGAAAGCCGAGCTGCAAATACTGATCGTCGGCGATGCGCCAGGTGCCCTTGATCAACCAGGACTCCAACTCGCTCGACGTATTCGGCACCTCATTGCCAGGTTTGTAATTGACCCCAAGCATTCGAACGAAAGTGTCCGGCGCCAATTCAAGATCGTCCTGCGAATAATAATCAGCGTTGTGTTCACCGGAGAAATAGTTGCCCCGTTTGCGCCAGGCATAGGCGCCGAACAGATCGAAGTCACCCATACGCCCCGCGACCGCTATGCGAGCCGCCTGATCACCCAGCGAGAGGAATTCGTTGTCGCCCGCCGTGCGCGGCGTGATCCTGAGTGTGGGATCGGCGTAAGGGAAATTGGGCAGCCCCGGCGTGCCCGGCGTTCCTGGAAACCCCTCTACGGTACGATAGTCCTGCCCCGTCAGCAGTGTGGGCAGGCGCGGTGAGGTGGAATTATTGCCGCCCTCCAGCTTCAGTTCGAAACCAAATGTCTGGTCCGGCTGCAATATATCGTCGGCATCGAGCGTGTTGATGACGACAGCGCCGCCAGTCGAACCGTTGACGTCACGTGTCGAGACCGGACCCTTGAGCACCTGCACGCCCGAGATCAGGCTGGGATCGATATAACTGCGGTTGCTTGCGCCATTATAGCCGCGCCAGACGGTCAGCGCCTGTTCGGTGCCGTCGATGATGACGGGCACGCGCCCCGGCCCCTGGATACCACGGATGCTGGGATCGATGGCCCCGCTGTTGCGCGCGTCTCCGCTGAAGACATTGACCATGCCCTTCAGCACGTCGGCGGGGTTGATGCCCTTGTAACGCTCGACTTCCTCCCTGCCCATGTAGGTGGAGGAAAGATCCTGATCGTAGACGGCATCCTTCTGCCGCTGATCGCGCTCCGCGCCCGTTTCGCCGTTTGACATGGCGCTACCCTCCACGCGCAGGGCGCCCAGCGTGATCGTGTCGTCCCCTGACGGGTTCGACACGGTCAATGTGGATCGCAATGACACGATGTTGCCGTCGATCCGCGCCACAAGGCCCGTGGAGTCCAGCAGGCGAGCCAGCGCCTGCGAAGCCGTCATCGTGCCTTTGACGCCCTGCGAGGAAAGCCCCCTGACCTGATCCGCGTCCACGCTGACTTGAAGGCCTGATTGCCGGCCGAAATCCGCCAGCGCGTCCGCAACCGATTGTGGCGGAATATCGAACGCGAGCGCTCGTTCCGAAGCGACCGCTTGTGCCTGAGCAACCACTGGCGCACTCAAACCACCAAGTGCAGCCGAAGCGAGCAGCGCCCGCACCCAAAGGCGACGCTTGCCACATGCTCGAAAAACACCCCCAGAATTCACCTGACCAATTCCTCTCGGTTAAGATAGAAGTCCGACCAATATCGCTAATGCGAGTCAGTCTTACATTCTTAACGTTGGAACGTCGGTGAATTCCGGAAAAAATGCGCCGGATGAGAAAATGTGAGGCGGCGCCTAGCGGACAGTCACAATCCGCAGCCACGGTGAGACGCGAGAAACCGTGACCCTATGCGCTTCCGCCAATGCCTTCAGCGCAAGATCGGGATCGCGCAGATCATAAATCCCGCTCACATGACGGTCACTCAGCCCTGGGCCTCTGGCGATGATATAGCCTTTGTACCAAGGGCGAAGTTGATCGATCACGTCGCCAACTGGCAGATCATTGACGATAGCAATCCCATCGCGCCAACTCGCCACGCGGTCGGGACGGACGGTGTTCCGTGTGACCACGGTTCCATCCGTCGACACTGACTGGCCAGCCACCAGTTCCACACGATCCGATCGCATCCCGTCCGACGCAGTCACGGCGACACGGCCGCGCTGAACGGCAACATCCGTACCATCGTCCGTTTTGCGCACCGAGAAGGCGGTGCCGAGAACGGTGACGGTGTTGTCCCCGGCTATGACTTTGAATGGATGTGCTTCGTCGTGCGTGACGTCAAACCAGGCTTCGCCGCGCAGCAGTTGCAACCTGCGGCCTGCGGCATCGTTGGAAAAGGCAATTGCCGTGGTGGGCGCCAGTTGCACCATAGTCCCATCGTCAAGCGTCACCTGCCGGAGTTCCCCGGCCCCGGTGATCGCATCGGATTGAAGCTGAAGCGCAACATACGGGACTGCAATCCAGGCAAGGCAGGCGGCCACGGCAAGCGAGGCGAGCGCGCGGGCGGGCGGGACGTTTCGCAACCAGGTGCGTCTGGCCGATCCCGATGCCAGCGAGGATGTGATCCGAGGTGACGGCCCCGCAAGCACTATCAGGTCGGAGACCCTCGCAGTTTCCTCCCAGGCGGCGAGGTGAGCCGGACTGGTCGCGAGCCAATCCATGAATTCCGCGCGTAAGGCATCGTCTTCCGGGGCATCCTCAAGTTGCACCAGCCACGCGGAGGCTTGGCGGCTGAGATCGCCGCCCCGGCTACGATTCTTGTCAGGCCCCGTTTTCATCCCCGCTTCCGCATGCCGTTCTGCACTGCCCCACTGACGAATGTTCTGAATGGCTTCATGCATTGAACGAACGCGACGCCAGGCATTCCGGAAAATTCAGCAGAAGATCAGTCACCGCGCCGCAGAGCCTTCTTGCAATGCTCTACACCATCGATCACCAGTTCCTGCGCCAAGCTTTTCGAGATGCCAAGTTCAGCGGCGATCTCCACCAGCTTCATCTCCTCGAAGCGGTGCATTTCGAAAGCTCGCCGCGTCCGAACAGGCAGTTGCGCCATGGCCTTGCGGAGCAGCGCCAGTTCGTCCTTTGCCTCCAGATGCGCCTGCTGCGAGGGCTCATCGCTCGGTGCCAATACGGCAGCGATGGCCGCGTCCGACGCGAATATCTGACTTTCTCGCGCGCGGCGCCGATGTCGATCCAAAACAAGGTTATGGACGATGCGAAAAAGATAGCCCTTGGGTTCGTCAAGCACGCGCGCAGTGGTCGCTGCTCGGAAGCGCAGCCAGGCTTCCTGCACCACATCCTCAGCTTCAGCCGCGTCCCCCGTGAGTCTCGCCGCGTAACGGACAAGCTCCGCCTGAGCTGCGACGAAGACCTGGAGGGAATCCATCCTGGACACCCGCACCGGCTCCCCCTGTTGATCAATGATAGCCGACGAGACACGTAGCACTTCACTTATTGCGAACCAATCGCAAATTCCGCATTGTTCATCAAATCGGTTGTGTCAGCCGGCTGAAGAGACGCCAGAGCTGCCCGTTGACAAAGCGCCTATCCGACAGATTAATGCATTGAGAAGTGCTGTCGACGCGCTCAAGAGATCGGAATGTCCAAGCCTCTCGCTTTGCCCTTCATACCGGTTGCTCGATCGCGCATCGCAGATCACGGCATTCGCGGCCTCAGCATGCGCACCGTCGCACAGGGCGCGGGCAGTTCGGTGGGTTCGCTCAACCATCATATCGGGGACAAGGCGGCCCTTATCGGCAGGCTGATCGAGGAGGAGCGGAAGGAGCGGCGCGACCTCCTCGATCGATGGCGGGAGCGCACCGCGCAGCTCGACCTGGCCGATCCGCAAGTCCTGGCGACTGTGATCGCGGCGTATCTGGAGGAAGCTGCGGTCGTGCGGCGCGAGGCTGCCATCACCACCTGCGAGTTCCTGGTGGAGGCGATCGTCGATCCGGGCGGGTTCCCGACACTGCCCGGCTTGCTGGATGACGAAGATCACTTCTGGGCCAGACTGCTGGAACGCGATCATCGACAAGGTGCCGACGCTCTGGCACGCGCGATAGCCGCCTATTGTCGCGATGAGTTGCCCTTTTCCATCGCCGCACCTTGCCACACCGACTACCGCTTGCTGCGCGCCGCCACCATCCAGCGTCTGGCCGAGGGCATGGCCGGGCAGGCAAGCGGACTGAGCCGAGGCTTTGCCGCCCTGGTTTCCGCGTGCGGGGAAGGAAACGCTGCCGTGCAGATGCCGTTCGATCTGCCGGAAGGCTCCAAGCGGGCGGAAGTGGCCGACTATGCTGCCAACGTGATGATGCAAATGGGGGCAGCGGGGATCACGCACCGACAGGTCGCTTCGGAAGGCGGCATTCCGCATACCAGCGTCGCTCACTATTTTCCCACTCGTGACGATCTCATGCATGCGGCGATCGGTTCGCTGATCCTGCGGGCGCGACACGAAGTGCGCGGGACCAGCCTTGAGGATACAGACGGCTCTTACGGGCTCACGCTGATCCGCGCGACGCATTCGGTCGCGCTCGCAGCAGCGCGCGATCCGGCCCTGGTCGTATTCGCTCTCGATATGCGTCGCCGCCGGGCCGAAAACGTGCATGCGGTGGTGAGCAAGGCGATCGGCGGCAGCGAGGGGCTCGATCGGGCCGCCGCGCAGACTGCTACCATGATTCTCATTGGTTCCGGCCTCGCCGCCATGACGCGCGGCGGAGCGGGCGGTGGCAAGGTCATCCGGGCGAAAGACCTGGCGCAATTGCGCACCGCCAGCTCGAACGGCGGTGCCTCTCTCGCGGCGCGCGGCGCTAGGCCGGAGGGATAGCCGAAGGCGCGGTGTTGCCGGGCATATGGTGTGTGAGCAGCGCGGCAAGGCCGCAGCCCGCCATGACCGCAACACCGAGCGGCCAGAACGCTGCGGGCTCGATGTCGGCCGACTGCCCCACCGACGCAAGCCAGCCGCCGACAACAAAGCCGGACAGCCCGAGCGCGATCTTGATGCTCATGGTGAACAATCCGAACGCGGCCGCATAACGTGCCGGAGTCTGGCCGCCCTTCCCGCCGATCGTCTCGGACAGTACGGCCCAGCTCAGCATGGCGACACCTCCACCCGGAAGGCTCATGACGCCGAGTGCCGCAAGAACCGTCAGGGGACTGGCCTGCGGAATGAGGGCAAACAGCGGAATGAACATCGCGCTCAGGCCATAGGCGAGTGCGAGGGCACTGCGGCTGCCGATGCTGCGAGCGACCGGCGACCAGAACCAGACGGCCGCCAGACGACCGCAGGTGAGCAATAGCAAGACGCCGGCAGTCAGTTCCGGGCCGCCGAGATCCAGATGCAGCATGGCCTTGCCCGCAGCGGCCAGTCCGGCCAGTCCGACAGCGGAAGCGGCGCAGAACACCACCAACGCGGGGTCGATGAACGATCCTTCGCCCGCCGCCCTCTCGAGGGATTCCCTGACAGCCTCGCGTGCCAACATCGCAGGCAGCGGCAGCATGCATACCATCGCGACCAGACCGACCGCGCCGATCAGCAGCATGACCGAACTCGACCGAACGCCCTCCGCCAACAGCACCGGAAGCGATGCAAATCCCACAACCAGCGCGGCAGCCGCCGAACAGATCGCACGCAGCCGGGCGATGCCCAGATCGCCGTGTTCCAGCGCCAGACGGCGCGTCAGAGCGTTATGCGGCAAGTCCGCCAGACTGAAGCCGGTGCGGAACAGGGCGAGCAGGGCCCCGGCGGCCAGCGGGTCGCCCTGGGGCAGCATTGGCAGCACGGCAAAGCCACCGCCGGCCGCAAGTATCGCCGCTATCGAAAGCGCCGGCAAAATGCGCTGCAGGACCGGCCAGCGAAGGAGCGCACCGCCGAACACCCCGTCGCACACTGCATTCCACAGGGCGCTGGCAAGGAACATTGCCCCTGCCAGCGCCGGCTCGATCTGCAGGAAGCGGACGAGGATGTAGAGCGTAAGCGCATCCTCTCCGGCCCACAGCAGGCTCTTGCCGAAGTGCACGCTGCCATAGGCCGCGGGGCCGGTTTGCCATGAAAGGTGGGACGGCGATAAAGGACTCACGTAGCGCCCCATAGGGCGCGCAGATGACATTCGCGGGAAGCCCCCTCCCCCGCTCAATCGCCAGGACGCGGAGCGATCCGGGCAGGCTCCCCACCGGGCAGTTCGACAATATAGGGCGTTCCGTATGCGTTGCCCGGCTCGATGAAGTCGGTGGAAACGATCTGCGCGCCGGATGCGAACGCGGCGCGCGCCCGCGTCATGTCATCGACCTTCGCCTCCCAGGTTTCGATATCGGCCCGGGTGCGCACCAGATAGCCCTTCGCCACCTGGTCGCGGATCTGGTCGCCGCGGTCGATGGCGTTGTCGTTGAGGATGAAGGCGGCGAAATCCTGCCCGGGAACGGAGTCGAGGAACGCCACACGCTCTCTCAGCCCCGGATGCCCGATCAGGTAATCGGATGCCCCGTTCTTGCCTGTTGCCGTGATCAGCAGAAAGACGAACTTGCCGCGCGCCTGGGCAAGGTCTGGCCATTCGCCGGCCAGCACTGCGTCTTCGAGCCGCGAATGATCGCCGCGCACGTCGTCGGGCGTAATCACATTTTCGCGCCCGATAATGTCGAGGATATCGCGGTCGATCTGATCGTAGGTTGCAGGTGTGAAAGGCGGCACCTGCGCCGAGCCCGGCAGGATGCCGAGGGCCTGAACCTTCGCTTCGAGCATCACGAAGATCGGCACATGGCCCGGATTGTCGGCCGACCACGCTTTCATCTCTGCCAGACACGAGTGGAACGTTGGGCAAGAACTGCGGAAATCGATGTCGGGCATGTGAAGCACTTTGAGCCCGGGCTCTGCCAGAGGCGCCGGGTCGAACGGCGCCAGATCGCTGACACCCTGGGCGCGCAGTATTCTATAGGCTGCCGGGTCGGCATAGGCCCCGCCCTGCGGGTCGGCGTTGAGATCGATCTCGAGGCTGCGCACGCCCCGCTCCAGTTGGTCGGTAAGCGAAGTATAGCGATAGCTCAGCGCCTCACCGATCGTCACATCGTTGGGATGTGCGGTCCGGAATTCCTCCAGAGCCTCGGCGGGTATGCTCGCAGTGATTTTGTGCATGGAGGGGATCCGCTCGTCGAGCATGGCTCGTACGCGAGGGTCGGTCCCCAGCGAATAGCTGTTATGGGTTCCCAGCACCTGTATGCGGTTGATCGGCAGGTCGCCGGGCAATTGAGCGGCTTCGGGCGGCGCATTGGCATCGGTCGGCTCGCTCTCCTGTGCATGGACCGGCGCCAAGGGGCCGATTGCGGCAAGGCACAGCAAGGCTGCGCCAAGGGTGTGGCTGCGCATCATTTCACTCCGATCAGAAATTGAAGTTCACGAACACCCCGGCCGTTCGCCGCGCGCGGGGAGAGGTGTAATGGAGGAGCCCGAGGCCGCCGTAGATCTGCCACCCGGTAGAGAAATAGGTGTCGAACAGATTGCGCGCGTAAATGCCGGCCTCGATCGTGCCCGCCTCGTTCGCCACGCTCAGCCGCGCATTGGCCAGGCCGAAAGAGGGGACGCGGGAGTACTCCGGCTGTCCGACCACGGTCCAGTATTCGCTGCGCCAGGCATAATCGGCATGAGCCAGCAGGCGCCAGCTATCGGAAACCGGTTGGTCCAGATTGGCCGCCAGCGTCGCCGCCCATTCCGGCGCGTTGGGAAGGCGCGTGCCAGTATAGTCGGTCGTCGTGTTATAGACGTAATCGGTGAACTTCGCGTCGGTGTAGCTGCCCGACGCCGTAAGCGAGAGCGAGCGCGTAGGCCGCACGGCTATCGACGTCTCGACGCCCTGACTGCGCAAGCCGCCCGCATTGCCGATCGCGGACACCAGCAGCGTCCCGCCGGCGCCATCGGGGATACGGGTCAGGATCGTCGCCTGAAAGTCGGTGAAGTCGGACCGGAAGAAGTCGATGTTGAACCGCAGCCGCCGGCCAAACCACTCGGATTTGAGACCGACCTCCCAGGCTTTGACGGTCTCGTCCGCATATGGCGCATACTTGTTGCCGACAAACGCAATGCCCGCCGGCTTGTAGCCGGTCGAGAAGGACGCATAGATCATTGCGTTCTCGCCGATCTGATACTCGGGCGCGACGCGCCAAGAGAAATTGTCTCCCTTCGCGGTTCCTTGGCGGAATGCCGGGGGTGCACTGGTGGCGACGAATGTGGGATCGTAGCCCACGATCGGCACCGGATCGGTCTGAATGTAGGACAGCTCCTGCCAGTTTTCGTCATGCGTGTAGCGGCCGCCAAGCGTGAGGCGCAGACGCGATGTCAGGTCGAATTGCAGCTGGCCGAACCCGGCCACCGTCTCGTTCTTCGCATCGAACAGTGAGGTGTTGCCAGCCTCGCCAATCGCGCCGGTCAATGCGTACAATATCGTTGACTTGCCACCCTCTGCAGGAACCGGCGCGCCCAGCGTGGCCCATTGATACTGGGTCTGAACGGCCTGCAAATCATTGTAGAAGAAGCCGATCACGTAGCTGACCGGACGATCGGCGGGCGACGCCAAATGGACTTCCTGGCTGACCTTCTCGGTATCGAGATAGCCCTGATTGAAGGGCACGAACGCATATTGGTCGATCGGCAGAAGATTGGCCGGCGTGGCATTGTCATAACCGGTGCGGCGATAAGCGGTGATGGAGGTCAGCGTGTGCTCGCCCAGGGCGAGTTCCATCTTGCCCGAAAAACCCCACTCCTCGGTTTCAATTTCGCCGAACTGGGAATCGGCCGTATCGGCGCTCTCGGGTCCCGGAACGACGCCCAGTTCCTTGAGCATCTCGGTCACCTGTGGGGGCTGGTCGCGGACCGGCGTGCGCACCGAACTGTCCCAGTGATGTCCGTAGTCACCGGCAAGGGTAAGATTGAAGCTGTCATTGGGTTCGAAATAGAGCTTTGCCCGCCCGCCATATTCGTGAACCGAGCCGACCTTGCGATCGAGCGTGACATTCCGTCCGAAGCCGTCCTCCGCCTGATCGAAGCCCGAGATGCGCAGTGCAACGTTTTCCGCGATCGGAAGGTTCACCGTGGCGTTGAGGATGCGTTCGTTGTGCTCACCCAGAGAGACGCTGCCGCGGAACGAGGTAACGCCGAGGCGCGGCCGGTTGGTGGTGACGGAAATCACCCCGGATGTGGAGTTCTTGCCGAACAGTGTGCCCTGCGGCCCCATGAGCACGTCGACATGGTCGATATCAACCATGCCGATCAACCCGTTGGCGCGCTGCCCATCCATCACCACGTTATCGACGACGACGTTGACGGACTTCGCATTGGAAAAGTCGAACGACGTCGTGCCGACCCCGCGGATCTGGAAAGCCGCTCCCTGCGTGGGGTCGTATTGTACGCCGGGGGCGAGGTACTGCAGATCCGTCACATCCGTATAGCCGGCATTGGCGATGGCCTGGCCGCTGACGGTCTGGATGGCGAGCGGAACATCCTGGCTGTTCTCGGTGCGGCGCTGCGCGGTCACTACGATCTCAGGCAGGGCCGCTTCGCCCTCAGTTTGTTCTGCTGTCTGCGCAGCAGCGCCCGATGCGGTCAAAACGGCGATGCCTCCACAGGACACTGTGGCGAGCAAACGGCTGTACGAACGAAAATGCATGATCCCCCCTTTGAGGCTGCGTGATGAGGGCCTGCTACAGCGGATGCATTTCACAATTAAGACGGATGTACGTATTTTTATTACGGGCAGGATAGCAAGAAAAATCCGTATGTACGGAAATGAGTCTGGGGCAGAGCTTTCCTCTCACGATTCCCTTAAGAAGGCCCGGAACTTGCGGCTGTGGGCTCTGCACCCTTGTCTTCCGGAGCTGGGGCTTGTGACCAACTCAAGCCGATGCCTGACACGCATCAAAGCGGCAGCTTTCCGAATATGACCGAGCTGGATGTCTGGTTTCGCAGCGAAGGGCCCGCGCAGCGGGACAGCCAACCTAACAGCATTGGTGAGCCGCACAGGTTGCCGACACCTTCCGACCAGCCGGCCCTCTAGATGGGGCCCCAGATGCAGAGCATCTGAGCCTGCATCTGCTCAAGATCATGGCGGCGGGCGGTTTTCAGCGCCCGCCTTCCATTTCTTTCAGTCCGGGATGCAATCATCGGTGCAGGAGAAACCACCGCTGAACAATTCGGACAGGTTCGTAGAAAGCTGCCCGGAGAAATTGCCACGCTCGGTGTAGGTGGTGCCCTGATATTGCGTAGGGGAAGTCCGATAAACACCGGAAACCCTGCCCGACCGGGTCGAAACCCCAGCAAATGCGCCTGCCGTCATGAATTCGCTGTTCGGGCCCGTGTTTTCCGTCAGGACGTATGTGCCAGCGATATAACCACTTTCATATTGGCCGATGTAGGTCAGCCTGCCCTCTTCATTCTGGCCGCCGCCCTGAAACCCGAACGAGCGGTTATCGGCAAAAATGCGATGGGCCTGTTCCCACAGACTGTTTTCGACTGCTGCATAGTCTCGGATAACGTCACCGATGCCATCGCGCATGGACGCGAGGCGCATGTCGAAATCATGCATCTCGTGCTGGTTCAGATCTGCATAGTTTCGGGGAGCGGCAAGGCGCTCTGCTTCTGCTGCCTGCCGATTGGCGAGTTCCTGCTGCCTCTGCGCGGCTCTTTCGGCCTGAAAGGCATCGTACTTGTCCCTGATGGCGTCGCCGATTCCGGTGATGCGATCAAGCCAACTGCTTCCTTCGCCGCTGCCGTCATCGGTGCTGCCAATCAGATCGGTGAGCCAGGAACCAGCGAAATTGTAGTTGTCAGGCGCATTGCCCCCTGATCGCTCGTTGTCATCGTAGGTTCCCTGATCCTGAGCGATGACAGGCGAAGCGATCATGGCCGCACAGGATGCAGCAGCCAGCAAGGCGGTAAAACGATTGTTCATCGGGTGGTCTCCACATAGTCCGCGAAGCCCTTGCCGAGCGAAATCGCGCGTTCAAACTGCCATCGGCCATCGGCCAGATTGCGATATTGCGCCGCGAGGCGCGTCTGCCCCCCCGCATCGCCCACGATAACGATGGTACGCTCGGCCGTGGTGGTCGCGGCCAGCAGGTCGACTGCTGCGAGTTCGGCATTGGCGGTGAGCAGACCCGAAACCGTGCTGCGCAGGGCGGCTACATCCAGCGGAGCTTCGTCCGAGCCGATCTGTCCGCCGCTCATCATGCTGACCATGTGTTCGGCCAGCTTTTCTGCGCCGCGAATGTCGTCGGCGTCGTTACCGTATGCGCTGCTGACATCGGAAGCGCAGTTGCCGTCATCGACAAGCGGCTCGCTAATGGCAAAGTTGCGAAGCGTGACATAGCCGTCGGCAGCCATCGCCAAAACGTCGGCCTCGCGTCTGGCTTCAGCGAACCGCACCCAGTGCAGTGGACCGGACGCCTCGCCAACTTCCACCTCACCAGTCAGCGCGCAGCGCGTGACATGATCGTAGGCGAGCACGGAGACCTGCGGAAAAGCCCGGAAAGCCGTGAAGACGCTGGCGGCGCGACGAAAGCGCCTGGCTTGTTCAGCCGGAACGCCAGGCACCTCGTAGGTGAACCGTTCGAAGGAACGCAGCTCTCGCTGCGCATCGCGGGCCTGGCTGCGGCTCCAGCCCGGAATACCCGGAGCACCGTCTTGCGCGGCCAGCGGAGCGGGGATGCCGGCACTCGCCACGAAAGCAAGCCCGGCAAAAAGTGTCGAGACTGATCGGATCATCAGAAGTTCACCTTGAAACTTGGCCCGAAACGGGCATCCCACGAACGATAATTGACGTCGGTCGACCATGTGACGCGCGGCTCGGCCATGATGCCGAGCGACCAGTTGCGACTGCGATAGGTCAGGCTCACCGGCATCGTGGCGATATAGTCGGTGCGTTTGTAATCGAACTCTGCCGGAATGAATGAACCGCCCCGCGATTGCCGGAGGCCATTTGGTTTGAGTTATGCCGCCATCGGGCGTTCGTCCAGCATGGCGTAGTATCGTGCTTCGGCTTCGGCGGGCGGGATGTTGCCGATTGGCTCGAGCAACCGCCTGTTGTTGAACCAACTCACCCATTCGAGCGTGGCATGTTCGACAGCCTCGAACGACCGCCACGGCCCGCGTCGGTGGATCACCTCGGCTTTGTAGAGTCCGTTGATCGTTTCGGCCAAAGCGTTGTCGTAGCTGTCGCCAACGCTGCCCACCGAAGGTTCGATCCCGGCTTCGGCGAGACGCTCGGTGTACTTGATCGAGACGTACTGGCTACCGCGGTCGGAGTGGTGGATAAGACCGCCATGATGGACGGGCCGCCGATGATGGATCGCCTGCTCCAGGGCATCCAGGACGAACCCGGCATGCGCGGTCCGGCTCACTCGCCAGCCCACGATATAGCGGGCGAACACGTCGATCACGAAGGCGACGTAGACGAACCCGGTCCAAGTCGCGACGTACGTAAAGTCCGACACCCACAGCATGTTCGGCGCCGGGGCATGGAACTGCCGGTTGACCTGATCGAGCGGGCAAGGCGCCGCCTTGTCGCTCACCGTCGTCTTCACCGGCTTGCCCCGGATCACGCCCTGCAGACCAAGATCGCGCATCAGCCGCTCGACCGTGCATCGGGCGATGTCGAAGCCTTCGCGCTTCATCTGCCGCCACACCTTCCTTGCACCATAGACGCCGAAGTTCTCGGAGAACACGCGCAGCACCTCGGGCTTCAGGGCCTGATCGCGCTGGGCACGGGCCGACATTCGCGAGGGATCGCGCCGCTGCGCGACACGCTCGTGGTAGGTGGATGGGGCGATCGGCAAAACCCTGCAGATCGGCTCGACCCCGTACTCCTCGCGATGCTCGTCGATGAACCCGCTCATCGCTTCAGTGGGCGGTCGAGCTCCGCCTGGGCAAAATAAGCAGACGCCTTGCGCAGGATCTCGTTGGCCTGGCGCAGCTCGCGGTTCTCGCGTTCCAGCGCCTTGAGCTTGTCAGCCAGCTCGGACGGAACGCCAGCACGCATGCCCTTGTCGACCTCGGACTTCTTCACCCACTCGAGCAGCGTGTAGGCCGAGCAGCCAATCTTGCCGGCAATCGATGTCACCGCGGCCCAGCGCGAGGGATGATCCTTCTCGCTGTCGAGAACCATCCGCACCGCCCGCTCGCGAACCTCGGGTGAAAACTTGTTCGTCGTCTTGCTCATAGACCCTTCCTCTCAGGAGTTGGGGCCTCCGGCAATCGCGGGGCGGTTCA
>NZ_QXFM01000121.1 GCF_003584015.1 Aurantiacibacter xanthus
CACTACTTTGGCAGATTTTCTGGTGTCGGGTCAGATATGCAGCGACCGCAGTGCGGGCATGGCCGATCCGGTGGCTTGGAGAAGCGGTCAATGATGGCCTGTCTGATCGCTGGTAAGCTCGGCTGTGGAGGCGGACCGGCAGTCCTTTTTTTCCCCCTTGGCCTGCTTGAGGCGCTGGGTCTGCAAGAAGGCCAGGGCGATCATGGACATCAGCGCGTGTCGGTGCAGCCCCTTCCATGATCTACCCTCGAAGTGATCGAGGCCGAGTTCTTCCTTGAGTTGCTGATGCCCCTGCTCACAGACCCAGCGGGCCTTGATGGCGCCGGCAAGCTGCCTGATTGGCGTGCTGGCAGGCAGGTTGGAGAGGTAGTATTTGCGCTCGCCAGTCGAGCGATGCTCCCCGACCAACCACACCTCCTCGCCGGGCAGATGTTGCGCACCCATGTCCCGGATGCGCTGGGGCGGACCATCGGCGACACGCACGCGAACGGCAGCGAACCGCGCCGAGAGTGGCCCTTTGGTCCCGCGCCGCCAACTCACCTTGCGCCACCTTGCCATCTCCAGCATTGCCTTGGCGGATATCGATTTTGCGTCGGGGATGGCGTTCTTGCGAGGGCGACCTCTTCCAGCGATCGGGAAGATCATCCCAACATCGGCGGGGTAGACCTTCTGTCTGAAAGGTATGCCCACCGCCCATGCAAGCCCGCGCTCACTCAGCCCCTGTCGGAACGGTGCGGACATGCCATAGCCCGCATCCGCCAGGACACAGCCGAAACGAACACCCGCAGCGCCGACCCGATCGATCTCAGCGAGCGCGATCTCGGGCTTGGTCCTGTAGGGGCAGCAATCGAGAGGAACTCCAGTCCGTTCCAGGCGGGCCACGTCTCCGGTCCAGCTCTCGGGCAGGAACAGGCGCAGGCCGACCATGATGGGGACTTCGCCAGATGCCAGCGTCACCGACACCAGCGTCTGGCAGTTGGCATTCTTGCCCAGTGCCGACGCATATTGCGGCGCCACGCCGACGGAATGGCGCCCCTTCTTGGGCAGCGCCGTGTCGTCGATGATCAGCCAGGCCTTCTCGCCGCCTACCTGCCGGTCGGCCTCGGCGAGCAGAGCTGCCTCCAGCGGTGCTTCGTCCCACACGCCGCTGGCGATGAAATGATGCAGCCGATCGTAGCTGACATCATCTGTCCGGGCGGCCATCGGCTGTATGCTTTTGCGATCCCCCGGGCCGATCAGTCCCGCGATATACGCCGGACACATCCGGCCACGCGTCTTGTGTCGCAACGCCGCTACAAACGGTGCCAACCACTCGTCCAGTTCGCCACGCCAATCCGTATCCATCGCCAGCCCCTTCGAAAAGCTGGCTCCCTATGAATCACTGGAATCCCACCTTGGGAATCCCAAAAATCAGATTTCTGCCAAAGTAGTGCTATGCGCTCTATACCAATCAGATGCTCGACCCCGAGATCATCGAGAACGCGACCGTCAGCCTCGGCGCGACCGACGTCGACAGTCCGACCGCTTCAGCCGCCGGTGGCACGATCAACATCCTCTCGCTGACGCCCAGCGACGAGATGGGTGTCATGGTCAGCGCCAGCTACGGCAACATCATCGCGCGCGGCGGCCCGGGCAGCCGCCCCTACCGCCGCCTGTTCGGCCTGATCCAGACCGGCGAGTTCACCTCGGCTGGCACCAAGGCCTGGTTCTCGGCCTCGCTCGCGCGCAACGATTCGTCGTTCTCGAACTACGGCGGCGTCGACAAGCAGCAGTACAACGGCAAGATCTACCAGCCGATCGGTGACAACGGCGACTTCATCTCGATCGCCGGCCACTACAACCAGAACCGCAACAACTTCAACGGTTCGCCGATGAGGAACACCGCCGACTTCACCCCGGCCAGCCGCTTCTACAAGCTTTATGACGGCACGCCCTGCACCACGGCAACCCCGGTGAAGGAAGACGTTACGGTGGAGGAAGCCCGCGCAGATGGTTACGCCGATCCCGACAAGCCCAACAGCTGCGGCACCCCGTTCGAGCGGCGCTACAACCCGTCGAACACCGGCAACATCCGCGTCAATTCGCTGTTCTCGCTGACCGACCAGATGACCCTGACCGTCGACCCGTACTTCCAGTATGTGAAGGCCAACGGCGGCGGCACCAGCAAGGGCTACGAATATGCCGATCCGGACAGCGGCCTGACCGGCCAGATCGATGGCAACTTCTATGCCGGGATCGACCTCAACGGCGACGGTGACCTCGTCGATGCCGTGACCATCCTGACCCCGAGCCAGACCGTCACCCACCGCGTCGGCGTGATCGCCAACCTCATCTACGAGCTTAACGATCAGAACCGCGTGCGTCTGTCCTATACGTTTGACCGCGCCAAGCACCGTCAGTCGGGCCAGGCAGGCTATCTCTATTCGAACGGCGAGCCCTTCGACGTGTTCCCGATCAACGATCCGATCCTGACCGACAAGGGCTTTGCCCTCAACAAGCGTGATCGCAAGTCGTTCGCCACTCTGAACCAGATCTCGGGCGAATATCGCGGCTCGTTCATGGACGATGCGCTGGTTCTCAACCTGGGAGCGCGCGCGCCGTTCTTCACCCGCGACCTGAACCAGTACTGCTACACCGCCGAAATCGGCGACGGCTATGGCTATTGCGTTGCACCGAGCGATGGTGCGGCATTGCAAGCGGCCTACCCCGACATCATCGCGCCGACTGCGCGCAAGATCGACTATAACCGTCTGCTGCCGAACGCCGGCCTGACCTACAACTTCACCCCCGAAGCCAGCATGTTCTTCAGCTATGCCAAGAACCTGTCGGTTCCGGGCACCGACGATCTCTACGGCGCGCTGTACCTTGCCGAGGGCGAACCCGGGGCCGAGCCGAAGCCGGAAACCTCGGACTCGTTCGATCTGGGCCTGCGCTACCAGACCCGCAACGTGCAGGCACAGATTTCGGGCTGGTACAACTCGTACCAGAACCGCCTCGCCTCGGCCTACAATCCGGAGTGTGACTGCACCATCACCACCAACCTCGGCAAGGTCGAGAAGTACGGTGTCGATGGCAGCCTGGCCTGGTATCCGATCGACGACCTGATGTTCTATGCCTTCGGTTCGTACCTGAAGTCGAAGATCAAGGACAACGTGCAGTTGGGTGCCGACAACTTCGTCGAAACCGCCGGCAAGCGTGAACGCGGTGCGCCGATCTACACGCTGGGTGCGCGCGTCCAGGGCACGCTGGGCCCGCTCGATCTGGGCTTCCAGATCAAACGCACCGGCAAGCGCTACCTGAACGACATCAACACCGTCGAACTGCCCGCCTACACGGTCGCCGATATCGATATCCGCTTCTCGCTCGAAGATGCCGGACTGGAGAAGTCCTATCTCCAGCTCAACGTCACCAACCTGTTCGACGAGGTCTACATCGGTTCGGCCTCGGGCGGCCTGCAAACCCCGTCGACCTTTGTGAACATCGGCCCGCCGCGTGCGATCACCGGTTCGATCGTGATGGCTTTCTGATCCCGGCCTTGCCGGAATTGCGATCCATGACCTGAGGAGACAGCGGGGCCTGAGGGCTCCGCTGTTTTCCAATCCGGCGCACCTGCGCCGCTTCTGCCACCAACAGCTCTGGAAAGACGACCGCTCATGACCCGTCGGAGATTTGCCCCGCTCTTCACCCTCGTCGCGCTTGGCGCCTGCGCCACGGTGCCGGCGGCTGACCGGCAGCCGGTCACGGTGCAGATCCTTGCGATCAACGATTTTCACGGCAACCTCGAAACCCCGCTCAGCCCGACCCATTTTGCCGATGGGGACAAACTGCGCCAATCCCGCCTTGGCGGTGCGGCGCAGCTCGCGGCGACCGTGGAGCACCTGCGAACCGGCAATTCGATCACGGTGGCCGCAGGCGACCTGATCGGCGCCAGCCCGCTCGTTTCCTCGCTGTTTCTCGACGAGCCGTCGATCCGCGTCCTGTCCGATCTCGGGCTGGAGCTGGCTGCGGTCGGCAACCACGAGTTCGACCGCGGGATTGCCGAACTTCAGCGGATGCAGAACGGCGGCTGTGATCAGTATACGCGGCGCACGCCCTGCGCGCTCGAGCCCTTCGCCGGTGCCGGTTTCACCTATCTGGCCGCCAACGTGGTCGATGAGGACGGAGCAACGCTGTTTCCGGCCACCGCCATGCGGACAATTGGCGACGCCAGGATCGGCTTCATCGGCATGACCTTGAAAGGCACCGCCGGGCTTGTCGCCAATCAGGCGACGGCGGGCTACGAATTTCACGACGAGGCCACCACCGCCAACCGGCTCGCCCGTGCGCTTCGGGCCGCAGGCGCCGATACGGTCGTGGTGCTGATCCATGAAGGGGCCAACGTCGATCCCCGCTTCAACGTGGCCGGTTGTCCCGGGCTGTCAGGCCCGATCGTGCCGATTGCCGAAGCGCTTGATCCGGCGATCTCGCTGGTCGTTTCAGGACACACCCACCAGGCCTACAGCTGCAAGCTTGCCACCAATGCAGGAGCCGAGGTGCTGCTGACATCGGGCGGACGCTATGGCGGTTTCGTCACCGATATCACCATGCGGATCGACCCCGCTGCCAATCGCGTTCTGTCGCTCGAAGGGCGCAATGTCGCGGTCGATGGCAGCGCCGGCAGCGTGCCCGCGGTCGCATCCTATGTTGCGCGCTATGCGCAAGCATCCGAGGGGGTAGCCAACCGCGAGATCGGCCCAATCGCCCCGCCCGCTGGCGAAGGAGCCGATTGCGGCGACCGCATCGCGCAGGACCTTGTGGCCGACGCCTACCTCTTCGGGGCCAATGCGGCGCTGGACGATACGGTAGACCTCGCCTTCGTCAATTCAGGCGGGGTGCGGGCCGATCTGGCCGGAGCCGATGATGGCGTGCTCACCTTCGGCGAGCTTTCGGCCATGGCGCCGTTCGGCAACAGCGTGATCGTGCTGGAGATGAACGGAGCTGACATCAAGGCTCTGCTCGAACAGCAGTTTTGCGAGAATGACCCGGCCATAGTCTGCAACTCGCTGCTGATCCCCTCTGCCGGAACAACCTACACGGTGGACCTCGACGGCCCGGCAGGCAGCCGGATATCGGCGCTGAGCATCAACGGCCAGCCGCTCGATCCGGCCCGCACCTATCGCGTGGCAACCAACAATTTTCTCGCCGGTGGCGGGGATGGCTTCCACACGTTCACGCAGGTTCCGCAGGTCGCCAATGTCGGTTTCGATATCGATGCGCTCGAAGCCTATGTCGCCACCGGGACCATCGTGGTGCCGATCTGCGGCCGGATCAGCCACGTCTCGCCGGTCGACTGAGAAGCGGTCAATTCCGATTGCGACAGTTGCCCTCTTGCGCCGTCATCCGACGTCGTCGCGCAACACGGTGAGCGCACCGCCAACCTTGTCGAGCAATTGCTGTAACGCGGCGCGCTCCCCGTCATCCAGAACGCCGAAGGTCTGATCGACGATCTGCCTGCGGAGCGGATCGGTCTTGCGCACCGCCTCGACGCCGCTGGCGGTTATCTCCACCAGTTTCGCCCGGCGATCTGTCGCATCCGCCGTACGCCTGAGAAACCCGTCGCGTTCCAGCGCATCGATTGCCTCGGTCACGGTGCGGGGCGACTGATTGAGATATTCGGCAATTGCGGTGCCACGCATCGGCCCCCGCCGGTCCAGAATAATCAGCAATTTCGTGCGCGCAAACGACATGCCCTCTTCCGCCATACGCCGGTCGAGCGTGCGCATCAGGTCTCGATAAAGACATACGTAAGCAGACACGAGATCTTCCAGATCGGACATTTTTTGCAGAGGGCCCTCAATATATGGTCTTGCAATATGCTGCATGTGCGAGCATCTGGCAAGTGCATTTCGATTCGAAACGAATCTCGCAAAGGACGAGCACTTGCCAGATACCGACCCACAAACCGTGCCTGCCGCCGCTGCGGATGACGCGTCGACGGCTCCCCAGTCCTCCCCGCTCAAGCGTCGCCGCATGCGAACTGTGCTGCTGGTCGCAGCGATTGCGGTGCTGGCGCTCGGTGGATACTGGCTGTTCGAGTATCTGACGCATGGCCGCTACATGGTCAGCACCGACGATGCCTACATGCAGGCGGACACCGTTGTCGTCTCGCCACGCGTGGGCGGTTACGTGCAGGAGATCTATGTCGAGGAGAACCAGCAGGTCGCCGTCGGCGATCCGCTGTTCCGCATCGATCAGGCCGACTACGAAGCGCAGGTAGCGCAGGCTCAGGCGCAGATCGATGCAGCGCACGCCGATGCGGCCAGCCTGGGCGCGCAGATCGCCGAACAGCAGGCAGCGGTGCAACAGGCGCGGGCCAATCTCGCCTCCGCCATGGCCGACCAGCGCTTCGCCCGAAATGAGGAGCAGCGCTACGCTCCCCTGGCGGAAAGCGGCGCGGTGGCGCGCGAAACCTACGCACAGAAGCACAGCCAGCGCGAGAAGGCCGATGCCGCCGTGGCCGCGGCACAGGCGCAGGTCGCCGCCGCCACCCGGCGTATCAACACCTTGCGCGCGCAGGTCGGTCAGGCGCAGGCACAGGTCGAGGGCGGCGAGGCCCAGCGCAACGCCGCCAATACCGACCTTGGCTCCACCATCGTGCGCGCCAGCATTGCCGGACGGATCGGCAACAAGACCGTCCAGCTTGGCCAGCTGGCCCAGCCGGGCACCCGGACCATGTCGATCGTGCCTGTCGACAAAATCTACGTCACCGCCAATTTCAAGGAAACGCAGCTCGGCGAGATCCGCCCCGGCCAGCACGCCACGGTCGAGATCGATGCCCTCGGCGGGCGTGAGATCGCAGGACGGGTCGAGAGCTTTGCCCCCGGCACCGGAGCCGAGTTCTCGCTGCTCCCGCCCGAGAATGCGACGGGCAACTTCACCAAGATCGTCCAGCGTGTGCCGGTTCGCATCGCGATTGATCCTCCCGCCGATCTGCGCGCCGTGCTGGTGCCGGGGCTGTCGGTTGTCGTAACCATCGACAGCCGCACCGGCGGCAATGCCGGTTCGGAGCGGGTCTCCGACTAATGGCTTCGGTTGCAGCCGACACCGACGGAGGCCTGCCCGCAGTGGCCAAACCCCGGCAAAACGCCGACATGGGTGCCTGGCTGGCCGTAGCCGCGGGCACCCTCGGCGCGATGATGGCGACGCTCGATATCTCCATCGTCAATTCGGCGCTGCCGACGATTCAGGGCAGTATCGGCGCCACCGGAACCGAGGCGACCTGGGTCGCCACGTCCTACCTTGTCGCCGAGATTGTGATCATCCCGCTCGCCGCATGGTTCGAGAAAGTGTTCGGCCTGCGCCGCTTCCTGCTGGTCGCGGCGATCCTGTTCACCCTGTTTTCGGTGCTGTGCGGCACCGCCACCAACCTCACCACCATGATCATCGGGCGGGCCGGACAAGGCTTTACCGGCGGCGCGATGATCCCCACCGCGATGACGATTATCGCCACCCGTCTGCCGCCCCACCAGCAGCCGATCGGCACCGCCGCTTTCGGCGTTACCGCCATTCTCGGACCGGTGATCGGGCCGATCCTCGGTGGATGGCTGACCGAGGCCTACAGCTGGCACTATGCTTTCCTCATCAATGTACCCATCTGCGGCCTGCTGGTGGTGATGCTTCTGGTCGGCTTGCCCAAAGGCCGTATGCAGCTCGGCCTGATCGGCCAGGCCGACTGGCTGGGCCTGTTCGGTCTGGCGATGTTCCTCGGCTGCCTCACCGTGGTGCTGGAAGAGGGTAACCGCGAACAGTGGTTCTCCTCGCCGACGATCATCCAGCTTTCGCTCGTGTCTGCGCTTGGGCTGGCGATGCTGGTGTCAGGCCAGTTCCTTGCCCGCGAGCCGATCATCCGGCTCAAGCTGATCTTCGACCGCCAGTTCGGAAGTGTCATGATCATGGGCATAATGATCGGCATGGTCCTTTACGGCACCGCCTTCATGATCCCGCAGTTCCTTGCCGCAATTGCCGACTATAACGCGCTGCAGGCAGGCAAGATCGTCGCCATTTCGGGCATCCCGTCGATCACGCTGATGTTCTTCACGCCGCTGCTGATGCGGCTGTTCGACATCCGCCTGGCAGTGATCTCCGGGCTGCTCATTCTTTCGCTCAGCTGCTATGTCGATACCTCGCTGACAGCGCAGGCGACCGGCGGTGACTTCATCGAATCGCAGATCCTGCGCGGCACCGGCACGGTGATGGCTTTCATGTTCCTCAATCAGGCGGCCATCTCCTCCGTCCCGGTGCAATATGCTGGCGACGCGTCGGGGTTGTTCAACACCGCGCGTAACCTTGGCGGCTCGCTCGCGCTGGCGGCCATCGCCACCGTGCAGGAACAGCGCGTGTGGCTGCACACCCGGCGGATGGAAGAGACGCTGCAGGCGAATGCCGTTGCCGTGCAGGACTACGTCGCCAATGCCGCCCGCACCTTCGGCAGCGAGGCCGCCGCGCTGCGATCGATCGCCGGGCAAATCCAGCGCGAGGCTCTGGTGATGACCTACAACGATATGTTCTGGCTGCTGTTCGTCGGCATTCTGGCCGTCGTTCCGCTGGCCCTCATGCTGCGCCCCCTCCCCTCGGATATTTCTTCAGGACCTGCCCATTGACCCGCTTTCTTCGCCCGTTACTGGCAAGCGCCGGCCTCCTTGCCCTTGCCGCCTGCACCGTCGGTCCTGACTATGCCGGGCCGCCGACCGTGGCCGTTGCCGCCGGTCAGAATGCGCAATTCGCGCGCACCGGACCGGAGCTGCAAGGTGACCTGCCGCAATTGGCCAACTGGTGGGAAAGCCTCGCCGATCCCGTGCTCAACAGGCTGGAGGAGCAGGCGCTGGCCAGCAACCCCGATCTCGATGTGGCGCGCGCCCGCGTCGCCGAAGCGCGCGGAGCGCTCGCCGGGGTCGACGCGGATTCCTACCCCAGCCTCAGCGCCATGGCCACGGCAGCCCACATTCGCGTCCCCGGACTCGACCTCGGCGAAAGCGAAGGCAATTCGGGCGGCGCAGAAGGCGACAATTCGTCCTCTTCAAGCGGCACGACCTCGACCAACTTCTTCAACCTCGGCCTCAACGCCAGTTGGCAGATCGACCTGTTCGGAGGCCAAAGGCGGCAGGCAGAGGCCGCGCGTGCCGACATCGGCGCGAGCGATGCCAGCCTGGCCGATGCGCAGGTGGCCCTGACGGCCTCCGTCGCCGATACCTACGTCGACCTGCGATCGGCAGGTGAACGGCTGGCACTGGCGGAACAGGCTGTCCGACACCGCGAGCAGATCGCCGAACTGACGCAGCAGCTTTTCGACCGGGGTGCAGCTCCGCAGGCGCAAGTCGATCAGGCGCAAAGTGCGCTCGTGGCGGCACGACGCCAGGCATCGGCTCTGCGCGCCGACACCGCCAAGTTCCTCAACGCTCTGGCCGTCCTCACCGGGCAGGTACCGGGCGCGGTTGACGAACTGGCGACCAGCGAGCTGCCCCCGCCGCTTCCTCCGGCCAGCGTGGCCGTGGGCGATCCCGCCGCGCTGATCGCACGCCGGCCCGATATCCGCGCCGCCGAGCGACGCCTTGCCGCAGCGAGCGCGCGCATCGGCGTCGCGCGGGCGGCCGAACTGCCGAGCATCAGCTTCATGGGCCTTCTCGGCATCGGCGGCACACGGCTTGACGACCTGACACGGCTTGGCGACTTCACCGCCATCGCCGCGCCGGTGCTGCAATGGAACTTCCTCGATTTCGGCCGGAACGCCGCGCGCCGCACACAGGCCGAAGCACGAATGGCCGCAGCGGAAGGCCAGTATCGCCAGAGCGTTCTGGTGGCCTTGCGCGAAGTCGAGGACGGCTTCGTTTCATTCCGCTACCGGCGCGAAGACCTTGCTCAGGCGGCTGAGATCGAAGCTCTGGCCGCGCGGCAGGAGGATCGGACGCGCGAGCTGTTCGAACAGGGCGTGCAATCGCGCATCGACCTGCTTGCCGCCTCGCTGGATCTGCTCGACGCCAGACAGAGCGTGGCCAGTTCGCGCGCAGCCCTGACCAAGGGGTTCATCGAAATGGAAACCGCGCTCGGCCTTGGCTGGCGCTGAAGCTGGCCGAGTATCACCCTCGACCGTGTGAAACGACTGCCTCAGATGTCTTTGAGTTCGCTGACGATCTCGTAGCGATCACCGCGATAGACCGACCGCGTGAACTCCACGATACGGCCATCGGGAATGCGCGTAAGCCGCTCGATCCGCAAAACCTCGGAGTTCTGCTTAACGCTGAGAATTCCCGCCTCGGTCGGTGTTGCGAGCGACGCCCGCACGCGTTGCTCGCCAAAGGTTGGCCGAAAGCCATTCCGGTCGAGCGCCTCGTATAGGGAATCGCCCAGCATCTCGAGGTCGGGCAGGAATTGCGCAGGGATCACGGCATGTTCAATCGCCAGCGGCTCGCCGCCTGCGAGACGAACGCGGCCAAGACGAGCGACCTTTGCACTCGCCGACACTTCCAGCGATGTGGCTTCTTCCTCGGTCGGCTGCGCGTAGGTCTTGTTGATCCAGACGACACCGGGCGCCTCACCGCGCGACCGGGTTTCGTCGCTGAAGCTGCTCAGCTTGCTGCCGGGAGTCTCGATCCGGCGCGCGACAAAAGTGCCCGAGCCCTGCTTGCGGACCAGAACACCCTCTTCAATCAGTTGCTCGATCCCCTTGCGGACGGTGACGCGCGACAAGCCCGCCATCTCGCTCAGGTCACGCTCGGAAGGCAAGGCGCTGCCGGGATCTATGCCGCCACTGTTGATGTGCTCGCGCAGGCTGCGGGCGAGCTGGAGGTAAAGCGGACCTCCCTCGTCGTTTCGGCTCCAGGCAATCTCACGCATCATTCGTCAGTCTCGCCTTTTACGGCCTGCTGGGCAAGCGTCTTGAGAGCCTTTCGCAGATCACCGCCATTGGCGCTGAGCAAAGTCTCCGCCTCGCCCACCGAACGACCGGACGCCACCAGCACGGCGAGGCGAATTTCGTTGCCCGTCGCCGCGAGCGCGCGCGATGCTGTGCCTTCATCCACTCCGGCAATATCCTGAACCATGCGGCACCCACGTTGCAAGAGCTTCGCATTGGAGATGCGCATCGCCACCATGCGACCCTCGTAGACAAGGCCTCGCCGGATCATGATCGCGGTCGACAGCAGATTGAGCATGGCCTTCTGCGCGGTGCCCGCCTTCATGCGCGTCGAACCGCCGACGATCTCGCTGCCCGTGACGGCGCAGATCGGGTGCTCCGCCGCACCCAGCAGGGCGGACCCGGCATTGTTGGCAATCGCGATGGTGAGCGCGCCTGCGGCCCGCGCCTGTTCGATAGCGGCGAGCGTGTAAGGCGTCCGCCCGCTGGCGGCGACACCGATCACGACATCGGCGGGACCGATCCCGGCGGCATCGATCTCGGCCCGGCCAGCCTCGACATCGTCCTCGGCCCCCTCATAGGCTTCGGTCAGCGCGCTGACACCCCCGGCCATGAGGAAGACCATCCGTTCCATCGGCCAGCCATAGGTCGGCCACAGCTCTGCCCCGTCCTGCACCGCAAGGCGCCCAGAGGTTCCTGCCCCGACAAAGACCAGACGCCCGCTGTCACCCAGCCGCTCAGCCGCAGCCTCCGCCGCATTGGCGATCATGGCGGTTTGCGACTGGAGCGCGGCGATCGCCGCCATCTGCCCTTCGAGCATGGCCTCGACGGCAAGCTCGGTCGGCCAGAGGTCGAGGTCACGGTAACGGGGATCGAGGGCTTCGGTTTTCATGAGACACCTTGGTCAAATAGCAGCGGCAGCACGGTCCTTGCCGGGCCCGGCAGGGACTACGCAGACTACGAAAGCCACAAGCGTGGCGATGCAAAGCTGGAAGGGGAACGACAGCCCGCTCAGCACCTGCGGCATGCCGATGATGTGCGCGATGCCGGGCTGAAGCAACAGAACGGTGACAAATCCGATAATCAGCGAAGCAATCACCGAATTGGTCGTACCGCGCGATGTGAAGAGGGCTGTGAAATAGACGCCCAGCAGGCCAGCGTAAGTAAACACCATCACCTGCAGCGCGAATTCGAGCAGACCCATGTCGGAATAGCGCTGCCAGTAGAACGACACGACCGCCATCACGAACATCGCGAAGCCGATCAAACCCATCCCGGCCCGACCTGCATTGACATAGTGATGCTCGGGCGGCGTGCTGCGCTTCTCCTTCCACGGACGGTAGAAGTCCTGCACCAGCACCGAGGACATGGCGTTCAGCGCCGAATTGGTGGTGGCAACCGCCGCCGCGCAGATGCCGATGGTGACAAGGCCGCGCAGCCCACCCGGAAGCTGGGTCAGGATGTAGTGCATGAAGACGCTGATCTTCTCACCGCCGAATTCACTGCCGAGCGCAGCGGTGGTGCCGCCCATCAGGTCGGGCCGGTCATAGAAAACGTAAAGCAGCAGGCCGATCACGATGAACATGCCCACCACCGGCACCGTCGCCAGGACCGAGAGATAGAGGCTCTTCGCGCCGGTCTTGGCATCCTTGCACGAGAGCAGGCGCTGCGTGGTATCCTGATCCATACCGGCATTGGCGATGTAAAGCAGCGACAGGCCGCTCACGATCGCCAGCATCGAGAACGGACGCGAGGGATCGACGGAAAAATCGAACAGCCTGAGCTTGTTGATACCTTCGGGTGTATGCATCAGCCCCTGCACGATATCGCTGGTCGAGGCCGGGATAGACATGCGCAGGAAAACCACCACCGCGACCGCAGAGCCGATATAAATGACGAACTGAATCAGATCGTTCCACAGCACCGAGCGCAGGCCGCCGATAAAAGTGAACAGCACGCTGGCGATAATCAGCAGCGCAGCGGCAATCATAATCCCGCCCGCTTCGACCGTTCCGGTGATGACCATCGCCAGAGCAATGGCCGCAAGATAGACGCGCGCACCACCGGCGAACACCCGGCCGACGAGGAACATGCCCCCGGCCCAGCGGGTCGCCTTTTCCGAAAAGCGCAAGGTCAGAAGTTCGTAAGCGGTGGTTGCCTTCATCGCGTAGAAGCGCGGGATCATCACATGGGCGACGAAGATCGCGCCGAGCAACCCGCCGATGTTGCCGCTCAGATAGGTAAGGTCGCCGTGGTAGCCGTAGTCCGGCCCGCCAAGGAAGGTCGCGGCGGACTGTGTCGCCGACAAGACCGAAATGGCCGCGAGCCAGGCCGGCACCGTGCCGCCGGCGAGAAAATAGTCATGGGCCGACGCGGTCTTGCGCGGAGTAAAAATCCATCCGCCCGCAATCAGCAGCAGCAGATAGGCCGCAATCACCAGCCAGTCCGCCAGGGAAAACGGCAGCGTCATGAACAAGATCTCCGAAATTGGCGCGCCGGGAACCGGGGCCTCGACAGGTCAAATCCCGCCAAGGCCCCGGCAGCAACCCACCCGACAGGGAGGGGAGGTAGCGGCGTCCGTCAGCAGAGGAGTGCAGCCGGACGCCGTGTCGGGGGGGCTTCTTCTTACAGGCTGGCGGTCAACGAGAGACCGACAGTCCGTCCAAGGATGTCGTAGGTGTCGGGGAAGGTATTGAACACACCGCCCTTCGACACTGCCGGCGGATCCTTGTCGAACAGGTTGTAGATGCCGAGGGTCATCGTCAGACCTTCAAGGAAATCGTACGACGCGGCGAGGTCGAACGTGTCCTGCGCACCGATCGTCTCGGTCGAACCGGCCGTGCTCGAACGCACCTTGCCGATCCGCTGCCAGTCGAACTGGATCACACCCTTGTCGAACAGCAGGCCGACACCGACGCTGTGGCGATAGTCGGGCTGCACCAGGGTCGTGCCGTCGCTCGAACAGGTGGCGCCGAACGTCCCCTTGCACTGAATCGCCTCGACGGTCGGGTTCGCCTGGATCTCGTAGGACGTAACGACATTGCCCTGATAGCTCAGACGCAGGCCGTCACCGGGCACCCAGTCCTCACGCAGCGTGTAACTGGCCGAAAGGTCCAGGCCGCGCTGCAACAGGCGGCCCAGGTTCTGGTTGTTGACGAAGGCGTCCTTGAACGAACCGTCGGCATTGCGGGTGACGAGGTTGCACAGCGGATTACCGGCGGTCGGATTGGTGATGTAGCAGCTGGTGATCGCCGCGATCGGCTGGATCACGCCTACCGCACCCTTGAGGTCGAGTTGATACCAATCGGCGCTCAGCGTGAGGCCCGGCGCGAAGACCGGCGTGATCACCACACCAGCGGTCGTCGTGAAGCCGGTTTCGGGCTTCAGATCGGGGTTGCCGCCATAGTAGTAGTTGCCGGTGAGATAGCCTGCCGAGGTCGAATCGACCGAGCCCTGCGCCGGAGCACCGAAGCGCGCGCACTGCTCCGCATTGCCGGTGCCGAGCACACACGGGTCGCCGCCGTAACGCGGCTTCAGGCGATCGACCGTCACCAGAGCGTTGAACGGCAGCGAGGAAACGCCACCGGCAAACTCACCGAAGTTCGGCGTCCGCAGCACGCGCTGGTAGGTTGCCCGCAGCCGCACATTGTCGTCGACTTCCCAGTTCCCCTCGACCTTCCAGGTGCCGTGGGTGCCGAACAGGTTATAGTCCGACAGACGGTAGGCACCGCCCACGTTGAACTCGCGGATCAGCGGCAGATCGTGCAGGACCGGGATCAGCACTTCGCCGTAAAGTTCCTTCACGTCGAACGAGCCGGTGTAGGCCGCCTGCACGCCCTGACGATAGGTGTTGCCGGTCAGCAGCGCAGTGTCCTGATCGATATCAGCGGTCTCCCGGCGATATTCGGCACCCACTGCGAAACCAATCGGTCCCGCGGGCAGCGAAAACAGCTCTTCAAGCGTGCCGCTCAAGGTGGCGGCCGCGACGAACTGGTCGCGCTTGCGGCTGAAACCGTTGATCGGCTTGCCCAGCGCATCGGCCAGACCGGGCGCATTCGGACCGAAGATATCGATCGTGTTGACGATCGAGGCGAAGTTGTTGGCACCCGCATTGTTGGTGACGAGGCCATCGCCGGTGATCAGCGTGTTCTCGGTCGAACGACCATACTGGGCATAGACATTCCAGTCGACCGCGCTGGTGAGCGGACCGCGCAGGCCCGTCTGGACCTGAAGCGTGTTACGCTCGGTCTGATAGTCGACCAGCCCGAGTTCGTAGAGCGAGCGCGAAACGTTTACATCCGCGGCACCGTTGACGAAGGTGAGCTGGCTGCGGATCTGATCGGTCAGGAACGGATTGTCCTCGCTGATCGAAACCGTGCGGTTGACCGAAGCCGGGGTGGCACCGGGCGTACCGGTCTCGGTGCTGCGCACGTTGGTGTACATCGCGCGACCGTAAAGCTCGACCTGCGGCGTGATGTCGTACTTGTAGAGCGCCGCGACGTTGATCCGCTTGAGCGGCGAAACGAGCAGATAGTTTTCCGACACGTTGGATGTGGCCGAGGGCGAGGTGGTGAAGGCACCATCGTCGCCGAAGCCAAACTTGCGACCGCTCGCCACATCGGTGAAGACACCGCCGATGCTGGCAATGGTCTGGTTCGGCGTCGCCGCCCAATCGCGCTGGTAGGCGCGGATCGGGTCACGCTGGGTATAGTCCGCCGCGAGCACCAGGTTGCCGCTATCGCCAAGCCCGGTGCCCAGCATCAGCGAACCGCCATACTGCGCGCCGCCATGGGTCGAGAGACGACCGGTCGCGCTGGCCGTCAGACCTTCGAAATCGTCGTTGAGGATGAAGTTCACGACACCGGCCACGGCGTCTGCGCCGTAGACCGCTGCGGCACCGCCGGTCAGCACATCGGTGCGCTTGATCAGCGAGGCGGGAATGGCGTTGACGTCGACCGAGTTGCGGAAGCTGAACGGCGCGGCACGCGTGCCGTCGATCAGAACCAGCGAGCGGCTCTGGCCGAAGTTGCGCAGCTCCAGGACCTGCGCGCCGAAGGCGTCACTGCCTTGCGAGCCCTGGCGTACACCGCCCGAAAGCTGCGGAAGCGTGGTCGAGAAATCCTCGATGGTCAGCGCCGAGCGGAGCTTGATCTGCTCCTCGGAGGTCGAGACGATCGGACTGTTGGACTTGGCACCGGGCAGCGCGATACGCGTTCCGGTGACGACGATGTCGGCGCTCTCGTTCGAACCCGACTCGTCGGCAGACTGAGCATGCGCCGGCACCTGAAGCAGCGCGATGGCAAGCGCGCTCAATCCGACAGCGTTCCTGTAAACCTTAACCATGCGATTCTTTTCCATTTTTTTGCCTCCCTGATGCAGGCCATATCGTTTTTGTGCGCCCGAGGACTCGACGGAAACCGCTTCCCGGTATCTAAATTGAAACATACCGGTATTGATTTGTAAAGCACCGGTATTGCATTGGTTTCTCATCACACCCCAATGAGAGCCGGATGATAGAGCGTTCCGCCGGTCAGCGGCGCGGGGACTCCCGTGGTTCCGGGGTATGTCAGCGGCAGACCCTGCGCGCTGCGCGCCGCCAGAAATGCCATCGCCTCTGCCTCGACGAAATCGCTCCGCAAGCCGAGGTCGTCGGCCTTGCGACAATTGCCGAGCCGTTCGCTCAAGGCCTCCATAAGCACCGGATTATGACAGCCTCCACCGCACACGACCCAGGTGCCGGGCGCTTGCGGCAAACTGCGCGCCGCCAGCGCAACCGAGTCGGCGGTGAAGGCAGTGAGGGTGGCGACTGCGTTCTCCAGCGAGAAGGCGTCGGCCCAATCGAGCGGAAAGTCGTAGCGATCAAGCGACCTCGGCCCTGTCCCACGGAAATGATCGTGCGACAGCAGCTGCGCGAGCACATCCTCGTCAACCACACCCGCTGCGGCAAGCCGCCCGCCCTCGTCGAATCGTCCTGCCCCTCGCGCCTGGACGATCTGATCGATCAGGCCGTTCGCAGGCCCGGTATCGAACGCGATCAGCTCACGCTCGGCGCCGATGAAGGTGAGGTTGGCCACCCCGCCGAGGTTGAGAAATGCCACCGGCAGTTCGAGCGACAGCTTCTCCGCCAGCGCTGCGTGATAGGCAGGCACAAGCGGCGCCCCCTGCCCGCCCGCAGCCAGATCATCGAGCCTCATGCCCGCGACGACCGGCACACCAAGCGCATCAGACAAAGCCTGCGCATCGCCGATCTGAACCGTCAGCTTTCGCTCGGGTCGGTGCAGCACCGTCTGGCCGTGAAATCCCACCAGATCGGGCAACCGCCCCGCCGCCGCCACAACCTCGCGCGCAGCCCGCAAATGAGCTTCGTGCACGGCAGCCTCGGCGGCGCAAAGCGATGCCGGCGGCGCGCCGTAGCCATTCCACTTCAGCGCCTCCGCCGTGGCGTGCTGGATCAGGTTGCGCTCCGCATCTTCGAACGGCGAAAGGCATGCCGGAGCGAAAGCGTCGACGCGCCGACCATCGGTCTCGATCAGAGCCGCGTCCACGCCATCCAGCGAGGTGCCGCTCATGAAACCCAAAACCAGCATCTCAGTCATTCTCCCACTGACAGACGACGAGACTGGCATCGTCATGCGGCTTCACCCGCGCATAGCGGCGCAGCGAGTCCGGCTCGCCCTCCAGCGCGCGCAGGCGACCGAGCCAATCCTGCCAGTCCTGTTCATTGGAAATTGCCAGCATTCCGGCCGCGTCGGTGACGTTGAACAGCTCGATCAACCGCAGAAATCCGTCGCTTGCGAGGGCAAAACGCTGTCCTGCCGTGATCGGCAAGCGCGCCTGCCAGACGTGATCGGCAGCAGCAGGATCGACGCCGAGGATCCAGTAGCCACCCTCGCGGTTCATCAAGGCACGGTTGTCTTGCAGCCCCGGCATCAGCCGCGCCTTCAGCTCGTCCGGCGCGATCTCGGGCTCGGCCCGCAGGATCGCCTTCATCGCGGCAATGGTCCGGGCCTCGATCTCATCGATAGCGGACGCCCCGTAAAGCCGAGCATTTCCCGTCTCATCGCGCGCCGCAATGCGGCAATCGGCCAAGGTCGTGAATTCCGCCTCGCCATCGATTATGCGAACCATTGCAAAGGCAGCGGACGGCATTTCGTGCGGCCCGTCTGCGGAGCGGATTTGCTCGCGCGCCAGTGTCTCCGCGCAACGCGCCATCACCTCGCGCAGAACCGCAAGAGTCGGCAACGACGGGCTCTCGGCCAGCACCTGCGCCAGCACCCTGTTGGCGGTTTGCGCGAACCAGGCGGCATCGCTCGGACCGTCGAGCAGGTTTTCGCCGATACCGGTCGCGCCGTCGATGACCCAGGCCGCATCGCCATAATGGCCCACCGCGTCTTCGTTAACGCGCGATTGCCCTGCGGAAACGGCAAGATCGATCCTGAGCATTCGTTTTCTCCTGATTGCAACCTGAAGGGCACATGCATCTCGCTCGTGAACCAAAGGTCACTCGAATCTCATCCGGGCTACAACCCGCCGATGCAAACCAATCTAATGCCACTTGTGCGATGTCGTCAAACTGGTATTGATAAGCATATGACCACACCGACGAAAAACACCGCCACGAAAATGACGCAGGAGGCTCGCGAAGCTCCTGCGCGCGCCACGGAGCAACTGCGCCTCAATGCAGATCTGGTTCACGAAGCCGGCAAGCGCCTGCGCGAACTGTCTCCTCCGTTCGTCGCCACGCTCGCACGAGGAAGCTCGGACCAGGCGGCGGCTTTCGCGAAATATCTTCTGGAAGTTCACGCTGGCATACCGACGCTGAGCCACGCGCCCTCGGTCGGCTCGCTCTATCACGCCACTTCGCCGCGCTTCAAAGGCGTGCCGCTGATCGCCATTTCGCAATCGGGCCGCAGCCCTGACCTGATCGCTGCGGCAGAAGATGCGCGCCGACAGGGCGCGGTAGTGATCGCCGTGGTCAACGATGCCGAGTCGCCGCTCGCCCAACTGGCCGAGATTGTCATTCCCGTGCATGCGGGCGCGGAAACCAGCGTAGCAGCGACAAAGAGCTTCGTGTGCACGCTCGTCGCCCTCACCCACCTCGTCGCCGAATGGAGCGAGGATTCTGCGCTCCTTGCCGCGCTCGATACGGTCGGCGACGTGCTGGAAGAAGCGGCCAATGCCGACTGGTCCGCTGCCGTCCCGCTGCTCAGGGATGCGGAGGAAATGCTGGTGCTGGGCCGAGGCCCGACCCTGCCGATCGCAGGTGAGGCGGCGCTGAAACTCAAGGAAACCTCAAGCCTGCACGCCGAAGCCTTCTCCAGCGCCGAAGTGGCGCACGGCCCGATGACATTGGTGGGAGAGGGTGACCCCGTGCTGGTCCTTGCGCCGTTCGATGTTGCGCGCACCGGTCTGCGCGAGCGGCTGGAGGACTTTGCCGCGCGCGGTGCGAATATCATCGCCGCCGGCCTGCCCGAGGATGTCGCGCCCGCCCTGACCGTGTTGCCCTTGCGCTCGGACACACATCCTGTGCTGGCCGCCATTGCCCAGATCCAGAGTTTCTATGCGCTGGCCGAGACGCTTTCGCTGGCGCGCGGCCGCAACCCTGATAATCCGCCTCATCTGAACAAGGTGACGCGCACATTATGAGTACGCCCTCCCCCAAGCTGACCGCCCTCACCGGCGCGCGCATCGTGATGGCCGACCGCGTGGTAGAAGGGCAGGCGCTGATCCTCGATACCAATGGCCGCATCCACGCTCTGGCAGAGACCCTGCCTGACAATTGCGAGGTGCAGGATCTGGGCGGCGGCTGGCTGCTGCCGGGCTTCATCGACACCCAGGTGAACGGCGGCGGCGACGTGCTGCTCAACGACCAGCCGACCGTCGATGGCATCCGCGCCATTGCCGCAGCGCATCGTCGCTATGGCACCACAGGCCTGCTGCCGACGCTGATCAGCGACCACGCCCCGGTCGTCGAGGCGGCCATCGCGGCTGGCGAAGAGGCGCTTTCGGCCGGTGTGCCGGGCGTGCTGGGCGTGCATATCGAAGGCCCCCATCTCAACCCGGTGAAGAAGGGGATTCACGACGCCGAGCGGTTCAGCGCGGTGGACGAGGCAGTGATCGCGCGGCTCACGGTCCCGACCAGCGGTCGCCGCATCGTCACCCTCGCCCCTGAGCTCGCCCCGGCGGGCACGGTCCGCGCGCTGGCCGAGGCAGGCGTGCTGGTCTGCGCCGGACACAGCCTTGCCGATTACGACCAGACCCGCGCCGCGCTGGCGGAAGGTCTGGCCGGGTTCACCCATCTGTTCAATGCGATGACACAGTTCCTCAGCCGCGATCCGGGCATGGTCGGCGCGGCGCTGGAAGACCGCTCCACGCACTTCGGCCTGATCGTCGACGGGCTGCACGTTCACCCCGCTTCGCTCAAGGTCGCGCTGGCCGCGCGCGGCATTGAGGGGGCGATGCTCGTCACCGATGCGATGCCTCCCGTGGGTGGGACACTCGAGCACTTTACGCTGATGGGTCAGGATATCGCCGTGGTCGACGGCACCTGCCGCGGACCGGACGGCACACTCGCCGGTTCGGCATTGACCATGGCGCAGGCATTCCGCAACGCGATGGATATGATGGGCTGCGATATCGTCACCGCCTCGCGTATGGCCAGCGGCAACCCCGCGCGGTTCCTGCGGATGGACAGCGAAACCGGCACGATTGCGCCGGGCCTTCGCGCCGACCTCGTCCACCTCGACGACGCCCGCAAGGTCACTGCAACCTGGATCGACGGCGCGCGCGAGGACAGCGGCGAATGACCCCCGAGCTGGGCCTGATCGAAGGCCGCTTCGGCCGCATCTGGGACGAGGCCGAGCGCGGTTATGTGGTAAAGACGCTCGCCGATGCCGGCTATGCCTTCTATCACTACGGCCCCAAGGCCGACCGGTCGCTGCGGCGCGAATGGCGCATCTCGCCCGACGCAGACTACGCCGAAAGGCTCGCACGGCTGTCTGCCGAAGTGCGCGCATCGGGAATGCGCTTCGGCATGGCGTTGACGCCGGTTGGCTCCACGCACCCCTTTGACGACGGCGCGCGCGAAGACCTCAAACGCCGCGTGGCGGAGCTGGACGCCATCGGCATCGACGATCTGTGCGTGCTGTTCGACGACCTGCGCGGCGACATGCCCGACCTCGCCGCCCGACAGGCCGACGTGGTGAACTTCTGCGCCGACCTCACGCGGGCGACCCGCGTCTACACCTGCCCGACCTACTATTCCGACGACCCGGTGCTCGATCTGGTCTTCGCCCAACGACCCGAAGACTACCTCGGCGACCTTGGCCGCCGCCTTGACGCCTCGGTGCAGGTCTACTGGACCGGCGAGGAAGTCTGCGCGCGAGCCATCGAGCCCAGCCATCTGGAGCGGGTCGCGGGGCAGCTCGGGCGCAAGGTCTGTCTGTGGGACAACTGGCCGGTGAACGACGGCGCCCGCATGTCGCGCTTCCTGCACCTGCGCGCCTTCACCGGACGCAGCGCCAAGTGCGCCGACTGGCTGACCGGCCATGCGATCAACCCCGCCATTCAGGCCCATCTCGGCTGCATCCCCGCGCTGACCCTGCCGATGGTCTATGGTCAAGGCGATAGTTACGCTTACCGAGCTGCCTTCGCCTCCGCCGCGCGCCAGCTTCTGGGCGACGAATTTGCGCTGATGCTACAACAGGATATCGCAGCCTTGCAGGATGTCGGACTAGAGCGGCTCGGCACACGGGCAGATCGCCTGCGCGCCCGCTACGCGCCAATCGACCACCCTGCCGCCCGCGAGATCACCCGTTGGCTCGACGGTCACGACCTGATGACCGACGACGAGGTGCAAACCCAGTGACCGACCTGCCCGCCACCCTGCGCGAAATTGTGGGCAGGTGGCATGTGCTGACCTCCGCGCGCGCCACGGCGCGTTACCGCAAGGGTTATCGCACCGGCGAAGGCCCCGCGCTGGCAGTGGTACGGCCGGGCAGTCTGCTCGAATTCTGGCGGGTCGCGAGCGCCTGCGTGGCCGCCGACGTGTCGATCATCGTCCAGGCCTCGAACACCGGGCTGACCGGTGGCTCCACCCCCGACGGTGCAGACTATCCGGGCGGTCTCGTGATCATCAGCACCACGCGGCTCGCCGGGCTCAAGGTCATCCGCGATGGCCAGCAGGTGCTGTGCATGCCCGGCGCGACGCTCAACCGGCTCGAACAGGCGCTGCGCCCCTATGGCCGCGAGCCGCATTCGGTGATCGGCTCGTCCTGCCTCGGCGCCTCGGTGGTTGGCGGCGTGTGCAACAATTCGGGCGGCTCGCTGGTCCGGCGCGGCCCTGCCTATACCGAGATGGCGCTGTACGCGCAGGTGCAGCCAGATGGCACCCTGCGGCTGATCAATCACCTCGGCATCGCCCTCGGCGAGGAGCCCGAGGACATTCTTTCCCGCATCGACAGCGGCAACTATAGCGATGCCGACATCGATCCGGCTGAAGACCGCCGCGCCCACGATCACGATTACGTCGCCCATGTGCGCGATATCGACAGCGACGTGCCCGCGCGCTTCAATGCCGATCCGCGTTGCCTGTTCGAGGCGGCCGGCAGCGCGGGCAAGCTGATCGTCTTCGCGGTGCGGCTCGACACCTTCGCGCGCGAGGAGAACACCGCCACCTTCTACCTCGGCACGACTGAGCCTGCGCGCCTGACCGAACTGCGCCGCACCATGTTGCGCGACTTCGCCGCGCCGCCGATTGCTGGCGAATACATGCACCGCGACGCCTTCGATATCGCCGACCGCTATGGCCGCGATACCTTCGTCGCCATCGAGAAGCTGGGCACCGACCGCCTGCCCGCGTTGTTCGCCGCCAAGGCGCGGTTCGACGGGTTTTTCGGCGAAGGCGTGAGCGACCGGCTGATGCAGCGTGCAAGCCGTCTGATCCCCGATCACCTCCCTCACCGCATGCGCGCTTTCCGCGATCGCTTCGAGCATCACCTGATCCTCAAGGTCTCCGCCGATCAGGCCGAGGCGACGCGCGAACTGCTCGCCCGCCTGTTCGCCGACACGCAGGCAGCGCATTTCGAATGCACCGCCGGGGAAAGTGCCAAGGCCTTCCTTCACCGCTTCGTCGCCGCCGGAGCCGCCGTGCGCTACCGCGCCGTTCATCGTGGTGAGGTGGAGGACATCGTCGCGCTCGACATCGCCTTGCCCCGCAATACCCACGAGTGGGTCGAGCAGCTTCCCGCCGACCTCGCCCGCCAATCGATCCACACGCTCTATTATGGGCACTTCTTTTGCCAGGTGTTCCATCAGGACTACATCGTGGCCAAGGGCACCGATCCGCTCGCCTACGAACATGCGCTGTGGAAGCTGCTCGACGCGCGCGGTGCGCAATATCCGGCCGAGCACAATGTCGGCCACCTCTATGTCGCGCGGCCCGAACTGGCGGACTTTTACCGCAGCATAGACCCGCGCAACCAGCTCAACCCCGGCATCGGCCATACCTCCAAGGCGCGCGACTGGGCGGAGACCGGAGAACAAATATGACCTACTATCTCGGGATCGATGCAGGCGGCAGCAATTGCCGCGCAAGGCTGATCGATGCCAACGGAGCAGTCATCGGCAACGGGCGTTCCGGCACCGCCAATGCCCGCATCGGCATCGACGCACTGTTCGAGACGCTCCAGGACACGGCCACGCAGGCGCTCACCGAAGCGGGACTGAATGAGGCGCAGCGCGCGCAGGTCCATGCCGGGATGGGCATCGCCGGGATCACCCGCCCCGGCATGCGCGAGGCTCTGGCCAAGCTCGACTTCGGCTTCGCCTCGGTCAACTACGCCACTGACGCGCAGATCGCCAATCTGGGTGCTCATGGAGGTCAGGACGGCGCCATCCTCATCATCGGCACCGGCAGCGCAGCCCAGTGCCGTGTGGATGGTCAGGATTTCACCATCGGCGGCTACGGCTTCCCGATCTCAGACGAAGGCAGCGGCGCGGCGCTCGGGCTCTCGGCCATGCGCCACGCCTTGCGCGCGCTCGACGGGCGCACCCGCAAGACCCCGCTCAGCGCCGCCGTGACCGAGCGCTTCAATCACGATACCGCGCAGGCCATCGCGTGGATGGATCAGGCCACCCCGCGCGACTACGGCACCTTCGCGCCGCTGGTGATGGATTACGCCGAAGCCGATGACGCGATCGCCCGCTCTATCGTGGAGAACGCGGCAAGCCATATCGAACGCTTCATCGAGACCATCTTCGAACGCGGTGCCACGCGCTGCACGCTGGTCGGAGGGCTCGCCCCGCGTATGCAGCCCTGGCTGCGCAATCGCACCGTCGAACGGCTGAGCGAAGCCATGGGCGACTCGCTCGACGGAGCGCTTCGGCTGGCAGGCTATGTAAGCGAGCCTGGGTGAGCCGGCGGAGAGCCGCTCACGCTGCGTGGGTGGCGAGGCTGGACAGGTGGATCTGAAACACCGCTCCTGCCTCATCGCGCGGGACTAGCAGCAGCCTGCCGCCATGGGCCTGCACGATCTGCTGCGCCAGGCTCAATCCGATGCCGCTTCCGGCGGCCTTGGTCGTCACAAACGGGCGGAAGATCCGATCACGAACAGCCGGATCGATGCCGCCGCCATTGTCGGCTATCTCGATGACGACCGGGCCCTGTCCTGTCACCGTGAGCCCGATGCGTGGTTCGGAGGAATGTTCGATCGCCGCCTCGGCCCCGTTCTGCAGCAAGGCCCACAGCGCCTGTTCGAGCTGATCGCGATCTGCCGCGACCGTCACCCTCTCTTCGATCGAGCAGGACAGCCGTACGCGCTCGCCCCAGCGCGCCGCGAACATGCGGGAAAGATCCACCACGAGTTGGTCCAGCGAAACAATGCCCACAGCCGGCTCGGGCAGCCGGGCCAACTCGCGATAGGCTGCGGTAAACTGAAGCAGCCCGCCCGAGCGCCTGCCGAGCGTACCAATCGCGTCGCGCAGGGCAGCTGCCGGGACCGGCTCCTCGTCCAGCATAAGCAGAGCGCTTTCGGCGAGCGAAGAAATCGGCGTGATGGCGTTCATCACCTCGTGGCTGAGAATATCGAGCACTTCCCGCGTCGCGCGCGCTTCGGCCATGCGCTCCTCGTTCTCTACATCGATGATTGCGGCAATGGTGCGCATGCTCACGCTCTTCGTGCCTTCGACCCGGTCAATCCTGTAGGTGCGGCCGAACAGCGTCATCCGCGGCACTCCCGCAGACAGCTCCGGCGGCGGTTCGGGGATGAGGTCGCTCGCGGCGAACAGCTCGCGCGCCGCGCGGTTGAGCGCACGGACACGGTTGTCGCTGCCAATCGACACCAGCGCGACGGGCATTTTCTCCAGCACGGCGCGCAGCAGGACATGCATCGCCTTGTCCTCGCTCCCGGCATCGTTCTCGACCAGCCCGCCGGTAACCGGCGGGCGGCGCCACACCATCAGCGCCGCAAGCCAGGCAGCCATGAGCAAGGCCAGAGCGAACGATGCCAGAAAGCCGCCCTTCCATGCGGCAACGGACATGGCCCCGCTCCCGAACAGGAACACCGGCACGAGCACCGCCGAGGCCGAGCGACTAAAGGCCATGCTTGGCCATCCGCCGATAGAGCGCGGCACGGCTCAGCCCGAGTTCCTCGGCCGCGTGGCTGATGTTGAAGCCATTGCGCTTGAGCGCGGCTTCGATCAGGCCTCGTTCCGATTGCTGCAAATTGAGCATGACGGGTTGCGCCGCCGGCGTCTGCTCGTCACTGCGCTCGGGCTTCAAGCCCAGATCGGCTGGCCCGATCAGACCGCCATCGCCCAGCACCACCGCCCGCTCGATCGCCTGTTCCAGACCGCGCACTTCGTCTGGCCATGGGGTGATTTTGAGCAGGGCCTCGGTTTCGGGGCTCAGGCCTTCGAAGGGCCGCCCATGTTGCCGCGCCGCGCGGCGCAGGAAATGGCGGGCGAGCAACAGCGCATCGTCCTCCCGTGCCGCAAGCGGGGGCACGGCGACCTCGATTGTACCAGCTCTGGCGCGCAAGGCGGGGGACAGCGCTTGCGCCGATTGCGCCGTTGCGATCACCCGCATGTCGGCCTCCAGCCGCGCGATCAGCCGCGTTTGCCCTGCGGTGTCGAGGCGGTCGACGTGGCGCAGCAGAACTGTCCCGGACTTCGCGCGCGCCAGCTCCGCCCGAGCCAGATCGTCGGTCGGGTCCGCTGCGGCTGTCGCCTCGATCACCACCATTGCGCGGTTGGCCCGGGGCGAGCCGGAATGGATCGTGCGCGCAATCAGGCTGCGGCCACTGCCCGCGGGTCCGGTGACCAGCACATCGCTGGTGGTGGGCGCGACACGGCGAACAAGCTGACGGACCTGCTCCATCGCTGCGCTCGATCCCAGCAAGGCGGGCGTATCGGGGGTGGCCGGCTGGCTCTGCACCAGCGCCGCGATTTCGCGGCGGCGTTGGCGGTGAGCAATGGCGGCGTGGATCCGTTCGAGCAGTTCATCATTGCGCCAGGGCTTCATCACGAAATCGAATGCCCCTGCCCGCATCGCCGCCACCGCGATGCGAACCCCGCTATGTCCGGTGATCACCACCACGGTCGCTGCGGGATCGTCATCGAGCAACCGCGCCAGCGCCGCAAACCCTTCCTCCCCCTGCGACTGCCCGCGAGTGAAGTTCAGGTCGAGCAGGATGACCTCCGCCGGCTCAAGCTCCAGCAACGAATAGGCTTCGTCGGGTGAGGTGGCACCGGCGAAGTCCAGCCCCGCCCGCCGCAGCAGAACAGCGATCGATTGGTGAACGTCGCGATCATCGTCAATCAGCATGACGCGCGGCGGTGTTGACGGGGGGATGTTTGTGTTCATTTTCGAACACTGTGTGCGATATCGAACGGCACCTTGTCGACCGGTTGCTGTAATACTCGTAATATCAGCTGGTTAGCGCCAATCCGACATGTGCGGCACAATGTCCGCATGGCGAACGACTCACTGATCGAATCAACAGATGCAACCGGCGCGGCGATGGACCGCCGGATCGCACGACCCGGCAAAGGCAAACGGCGCAGGCTGTGGGCCGGGCTCGCTGTCACCCTGGTGGCCGCCCTTGCCATGTGGTGGTTCATTCCGGCCTCAGGCTCCACCGACATCGACGCGGCCAATATCGAAACCGGCCTCGTCGAGCGCGCACCCTTTGCCGACTACCTGCCGGTGCGCGCGTCGGTTGCGCCGGCGATCACCACCTATGTCGGCGCGGTTTCGGGCGGCCAGGTGGATCGGCTGCTGGTGCAGGACGGGGCGATGGTGACCGCAGGCCAGCCGCTCGCGACGCTTGCCAATCCAACGCTCGAGCTTGACGTTCTGACCCGCGAGGCGGCGATTGCCAGCCAGCTCGGCGCACTGAGCGGCGACGAGCTGGCTCTGGAACGCAGCAAGCTCGACCGCCGCAGCCAGACGTCGGCGGCCAGCTACGATCTGCTCAAGGCCCAGCGCGATCTGGCCACCCGCCAGCAACTGCACGATCAGGGCTTCGTGTCCGATGCCGGTGTCAGGAGCTATCAGGAAGAGGCAGACTACCAGCAGCGCCGTCTGGCCCAGTTGCGGTCCGGCGAAGCGCGCGAAGGGCAGACGGCGGCGCTCCAGTCCTCGCGCCTCGCCGATACCCGCGCGCGGCTGACCAATGCCTTGCGCGCAGTCGAGGCGCAGCTCGGCGCGCTGACGCTGCGCGCACCTGCCAGCGGGCGGCTGACCGGCTTCACCATCCAGCCCGGCCAGACCCTCAAGGAAGGGGATCAGGCGGGGCAAGTGGATAGCGAGGGCAACTGGAAGCTGGTGGCCGATGTCGATGAATATTATCTCGGGCGCATTCACGATGGGCAAACCGCGACGACCGATGACGGCGCGCGCCTGATCGTCTCCAAGGTCATCCCCACCGTCACCGACGGGCGGTTCCGGGTCGAATTCACCTTTCGCGGAACCATGCCCGCTGGCCTCAATCGGGGGCAGACGATCAACGTTCGCCTCACGCTGGGCGCGACGCAACCGGCACTGATTGCGCCTGCGGGTGGCTGGCTCGATGCGGGCGGCGGGTCTTCGGCCTTCGTGCTCGATGCAAATGGCCGCCACGCCTATCGCCGCGAGATCACCATTGGCCGCCGCAATCCCGAACAGGTCGAGATCCTCTCAGGCCTCGCCGAGGGCGAGCGCATCGTCACCACGAACACCGCCGCCATCACTGGCAACACGATCAATATCCGCTGAAGGGTCAGACAGATGATCAAACTCGAACATATCCGCCGCTCCTATGTCTCCGAGGATATCGAGACCACGGCGCTTGCCGACATCAATCTGGAGATCGCTGCGGGGGAATTTGTCGCGATCATGGGCCCCTCGGGCTGCGGCAAGTCCACGCTGCTCAACACGCTGGGCACGGTCGACCGGCCGACTGGCGGACATTACTGGTTTCACGACAGCGACCTCATGACACTGAACGAAGCGGGGCTGGCGCAATTCCGTGCCGAAACGCTGGGCTTTGTGTTTCAGAGCTTCAACCTGATCGACGAACTGACGATCGAGGAGAACATCGAACTGGGCCTCGTCTATCGCAAGGCGAATGGCGGGAACCGGCGCAAGCGCGTGGTCGAGGCGATGGACCGCGTGGGTATTTCGCACCGGGCGCGTCATTATCCCAACCAGCTTTCCGGCGGGCAGCAGCAACGCGCGGCAATCGCTCGCGCCATCGTGGGCGATCCCAGGATGATCCTCGCCGACGAACCGACCGGCAACCTCGATACCGAGAACGGGCTTCAGGTGATGGACATTCTCGCCTCGCTCAATGCCGATGGCGCGACGGTGGTGATGGTCACCCACTCACCCAGCCATGCCGACATGGCGCAGCGGCGGATCGACATGCTCGACGGGCGCGTGGTCGCCTCGGCCGCGCGCGCGATCTGAGGGGTGACACGACCATGAATACATTCTCTCTTCTCAGACTCTACCGTTCGCTGACCCGCCACAAGCTCTACAGCGTCCTCAATATCGGCAGTCTGGCCGTGGGCATCGCGGTGTTCCTTGTGCTGGGGCTCTACGTCCGCTTCGAGACCAGCTTCGAGAAATGGCTGCCGGATCACGACAAAATCTATCTGGTGCAGACGATCTGGCATATCGAAGACAGCCCGTTCAACGGCGCCTTTCCGAACACCATGGGCGGGCTGCTCGAGCAGATACGCGAGGATTTTCCGGGCACGGTCGGCACGCGTATCATGCCCACGCCGATCAATGTCATTCGCAACGGCGTCGGGATCGAGGAACAGGGTGCGCAAGTCGATCCGGAGTTCTTTGACGTGTTCGCCCTGCCGATGGTCGCGGGCAACGGTCCGGCGACGCTGAACAGCCCGAGCGGTGTGCTGATCGATCAGGACACCGCAGAAAAATACTTCGGAACACTGGATGCCGTCGGTCAAACGCTGACGCTCACCACCGGGGTCGATGGCAAGACGGGCACCTATACGGTCGGCGGGGTGTTCCAGAACCTGCCCGAAAACACCGATCTCAATTTCAAAGTGCTCGGGCAACTGCCCGCAGTGCAAACCGCGCCGTGGTGGTATCGCTGGGGGAGCACCTCGCTGTTCACCTATCTGCGGTTTCCCACACCAGCGGCGGCTCAGGCATTCAATGCGAAACTGGATGGCTTCGTCAATCGTCGCGGAATGAAGGATCTCGGGCCGGAAACGCCGACCAAGTGGCAACAACTGGCAGTGCTTCCGATCACGGCGGCCCATCTGACCCCTGCGGGAGGGCAGGCCGCTTCGCTCAGTCAGTCTGTCATTGCGATGGGGGTTGTGGGCGTGATTGCGCTGCTGATCGCCATGGTCAATTACATCAACCTCGCAACCGCGCGGGCCGGACTGCGTGCACGCGAGGTGGCGATGTCGAAGGTGCTCGGTGCCAATCGTAATGTGCTGATCCGCCAGTTCATTGGCGAGGCGGTCCTGCTGGTGGCGCTGGCGGCTCTGGTCGGGCTTTCGCTGGCGGAACTGGCCCTGCCCTGGATCAATGCCGCAACCGAGATGTCGCTTGCTATTCCCTATGCTCTGGCGGTGCCGGCGCTCGCGGTCCTGGCGCTCGTCGTGGGGATCGCTGCCGGGTTCTACCCCGCCGTGCTGCTGGCACGCTATCCGGCTGCCAGCGTGCTGGCATCTGCGCGCGCGCCCGGTGGCGGGCGGGCCGGGGCCAGAGTGCGCGAACTGCTGGTGATGTTCCAGTTTGCACTCGCGATTTCCTTCATGGTCGGCACTCTGGTGCTGGCTGCGCAAACGGCGCACGTCCGCAGCGCCGATGTGGGTTTCAAGCGCGATGGTCTGATCGTGGTCCGTTCGATGACGCAGGCCGAGCCCGAACAGATCCAGGCCCTGACAGCCGGGTGGCGAGCGCTGCCCATGATCCACTCGCTGACTCTGGCAGATAACAGCGCCGGCGGCAGTGGCACCAACAATGCCAACAGCATCGAAATCCCCGGACAACCCGGCCCCGGCCCATCCCTTCAGCAAATCGTGGTCGGCCCGGACTTCTTCCGTACCTACGGCGCCCGCTTGCTGGCCGGGCGAGAGTTCGATCTCGCGCACGGAGCGGACGACTTCGCCAATCGCAAGGACGGCGTCCCCGTAAGCATCGTGATCAATCGCATGGGCGCGAGCGCGCTTGGCTTTGCATCACCGGAAGCAGCCGTCGGCAAGACGGTCGGCAAAGGCAATCGCACCTTCACCATCATTGGAGTGATCGACAACATGCGCTTCCTCTCGCCGCGCGATGCGACCACCGCGACCTATTACAGCTTCACCGCGCGCATGGATGAATATGCAACCGCCACGCTCCGCTACTCAGGCGACCTGCGCACGGCGATGGACGCGGTGAAAGGCACCTGGCTGCAAGTCGCGCCGCAAGTCCCCTTCGATGCCAGCTCCGCCGACCAGCGCCTGGCCGAACTGTACAAGTCCGACGAGCAGGCCACCCGCCTGTTCACCATCGGGGCGGTTCTCGCCGTGCTGATCGGTTGTGTGGGATTGTGGGGACTTGCCTCGTTCAACACGGTTCGACGGGTCAAGGAAATCGGCATCCGCAAGACGCTGGGCGCATCCACGCGCGACATCGTGTTGCTGCTCGTGGGGCAATTCCTGCGCCCGGTGGTGATCGCCAACCTTATCGCCTGGCCGCTGGCCTGGGTTGCCCTGCGAAATTGGCTGGCCGGCTTTTCCGATCCGGTCGTGCTGTCACCGCTTTACTTTGTCGCGGCGAGCGTTCTGGCACTGCTTATCGCAGCCCTCACCGTCAGCGTGCAATCGCTGCGGGCCGCTCGGGCAATCCCGGCATGGGCGCTGCGCCATGACTAGGCATGTCCTGTCCGGTCTTGCCAGCGTCATGGCTCTCGTCGCGACGCCTTGCGCGGCCGAGACACTCGCCGAAGCCGTGCAGAGCGCCCTGCTCAGCAACCCCGCCCTGAATGCCGAGGAGGCACGCCAGGAGGCGCTCGCCGAAACGCCCGAACAGGCGCGCGCACGCGGGCGGCTGACCGCTGCGCTGGGCGGCACCGGGGGCTATGATCGGTTCGATTACGACACCGGCGGCGGGGCGACGATTTCGGCCTCCTTGCCGCTCTGGACCGGCGGACGGGTCTCAAGTGCGGTGCGTGCCGCCCAGCATGATGTGTCGGCTGGCGAGGAAGGCCTGCGCGATGCGGCCTCCGTGCTGATAACCCAGGTGGTGATGGCCTATGCCGACGTGCTTTACGGCCAGCAGGCGATGGCGATCGTGGAGACCGACATCGGCCTCCTGCACCAGCAGGTCGCCGAAGCCACGGCGCGATACGATCTGGGCCGTGCCACGCTGACCGATGTGGCGCAGCTCGAAGCGCAGCTGGCGGGCGCGCAGGGCCAGCTGGCCGATGCACGCGCGGCTCTTGAAGGGGCAAAGGCGCAATATCGCACGCTTGTGGGCCGCGATCCCGAAACGCTGGACCCCTTGCCCGATCTCGCGGGATTACCGCCGACACGCGAACTGGCGCGCGAGCAGGCGCTGGCGGACAACCCGCTCTACCGCCGCGGCGACGAGGCCGTGCAGGCCGCCGCCGCCCGTGTCGGCGAGGCCCGCTCGCAGGGGGCGCCGACAGTCTCGCTCGATGGCGACTATGGCTATGGCTTCAGCGATGTCCGCAACGACGGATATGTCCGCAGCAACGCGGTCGGGGTGACGCTGCATGTCCCCATCCTCACCGGCGGGCTGGTTGCGTCGCAGGTGCGGCAGGCAAGTGCGGAACTGCGCGCCGCCCGCTTCGACATGGACGCCGCCGGCAGGGATGCGCTCCGCCAGGTCGATACCGCATGGGCCAGACTGGCGGCGGCCCGTGCCCGCCTCGAAGCGAACCAGAGGCGGCTCGAAGCGGCCGATCTGGCCCTGAGCGGGGTGCGGGCGGAATATGCGTATGATCTGCGCTCGACGCTCGATATCCTCGTCGCGGACGAGAACCTGCGCGCGGCCCGGCTCGCCCTCGCCCAAAGCCGCAGCGATGTGTTGCTGGCCCAGGCGGCGCTGTTGCGTTCCACGGGCAGCCTTTCCTTCGCCTCCTTTGCCGCCTCTGGCGAGCAAGACTGACCGAATGCAACTTGCGAAGAACGGATAGTCGGGCCTCGCCCGAGACCTGCCATGCCGGATGTACGATGCGGCATGGCAGGTGTTCGAACGCGCGTGACTGCCCAATCGGCTTCACCCATGAGACAGGCGGCCTGCCCTGCCCGTCAGTCCGCCGCGCTTTCGGCCAGTGCTTCGGCCACGTCGAGCCGAGCACGCCACGGGTCTTCGCCACCGTGGTTGCCATCAATCCCGAACAGCATCACCGGACGGGTCGTATCGTCGTAGACCGGCCATACAGGCGCACCGGGGCCATTGGGATCGCCGGTCTTGGCAAAGTTGACGAAGGCCGCGCTCATGGCTGCCGAGGCGGCATGATCCGCCGCTGTCGCTTCACCCGGATAGCGCGCATCGATGGTGCGGAAGAAGAACGGGATTTCCGTGGCGTGCGGCAGTCCGCTAGCCCACTCCTCACGCATCACTTCGGGCACATAGCCCGCCCGGTAATGCCAGGTCTTCTGGCCGCTGGCAGCCATCCGTTGCACCATGAAGCGTGCAGGTTCGACCATCATCTCGTCGGCATAGATGGCGGCCTGCAACGCAGCCGACGGCAGGTCGGAGAGATCGGCATAGGCTGCCCGCGCCTGATCGGCATGGGCCCCGAAATGGGCGGCAAAGACATCGCCTTCCAGCGGAGGGCCAAAGCCGATATCCGCCGTGTTCGCGCCAGCCATGAACGGTACCGGCGCAGCATCGCCAGCGGCATAGACCTCGTCGAACGGATGCAGCACCACCATGCCATCGATCAGCGGCCCGGAATGCGGAGCCACCGGCTGCTGGGCAAGACCGACGCCCGTCGCCAGCACCTCGGCGGGCAGCGCACGCAAGGCGGCCAGTGCCTCGGCGCCTTCGCCCTCGATCCCGGCCCATTCGGCAAAGCCGAGTCCGGCGTCCTCACCGTCCGGCCCATCGTCGGAATGGACCGGCATTGTCGAGCGCAGGCCCGCACGGCCCCCGCCCGACATCACTATCGCCTTGTCGAACAGCCCGCGCGTCATCGGGCTGGTCATCATCATGCTGACCGAACCGCCGCCCGCGCTTTCGCCGAAGATCGTCACCTTGCCCGGATCGCCGCCGAACGCCGCAATATTGCGCTGGACCCAGCGCAGCGCCGCAACCTGATCCATGTAGCCGTAATTGCCGAGCAGACCGTTGTCCTCGTTCGCCTCGGTCAAAGCCGGATGCGCGAAGAAACCGAAACGGCCGAGCCGATAGTTGAAGCTCACCAGGATCACGCCCTGCCGCGCCAGTTCGGACCCGTCATAGACTGCGGGCGACGATCCACCGTTCACGAAGCCGCCGCCATAGATCCAGAACATCACCGGCAGGCGGTCGTCAGCCGTGGTTCCCTCGGGCCGCCAGACATTGAGATAGAGGCAGTCCTCCGCGGGCGGTGTGCCGAGCGGCGCGGCATCGGCGGCGAAGGGAATCTGCATGCAATCGTTGGAAAATTCGGTCGCCTTGTAGACGCCCTCCCACGCCTCGACCGGCTGCGGCGCCCGCCAGCGCAGATCGCCCACCGGCGGCTGGGCGAAGGGGATGCCCTTCCACGATTCTATTCCGTCAGCCCTCGCTCCCTCGACCTGGCCGACATCGATGGTCACCACCTGCGCCATCGTGGGCGTGGAAAAAGCTGCCGTCAGCACGGCAAGCGAAGCAATCGTAGTCTTAAGCATCGTCATCTCCCTTGACCGGGCGGCGAACCTTTTCGCTCACCCGCAGATCCCTGATAGTGTCGCGTTCCACCATACGGTGCGCGAGCAGGACGTTGGCCGTCTCGCGGTTGTCGGCACGGCGATCGAGCAGCAGATTGGCCGCCTGCCGTGCCAGTTCCGCAATCGGCTGGTAAACCGTCGTTAGGTAAGGCCACACCCTCTTGGCGACGAAGTTGTCGTCGAAGCCGCAGATCGACACGGCATCGGGCACGGCAATGCCGAGCTGGGTGCAGGCGGTCATCACACCGGCGGCCGAATCGTCGTTGGTGGCGAAGATCGCAGTGGGACGGTCGGCAACGTCCAGCAGCTGACGACCGGCGGCTATGCCCGCCTCGAACTCGAAATTCCCGTTGGCTTCAGTGATCACGGCATCAGGAGCGATAATTGCGATCCGCTCCAGGAACCCGGCGCGGCGAGCAACCGCTGCACCATGGCGCGGCGAACCGGTGACCAGCCCAATTGTCCGTCGTCAGAACATTTGGCACAACTCGCGGCGTAGATCAGCGGAGTGT
>NZ_QXFM01000122.1 GCF_003584015.1 Aurantiacibacter xanthus
CACTACTTTGGCAGATTTTCTGGTGTCGGGTCAGATATGCAGCGACCGCAGTGCGGGCATGGCCGATCCGGTGGCTTGGAGAAGCGGTCAATGATGGCCTGTCTGATCGCTGGTAAGCTCGGCTGTGGAGGCGGACCGGCAGTCCTTTTTTTCCCCCTTGGCCTGCTTGAGGCGCTGGGTCTGCAAGAAGGCCAGGGCGATCATGGACATCAGCGCGTGTCGGTGCAGCCCCTTCCATGATCTACCCTCGAAGTGATCGAGGCCGAGTTCTTCCTTGAGTTGCTGATGCCCCTGCTCACAGACCCAGCGGGCCTTGATGGCGCCGGCAAGCTGCCTGATTGGCGTGCTGGCAGGCAGGTTGGAGAGGTAGTATTTGCGCTCGCCAGTCGAGCGATGCTCCCCGACCAACCACACCTCCTCGCCGGGCAGATGTTGCGCACCCATGTCCCGGATGCGCTGGGGCGGACCATCGGCGACACGCACGCGAACGGCAGCGAACCGCGCCGAGAGTGGCCCTTTGGTCCCGCGCCGCCAACTCACCTTGCGCCACCTTGCCATCTCCAGCATTGCCTTGGCGGATATCGATTTTGCGTCGGGGATGGCGTTCTTGCGAGGGCGACCTCTTCCAGCGATCGGGAAGATCATCCCAACATCGGCGGGGTAGACCTTCTGTCTGAAAGGTATGCCCACCGCCCATGCAAGCCCGCGCTCACTCAGCCCCTGTCGGAACGGTGCGGACATGCCATAGCCCGCATCCGCCAGGACACAGCCGAAACGAACACCCGCAGCGCCGACCCGATCGATCTCAGCGAGCGCGATCTCGGGCTTGGTCCTGTAGGGGCAGCAATCGAGAGGAACTCCAGTCCGTTCCAGGCGGGCCACGTCTCCGGTCCAGCTCTCGGGCAGGAACAGGCGCAGGCCGACCATGATGGGGACTTCGCCAGATGCCAGCGTCACCGACACCAGCGTCTGGCAGTTGGCATTCTTGCCCAGTGCCGACGCATATTGCGGCGCCACGCCGACGGAATGGCGCCCCTTCTTGGGCAGCGCCGTGTCGTCGATGATCAGCCAGGCCTTCTCGCCGCCTACCTGCCGGTCGGCCTCGGCGAGCAGAGCTGCCTCCAGCGGTGCTTCGTCCCACACGCCGCTGGCGATGAAATGATGCAGCCGATCGTAGCTGACATCATCTGTCCGGGCGGCCATCGGCTGTATGCTTTTGCGATCCCCCGGGCCGATCAGTCCCGCGATATACGCCGGACACATCCGGCCACGCGTCTTGTGTCGCAACGCCGCTACAAACGGTGCCAACCACTCGTCCAGTTCGCCACGCCAATCCGTATCCATCGCCAGCCCCTTCGAAAAGCTGGCTCCCTATGAATCACTGGAATCCCACCTTGGGAATCCCAAAAATCAGATTTCTGCCAAAGTAGTGCTAGCGCGGCCAAGGTCACCAGCAGGATCGGCGTGGTCAGCGTGATGCCGACGCGGAAGTAATAGCCCCAGCCGATTTTCACGCCCTTCTGTCCCAGCACATGCAGCCATAGCAGGGTCGCGAGCGAACCGATCGGGGTGATCTTCGGCCCGAGGTCGCAGCCGATTACGTTGGCGTAGATCATCGCGTCGCGAACGGGGCCGGTGGCGCCCGTAGCGTCGATCGACAGCGCGCCGACGAGGACGGTTGGCATGTTGTTCATCCCTGAGGAAAGCACGGCCGCCAGGATGCCCGTCCCGAAGGTAGCGCCCCACACACCGCCCTCTGCCGAGCGTTCGAGCAGTTCCGCTATAGCGGCGGCGAGCCCGGCGTTGCTCATGCCGTAAACGACCAGATACATGCCGAGTGAGAAGATCACGACCTGCCAGGGGGCCTCGCGGATCACCTGGCCGGTCGGAATGACTCGTCCGCGCGCGGCGATCGCGATCAGCGCCAGCGCGCCGACGGCGGCGACCGCGCTGATCGGAACGCCGAGCGGATCGAGGACGAAGAAGCCGACCAGCAGCAATGCCAGCACCACCCATCCGGCGCGGAAGGTCGCTCGGTCGCGGATCGCCTCTGCAGGAAGGCGAAGCTGGGCGACATGGTAGCTGGCGGGAATGTCCTTCCGGAAGAACAGCATCAAAGCCACTAGCGTGGCCGCGATGGCGGCAAGATCGACCGGCACCATGACCAGCGCATACTCGCCGAACCCAATGTCGAAGAAGTCGGCCGACACGATATTGACAAGGTTCGAGACGACCAACGGTAGGCTGGCAGTATCGGAGATGAATCCCGCTGCCATGACGAAGGCCAATGTCGCCTTGGCATTGTAGCCCAGCGCCCGGAGCATCGCGATCACGATGGGGGTTAGAATCAGCGCGGCCCCATCGTTGGCGAAGATGGACGCAACGCCTGCACCGAGCAGCACCACGAGCACGAACAGCATGCGCCCGTTTCCGCGGCCCCATCGTGCGACATGGAGCGCGGCCCACTCGAAGAATCCCGCCCGGTCGAGGATGAGGCTGATGAGGATGATCGCAACGAAGGCGCCGGTCGCATTCCAGATGATGTTCCACACCACTGGAATGTCGGCGAGTGAGATGACGCCGGTGGCAAGCGCCAGCAGTGCTCCGCCGATCGCGCTCCACCCGATGCCGAGCCCACGCGGCTGCCAGATCACCAGCGTGATGGTGGCAATGAAGATCGCGATCGCGAGCAGCATCAGGCGATACGCTTGCCCGCTACGTCCGCGACCTGCTCGCCGTCCTCCTTGGTGAAGGCGCCCTGCTGTGGGCTTGGCAAAATGTCGAGCACCGCCTCGGACGGACGGCACAGGCGGACGCCGAGCGGGGAGACGACGAGTGGTCTGTTGATGAGGATCGGGTGCTCCATCATCGCGTCCACCAGCGCTGTATCGCCCAGGCTCTCATCGCCGAGCCCCAGTTCGGCAAAAGGCGTGCCCTTTTCGCGCAGCACCTCCCTCGGACTTAGCCCGGCGCGCTCCATCAGGCTTTCCAGCATCGCTCGCGATGGCGGTGTCTTCACATAATCGACCACATGCGGCTCGATTCCGGCATTGCGGATCATCGCCAGCGTGTTGCGCGAGGTGCCGCAGTCGGGATTATGATAGACGACGATGTCGGTGGTCATTCAGGATTCCTTGGCCTTGGCGCTCGCGCCTTCTTCGCGGCCGATGGCGGCCAATTTGCTGCGCACAGACATTTCGTCGATGCTCGGGAGCGGCAGCATCAGGAACAGCTCGATCCGGCGTTTGAGATAGCTGAGCGCATCGACGAAAGCCTGCCGCTGGCCATCGCCCTCGACCGTGGCGGGATCTTCTACGCCCCAATGCGCGGTGAGCGGCTTGCCTGGCCATATCGGACAGCTCTCGCCCGCTGCGTTGTCGCAGACGGTGAAGATGAAATCGAACTCGGGTGCGCCGGGCTTGGTGAACTCGCTCCAGTTCTTCGAGTGCAGGCCATCGGTCGGATAGCCGAAGCTCTCCAGCACATCGAGCGACATCGGATGCACCTCGCCCTTGGGTTGGCTACCCGCGCTGTAGGCACGAAAACGACCTCCGCCCATTTTGTTCATCAACGCTTCGCCCAGGATCGAGCGGGCTGAGTTGCCCGTGCACAGGAACAGGACATTGTAAGGTTGGTCAGGCACTGTCGGCTCCATCAGCAGCAATGGGAGAGTTCGGCCACGAGCGGCTCGCAAAGCTCTGCGCGGCCCTCACAACAATCCTTGGCGAGGAACAGCATCAGGTCGCGCAGGACCTCGATGTTCGCGCGCTGGATCATCTGCCGCCCCCGCTTTTCCGGCAAGACGAGACCAGCGCCGACGAGGATCGCGAGGTGACTTGAGAAGGTGCTCTGGGTCAGACCCGAGGCGTCTACGAGCTGGCCTGTGGAGAGCCCGTCGGGCTCGCTGCGCACGAGACGGCGGAACGCATCAAGCCGCGTTGGGTGCGCCAGAGCAGAGAGTACATCGAGTGCCGAGGTCGACTTCATACATCGGCAATTATCGATGGATTGATCGGCCGTCAATTCCCATCGATATTTGCCGATGAATAGAGGGTGGATTCGACGGAACTGCGCAATGACACTTCGCGGTCCGGACGACCGGATGCGGCTTTCTAAATCCCATAACCGGACTGTCTGCTGCCGGCCCCGTTCCAGCCATTTCGCGTATCGACGTTGCACCGAGAAACAAACCTGTTCGAAGCTTGCTCATCCTTGCAATCGACGACGGATAGCGGTGGAAAATTCTGGACATTCAGTGCCGCAATGAGGCATTGTTTAACCGTCGAACATCAATGACGACTTGGACGTGTGGTAACGACTGTGGGTACGGGCTAGGCGGCTGAAGGATAAGAAAAAGATTTCAATTCATTAGGTTGAGACCTAAGAAATCCTCCGTCTCCGCCACTCCCGCCGATCGCAGCATACAATAGCTTATGCGCCGCCGATCAGCGCATGTCCGCCGTGTGAGATAGCAACGCGTCGATTCTACGCTTCAGCCCGTTATGTCTTGAAGTTCAGCGACGGCAGCTTCCGACGTTTACCCTAGGTCGTAAGTATGTCAGCCTGGAGCTCGAAGCCGCCGTTCGAGGAATGTCACGTAACATCAATGTTCGAGCTAGGCGGTAAACTCATAAACCGTCTTGAGGTTAGGCGGTTTGCGTGATTCAGGCTCTCCATTGTGATGGAGGCAGGATGACACGGCGGCGATACGAACTGACGGATAGAGAATGGGCGATCATCGAGCCCCTGCTGCCGAACAAGCCGCGGGGCGTTCCCCGCGTCGATGACAGGCGGGTGCTGAACGGGATACTCTGGCGTTTTCGGACCGGGTCACCATGGGCCGAGGTGCCTGAGCGCTACGGCCCCTCGACCACCTGCTACAACCGGTTTGTCCGCTGGCGCAAAGCCGGGGTATGGGACAGACTGTTGTCCGCAGTTTCCGCCGCTTTCGAAGGCGAGATCGTGATGATCGACTCCACCTGCGTCCGCGTTCACCAGCACGGTGCGACGGGTAAAAAGGGGGACCTGGAGATCGCGGCATGGGACGTTCCCGAGGTGGCCTCACGAGCAAGATCCATGCCCTCGTTGACGCTGACGGTCGTCCCGTCGCGCTGCGCCTGACCGGCGGGCAGGTCCACGACAGCCAGGAAGTAAAGGCCCTGCTCGATGTTATGCCCGAGGGCGCCACGCTGCTGGCCGACAAGGGCTACGACAGCAATGCCATCCGCGAAGCTGCCGCCAACAAAAACGTCTGGGCCAACATCCCGTCACGCTCCAATCGCAAGCACCGCTTCGCATTCTCGGGCTGGCTCTACCGCCAACGCAATCTGGTCGAGCGCTTCTTCAATCGCATCAAACATTTCCGAGGCATCGCCACCCGCTACGACAAGTGCCCGCAAAACTATCTCGCTGCAGTCAAACTTATCTGTGCACGCATTTGGTGCGCCGCGTAATGAGTCTACGG
>NZ_QXFM01000123.1 GCF_003584015.1 Aurantiacibacter xanthus
CTGTCGCACTTGCCGAAGCGGGAGAGCAGGCGCACGGGGGCACGCTCTATGTGACGCTGGAACCTTGCGCCCATGTCTCGGAGCGCGGGCCTGCCTGCTCTGACCTGATCGTGGCGGCGGGTGTGGCGCGTGTGGTGATCGGCATGGCCGACCCCGATCCGCGCACCTGCGGCAAGGGCGCGGAACGTCTGCGCGAGGCGCGCATTGCCGTCACCGAAACCGGGAGCAGCGCGGCGGCCATGCGGCTCGAAGGCCATGCCTGCGCGCTCGCTCTGGGCCGTCCGCATGTGACGCTCAAACTCGCGCTGTCGCTCGATGGCTGCATCGCGACAGCTCAGGGCGAAAGCCAGTGGATTACCGGAGCCGCCGCCCGCGCGCACTGCCACCGCGAACGAGCCCGCGCCGATGCAATTCTCGTTGGCGGCGGAACCCTACGCGCCGACACCCCCCGGCTCGACGTGCGCCTGCCGGGGCTGGAGCAGCGCTCGCCTTCCCGCTGGGCGCTCACCTCAGGCGAGGTGCCGGGCGGTTGGCACAGGCTCTCGGCAGTCGCCGACATCTCCGCCATGGAGGCAGTACGCTACCTGTTCGTCGAGGGCGGCGCGGCCACGGCGGCAAGCTTCCTGCGCGCCGGCCTTGTCGACCGCCTGCTGATCTACCGCGCGCCGATCCTGATCGGCGGCGGGCTCCCCGGCATTGGCGATATCGGTCTTGGCGCGCTGGCCGATGCGCACGGACGCTGGAACCTCGCTGAAAGTCGCCAGCTTGGCAGCGACCGGCTCGAAGTCTATGCCCGCGCCCGCAACGAAGGGATTTAAGCGAGCATGTTCACCGGCATCGTCACCGCCATCGGCACCATCCAGAGCGTGGAGCAGCGTGGCGACCTGCGCGCCGTCATCGCCTGCCCGTTCGACCCGGCCAAGGTCGATATCGGCGCTTCGATCGCTTGCTCCGGGGTGTGCCTCACCGTGGTCGCCAAGAGCGGCACACTTGGGGCAATGACCTTCGCGGTCGACATTTCGGGCGAAACCGTCTCGCGCACCGCGCCGGGCATGTGGACCGAGGGAGCAAAGCTCAACCTCGAACCTTCGCTGCGGCTGGGCGACGAACTGGGCGGCCATATCGTGACCGGCCATGTCGATGCGGTGGGCACGCTGGCCGACTGGCGGCCCGATGGCGATTCGACCCGGCTCACCATCGCCGCGCCCGCCGAGCTTGCTCCGTTCATCGCCACGAAGGGCTCGATCACGGTCAACGGCGTGTCGCTGACGGTCAATCAAGTGAGCGACCAGCCCGACGGCTCGGTTCAGTTCGAATTGAATATCATCCCGCACACCGCCGATGTCACCACGCTGGGCGCGCTGCGGCAGGGGGCGAGCGTCAATCTCGAGATCGACACCATCGCCCGCTACCTCCAGCGGATGCAGACCTTGCGCGCGGGTGCGACTGCGGGCGCTTAGCCCGCAACCGCCTCCAGCGCCTTCACGAAGGCACCGATGTTGCCGCTGGTCAGACCCGCCACGTTGATGCGGCCCGAGCCCGCCATGTAGACCCCATGATCGGTGCGCAGCGCGCCGATCTGTTCCTTGCTGAGCGGGAGCATGGCGAACATGCCCTTCTGCTCGCCCAGCGGCGTGAGATCGACCGAACCCGCCTTGCCGGCAGCGGCCAGCTGGCTGCGCACTTCGCCGATGCGCGCGCGCATCGAGGTCAGCTCGTCCAGCCACTGCTTCGTCAGCGCCTCGTCGGTGAGGATCAGCCCCACGGCGGCAGCGCCGTGATCGGGCGGCATCGACCAGTTGGCGCGCGCCAGCGCACAGCCGTTCGACATGATGCGCACGGTATCGTCAGCCGTCTTGCCGAGCGCGTAGAACGCGCCGACACGGTCGCGATAGAGGCCGAAGTTCTTGTCGCAGCTGTAGGCGATCAGAGCTTCCGGCACAGAGGCAACGACCTTGCGCAGGCCGTAGGCGTCTTCTTCCATGCCATCGCCCAGTCCCTGATAGGCAAGGTCGATGATCGGCAGGATTTCCCGCTCGACCAGCAGGTCGGCGATCTCGTCCCACTGCGCGGGCGTGTAATCGATGCCGGACGGGTTGTGACAGCAGCCGTGCAGCAGGACGGCATCGCCCTTGCCCGCATTCTGAAGCGCGGTGCGCAGCGCATCCATGTTGGCGCTGCCATCGGCAGCCTGATGATCGAACCCTTCGACCGTCATCGCGAGGTCGGCAAAAATCTGCGCGTGGTTGGGCCAGCTCGGCATGCCCATCAGCACCCTGGCAACGCCCGCCTTCCTGGCGAGGCCCGCCGCGATACGCACGCCGCCGGTGCCACCCGGGGTCTGCATACCGTCGATCCGGCCACCCATGTCGCCCGCCGCGCCGAACACGTGCGGGATCAGCGCCCGGACAAAGCCCATGTCGCCCTCGGGGCCGAGGTAGGCCTTGCTCGCCTGCTCCGAGACCAGCCGCTGCTCGGCGGCCTTGATCGCAGCGAACACCGGAGTCGCGCCATCGCTGGTGCGATAGACGCCCACACCAAGGTCGATCTTGGTCGGCCGGGTGTCGGCATCGTAGAGCTTGATCAGCGCAAGCAGCGCATCGGGCGGTTGTTGGTCGAGTCTATCCAGCATAGTGGCTGCCCTTTGCCGCTCACCGACGGTTTGGGCAAGGCCGTTTTGCGATCAGAACGGCAGCCAGCGCTGCTTGTGGCTAAAGCGCATATATCCGGCGTTGACGCCCAGTCGCAGACCAGCGCCGACCCGGATCGGAATGAGGACAATATCGCCCCTGCGCAGATAGCTGACATTGAACCCGCCCACGAAATAGGCCTGCCCCTCGCCCGCCGGGAAGCGCTCGAACAGGTCTTCGCTGTCGTAGAGGTTGTAAACGAGCACGAAGGTGTTGGCGGCATTGGCCCCCGCATCGAGGCCGACCGACGGTCCGGTCCAGTAGACCGGCATATTGCCTTCGATCCTGTGATGCAGCGTGCCCGAGCCATAGCGCACCCCAACGATGAACGCGCCGCCCCCTTCGCGCCCTACGATATAGCCGTTGGGCTCGCCCTGCTTGGCGAGAATATCCTCGATCAGGCGCGCCAGGCCCTCGGCCCCTTTACCGAACAGACCCTCGGCGGCACCGATCAGGTCGTCCTGGGCATAGGTGTCGCCGTTGGCGGCGGTCGTGGCGGTGGTCGGCGCAGTCGTCGTCTGGGGCGCGGCCGTGGTGCTGTCGGCGGGGACACTGTCATAGCGGCTCGACGGCAGATCCATCGAGGGGGTGGCCGTGTCGGGCGAGCCGGTGTTGTTGTTGTATTGCGGCGTGATCCACGAATCGCCGTTGTCGACGGGCGGCGGCGGAGTGGTGTTCTCGCCCTCAAGGTCGCCGTCGATCACGAGGTTGGGATCGACCGTCTGGATCTGCTGCGCGCTGACCGGGGCCGCAACGAATGCGAGGCTCGCGGCGGCAAGGCCCACCCAGCGGGTGACAATGACGATGTTCATGGTGGCGCCCTCTTCAAATTGCGCGTGTAAATTTCCGTGTGTCGCACAAGAATCCCCTGCGACTGAAGCAGCAATGAACGCGCGGTGGGGCGAGTCTCTTTTGCGGTGAACCGAATCGGCCTGCGCGTTGTTGTGGTGTGCGGACAAATAATGCAAAAATTAGGTGCTGTGTGCCCTTGAAGCGCAAGCGAGGCGCGGTTATAGGCCCGGGCTTGCCGCTGGGTCCGGAGACGTGGGTGAGTGGCTGAAACCAGTTCCCTGCTAAGGAACCATACTCCTATCGGGGTATCGAGGGTTCGAATCCCTCCGTCTCCGCCACCACCCTTTCCCCCATTTTCCACCGATGACCTGAAAAAGCCAAGCATTTGCGCGGCTTATCAGGTGATTCGGGTCCCACACTGTCCTTGCTCATCCATCGGTGTCCGATTGGATTTGTGGGAATAAATGTGGGAGAATTTGCAGCCATGGGTAAGCTTTCGGCAACAGCGGTAAAGGCCGCCTCGAGACCCGGCAAATTAGGCGATGGCGATGGGCTTTACCTCGTGGTGAAGTCGTCGGGCACGAAGAGCTGGATGGTCCGGGTGCAGAAAAACGGCAATCGCCGCGATTTCGGTCTCGGAGGCGCATCGAAGATATCGCTGGCGGTCGCACGTGAGCGGGCCCGCGAGGTTCGAACCTGGGTCGAACTGGGACTGGACCCGCTGTTCGAGCGCCGGAAAGCGGAAGGCATTCCCACATTCCGGGAAGCTGCCGCCAAGGTACTCGCCCAGCATCGCGCGACATGGCGCAACGAGAAACACGAGAAGCAATGGATCAGGACGCTGGAGGCCTATGCCTTCCCCCATCTTGGCAACGTGCAGGTCAACGACATCACGGGGCCGATGATCCGCAATGTGCTGGCCGAGATCTGGCTGGCAAAGCCTGAGACGGCGCGCCGGGTGCGTCAGCGGATCGGGACCGTGCTCGACTGGGCCTATGCCTCGGGATACCGCGACAGCGAGGCACCCATGCGCGCGATCACCAAGGGCCTGCCGCGCCAGCCGAAGAAGGAAGGCCACTACGCGGCCATGGCCTATGCCAAGGTGCCGGACTTCATTCCGCGGCTACGCGAGCGTGAAAGCTACAGCAGGCTGGCGCTGGAGTTTGCGATCCTGACGGGGGCCCGCTCGGGCGAAGTGCGCCATGCTGTCTTCGATGAGTTCGATCTCGATGAGAAGCTATGGACCATCCCGAAGGAGCGGATGAAAGCCAATCGCGAGCATGTCGTGCCGCTGTGCGATCGGGCAGTACGGATCATCGAGCGCTGCATGGAACTGCGCGTGAGAAACTGCGAGCTCGTCTTTCCCGGCATGCGAGGGAGGAAGGCGATGTCCGATATGACGCTGACCAAGCTGCTGCGCGAGATGAAAGAGAGTTGCACGGTTCACGGCTTCCGCTCGGCGTTCCGCGACTGGGCGAGCGAGGAGACCAGTCACCAGAGCGATGTCGCAGAAGCAGCGCTGGCGCATGTGGTGAAGGACAAGACCGAGGCGGCCTACCGGCGCGGTAATCTGCTGGAGAAGCGCAAACTGTTGATGGAAGACTGGGCTGCCCACTGCTGCAAGGGAAGCTAAAGCGATGAAACGTAGCCCAATGCAGAAAATCATGCACCGTGAGGCATCCAGGTCGCCTTCGATCAGGCCGCCTTTTCCACTCTCCCGTTACCGCATAGCCACGCCGGTCCCTGTGGATAAACCTGTCACCTGTTCGGACTATCAGGAACCGCAGCGTTCGGACTATCAGGAACCGAAAGTTCGGACTATCGGGAACCGAAACAGGCGGCAAACCCGCAGGATTGCTGGGCTCCAGCGTCCTTTAACTATCCTAACGACAATCCTTACCGGATTGTTGCTAACGTGGAGCGCTCCGCGCGCGGCTCCTCAGCGCTATGGATGGCGCCGTCGCCGCGCGCTGCTGCACTCGGCACGTGCAAGCGGCCGAACAGCTTGCTAGGGTTTGACCGATGAAGACGGACCTTGATCATCTTCCCCCTCAAAAGCAGCGCGAGATCGAACGCGTCGTGCAGCTCATCTTTGAAGAGTTTGACGATGCCTTCGCGCTCGCCAAGCACGAGTGGAAGAAAGCCGGACGGATACTCAAAGTCATTCTCTACGGAAGCTATGCTCGCGGGACCTGGGTCGATGAGCCGCACACTGCCAAAGGCTATCAGTCGGATTACGACCTGCTCATCATCGTCAACGACAAACGGCTGGCCGACAGGGTCAAATACTGGTCGAAGCTCGACGACCGCTTGATGCGCGAATACGGTGTGACCAGCACACTCAAGACGCCGGTCAACTTCATCGTCCACACGCTTCAGGAAGTGAACGATGGACTGGCGCACGGCCGCTACTTCTTCATGGATGTGAAGGCCGAGGGTGTAGCGCTCTACCAGTCCGACGACACCGAGCTGCACACGCCCAAGCCCAAGACGCCGACACAGGCGCTGGGCATGGCGCAGGAGTATTTTGAGGAATGGTATCCTAGCGCCATGAAGCGCTTCGAAAGCGCGCGATTCCTGATAGGCAAGGAGTACTCGAAGCAGGCTGCCTTCGATCTACATCAAACGACTGAGACGCTTTATCACTGCGTCCTGCTAGTCTGCACATTTTACACTCCCCACGTTCACAACCTCGGCTTCTTGCGCACGCAGGCCGAGCGCATCGATCCCCGCCTGACCTACGTGTGGCCGCGCGAGCTAAAGCGGGATCGCGCGCGGTTCGAGAAACTCAAAGAGGCCTATGTGAAGGCACGCTACTCGAAGCACTACCGCATCACGAAGGAAGAGCTCGAATGGCTTGGCGAGCAGGTCGAGCAGCTTGGACGCGTCGTGCACGAAGTTTGTATGGAACGGCTGGAGAAACTCAAAGCCGAAGCGCTCGCGAGCTCCGACAAGGCATAGCGACTTCCAATGACCGCCCGGAGGACGGCTTTTCACTCCCACTGCCCTAAAAGCTGCCATTCCGCTTACGACGCCATTGCCGACGTCGGCAAACTGCGCCAGTGTGCACCCGTTAGAGGTGCCGGTTGGGGGTCAAAGTGGGGTTTCTTGCGAGGTTTGATGGCTGGATCGAGCAATGGGCAATCCGCGACGAGGTCGTTCGAAAAGAGCGAGCTTATTGGAAACAGATGTTGCCCCATGCTGCGTTTTGGAAGTTGTTCGGCACCTTTGTTTTCCCCAGCATCCAAATAGTGCTCGCACTTCAATACTTCGCTGGCGATCGGGCGGGCACGATCTTCCTGTTCATTATAGGGTCGTTTTTTTCTTCTATATTTATGTGGCGTTACCTTGTTCACTTAAGGTCGATCCGATCCGAGGCGTGAGAGGGCTAGTGTAAGTGTCGGACCGCTGACCGGTTTCCACCCCGTTCTTGCCATCTCCGCCCGGCGGAATGATCACCAAATCCGGACCTTCCGCTGCCGACGCCGTTTACGACATCTTGGCAACGCGCATCAGTTTCCGTCCAGTAGCCCTACCGTGTTTCCCTCTGGATCGCTGAAATCTGAATAGCGGAGGGCTTTGTATCCATCGATTTACTCGGCTTCGGAACACTTCTTCGGCCTCGTTTCTCTTGGCCCAGGGACCTCGCACAATATCTAGCAAATGTCCCCGGCCAAGATCCAACTCAGCTATCCTGCCTTGATCACTGAAAGTCGAATGTCGCGAAAAAGGACGTTCGTAGACCTTCCACAATTAGGTTTCGGATCATAGAAAATTGCCTTTCAGTACCGGATTTGGAACACTCTTTATTGGAGTCGCCCTAAGGTGCGACTTCCAGCAACTCGTCATACTTGCAACCGTATTCCCCGCGATCGGGTGTCGCGAGAAGATCGCCAGTGAAGGTCAGTCTCTGACCCAGTTTGAGCTCAAGGTTCCTGTAGCGCAATACGCGGCCATCGAAGGAAGAATTCGCCGGCAGTATCAGACCGGAACGCCCCCCGTCCCGTTCGACAAAAAGGCAGCCTTGCTCATATCCGAGAACGCCCTCTGCGCCCTCAAGAGCGGATTGGCCAGGCGTTCCGTCGGCGGCGCTCAACGCGCCGTGACGGTCGAATGGGTATTGCTCTTCTGCGGTGTTAACGGGCGCCTCTTCTGACGCACAGGATGCGAGGCCCAAGGCGAACGCGAGACTCAGAATTTTTTTAGTATGCAAGGCGATAATCCCACGAATATACGTCGTCGATGCTCGTATAGGTGATGCTGAGCGACTGCGCCGAACCGAGATAATGCGCGGAAGTCAGCAACTATTCCGAAGTTGCGCAATCGGGTGAACGTCCGCTTCCTTAACCCAAGATCCTAAAAGCAGCCTGTCGGCAAACCACCCCAGTTCTCGCCGTTAAGACCAAGTGTGGATTGTGCCAGAAGCGGACCAGCAGATTGCAACGCCAAAGCGGCCATGTGAGACAGCCTCCTGCTTCCCGATATCTGCCGTCGACTCAGCTTATGCGCTTCAGCCATTTTGGGGCCGCTTCGAGACAGTCTGGTTTCGGGCGTTTTCCTAAGGAAACGGACAATCCGTTCGCAACCCAAATCGCATTCAAAGGCAACCCCGTAAAGTTAACGACATAACTCACGTCCCGGCCATTTCGAAGACAATGCCTGTCGCAATGAGGTGCAAGCGATCGCTGCCTTACTGATTTTTATCGGAATGGTTGCGCCTATCCGGTTTCGGCCTGTGCGTTACGGGCAGCAGCAATCGCCGCTGCAAGCTCTTTTGCTGGACCCACTCCCCAGTAGTGGAGGAAGTAAAACATCGGTTCACCGCCGATCATGTGGTTATGCAATGCTACGATATGGATATCCCGCTCGCGCAGTGCGCGGAGCACGGGCTGGACTTCGTCCTCGGTCATGATGAAGTCACCATCCACGGCGGCAAGGTCGTTGGTGCCCGAGAACGCCGCCCAGGTCGTAAGCCCCATCGAACCACCGATCTCAACGCCGTGCATGCGGCCTTGGCGAGCGAAGGTGTATTTCACGACACCATCGGCGATGCTTGGCTCGGTGCCCAAGATTTCGCTCAGCGCCAGGGCTTCGATCGTGCCGTTTGCATCCGGCGTCATGCCACCGAAACTGCGCTGCGGCGTCGGCGAGGCGGCGCGCACTTCCTTGATGGCATCCCAGACGGCTTTTACACCCGCTGCCATCTTGGCGGTTTCCCCATGCCCGCCGATATGCATAAAATAGACCGGCGGATCGTCGAATATGAAATGATTGTGCAGCGCGGTGACGGTCAACCCGTTGGCGAGGGCAGCGTCCATCGCGGCTGTTATCTCATCCTCGAATACGACCGTGTCGCCCATGACCATCACTCCGCCATCGACGGGTTTGAAGGCAGCCCATGAGCCGAGACCTGCCGGGGGATCGAGGCGCATGCCGTCGACCATCACCGGCACGTCGGCGCGCGTCCAACCGATGCGTGCGACCCCATCGTCGGTCATGGTGACCTCCGAGTGCGATGCCTCGAAAATCAGTGCCTCGAGATTGCCGAGATTATCCTGCGCGTGAAGAGCCGCCGACATCGCTGATAGCGATAGAGCCAAGCCGCCGACGAACAATGTTCTGGGTAATTGCTTCATCTTAGTTCTCCTTGGATGTGATTTCAGGTGCCAGCCATCATTGCGAGGTAATACAGCGACCCAATGAGTGCGCTCACGAAGAGAACGAGCAACATCCCGATCTTGAAGCGCAGCATGGCGATCAGGGCCGCAGCGGCAATGACGACGGAGGCGACGTCGATCGTGGCGAAGTCCGGCACGAGCAGACGTGCGCCGTAACCTCGAACCTCGTCAAGCCGTGCGAAGGCAACGTGCAGCGCAAACCAGATGGCAAGGTTTAGGATCACACCGACGACTGCTGCCGTCACCGCCGAAAGCGCCGCTGTCAGAAGCTTCACGCCGCGCAGTTTTTCGATAAATGGCGCACCAAGGAAAATCCATAGGAAGCACGGCACGAACGTGACCCACGTGACGATGACCGAAGCCGCGATGCCCGAAGCCACCGGGCCTAACATGTCTGCTTCGCGATATCCCCCCATGAACCCCACGAATTGGACGACCTGGATCAGTGGACCCGGCGTGGTCTCCGCCATGCCCAACCCATCGAGCATTTCACCGGGGGCAAGCCAGCCATGCGTCTGCACGGCTTCCTGCGCCATATAGGCCAGCACGGCATACGCGCCCCCGAATGTCACGACCGCGAGCTTGGAGAAGAAAACCGCCAGTTCCGTGAACACGTGATTTGGGCCAACAAGAAGGATCAGCGCAATTATGGGAGCTGCCCAGATGCTGCCCCAGATCAAGGCCGTGCGGACTGCTCCGCGCCATGTAGGCTGCGCTTTCGCCATACCGCCTGTATGAAGCACGGCTTCCGGCTCGCTCTCCCCGTCCTCGGTCGTTTCACGGGCGCGAATGACCAGAAACCGTGCAGGATCGAAATGCCCTCCAAGAAAACCAACCAGCGCGGCGGCCGCGATAATCAGCGGGAAAGGTGCATCGAATGCGAATATCGCCACGAAGGCTGCGGCGGCAATCAGATACATGGGCCAAGTTTTCAATGCCCTTTTCCCGATGCGCAGCAGGGCCTCGATGACTATGGCGAGCACCGCCGCCTTAATGCCGAAGAAAATCGCCTGGACGAAGCTGGCCTCCTGAAAACTGGCATAGAGCACGCTAAGCGCCATAATGCTGAGGAAGCCGGGAAGGACGAACAGGCATCCTGCGACGAGGCCACCGCGAACGCCGTGGAGCAACCAGCCAATATAGGTGGCGAGCTGCATGGCTTCCGGTCCGGGCAGGAGCATGCAGTAATTGAGCGCATGCAGGAACCGGTTCTCGCCGATCCAGCGCTTTTCATCGACTAGAATGCGGTGCATCACCGCGATCTGGCCGGCTGGCCCACCAAAGCTCAACGCGGCTATGCGCGCCCAGACACGCACCCCATCGGAAAACGGGATCGGAGTTTGTTCTACGGAACCTGAATTAGCGGGAGAATTCATCAACGCGTCCTTCGCACACAGCTCATCGAGCCGGACTTGGGCGCATTGCCTTACCGGGCGCCGGAATAAGTGCCCGAAGTCAAACTGCTAGATCATTGATCTGGTGTTGTCAAAAGCCTTACGCGAACAGTCTGCCTTGCCCTTGGAGAATGTCGGCTTTCGAAATCTGGATCTGTATCTTCAATTTCCGGAATGAGGGCGCGTAGCTGCCGGGGCTTGCTACTTGCCTCGACGGCGGCTTTCGCGGCTTAGCCTCCTGAAAGCGGACCGGAAGCTTTCCACCCCGTTGCGGACATTCGCCTGGGCAGAATTCCTTACCGCAAGCTGCCGTCAATTAGGCTCATCCTGATCGAATTCGCTGGCATCCGAGCTCGAGTAGACTTCCTTGGCGGCTTGCATCCCGTTCAACGCTGCTGGAAATCCGGCATACACGCTCATCTGGATGATAATTTCCTCGATCTCGCTCTTCGTAAGACCGACATTGAGTCCGGCTTGGATGTGGACCTTCAACTGGGGCTGTGCCGTGCCCATCGCCGTAAGGGCTGCGATCGTCGCGATCTCTCGTTCGCGGAGGCCAAGACCGGGCCGTGCGTAGATATCGGCGAACGGGTATTCGATGGTGTAGCGGGCAAGATCCGGCGATATGTCCTTTAAGCTTTCAACCACCTTCTCTCCGGCTTCACCGTCGATTCTGCGAAGATTCTCGAGGCCTCTTTCGAACCTGTCAGTCATGACCATTCCTTCATTAAGCGAGTTGCCAGCGAATGCATCGCTGGAGCAAGCAGCAGACTGATGAGGGGAACAAGGATTGCCGTCAGAATGAGTGTCTGAAATCCAAGCGCCATATCGCTCGCGATGAACCTCAGCAGCTTGAGCATCCCGGTCACAAGCGGCCATACGACGAGCCAGACGAGCATGGTCCGCAATATAACGATCCGGAATGTCATTTGTCGGCTGCTGGATCGGGACGGTGAAGGATGGCGAAGTATCCCGGCAGAACCTCGTCGAGCTTGGCTTTCCCCGAGAGAGTAAGGGTCACGTTCCGGGAGCGAGCATCTTCTGAGTTTTCCGAAATCGCGATCAGGCCAGCCCGTTCCAAGCCCTGCAAGGTGCGCGTGACGACGGGCCGCGATACGTCCAGCCTTTCGGCAATTTCACTTGCAGCGAGGCAGTTTCGCTCGGGTTCGCGGTCGATAAGGATCATCATCAAAAAGCGAAGCTGCGAGAGGTCATGGCGCGCGAAGTATGCTTCCAGCTCGCGGATCAGCAGGCTCGCGCGTCGCATCAACCGAAGCGCGTCGAGCACTCTGTCGACATCGACATCGGCGAATTGGTCGGCATAACCGTCGACCATTTGTCGGCTGGGAAGTTCTTTAAGAAAGAACATCAGCCTTACCGAACCGGACGGAGATGAAGGATTTGCGGCTCTTCTGCCAGCCAGTCCCGGTAGGCTTCAAAGACGGCCCGGGTGTATGGTTGATCGTGGTGCGATGCCAGTGCCGCCTCGTCTCGCCATTCCTCATAGAGATACAGTGTTCCGTCCTGTGCATTTTCGCTGAGACGAAACTCCATGCAGCCGGGTTCGGCGCGCGTCTGTTCGATGATCTCGCAGATGGCCTCGCGCGCCTTGTTGTAGTGCGTTGGATGCGGCGCGATCCGTGCGATGATGTTCAACTGATGGATCATGACATTCCTTTAGTTATCATGCTAACTATATAATTCAGGGTGATGGCTGGTCAAGTCCAGAACTTCCTGAAAGCAGACCGTCCGCTAACACCCAATTCACGACATTAAAGCGTCACGATTATTGACCCAAAAGCTGACACAAAGGCCGTCCACGAGCGTGGCTGCAACCAATCGTCGAACATCCAGTGTGCGCTCGCAATGCGAATATCTGGCTCTTGGTGTGCGATGACCGCGTCGTTTTGCTGCCATGGCGTTGCATCATTCAGCGACGCTCTTAGACACTGCCGCTCCAGAAATTTTGCCGCTTGGTTGCAGATCAGAAGCACACCCGCGACCCTATCACGGCAGGTCGCTGGCAGCGCCGGATGCAGTCGCGATGCATTCCGCTTGCAGGCGTAATCGGAGTAATTATTCGTCCGTAAGCGTCTGATTTGAAGCGAGAAAATGAGGGCGAGATAAAAGCGCCGCCGTCGGTCGGGGCGCAGGTGGTTGGTTTCGTTCAGTAATATGCGACGGCACCCGTAGTGCTCCTGCGGCGCTCCTTTCGAAAAGTTCTTTTTTATCAAACAGATTGGCGACGGCGCTTGGCGTTCTGTGCTGTTTTCGTTCGGAAACCCGCTTTCGCCCGGACGTCCTTTGCCGTCCAGATGAGCATCGGTGCATTTGACTGGAGTGCTTGCCCCAGGCCTCTGCGCTGCGGCGAAAGAACGGCAGCTGCAGCGTAGGAACGTCATGTGGCCCAGGGTGCCCTAATCGGCCGATACTCGGTGCCGATGGCGGGCCGGCCTGTCCCCTCCATGCTCCCCAAGGTCGGTCCGTCATCACCCGACAGATGAAAGGATCGACCGCTATGCCATCTGCAAGCACGACAGAGCATCTTCGCGAGCAATGCGGGCCCCAGGCCATCGAACCGATCGCCATGCGCGTACCCGAAGCCTGTCGCTATCTCGGGATCGGACGCAGCACACTCTATGTGCTCATTTCCAGAGACGAGATCGAGATCATCAAGATGGGGAGCGCAACCCTCGTGCTCACCGCCAGCCTGCGCTCGCTGGTTGAGCGGCTGCGTCGTCCTGCCGATCAGGTAACGGGGACCACTTTATGATTACGGCGCATCCTGACTTGCTGAAAGCTGTGGTGCTTGCCGCAATCGTGAGCATGCCAGATCATTCCAAACGTCAGCTGGTCTCGAAGATGAAAGAGCGGCGTGCAAACGCAGAAGAAACACTGGCCGCCAGATTGGTGATTGCGCTTTCGCAGCGGTCCTAGGCTTTCTGACTATGGCAGCTACGCGCCCCATCTCGGTCATTCAACGTTCTGTGATCGCTGCCCGATAGCTGCCTTTCGAACGCGCGGACGATGCCACTGCACCCTTCGCACTTGCAACATTTTTGCTTAGCCGCTAAGTGCCCGCAATCCACCGGACCCGGCCGCGCCGGGTGGCTCGGCCCGGCGCCTATCCCCGGGACAACCTTTCAGACCGGCATTCTGGCCGCACAAAGTGTTCGCAGCTGAGCGATGCTTCCGCGCATCGTGCCGGTCGTGTGAGTCGTGTTAGGGTTCACATGTTCGATATTCCCACGCTTAGGCGTGAATGGCTTTCCAATCCCCGGCGCGACATTCTCGCCGGCATCGTCGTCGCGCTTGCGCTCATTCCCGAGGCAATCGGCTTCTCCATCATTGCCGGGGTCGATCCGAGGGTCGGCCTTTACGCGTCGTTCTCGATCGCGGTCATCATCTCGCTCGTAGGCGGGCGACCGGGCATGATCTCGGCAGCCACCGCAGCTATCGCCGTTCTCGTTCTGCCGCTCATCCAACAATACGGCGTCGAATACCTCTTCGCAGCAACGATCCTGATGGGCGTCATTCAGGTCATCGCAGGTTTCCTACGGCTGCACCTGCTGATGCAATATGTGTCGCGCTCGGTCATCACAGGGTTTGTCAACGCATTGGCGATCCTGATCTTCATCGCACAGCTGCCGGAACTCACCGGCGTGCCGATGCTGACCTACGTGCTGGTCGCCGCGGGACTGGCGGTCATCTACATCCTTCCGCGCCTCACGAAGGCCATTCCCTCGCCGCTGGTCGCGATCATCATCCTGACGACGGTAGTCTACTACATGGGCATGGATGTGCGCACGGTGGGCGATATGGGTGAGTTGCCCTCGTCGCTGCCTTCGTGGCTCATTCCCGACGTTCCGTTCACGCTTGAGACGTTGCAGATCATCCTGCCCTACTCGGCAACGATGGCGGCGGTCGGCCTGCTCGAGTCCATGCTGACCGCGCAGATCGTCGACGACCTGACCGATACGGGGTCCGACAAGCGGCAGGAGATGAAGGGCCAGGGCATCGCAAACTTCTTCACCGGCTTCCTCGGCGGGATGGGCGGCTGCGCCATGATCGGCCAGTCGGTCATCAACGTGAAGTCGGGCGGCGAAACGAGACTTTCGACCTTCGTATCGGGCGTCTTCCTGCTGTTTCTTCTCCTGGTGCTCGGCCCGCTGGTCGCGATCATTCCGATGGCATCACTGGTTGCGGTCATGATTATGGTATCGATCGGCACCTTCTCGTGGCGCTCGATCAAGGACATCCGCACCAATCCCTGGCAGTCGTCGGTGGTCATGATCGTCACGGTAGTCGTGGTCGTGTGGACGCATGACCTGGCGCAGGGCGTGCTCGCTGGTGTGATCCTTTCGGGCCTGTTCTTCGCCAGCAAGGTGAAGCGGTTGTTCACGGTCGATACCGACCTGTCCGCCGACGGCACGACGCGGACCTATCGCATTGGGGGCCAGGTCTTCTTCGCTTCTTCCGATCGCTTCGTCGAAGCGTTCGACTACAAGGAAGTGCTCGACCGGGTGGTGATCGACGTCAGCCGCGCGCACTTCTGGGACATCTCGGCGGTGGGCACGCTCGACAAGGCGATCCTCAAGTTCCGCCGCGAGGGCACCGCGGTAGAGGTCCGCGGCCTGAACGAGGAGAGCGCCGGGATGATCGAGCGCTATGCTATCCATGACAAGCCCGGCGCCGATGCGCAGCTGGGAGGACACTGATGGGAGATACAGCAATGGAAAACGTCCTCGCGGCGATAGATGCCTCGGCCTACGCCACCAGCGTTTGCGGTTATGCCGGGTGGGCGGCAAAGCGGCTGTCGCTTCCGGTCGAACTGCTCCACGTCGTCCAGAGACAGGACGCCATCACGGCGCGCAAGGACCTGTCCGGTGCCATTGGCTTGGGCGTCAAGAGCGACCTCATGGAAGAGCTTGTCCGCCTTTCCGAAGAAGGCAGTCGGACCGAGATCGAGAAAGGCCGCGTCATGCTAAAAGCGGGCGAACAGTTGCTGCGTGAATCGGGCATTACGGACATCTCGACGCTTCATCGCCACGGCGGGGTGGTCGAGACCATTCTCGAGCGCGAAGATCACGCCCGCGTGGTTGTCATGGGCAAGCGCGGCGTCGGCCACGAATATGCCTCGGACCATATCGGCTCGATGATCGAGCGCGTGGTGAGGTCGAGTGAAAAGCCGGTGCTGGTCGCATCGCGCGAATATGCAGAACCGGAGCACGTCGTCTTCGCCTATGATGCCAGTCCCGCCGCGGAACGCGCGCTGGAGCGTCTGGCCAACTCACCGCTGTTCGACGGTCTGCCGGTCACCATCGTCATGGCAGAGGCGGATGGCGAAGCGCAGCGTGAGATGCTGACCAGGGCAGAAGCGGGATTCGCTTCCGACCACCCCGTTACCGTCGTGATGGAGCGGGACAAGGCCGAAAAGGTCATTCCCGGCGTCGTTGCCGCCACCGAGCATTCGCTGCTGCTTATGGGTGCCTATGGGCATTCGCCAATACGTCGCATGATTGTGGGCAGCACGACCACTGAAATGGTTCGCACCGTCAAGGCTCCGGTGCTGATGGTGCGCTGACGTGTCGATCGATCCTGCAACGTTCCGCAATCCTTTGCTGCAAAGGCTCGCCGAACTGGACGAGCAGGATCGCATCTCCGCGAAGGATCGCGATCCGGTGACGCTGGACCAGGAGAGCGTGGGCCGACTTTCTCGCATCGATGCGATGCAGGTGCAGGCAATGGCGCTGGCGCAGAAGCGGCGGCGGAAGGCCGAACGTGCAGGCATCGCGGCAGCTCTCCAGCGGATCGAGGAAGGGGAGTTCGGCTATTGCATCGAATGCGGCGACCAGATTGCCGAGGGTCGGCTGCGGAATAATCCGACGGTGATAAAGTGTCTGGAGTGCGCTGCCGGGAGTGCCTGAGACGAGCGGTTTACGGTAGGTTTACCCGAGCCTGTCAGGTTCTCCAACCATGACAGCCTATATCGAAAGCGACGGATTACGGCTGCGCCGCAAGGTGCGGGCCCTTGTATTGAACGAGAACGACGAGGTGCTCCTCGTGCGGCCGCATGGATATCGCGATGGGGAATGGACCCTTGCGGGCGGCGGCGTGGAAGAGGGCGAATCTCCCGTCGAGGCTATGCGCCGAGAGCTAGCGGAAGAATTAGGCGTCGGGCTGGAGGCCGAGTTATCGGAACTGCCGGTAACCAACCGGTTCATTTACTCGGCAGAGCACAAGGTGAAACGCAACCTTGACCATGACGGGCAGGACGCGGTGATGTTCGCGTGCCGTATTGATCGCAGCCACCCGCTCCACTTGCAGGCTGAAGAGATAGCCGACGCCCGCTGGTTTCCCGCAGATGATGCTCTTGCAGCGTTTCCCGTGCAAAAGCAGCGCGACATTTACATCCGCTGCCTCAGCGAGCTTTCTCGCTCTGCTTAACGGTCGGTCGGCTTAATCTTCGGACTGTGAATGTGGAGCGCATGCTCGCCGCGGATACTGGTCCTGATCTCCGAGCAACTCTTGAGCCGGAGCAATTCCTTCATCGCCGTCAGATTGGCTGCTTCCACAGGCGTGGCGCGAAGGTCTTGAAAACCAGCCCCGCGCCAATCAATCCGAGGCCCAGCACCCAGATATCGACCGGAACCCAGAAGGCGAGAAAAAGGCACGAAGCGAGGCCCAGGACGGAGATCCATCTCGGATATAGCCGCTGATCGTCGGGCAGGCGCAGCGCCGCGAGGTTGGAGATCGCGTAATAGATCAGGACCGTGAAGGCGCTGAACGCCCAGACCGTCTCGACGCTGCCAATTGCTGCCAGCCCGGTTACGAGCACACCAACCAGTATGACTGCAGAAGCTGGTTCCTTTTCCGCTTCGGTCAATCGGCCGAAGACTGGCGGAATATCGCCTCGTCGCCCCATGGCGAGCACCACGCGCGACAGTCCGAGGATCAGGTTCAGCAACACGCCAAGCATCGCAGTGATAGCGCCTATTGCCACCAACAAGGCAAGCGAACGCGACCCCATGGCGGTGGCGGCGGTCTGGAGGGTAGTTGCCTGCCGGTCCGGCGCGTCCGCAAAAACGGCAGTTCCAACGATGCCCACGACCACCGCCGCCACGCATATGTAGAGGGCCGCCGTCACCGCAACCGTGACGATGATGGCCCGGGGGATCGTCCGATGCGGCTCCCGCACCTCCTCGCCAAGAGTGGCAATGCGACCGTAGCCCGTGAAGGCAACGAACATTAGCGCTGACGCATAGAGGAACGCCGATGCTGGAGATTCTTCACGGTCCGAGAAAAAGGGCGTCCAATTTGAACTACCGGTTGCGAACGCACTCGGAGAACCGAAGAGGATGAAGCCGCCCAGCGCCGCGAGCGTCACCGAAACGATTGCGATATTCACCCAGCTTGAGCGCTTGATTCCAGCGAGCACCAAAAGCGTGAAAAACAAGACCGAACCCATCGCGACCCAAGGCATTGCCGCCGCACCTCCGCCTGCCATCGGCAGCGCATAGCCTGCGAAACCCAGCGCTGCGGTGGCGGCGGAAGCCGATTTCGCACAGAGGAACATCCAGCCTGCGGTGAGCCCGAGGCGCGGGTTGAGGTAGCGATAACCGTATTCATAAGTGCCACCACTCACGGGGTGACTGGCGGCGAGCTGCGCGCTCGACAGGGCGTTGCAGGTCGCAACCAGCGCGGCAAGCGCGATCGCCAGGAGGACCGATGGGCCAGCAACCCCAGCGGCGATACCGATGCTGACGAATACGCCGGTTCCGACCATCGAGCCGAGGCCCATCATGATCGCGCCTCCTATGCCGAGGTCACGCGATAGTCGGTGGCTCGATTCGTTCATCTATATAACCTTGGTATCGTGTGCGAACTCCCAACGGGAGCCCGCGCAGAGAGCGTTGGGTAACTGAAATGGGCGGCGGGATTTCGGTAAACCGCCGGGCCTATGTTACATGATGTCTAGCGGTATTGGCAGCGCACCACTCATCGAACTCCATCAAGATGAGGGGTTCAAGGCAATCGCCGATATGTCCTTTTGTGGATCGATGGCGCGACCTGCTTCCTTGCGTTCCGAGTAGCGGTCGACCAACTGTTCGGCGTGCGGCCGCAGCAGCACCGTGAAGCGGACGAGCTCCTCCATGACGTCCACGATGCGGTCGTAGAGCGGCGAGGGTTTCATCCTGCCCGCCCCGTCGAACTCCTCGTATGCCTTAGGCACGCTGGACTGGTTTGGAATGGTGAACATCCGCATCCAGCGGCCGAGCAGACGCAGCGTGTTGACGGTGTTGAAGGACTGTGAGCCCGCCGACACCTGCATGACTGCCAGCGTCCGCCCTTGGGTAGGGCGCATTCCCCCGATGCTGAGCGGCAGGTGATCGATCTGGGTCTTCATGATGCCGGTGATCTGGCCGTGCCGCTCCGGGCTGCACCACACCATGCCGTCGGACCAGAAGGCGTGCTCGCGCAGTTCGTGGACGGCAGGATGGTCGTCACCGCCGATCTGGTCAGGCAGCGGCAGATCGGAGGGATCGAAGATGCGCGTCTCAGCGCCAAACAGCTGGAGCAGTCGCGCGGCTTCCTCGACCGCGAGACGCGAATACGAGCGCTCCCGCAGGGAGCCGTAGAGCAGCAGGATTCGCGGCGGCGGCTGGTCGGCGCCAAGACCAACGGCAGGGCGGGCATGGATGAAGGCGGGGTCGAGCGACGGGAAGGTGTCGGGATCGGTGAGTGGGCGTAAACGGGACATGAGCGAGCTCCGTAGATCAGGCCAGCGTCAGGCGAAGAGCTAGGCGGTAAACTCATAAACCGTCTTGAGGTTAGGCGGTTTGCGTGATTCAGGCTCTCCATTGTGATGGAGGCAGGATGACACGGCGGCGATACGAACTGACGGATAGAGAATGGGCGATCATCGAGCCCCTGCTGCCGAACAAGCCGCGGGGCGTTCCCCGCGTCGATGACAGGCGGGTGCTGAACGGGATACTCTGGCGTTTTCGGACCGGGTCACCATGGGCCGAGGTGCCTGAGCGCTACGGCCCCTCGACCACCTGCTACAACCGGTTTGTCCGCTGGCGCAAAGCCGGGGTATGGGACAGACTGTTGTCCGCAGTTTCCGCCGCTTTCGAAGGCGAGATCGTGATGATCGACTCCACCTGCGTCCGCGTTCACCAGCACGGTGCGACGGGTAAAAAGGGGGACCTGGAGATCGCGGCATGGGACGTTCCCGAGGTGGCCTCACGAGCAAGATCCATGCCCTCGTTGACGCTGACGGTCGTCCCGTCGCGCTGCGCCTGACCGGCGGGCAGGTCCACGACAGCCAGGAAGTAAAGGCCCTGCTCGATGTTATGCCCGAGGGCGCCACGCTGCTGGCCGACAAGGGCTACGACAGCAATGCCATCCGCGAAGCTGCCGCCAACAAAAACGTCTGGGCCAACATCCCGTCACGCTCCAATCGCAAGCACCGCTTCGCATTCTCGGGCTGGCTCTACCGCCAACGCAATCTGGTCGAGCGCTTCTTCAATCGCATCAAACATTTCCGAGGCATCGCCACCCGCTACGACAAGTGCCCGCAAAACTATCTCGCTGCAGTCAAACTTATCTGTGCACGCATTTGGTGCGCCGCGTAATGAGTCTACGG
>NZ_QXFM01000124.1 GCF_003584015.1 Aurantiacibacter xanthus
CGCCCGCGCGGGCCAGCGTCAGCGCCTTGAGGCTGAGGATCGGGAACACGCAGGGCATCAGGTTGAGGATCAGCCCGCCGAGCAGCGCCGCACCGATGAGGAAGGCCAGCGAAGGCACCTCGCGCGCCGCCCCCGCGATCACCGGCGCATCGAGGCCCGTCACCGTGCCGGGCTCGGCCACGAACCGCACCCCGCGCCCGTCCTTGCCGAACGACAGGATGCCTTCGAGCATCTCCGGCCCGCCCTCGCCCGCAGCGCTCCCCTTGAGCGGCACCTGCGCCACCAGCATATCGCCGGCACGCCGAAAGGTCTGCGGCGCGGCATAGGCGACCGACTGCCCCGCCCCGATCTGCCGCTGTTCGATAAACAGATGCGGTTCGCCCAGGTCCATCGCGGCGGGCAGCGGGATCGCCAGCCGCAACTCGTCGCCCGCCACTTCGTAAGTCGCGTGCTGGTCGATCAGCGGCGGCAGCCCGGCGCGCCATTGCTCGAACCGGGCCTCGGGTGCAAGCGCCGCCGGCCCCGCAAAGTCGAGCCGGATCTCGCCGCGCTCGGGCACACAGATGCGGTCGGTGCAGGCGAGCCAGTCGAGCTTCGCGCTCACCACGGGCGGCGTGGTCAGATCGGCTCCGGCAGGCACCCGCAGCGGCACGATCACTGCATGGGGGCTCTCGTAAACGTGGTTCATCAGGCCGGAGATCACCAGCGTCTCGGGCACGGGGAAGTCTGGCTCGCCCGCCTGCCAGCCCTCGGGCAGGGTCCAGTTGATTCGCAAGCCCACGCCCGCGTCGCCCGGATTCGACCAGTAGCCATGCCAGCCCGGCGCGGGCGTGAAGACCAGCGCCACGTCGACCTCGCCGCCCGGCTCGGGCGCCTTGTCGGCATAGGCGGCAAGCGCGATGTTGTTCGTCTGCGCTGCTGCCGGGGCAGCCGAAAAAAGGGCCGCAAACACGACCGGGATCAACCACAAGAGGCTTGCTATCCGCCACTGAAGGGCCATTAGGCTTGCACGCATCACGCGCGCACCTTTAGGAGCACGACACTATGGCGGACAAGCGCGATCTCCTCATTCTCGGCGGCGGCCTCGTTGGCATGACGCTGGCCCTCGCTGCGGCGAAGAAGGGCATTTCCAGCCACGTGGTCGACCGGGCCGACCCGGCCGAGCTAACCGCGGAGGGCTTCGACGGCCGCGCCTCGGCGATTTCCACCGCGAGCTGGAACCTGTTCACCAACATCGGCCTTGGCGAGGCGCTCGCACCGCTGGGCTGCGCGATCACCAATATCGCCGTCACCGACGGGATGAAACCGGGCCGGATCGATTTCGAACCCGCGCCCGAAGATGGCAGCCTCGGTCTGATGTACCGCAACCGCGACCTGCGCCTCGCGCTGTTCGAGGCCGCGCGCGAGGAAAGCCTGATCGCCTGGCACGCGCCGGTCGAGGTCAGCAGCCGCGAGCGTGGACCGCATGGTGTCTCGGCCACGCTGGGCGACGGCACGGTGCTGGAGGCGAGCCTGATGGTCGCAGCCGAAGGTCGCCGCTCGCCCACGCGCGAGGAGGCGGGTTTCAACCTCGCGCACTGGAACTATCACCACCGCGCAATCATCGCCGGGCTGTTCCACGAAAAGCCGCATGAGGGCGTGGCCTGGGAAATCTTCTACCCCGCCGGCCCCTTCGCGCTGCTGCCGCTCCCCGACGACGAACAGGGCCGCCACCGCAGCGCGATGGTCTGGAGCGTCAACGAGAAGGACGCCCCCGGCCTGCTGGCACTGCCCGAGAAGGCGTTTCTCGGCGAGGTGATGGGCAAGATGCATGGCATCTATGGAGCGATCGAGGCCGATGGGCCGCGCTCGTCCTACCCGCTCGGCTTCCAGCACACCGCGCGCATTATCGGCGAGCGGCTGGCGCTGGTGGGCGATGCCGCGCACGGCATTCACCCTATCGCGGGCCAGGGCCTCAACCTCGGCCTGCGCGACGTGGGCGCTTTGGTCGAGGTGCTGGTCGAGGGCATGCGGCTGGGGCTGGAGCCGGGCGAGGCGCAGATGCTGGCGCGTTACGAAAAGTGGCGGGCGCTCGATTCGTTCTCGGTCGCCTTCGCCTGCGATTCGCTCACCCGGCTGTTCGGCATTCCGGGCAAGTTGCCGAGCCTCGCGCGACGGATCGGCATGGCCGCCGTGCAGCGCACGCCCCCGCTCAAGCGCTTCTTCATGGACGAAGCGCGCGGCATGAGCGGCGACCTGCCCGAGCTGCTGAAGGCCTAGAAGTCTGATGACATCACCCTGACCCATCTTGCTCCCCTCCCCTTGGGGAGGGGCTGGGGGCTCGACGCTGGCTGGCGTGGAACCCCCATCCCAACCCTTCCCCAAGGGGAAGGGCTTTCCGGGTTAATGCTATGTCATCCCGCTTTAGTTCGCCGCCGTTTCGCTAACCCGCGTGCCCGAGCCATCGCGCAGGTTCTGCCGGTCGAGCACCGCTGTGGTTTCGAGCAGTTCGATCGCCTGCTGCGCCTTGGCGTAACGCTCGGCATCGTGGATCCAGCGCGCCGCGCTCTGCGCATTGGGCAGGTTGCGCACTTCGGACAGCGCCGCATTGGCCCGCCCGCTTTGCAGGAACAGCCGCGCGCGTTCGAGCCGCCGCTTGGCGACCGGTGACGGCGTGCCTTCGCGGCGGATCACGAACAGTTCGGACATTTCCCGGCCCAGCCAGTCGATCACGCCCTCGCTGCGCGGGTTCTCGGTCATCGAGACCGACAGCGCATCGAGCCGCGCCAGCAGGCTGTCGAGCGTGACCGGATTGCGCCCGGCCTCGATCACCGTGGTCACTGCATTGGGCTGGGCATCGCCGAAGCGCAAACGCAGCTGGTCTTCCAGATAACCAAGCGGCGCCCCGCGTTCGAGCGCGCGGCGCGCGGCGAAGGCGATCAACAATCCCTCGGCCCGCGCGGCATTGCCCGCCGCCGCCTGCGATTGCAGGTCGAGCCGGGTCAGCCGCTGCTCCATCGCGGCCACGCGCGCGTCGAGCCCGCCTTGCTGTTCGACCACCCGCTCGACCCGTTCCACGGCCTGCCGCGCCTGGGCGACATCGACTTCGCCGCTGGCACTGGTGGTGGGAGTGGGCTCCGGCGTGACAGGCGCGCTCGGCTGTTCGCGCCGGAGCGCAAAGATCGGCGAAGCTTCGCGGGCGATCTCGCCGCCCCGCAGGAAATAGTAGGCGACGCCAGCGCCGGCCAGCAAGGCCAGCACGACAACGATAATGAGCGTTCGCAGGCCGATGCCGCGCGCGGGCGGCTGGTCGTGCTGGAAGTGGGAAACTGAGTCCATTAGGTTCCTTCGTGCAGCCTGCCCCGTGCCGGGCTGCTTTGCCCCCGATTTCGTCTGGGCGAGTTGTTAAACCAATTCGGCGGCCAAGGCCAACAATGCTGCATCGTCCGGCTGTGGAGCGCTCGCCACCGCGGCCCAGCCTTCGCCCGCAGCCTCGGCGATGCGGGGGCCGAGACAGGCGAGCCGGACCAGCGCCCGGTCGATCCCGAGCCGGTCGCACTCGGCGGCGAAATGGCGCGCGGCTCCGGCCGAATGGAGCAGAACCAGCGCCTTGCCTGCGCGCAGGCTGTCGGCCAGCGGCTGCGGCATGGCATGGTGCGCGATCTCGTAGACGGTGCGCGCCTCGATCACGGTGCCGGGCGCGGGCGTAACGGCAACCCGTTCAGCCCCGCCGAGCCGCAGATAGCGCATGCCCTGCCCAGCCGGTGCATCGAGGATCGACTGCAAGCCGCCCTCGCCCACCACATCGACCCGAAAGCCCGCCGCCCGCGCGGCTTCAGCGGTGGTCCGGCCAACCGCATGGACCGGCAGGCTGCGAAAGGCCTCCATCCACGCGCCGCCGAGGCGGAAGACGTTGCCGCTGCCTACCAGCAGCGCGTCGAACTGCGCCGGGTCGGGAACCTCCCAGTCGACCCGCCGCGCTTCGGACAGCGGAAAGGCCGCAACCGCAAGCCCGCGCGCGCGGGCCAAAGCCGCCGTGCTGCTGGCACCCGGCTCGGGGCGGATAACGATCAGGGTCACGACGCGCCGTTGAACACCGCCGCAATCGAGGGCGGAGCCTTGGCGAGCAGCTCGCGCGCCAGCCGCGCCGGAGCTTCGAGGTCACCGGCGGCGAACTGCGCGCTGTCTTCGATCTTGTCCTTGCCATCGGGGCTGAACAGCGCGGCGCGCATCGTCAGCCCCTCGCCGTCGTAGTCGCACAACACGGCGATGGGCGAGTGGCAGGTGCCGCCCAGCCCCGTCAGCAAGGCGCGTTCAGCCATCACTTCGGCGCGACTCGGGGCATGGTCGATGGCGGCGAGCAGCTTGCAGGTCTCGGCATCGTCGGCCCGGCATTCGAGCGCAATCGCGCCCTGCGCCGGCGCGGGCAACCACTGCGCGGGGGCGAGCGCATGGCCGAGATCGTCCTGCCCCAGCCGCAGCAGCCCGGCGGCGGCAAGGAAGGTTGCGTCAGCCTCGCCCGCCTCAAGCTTGCCGAGCCGGGTGGCGACGTTGCCGCGAAAGGTCACCACCGTGCAATCGGGCCGCAGCGACAGCGCCTGTGCGGCGCGACGCGGCGCGCTGGTGCCGATCACCGCGCCCGGCGGAAGATCGGCCAGCGACTTTGCCCCCAGCAACCGGTCGCGCTTGTCGGCACGCGGCAGCACGGCGGCAATCGTCAGTTCGGCGGGGCGCAAGGTCTCGACATCCTTCAGCGAGTGAACCGAGGCGTCGATCTGCCGTTCATGGAGCCACTGGTCGAGTTCCTTGGTCCACAGCGCCTTGCCGCCGATTTCTGCGAGCGGGCGATCGAGCACCTTGTCGCCGCTGGCCACCACGGGGACCAGCTCGACCATGCTTTCGTCCCAGCCGTGGGCAGCGCACAGGCGCGCACGGGTCTCGTGCGCCTGCGCCATGGCGAGCGGGGAATTGCGCGTGCCCAGACGCAGGATCGGGCCTTTGTGAAGTGTCTCTGTCATAAGCCCGACTTGCCCTAATGCGTGAATGCGTCCAGTGGAACCCGCCCATGAGTGCCAAGCCCGCCAAAGTTGTCCTCGGGATCGAGAGTTCGTGCGACGAGACCGCCGCCGCGCTGGTCACGAGCGAGCGCGTGATCCTCGCGCAGGCCATCGCCAGCCAGGAGGCGGAGCACGCGCCCTACGGCGGCGTGGTGCCCGAGATCGCCGCCCGCGCGCATGCCGAACGGATCGCCCCGCTGATCGAGCAGGTGCTGCGCGAGGCGGATGTCAGCCTCGCCCAGTGCGATGCCATCGCCGCCACCGCCGGGCCGGGCCTGATCGGCGGGGTGATGGTGGGGCTGGTTTCGGCCAAGGCGCTGGCCATGGCGAGCGACAAGCCGCTGATCGCGATCAACCACCTCGAAGGCCATGCGCTATCGCCGCGGCTTGCCGATGCCTCGCTGCAATTTCCCTATGCGCTGCTGCTGGTGTCGGGCGGGCATTGCCAGATCCTCGAAGTGTCGGGCCCCGGCCAGTACCGCCGCCTCGCCACCACCATCGACGATGCGCTGGGCGAAGCCTTCGACAAGAGCGCCAAGGTGCTCGGGCTCGGCTATCCGGGCGGCCCGGCGCTCGAACGGCTGGCGCTGGCGGGCGATCCGCAGGCCGTGCCCCTGCCCCGCCCGCTGATGAGCAAGCCGGAGCCGCACTTCTCTTTCGCGGGTCTGAAAAGCGCGGTTCTGCGCGCCCACGAGAGCGGCAGTTATAAAGATGCCGATATCGCCGCGAGCTTCCAGCAGGCGGCGGTCGACTGCATCCGCGACCGGCTCACCCGCGCGCTCGCGCAGATGCCCGAGGTCACCGCGCTGGTGGTCGCTGGCGGGGTCGCAGCGAACGCGGTTGTGCGCTCGGCGCTCGAATCGCTTGCACAGCAGCGCGGCCTGCCCTTCATTGCGCCGCCTATGGCGCTGTGCACCGACAATGCGGCGATGATCGCCTGGGCTGGGCTGGAGCGTCTCGCGCTCGGCCATGCGGGCGATCCGCTCGATTTCGTGGCGCGGCCACGCTGGCCGCTCGATCCCGAGGCCGAACCCGCGCGCGGGGCAGGAGTAAAGGCATGAGCCGCACCATCGGTGTTATCGGCGCTGGCGCATGGGGCACGGCGCTGGCGCAGATGCTCGCCAGCAGCGGCGAGCCGGTGCTGCTGTGGGCACGCGATGAAGGCCTTGCCGACGAGATCAACGCCACCCGCGTCAACGGACCGTATCTGCCCTCGGCCCGACTGGCCGAGACGGTCCGCGCGACCAGCGACCTGGCCAAACTGTCCGCCTGCGACATGGCGCTGCTGGTCACTCCCGCGCAGCACATGGCGAGCGTCATGGCACAGATGCCAGCGATACCGCGTGACCTGATCCTGTGCTCGAAGGGGATCGAACAGGGCACCGGCGCGATGATGCACGAGGTCGCGCACAAGGCCGCGCCCGACAGCGAGATCGCGGTCCTGTCCGGCCCCACCTTTGCGCACGAGGTCGCTGCCGGTCTGCCCACCGCTGTCACGCTCGCTTGCGGCGGGGGCGAGGAGCAGTGGCAGCGGCTCGCCGCCGCCGTCGCGCGCGATACCTTCCGGCCTTATTATACGGACGATCTGGTCGGGGCCGAAATCGGCGGCGCGGTCAAGAACGTGCTCGCCATCGCCTGCGGCGTGGTCGACGGGCTGCGGCTGGGGCAGAATGCCCGCGCCGCAATCATCACCCGCGGCTTTGCCGAGATGCTGCGCTTTGGCGAGGCATTGGGGGCGCGGCCCGAGACACTCAATGGCCTGTGCGGGCTCGGCGATCTGGTGCTGACCTGCTCGTCCACCTCCAGCCGCAATTTCTCGCTCGGCATGGCGCTGGGCGAAGGGGCGGACCCGGCGGGCCTGATGGCCGACCGCCGCACCGTCGCCGAGGGCGCGCACACTGCGCCGGTGCTGCGCGATCTTGCCGCGCAAAAGGGCGTCGCCATGCCGATTGTCGATGCGGTCGCGCGGCTGCTCGAAGGGGCCGAGGCGCAGGAGATCGTGCGCGAACTGCTCGCCCGCCCGCTGCGCGCCGAGGGAGCGCACGCTTGACCACCTCTCCGGCGACCGAACCGCGCAGCGACGATATGGCCGCGCTCGCCAAGGGTGGGCGGACCAATTTCTTCGGCTTTTTGCTCAGGCTGGCCGCGCGCCTGCCGTTCCTGTTCATTGCCGGACGTCTCTACGGCGCCGACGCGCTCGGGCGCTTCGCCTCGGCGCTGGTGGTGGTCGAGCTGGCCGCGCTGCTGTGTTCGATGGGCGAGAAACGTGGCCTCGCGCAGCGGCTGGCCGAGAGCGAGGAAAACCGCGCGAACCTCGTGTTCGACGGTATCCTGATCGCGCTGATCCTCTCCGGTGTGGCCGCGCTCGGGTTCTATTTCGTGCCCGCACCGCTGTTCCCCTCGGGCGAATACACCGCGCTTGACCGGCTGATCGTGCTCGCCATCCCCGGCTATGCGCTGACCGAGATCGTGCTCGCCGCGCAGGCCTATAAATATGACATCGCGACCACGGTGCGCGCCCGCGCGGTGGTCGAACCGTGGACGATCTCGATCCTCGCGGGCGTCCTGTGGTTCGTGCCGGGGGTCAAGACATCGGGCCTGTCGATGGCCTACCTGCTCTCGATCTATGCCGGGCTGGCGGTGGCGCTGATCCCGTTCCTGCGCACCTATGGCCTGCCGCACAACTGGCACCCGCACCCCAGGCTGATGCTGCGCTTCACCTGGCGCGCGCTGCCGCTGGCGCTGGCCGACGCCATCGAATGGGGCACGCGCCGGGTCGATATCTTCATCCTCGGCCTGTTTGCCGCGCCCGCCGCGGTCGGCATCTATTATGTCGCGCAGCAGGTGGCGAGCCTGCCGCAGAAGCTGAAGACGAGTTTCGAGCCGATCCTCGGCCCGGTCATCACCCGCAAGCTGCGCGAGCGCGACTATGCCGCGATTGCCCGACAGGTGTGTCAGGTCGGCTTCTGGATCACCGCCGCGCAGGCGGGCATCGCGCTCTCGCTCGGCATTCCGGGCGAGGCGATCATGGGGCTGGTCGGGCCGAACTTCGTGGGCGGCACCGGTGCCCTCGCGTTCCTGCTCGCCGCCGAGGTCGTGGCGGCGACGGCGGTCGTGGCCGAAGCCGCATTGATATACGTGGCACGGGTGCGCAATCTGTGGGTGTCGATCGGCACGATTGCGGTGCAGGCGCTGATTACGGTGCTGGCGATGGAAGCGATCGACAGCATGAACATCACCGACCCGGACCGCGCCAATTACTATCGCGCCGGTGCGGCCGCAGGCGCGCTGATGCTGACGCTGGGCGCAGCCTCGCTGACCAAGGCCTTCATGCTGTCACGGATCCTGCGCGAGCCGATCAACAACTGGCGCTGGGCGCTGATCTGGGCCGCAGGCGCGGCAATACTCGTAGGGCAGCTGGTGATCCTGCTGCCCGAGTGGCTGGAACTGGCAGTGGGTATCCCGGCGATCCTCGGCGTCTATGGCTGGGTGATCTGGACCCGTGGCTTCGGCCCGGAAGACCGGATCCTGTTCAGCCGCAAGCTGGCCCATGAGGCCGAACAGCAACAAGAGGAGCTGAAGAGATGAGCGAATGGATCGCAGCCAACTGGATGCTGGTAGCAGTCGCCCTGGCACTGCTGGTGCTGATTATCGGCTGGCTGGTGCTGGCGAGCCGTCGGACCACGGTGGAGCGGGTCGAGACGAGCGACGAGCCAGCGCCGGTCAA
>NZ_QXFM01000125.1 GCF_003584015.1 Aurantiacibacter xanthus
CGGGCGGCAGCAGGTCTTCGGGCGCGGCCAGAGCAAAGGTGGCCGAGGTGCAGGCCAGGGCGACACCCGCCAGCAGAAGTACGCTGCGCTTCATTGTCCGGTCTCCGTCGGCCAGGCGACGGGCTCGGAAATCTGCCGCAACTCCTGCCGGCCGCCATCGAACCATGCCACCAGGGCCAGGACGAGAGCCAATACCGCAATCACCATCAAGGCACTCATTCTGCCACGTCTCACTCTTGTGCAGTCCCGTATCGCCGACAGTCGGCACGCTTGCGCCAGCGGTTAGCCTATCTATAGGCCATGCGGCAATGACCAAGCCACCCACCCTGCCCGACAGCGAGAACCGACAGGCCCTTGCCGCGCGTCTGACGCGCCCGGTGGTGCTGGTCGGCATGATGGGCGTGGGCAAGTCTTCGGTGGGCAGGCGACTCGCCGCAGCGCTCGATTTCCCGTTCTACGATGCCGACGACGAGATCGAAAAAGCGGCGCAAATGCGCGTGTCCGAGATTTTCGACCAGTTCGGCGAAGAGTACTTCCGCGATGGCGAGCGGCGGGTGATCGAACGGCTGCTCGACCAACCCCATGCGATTATCGCCACCGGCGGCGGGGCTTTCGTGCAGCAAAAGACGGCGGACATGATTCTCGAACGCGGGATCGTGATCTGGCTCGATGCCGATCTCGATACGCTGGTCGAACGGGTCAGCCGCAACGACAATCGCCCGCTTTTGCGCGGGGGCAACAAACGCGAGATCCTCGCCCGGCTGAAAACCGAGCGCGAGCCGGCTTACGCCCGCGCGCCGATCAAGGTGACAAGCGGCAAAGGCCCGCACGGCGAGGTGGTCGCCCGCATTCTGGAGGCTTTGAAGAAATGGCAGTAATTCGGGTCGAACTGGCCGGGCGCGCCTATGACGTGCGCGTGGGCGAAGGTCTGCTGGCCGATTGCGCCGCGCAGTGCGGCGCGCTGCTGCGCAAGAAGGACGTGCCGATCGTCACCGATGCCAACGTGTCGGAGCACTGGCGCGAAACGGTGACGGCATCGCTGGTGGATGCCGGATACACCCCGCATTTCCTCGTGCTCGATCCGGGTGAAGCGGCCAAGAGCTGGCAGGGCCTCGAAGGGGTGGTCGAGTGGCTGCTGGGCAAGGGCGTCGAGCGCGGCGACCATATCGTGGCACTGGGCGGCGGCGTGATCGGCGACCTCACCGGCTTTGCTGCAAGCGTACTCAAGCGCGGCTGCGGCTTTATCCAGATCCCCACTACCTTGCTGGCGCAGGTCGATTCGTCGGTCGGCGGCAAGACCGCGATCAACTCGAAGCAGGGCAAGAACCTGATCGGTGCCTTCCACCAGCCCGCGCTGGTGCTGGCCGACACCGGCGCGCTGGCCACCCTGCCCCGGCGTGAGATGCTGGCGGGCTATGCCGAAGTCATCAAGTACGGCATCCTCGGCGACCGTGCTTTCTTCGACTGGTGCGAAGCCAACGGGGCCAAGGTTGTCGATGGCGACGCCGAGGCACTGGCCTATGCGGTTGAACAAAGCGTCGCGGCCAAGGCGCGGATCGTGGCCGAGGACGAACGCGAGACCACCGGCACCCGCGCGCTCCTCAATCTGGGCCATACCTTCGGCCATGCACTGGAGGCGGAGACCGGCTTTTCCTCCGCCCTGCTTCACGGCGAGGGCGTTGCCATGGGCATGGTGCTGGCGGCGCGCTACTCGGCGCGGATCGGCAATATCAGCGCTGACGAAGCAGCGCGGGTTACCGGCGCTATCGCTGCCTCGGGCCTGCGCACCGAGATTTCCGCGCTTGGGCTCACCTGCTCGGGCAAGGAGCTGGCCGCGCACATGCTGCACGACAAGAAGATGGATGCGGGCACCCTGCCCTTCATCCTCCTGAACGGCATCGGCGAGGCCTATCTCGACAAGAACGTGGCAATGGACGACATCGCCACGTTCCTCGCCCAACAGCTGGACTGAGCCGCTACTTCAGCAGCACCAGCTCTTCCGCCATACTCGGGTGGAGGGCCATGGTGTCGTCGAAGGCCTGCTTGGTCAGCCCCGCCTTCACCGCCACAGCAGCGACTTGCAGGATTTCCGGTGCTTCCGGCCCGATCATGTGGATGCCGAGGATCTTCTCCGAGGTATCGTCCACGATCATCTTGTAGAGCCCGCGCTCGACCTTGTCGGAGAACAGGTTCTTCATCGGGCGGAAGTCCGAGGTGTAGACTTTGACCCCGCCGTACTGGCTGCGCGCTTCGCTTTCGGTCATGCCCACGCCCGCCAGCGGCGGCTGGGTGAACACGGCGCTCGGGATGGCGTCATAGTCGATGGTCCGCTTGTTTCCGCCGAACACGCTGTCGGCAAAGGCGTGGCCCTCGCGGATGGCCACGGGGGTGAGCTGGACCCGGTCGGTCACGTCGCCCACGGCATAGATGCTGTCGCAGCTGGTTCGGTTGCATTCGTCGACCTTGATCGCGCCGTTCCTGGCCAGCTCGACCCTGACATTTTCGAGGCCAAGCCCCTCGCTGTTGGGCTTGCGCCCGGTGGCGATCAGCACCTGATCGGCGCGGATCGGGTTTTCCGAACCCGTGTGGACGAGCAGGCAATCGCCATCGCGTTCGACCTTCTCGATCTCGCAGTTCATGCGGAAATCGATCCCGCGCGACATGGCAATGTGCAGCATCCGCTCGACGATCTGCACGTCATAGCCGCGCAGCACCTTTTCGGAGCGGTTGATCACCGAAACTTCCGAGCCAAGCGCGTTGAAGATCGAGGCGAACTCCATCGCGATATAGCCGCCGCCCTGTACCACCAGGCATCGGGGCTGCTCTTTCAGATGGAACACCTCGTTCGAGGTGATGCACAGGTCGTTGCCGGGAAACTCGGGCACGGAGGGCCAGCCACCGGTCGCGACGAGGATCGTGCCTGCGGAAACCGTCTTCCCGCTCGCCAGCTTCACCTCGTGCGGGCCGGTGATCGTTGCGCGTTCGCGGTACAGCTCGACCTTATGGCTCGACAGCGTGTTGCCATAGAGCCCTTCGAGCCGGTCGACATCGGCCATCACGAAGCTGCGCAGCGTATCCCAGTCGAACTTTGCGCCCTCGACAGTCCAGCCATACTTTTCCGCATGGCTCAGTTCCTCGGCGAACATCGAACCGTAGACGAGCATTTTCTTGGGCACGCAGCCCCGGATGACGCAGGTACCCCCGATCCGGTGCTCCTCGGCGACCGCGACCTTAGCGCCGTGGCTGGCAGCAATGCGCGAGGCGCGCACACCGCCGGACCCGGCACCGATGACGAAAAGGTCGTAGTCGTAGTCGCTCATGCTGTGGCCCTATGCTGCTTCGTGGCGGAGCAGGCCATATGAGGATTGGCAGGCGGAATTGAAAGTAGAAGGTCCGCCTTGCTCCCCTCCCCTCGGGGAGGGGCTGGGGGTGGGGGCTCGACGCTGGCGTGGAACCCCCATCCCAACCCTTCCCCACGGGGGAAGGGCTTTGCGATACCGCTTAGCCGCGACCGCGCTGGCCTCCGCCACCGCCG
>NZ_QXFM01000126.1 GCF_003584015.1 Aurantiacibacter xanthus
GGCATCCCGCACGAGGTCGAAAAGCTCTCGAACATGCGCAAGACGATCGCGCGCCGCCTCACTGAGAGCAAGCAGACCGTCCCGCACATCTATCTCACCGTGGACATTCAGCTGGATAAGCTGCTCAAGCTGCGCGGCGAGCTGAACAAGGCGCTCGAACCGCAGGGCGTGAAGCTCAGCGTGAATGACATGCTGATCAAGGCGCTGGCGAAATCGCTTGAAGCGGTGCCGGTGTGCAACGTGCAGTTCGCGGGCGACAGTCTGCTCAAGTTCGAGCGCGCCGATATCTCGGTGGCGGTCTCGATCCCCAATGGCCTCATCACCCCGATCATCAAGGACGCGGGCGCCAAGGCCATGAGCAAGATCAGCACCGAGATGAAGGACCTTGCGGCCCGCGCCAAGGAAGGCAAGCTCCAGCCCGAGGAATATCAGGGCGGCACGGCCAGCCTTTCGAACATGGGCATGTTCGGGATCAAGCAGTTCGAGGCGGTGATCAACCCGCCGCAGGCGATGATCATGGCCATCGGCGCGGGCGAGAAGCGCCCCTATATCGTCGACGATGCACTGGGCGTCGCCACAGTGATGAGCGCCACCGGCAGCTTCGATCACCGCGCCATCGACGGCGCGGACGGCGCGCAGCTGATGAAGGTGTTCAAGGAACTGATCGAGAATCCGCTGGGACTGGTGGCTTGAGGCTTTCCTACGGTGCTGCGCTCATGGCATTTGCAAGGCATGAGCAGCACCGGTCGGAAGTGGTTTTGATGCGCAGAATTGTCAACTTCGCGTTTCTCCGAAAGCTCTTTGTTTTCGTTGAGGAGTTCAGGCTTTTGGGCGCTTGTCGCGGTGTCAACTTCGTCAGGTTTGAGGCATAGGCGGCGATGACCGAAACCGAAATCCTCGCAGGCCGTGATCCAGCCATCCGCGTCACCGCCATGCCGCGCGACACCAATGCCTATGGCGATATCTTCGGCGGCTGGCTGGTGAGCATCATGGACAACGCCGCCGGGCTCACCGCCGCGCGCCATTCCAAGGGCCGCGCGGTGACGGTGGCGATGGACGGGATGCAATTTCTCCAACCGGTCAAGGTCGGCTGCGAGGTCTCGGTCTATACCGAGATCGAGAAGGTCGGGCGCAGCTCGATGGTGATCGCGGTCGAGGCCTGGCGGCGCGAGCGGCACTCGGAAGAGGCGTGCAAGGTGACGCAGGCAAAGTTTACGTTCGTGGCGGTGGACGACGATGGACGTCCGCGCTCGATCGCCAAGTGAACAAACGCCCGTTCGTCCTGAGCCTGTCGAAGGACTGCTTTGATTTCGAGTGGGGCGTTGAAAAACCGGGCAGGGCTTCGACAAGCTCAGCCTGAGCGGAAACTGAGAACTGGGAAAAGAGTTATGGCAGAGCAGTACGACGTTATCGTTCTCGGCAGTGGTCCGGGCGGCTATGTGGCGGCCATTCGCGCCGCGCAGCTGGGCCTGAAGACCGCCATTGTCGAGCGCGAGCTACTCGGCGGGATCTGCCTCAACTGGGGATGCATTCCCACCAAGGCGCTGCTGCGCTCGGCGGAGATCCTGCACTATGCCCAGTATGCGAAGGACTATGGCCTGAAGATCGCGGGTGCTATCGAGGCCGATCTTGAGGCGGTGGTGAAGCGCAGCCGGGGCGTTGCCAAGCAGCTTAATCAGGGCGTCACGCACCTGATGAAGAAGAACAAGATCACCGTTCACATGGGCGAGGGCACCCTCAAGAGCGCCACCTCGATCGAGGTCAAGGGCGAGAAGGGCACCGAAACCATCTCGGCCAAACACGTGATTGTCGCCACCGGCGCGCGGGCGCGTGAACTGCCCTTCGCTCCGGTCGACGGCAAGCGCGTGTGGACCTACCGCCATGCGATGACGCCCAAGGAAATGCCGACCAAGCTGCTGGTGATGGGTTCAGGTGCTATCGGCGTCGAGTTCGCGAGTTTCTACAACGACATGGGCGTCGATGTGACCGTGGTCGAGATGCTCGACCGGATCATGCCGGTGGAGGACAAGGACGTCTCCACCTTCATGACCAAGGCGCTGACCAAGCAGGGCATGACCATCCTCACCGAGGCTGCCGTGCAGGAAGTGAAAGCCTCCGACAAGGAGGTGAAGGTCACGATCAAGGACAAGGCCGGCAAGGTCACCACCGAGACCTACAGCCACGTGATTTCGGCGGTCGGCATCGTGCCCAACACCGAGAACATCGGCGTGGAAAAATATGCCGAGCTTGATCGCGGCTTCATCCAGATCGACGATCTCGGGCGCACCAAGACCAAGGGCCTGTGGGCTATCGGCGACTGCACCCCAGGGCCCTGGCTGGCACACAAGGCGAGCCACGAGGGCGTGACAGCCGCCGAGGCCATCGCGCAGGAGTTGGGCAACAAGGAGGTCCACCCGCACGGGCTCGACCGCAACAACATTCCCGGCTGCACCTACTGCCACCCGCAGGTGGCGTCGGTTGGCATGACCGAGGCCAAGGCCAAGGAAGCGGGCTACAAGGTGAAGGTCGGCAATTTCCCCTTCATCGGCAACGGCAAGGCGATCGCGCTGGGTGAGCCCGAGGGCTTCGTGAAGACGGTGTTCGATGCGGCCACCGGCGAACTGCTGGGCGCACACATGGTCGGCGCGGAAGTGACCGAGATGATCCAGGGCTACGTGATCGGCAAGACGCTCGAAACCACCGAGGCCGAGCTGATGCAGACGGTGTTCCCGCACCCGACGATCTCGGAATCGATGCACGAGAGCGTGCTCGCGGCCTATGGACGCGTGGTTCACGTGTGATCTGGCAAGCGTGACGATAGACGCCACGCTGGGGCGTCTATCGTTCGCGCAGGGCCTTGATCAGGAATTGGCGCAGCCGACTGGCCGCTACGGTATCGGCGCCTCTATGCGGGATCAGGCTCATGTCGAGGGGCTGCACCTCTCATTGCGCCGTGACACGCTGGCTCTCGCCTTGTCGGACAGTTGGAGGTCATTTCTGGAGATGAACGACCCGGTCCGGTCTGAGTGATTCAAGAAATGCGTTGTCGTGGCTGACCACCAGCACCGCGCCATCATAGGCAGTCAGCGCCGCTTCCAGGGCGGCAATGCCATCAAGATCAAGGTGGTTGGTCGGCTCGTCCAGAATCAGCAGCGCGGGCGGCGGAGTGCCGCCAAGGGCGCAGGCCAGACCGCCGCGCAGCCGTTCGCCCCCGCTCAGATCGCCTGCGCGGCGCAGAGCGTCATCCGCGCGGAACCCGAACCGCGCCAAGGCTGCATGGGCCTCATGCGTCGTCGCGGCCGGGGTCACCCTCAGGAAATTCGCAAGCAAGGTTTGATCGGGATCGAGCAAATCAACATGCTGATCCAGCATGGCGAACGAGACAAAGCGGCCTACCTGTCCGCGCTGCGGGGAAAGCTGGCCGGTGATGAGCTTGAGAAGCGTGGTCTTGCCGCTGCCGTTCGGTCCGGCGATGACGACCCGCTCGGAGCCGGTGACGACCAGCGACAGATCGCGGATCACCGGGGCGTCCGGGGCGTGTCCGCCGGTCACATGATCGAGCCGTAGCACCGTCTTGCCAGACGGCAGACCAGTCGGTGCGATCTCCATGTGCAACGGCTCCAGCACCTCGATCTTTTTGCGAGCGGCGGCAAGTGTCTCTTCCGCGGCATTGCGCAGGGCGTTGCGCAGGTTGGCACCCATGCCACCTGAAGCTTCGGCCCGATCCTTGGCGGCATCCATGAGGATTTTCGGCTGATCGCCCTTGGTTCGGGACTTGCGTCCGGCACTGTCCTTTCGGGCCTTGCGCTCGGCTGCCTGCTGCGCCCGACGGGCGGTTTCAATGCGGGTCTTTTCGGCGTGGTTCAAATTGCGCGTAGCCACTTCCAGCTCGGCCTCCTTTTGCTGGCGGAAGGCACTGTAGTTGCCACCATACCGCCTCGCACCGAGCGACGTGAGTTCGACGATGGCGTCCATTTCCTCCAGCAGCTCTCGATCATGGCTTGCGATGATCGCACCACCATTCCAGCTGCGGATGAGGTCGAGCACGGCCTGACGTCCGTCCCGGTCGAGGTTGTTCGTCGGTTCATCCAGTAACAGAAAGTCTGGCTCTGCCAGCACCAGAGCGGCGAGAGATGCCCTGCTGCGTTGGCCGCCGGAAAGCTCGGCAAGCCGGGTCTGCGGCGCGAGCTGCAACCCGAATCTGGCGAGCGCGGTGTCGATCCGGGTCGGGAGCGTCCAGTCGGCGAAGTCCAGGTCTTCGGCCGTGGCCTCGCCCGAATCTGCACGCTCAAGCTGGTCGAGCGCCGCGCGCACGCCGAGAAGATCGGCGATGGTTTCATCAGGATGCGCGATGGCTTCCTGACGCATCAGGGCAACGGACCCGGTGACGCCGATCTGTCCGGAGGCCGGGCGCAGGTGGCCGGCGATCAGGCGCAGAAGCGTGCTTTTGCCGGTGCCGTTGCGTCCCACGAGGCCGGTGCGCTCGGGGCCGAAGGTCAGGCTGAGATCGGAGAAAAGCGGTGTGCCGTCAGACGTGAGCCAGGACAGGCAGGAAAGAGAAACGGATGCAGGCATGGGACAGGACTTCTCGCAGCGAAACCAGAGGGGTGAAGGCGGCGATTATCAGGTCCATTTCGAAAGCATCTCCTGTGCTGCAATGGTTGTTAATTTAGGGACACCTGCGCGCTGCTGCAAGAATGGCCTGAACGTCTGCTTTAGTTGTCATGAGACGTCCCTTTATCGAGCCTATCACCCGCACCCGATCGTCGCGGGTGTTCTGCCAGCCAAGGCGGAGGAAGGGGCGCCACGCGGGCGACCTTTCCTCCGCTTTATCGTCAGCCCGCCGGCCAGCGCAGGACGAATGGCTGGCACCCGCCCACGATGCCGCCGTTGTGGCGGATGGTCTGGCCCGGTTCCAGTTCGAAGCTGGGGATGCGCGCGAACCACTCTTCGAGCAGCACCTTCATCTCCATGCGGGCGAGGAACTGGCCGGGGCAGGTATGGTTGCCGTTGCCGAAGACCATGTGATTGCGGACCTTGCGGTCGAGATCGAAGGCCATCGGGTTGTCGTTGATCGCGTCGTTGAGAGCATAAAGCTCGGTCGGCGCGATCACCATATCCCCCTTGCGCAGGGTCACGCCATCGACCTCGGTATCGGCCACCAGCTCGCGCGCGGACGACACCAGCGGCATTCGGCGCAGGCATTCGTTGATCGCCGCGTGATGGCAGGTGGGATCGGTGGCGATGCGGGCCTGAATCTCCGGCGCCTGAGCCAGTGTGCTCATGGTGAAGCTCATGAAGTTCACCACCGTATCGAGGCCGCCGACCAGAACCTGGCTGGCAAGGCGCGCCGCTTCGTCCTCCGTCATCGGGCGATCGTTGACCTTGCTCTGCGTGATATGGGTCAGCAGGTCTTCCCGACTGGAATTGCGCCGTTCATCGAGGATCGGCTTGAGATAGGCCTTGAACGAAGCGGTCGCCTCGGCCGGCGTCATGCTGCCATCGGGCCGGGTGAACTGGTCCGCCAGATGCTTCAGCCTCGGCAGGTGCTTGACCGGCAGATCGACCAGCTCCATGAATACCCGCAAGGGCAGTTGCTCGGCGAATTCATGGACGAACTCGCAGCGACCATTGGCGACAAACCCCTCGATCAGTTCCGCGGTCAGTTTGCGGACCTTCGGTTCGAGCGGCTTGATGGCCGAACCATACAGCTTGTCGTTCAGAACCTTGCGATAGGGCCGGTGGACCGGGGGATCGAGCGACAGGGGCAAGAGGTCGCCATAGGCTTCCCCCGCTGTCGACTTGGGCACCAGCACGACACGGCTCGAAAAGCGCGCCGCATCGGAAAAGACCTCGCCGATCAGCTCGGGCGAGAGCGCGATCCAGTGCCCTTCGTTGTGCGGGGTCCAGACGATCGCATGCTGCGTGGAATCGCGCAGCTGGACCCAGGCCTTATGCAGATCGTACTGTCCGTCGAACGGGTTGTAGATATCGAAATCCACGACCCGGTCGTCAGGCAGGCCTTCCGGCCTTGTGGCTGTTGCCGGTGGAGCAAGCGTTGTGTCGGTCATGGCCTCACTCCGCTGCTGCGAATGCATCGACCGGTAGGTTGGGCACAACCTCCCGGGCAAGCCGCGTCATCGATTCTTCCCACGGGGTGGGATTGTCGATGTAGTCGTAGCTGTAGGTGAGCAGGGTGCCGAAGCCGCCGCCGAGCTGGTCGATCCAGCTTTCGAACTTCTCGCGCACGGTTTCCACCGAGCCGACAATCCAGAAGTGGTCGGCGAGGAATTCGGGCGTCACATCGGACACGGAATAGTCGGTGCCCTCCGTCATCGCTTCGGCCAGCCCGAAGGCGTGATAGGTGGGGAGGAGATATTCCCGCCATGCGCGGCCCATGCCACCTTCGAGCGCCAGCTTGCGCGCTTCGGCGTCGGTGTCGGCGATGAACACATCGCGCACCACGCGGTGCATCGTGCGGTCGCCGTGACGACCGGCCTCGGCAGCGGCTTCGCGATAGACCCGGAAGTGATCGATCAGCGCCGAATTGCTCGAATAGACCGACGCGGGCGAGTAGCCGTGTGCGCCCGCATAGCGGATCGACGGCGAATTGGGGCTGAGGCCGGTCATGGCCATGGGCATGGTGCCGCCCCACGGCTTCTGGTCGCGAATGGGGTGCGCCGCATCGCCTTCGGGCAGCGATGCGCTCCAGAACTCGCCCTCATAGTCGAACGGCTCGCCCTTCCAGATCATCTCCATGATCCTGACCGATTCCTGCATCATCAGGTGATTTTTCTTCAGGTCGGTGAGGCCGCGCAGTTTGGCGTCGGTGGGGTAGGCACCGGGCGCGACGCCCATCTGGTAGCGCCCCTTGAGGATATGGCTCAGCCAGGCGGCCTGCGTCGCAAGGGTAGCGGGGTGGTAGTAGGGGAGCAGGTGAGCGAGCGGCCCGAGCTTGATGCGTTCGGTGACGCGGGCAGCGGCTGCGATCACCAGTTCGGGGCTGGGGATGGCTTCCCAGTTGAGGGTGGCGTGCTCGCCGACCCAGTACTCCGAATAGCCAGCCTTGTCCGCCACTACGGCCTGATTGACGGCCCAGTCGAACACCTGCTCCGGCGTGCGCTCGGGCGGCAGGAACGGCGTCTGAAACACTCCAACTTCCATAACATCCTCCATTCTTACGTTCTTATTAGCACAAGTGTGATATTTATGGCCGGTCGAGTCAACATGCTTGCGCGTATATTGGCTGAAAATTGGCGAACAATATCACAAGTGTTAGATTGCTTGACGCGGGTTTCGATGTCAGGCAGGTCGCCAGCATGTCTTCCAAACGGCTCAAAGGACCGGATGCCGAGCCCCAGCCGGCGACTCGCGAACGCTTGATTCTCGAAGCCGAGCGCCTGTTCGGGGAAAGAGGGATCGACGGGGTCACCATGCGCATGATCTGCGAGGCGGCGGGGCAGAAGTTTGCCGGCTCGGTGCAGTATCACTTCGGCGATCTCGAAGGCCTTCTCTACGCCGTGTTCGAGTATCGGGAGGAGCGACTTCAGCCGCAGCGGCGGGCCATTCTGGACGAGGCCAGGACGCACGGGCTTACGGGCGATCTGCGTCAGCTGCTCAGGGCCGTGTTCGAACCCAATTATCGCATGTTCGCCGATGAGGGGAATATCTCGTACATGCGCTGCCACGCGGCCTATCTGACAACGCACCGGCCGCGCGGGGTGGAGCATCCGGTCGACCGGGCAAGCCCGACCACCGTCGCCCTGCGCGAGGCGATGGACCTTCTCGACCGGCGGCTGGCGGTGCTGGGGCCGAGCCTGCCCACGCGCAGGCTGGAGTGCGTGGGGACCATGTTCCTGCTCGGGATGGTCGAATATGCCGCCGATCCGTCGCGCTACGCCATGTCAGTGGAGCGCTGGTACGAGGAGCTGCTCGACATGATGGTTCAGGCCATCAGCGTCCTGCCGCGCGTTACCGGTGACGCGCAAGCGTGACACCGGCGTGACCGGCCAGATCAGTCCCTGGCGAACAGCGGCGGAATGACGAGCAGCTCCTCACCGGTCGAACCGGGATCGAGATAGTCACCCAGTTCGCGAATCTGCGCCTCGTGCGCTGCGAGGTCTTCGGGGCTGTGATCGGGGTTGAAGTAGCCTTCGCCGACCACGAAGCTGACCCGTGCCACCTTGCCCGAGGAACTGGAGAAGATTTCGCCGTTGAGCCCGGTGCTGCGATGGGCAAGCCACAGCACGGTCGGGGCGACGATGGAGGGCGGCCCCATCGGCACCTTGCCTTGCGCGATATCCTCGCGCCAGTCGTCGCCCTCGGAGGCTTTGCCGCCGAAGAAGGCATCGCGGTTCATGCGCGTGACGGCCATCGGCGCTACCGCGTTGATCGTGATGCCGGTCCCGATCGCATCCTGCGCCGCGCATTTGGTGAAGCCGGCCACCGCCAGCTTGGCCGCGCCATAGGCACCCAGTGCGGCATTCCCGGCAAAGCCCGCGTTCGAGGTGGTGTTGACGATCCGGCCATAGCCGCTTTCGAGCATATGCGGCCAGGCGGCGGCGCACATGTGGAAGGTGCCGTCGAGCGTGACCGATTGCATCGCTCGCCAGTCGGTCTCGGCAATGTCGGGTACGGCGGCAAAATTGATGATGCCGGCGTTGTTGATCAGGACCGTGAGCTTGCCGAACCGCGCAAGGGCCGCAGCGACCACCGCCTCAGCGCCCGCGCGCTCGGCCACCGAATGGGTGTTGGCGATGGCCTTGCCCCCGGAAGCCTCGATTTCGCTGACGACGCTTGCCGCCACGGCCGCGTCGATATCGTTGACGACGACGCTTGCCCCGCGCGCGGCGAAGGCGAGCGCGTATTCACGCCCGAGCCCCTGACCTGCTCCGGTGACGATCACCACGTCGTCATCAAACCGCATTGTCATATCCACCACTCCTTCAAGGCCGGTTCCGGTTAGCCGGGGATTTCGAACAGACCCGCCGAGCCCATGCCGCCCGCGACGCACATCGACACCACGGCGTAGCGAACGCCGCGCCTGCGCGCTTCGAGCAGGATGCTGCCCGTCAGGCGCGCGCCGGTCATGCCGAAGGGGTGGCCCAGCGCGATTGCGCCGCCGTTGACGTTGATCTTCTCGGGATCGATGCCGAGCTTGTCGCGGCAGTAGAGGTACTGGCTGGCGAAGGCCTCGTTGATCTCCCACAGGCCGATATCTTCCACCTTCAGACCCGCTCGATCGAGCAGCCTGGGAATGGCGAAGACCGGTCCGATGCCCATTTCCTCCGGCGGGCAGCCGGCGGACTGGAAGCCGCGGAAGATACCGAGAATCTCCTTGCCCTCGGCTTCGGCCATGCTCCGCTCCATCAGGATCTGCGCGGCCGCGCCATCGGACAACTGGCTGGCATTGCCGGCCGTCACGTGCTGGCCCTCCTTGACGATCTGCCCGTCCTTCCACACCGGTTGCAGTCCGGCGAGCTTCTCTGCCGTCGTATCGGCCCGGATGCCTTCGTCGCTGGAGAGGATGACCTCTTCGCGCCCGGTCACGCTGCCATCCTTGGCGATGATATTCTTGGTGACGGTTATCGGTGCGATTTCTTCGCCCAGCCGTCCGGCCTCGGTTGCGGCGGCGGCGCGCTGGTGGCTGATGGCCGCAATGGCATCCTGCTGCTCGCGGCTGATGCCGTACTTGTCCGCCACGATCTCGGCGGTTTCGATCATGGCCATGTAGGCATGCGGTTGCCGGTCGAGCACGGCCTTCGGCTGGGCCCGGTAGGTTGGCGTATGCTGGTTGCGGGTATGGGTAATGCTCTCGGCGCCGCCCGTCAGCGCCACGTCGATGTCATTGGCCATGATGCCGCGCGCCGCGAAGGCGAGGGTGGTCAGCCCCGAACCACATTTGCGGTCGAGCGTCGTGCCGGGCAGCGAGATCGGCAGTCCGGCCGCGAAAATGGCCGTACGCGCAAGGTTGCTGCCCTGCGTGCCGAATTGCGTGCCGACCCCGATGAGAACATCGTCGATCCGCTCCGGGTCGATTCCTGCCCGCTCGATCGCGGCCTTCATGACATGGCCGGTGAATTCGGGGGCATCGGTGTCGTTGAGGGCGCCCTTGAACGCACGTGCGACGCCCGTGCGGGCAGTTGAGACGATTGCGGCTTCACGCATGGCAGGCCTTTCCGGAATGCTGTTTCAAAAATGGGATGAGGAGATCGCAAAATGCATCGCGCATCTGGTGGTGGAGCAAGTGCGAGCCGCCCGGCATGATCTCCAGCCGAACGTCGCGCATCAGGCCGAGCAGGTCCGGGCCGGGGGCGGGACGCTTGGCGCTGTCGCCGTAAACGAGCAGGGTAGGGCAGGCGGTCGCCGCCAGCACATCGCGCAGGTCGTCGGCGCGCTGGTCTTCGGGCGGGCGGCCGCGCACGAGGGGATCGAACTTCCACGCATAGCCGCCATCGGGAGCCTCGCGCAGCCCGTAGATCGCAAGGCGCTTGACGGTTTCCGCATCGAGTTCCGGGTGATTGCGGGCGAGACGCTGACGGGCTTCGTCGGCATTTGCAAACCGGGTCGGCTCGGTCGCGCGCTTGTTGCGCCGCCGTTCGATCCAGTCTCGCAGCCGCAGCGGGTAGGGGCGGTGCGCGGCCATTTCGTCGCGCTGGATCGGCAGGGTTACGCACTCTATCCCCACCATTGCGGCAATGCGTTCGGGAAAGGCCGCAGCAAGCCGCAGGCCCAGAGCGCCGCCAAGCGAATGGCCCACCAGTACAACCTGTTCCAGCTCCATCGCCGCGATCACGTCGGCAAGGTCGAGGACATGGGCGCCGAGTGTATAGCCATCCGGGCTCGCCCACTGGCTGTCGCCATGGCCCCGCAAGTCGGGCGCGATGACGAAGTGGGTCTGGGCCAGCCTTGCCGCGATCCAGTCCCAGCTGCGATTGTGATCCCACAGGCCATGCACCAGAAGCACCGGCGGCGCTGCCTCGTCCCCCCAGGTGGTGACATGCAGGCGGAGTTCGCCCGGCTGGACGAAGCGGCTTGCGGGGCGCATCATTGCAGCGCGAGCCTGTCGCGCAAGGCCCGCCGCAGGATCTTGCCCGTCGGCCCCTTGGGCAGTTCGTCGAGCAGATGGATCGCGGCGGGCTGCTTGTAGTGCGCCAGCTCCGCCTTGCAGAATTGCGTGAGTTCGCCGGTGTCGACATGCCCGCCGGTTGTGGCGGCGACAAAGGCCACCGGGACTTCGCCGAGGTCTTTGTCTTCGGCGGCGATCACCGCAACTTCCGCGACATTCCGGCAGCGGTAGAGCACTTCCTCGATCTCGACCGGGTAGATGTTCTGCCCGCCGCGAATGATGACATCCTTCTTGCGGTCGACAATGAAGGCAAAACCATCGGCATCGAGGTAGCCGATATCGCCTGTGTGCAGCCATCCGTCGCGCAAGGCGGTGGCGGTGTCGTCAGGCGCATCGTGGTAGCCCTGCATCACGTTCGGCCCCCGCACGACGATCTCGCCCGCGACCCCGGCCGGGCAGTCCTGCCCATGGTCATCGCGGATGGCCAGATCCATCCCGTCCAGCACGCGGCCAATCGTGCGGCCGTGCCTCAGGTCTCCGTCTGGTCCGAGTTCGACCCTGGTCAGAGTCACCAGCGCTGTCGCTTCGGTCAGGCCGTAGCCGGTCAGGACTTCGACGTTCGGCGCCTTGTCGAGGATGCGCGCGAGCAGCGGTCCGGGCACTGGTGCGCCGCCGGTCATGATGCGGCGCAGCGAGCGCAGCGCGCCGCCCGCAGCATCGGGATGGTCGAAGATCCGTTGCAGCATCGTGGGGACGGCGGGTACGAAGGTGCAGGAATGGCGCGCAATCGCGGCGATGACCTGTTCCACCTTGAAGCGCGGCAAAAGGATCATCGTCGCCCCCGTGGCCAGCATGGCGTTGATGCCCTGATTGAGGCCGAAGGTGTTGTAGAGCGGCAGCGCGCACAGGACCGTGTCCTCGCGCGTCAGGCCGAGCCAGCCGGGCGTGGCATCGTAATTCGCTGCGAGGTTCGCCGCAGTGAGCATCACGCCCTTCGCCTTGCCGGTGGTCGCGCTGGTGAGCAGGAGCATGGCCGGGTCGCTCGGCAGGACTTCGGCCGGTTGCGCCGGGGCATGCAGTTTGCTCAGCGCCTGGATGACCTCGTCGTCAATCGAGAACAGGCGGCAGTCGAGCTGATCGACTGCCGGCGCAATCGGTGTGCCCAGCACATCGTCGGTGACAAGGAACTGCAGATCGCAGCAGCCGATTGCGTGGACGATCTCGCCGGTACGGTACATCACGTTCAACGGGGTGACGACCGCTCCCAGAGCGAACAGGGCCTGCTGAACCACGACGAAGTCGGGCGACGAATCGAGGTAGACGCCGACCCTTGACCGCTTGCCGATGCCAAGGTTGGCGAGGGCCGCCGCCATCGACGTGACGCGCGCGGCAAGATCGCCGAACGTCAGGCTTTCCCCCTCGAAGACAATCGCTGTCTTGTCGGGCATTTCCTCAGCCCGACGGAACAGGTGGGCCGCGCGATTAGGCATTGGCGCAAACCGGTGTGGTCACGTCGCCGAGGCCGTATATTCGCCGCGCCGAACCGAGGAACAGGTCCGCTTTCTCCGCCGGGCTGTATTGCTGCGCGAGGCGCTTGAAGGCGTTCCAGAGCGTGCGATAGGAATACATCGCCTTGTCGACCGGGAAGTTGCTCTCGAACATACAACGGTGCGACCCGAAGAGCTCGATGCAGGTTTCGACATAGGGCCGCCATGCCGCGGCGAGTGTTTCCGAACCGGGCGGGGCCGGATCGAGGTGCCATTGCGCGCCGCCGATGATCATGCCGAAGCCGCCGATTTTCACGGAGACGTTCGGGCACTGCGCCAGCTCGTGCATGTCCTTTGCCCAGGCCTTGCGCACCTCCTCCTCACGCCCACGGTAAGGGCCGACACCGATGATCGCGCCGACGTGATCGAGCACGATCTGCAAGTCGGGCAGGGCACGGGCCATGGCCGCAAGCTCGGGCAATTGTTGGTGATAGAGCATCGCATCGTAGACAAGTCCGCGCTGCGCCAACCGGGCAAGGCCCTTGCGATAGGCGGCGTCGCCCAGCAGTCCGGCCGGGCCGGGGCGCAAGACGATGCCCTCGGGAAAGTTCTCGTCGCGCGACACGCTGTGGCGGATGCCGACCAGCGCCGCGCCCGCCACGGCCCGCTGCGCGTCCAGAACCTCGTCGACCGCTTCGCCCAGGCACAGGTCGGCCTTGGCCACGATGCCTTCGGCTACAAGCGAAGCGTGCCTGTCTTGTCTGGCCCTGCCGCGCATGGCCATGACCTTCTCGGTTTCACCGACCGGTGCGAGGCGTGCCGGGCCGTCCTTGCGATAACCGTAGTGGGCCTCGACGCAGACGGTGGCGACGATCTTGTGCCCGTCGTCGAGGTCTTCGCCGAAGGCATCGAGCAGGTAGGGCTCCTCGTGCTGCTCCCAGAGGTGATGATGGGCATCGATGATGGGAAGGTCGGGCTCGATCACGCCCTCGCGCACGCGCCGCAACCACGCCGGATCGGGCGGCGGATAACGGTATTGGCCGGTCACATCGAGGCCCAAGGTCACAAATCCCTCTCCCGATATTCATTCGGGTTTTTCTAAGCTAAATCTGCCCGCACAGCAATCGTGAGCAGCCGCTATCTCGGTTATATGGCGGTGTTATACAGCAAAATTCGGCCAATCAACAAAAACCGAAAAAACGTCGAAAAAAACTTGACCGGGCAATCGGGCGCCCATAACAAGCTGAACGAGCCGGCAGCGGTGCTGGAGGGCTTGCCCGCCAACCCGATTGCCGAGGCCGATATATGAGAGGAGTGCTCGATGGCGCTTGGGAAGGTGGCAGTCGTCGCGACTGCGCAAACCGAGCTGCGGCCCTTATGGGGTGAGGCGCAGCATATAGATCTGATTTCCGCAGTGGTGACCTCGGTCTTCAAGGGGTCCGGTTTCTCGATCGACGATGTCGATTTCGTGATCGACTCCGGCAGCGATGTCCTCGATGGCCGGTCGATCTCGAACTGCGGTTTCCTTGGTGCGCTTGGCGCGCATCGCAAGGAAGAGGCGCGGGTCGAGGCGGACGGGATCTGGGCGCTGCAATATGGCGTGAACAAGATCCGCTCCGGTGCCTCGTCGGTCGGGCTGATCGTGGCCTATTCGAAGCCTTCGGAGTCGCTGGTGGAGAACTACTGGGCCTCGCAGGTCGAGCCGTTCTATCAGCGCCCGGTCGGTTTCTCGCAGCGTGCGGCGGCGGGCATTCAGGCTCAGCGCTATCTTGCCGATCGGGGCTGTTCGGAGCGTGATCTTGCCGAACTGGCAGCGCGCCGGTGGGCCGATGCGAAGGCGCATGCCAATGTGCAGATTGGCGATGTGCCCGACGCCGAGGCCATTCTCGCTTCCGGTGAAAGCGCCTTGCCGCTGACCGAACTGATGATGGCGCGCCCGGTCGATGGGGCGGTCGCCATGCTGATCGTCGATGAGTCCTCCGCCCGGCGCGCGGGCAACAACCCGGTCTTCATCACCGGCATGGGCAGCGGCACCGATTGTCACGCCTATGCCGATCGCGATCCGCTCAAGCTGGCCTCGCTCGAAGGCGCCGCCGCCATGGCGGCAAGGGCTGCCGGATGGTCTGCGCAGCAGGCCGATGTGGTCGAGTTGTCGGCGCATTCCGTCGTGGGCGAGATGCTGGCGATGGATGTGCTGGGCCTCGATGAAGGCAAGACGGCGATCAATCGTTCGGGCGGGGCGTTGCCTGCCGACCCGATCATGGCGACCGGCCTGTGCCGGGCGGCAGAAGCGGTTCGGCAGTTACGCGAACCGCAGCTCTACGGTGGCGGCGCTCCGTCGCGTGCCGTGGTGCATGGCGCGCAGGGCGTGGGCATGCAGAACAATTGTGTCATGACGCTCGAGGTGTAAGGACATGGGTCATCACGTAGCAATCGTAGGGGTCGGCCAGACGCATCATGCGCGCCGCCGTACTGACGTCAGCCAGGCAGGTCTTGTGCGCGAGGCCGTTGACCGGGCGCTGGCCGATGCCAATCTCGAAATGGGCGACATCGACACGGTCGTGGTCGCATCGGGTCCGGTCCTGTTCGGGGCGGTCAATCATCCCGAACTGTGGGTGGCGAACGCCATCGGCGCCAAGGGCAAACCGATCTTCCGCGTAACCAGCGGCGGGGGCGCGGGCTTCGCGGGCGCTCTGGCCGGCTATTACCAGGTGGCGGGCGGCTATGCCGGTCGCACGCTGGTGGTCGCTTATGACAAGCTGTCGGAGGGGCCGCTCCAGTATTCGATCTCGACGCTTTATGATCCCTTCTGGGGCCGTGAGTTCGCCGTCGGCATCATGGGCTTTTCTGCCGCTTATTGGCGCGCCCGGATGGACGCGCTGGGCCACACCGAAGAGGCGGCGGCCATGGTCTCGGTCAAGAACCGTCGCAATGCGATCGCCAATCCCTATGCGCACATGAAGAAGGAAGTGACCGTCGACGACGTGCTCAATTCCAAACCGCTGTGCTGGCCGATCAAGCTGCTCGACGTGCCGCCGATTTCCGATGGCGCCGCGGCTATCGTGCTCTCGAACGAGAAGCTTGCCGCAAAGTCCACGCAGAAGCCTGCCTTCATCAATGGCATTGCCTATTGCTGCGAGGCCGACAACGCGGCCGAGCGTTCGCTGATGCTGTCCGAGCCGCTCGCGCTGGCGGCCAAGAAGGTCTATCGCGCTGCTGGCATCACCAACCCGCGCCGCCAGTTCGACGTGGTCGAGGTGCAGGAGCCCTATTCCTGCTTCGAGCTCAACTACTACGAGAGCCTCGGCCTGTGCCCTCCGGGTGAAGCCGCACAGCTCGTGGCCTCGGGCGCGACCGATCTCGATGGCGATATTCCGGTCAATCCTTCGGGTGGCTGCATGGGAGCCAATCCCATCGGCGCGGTCGGCGTGGTGCGCCTGATCGAAGGCGCGACACAGGTCATGGGCCGCAACGAAAGCAACCAGATCAAGGATGCCAAGCTGGCGCTGGTGCAATCGGGTGGCGGCTGGGCCAACCTGCGCGGCTGCGCCGTGCTCAGCGCATAAGGGAGAGCGACAATGTATTCAGCACCTGAATCCATGCCTTTGGACATGCCGACGTTCCACGCGGAAATCAGCCTGCCCTACACGCTCACTCCGGGCGGCGCAGCGGGGACTTTCCTCGCCGAAATGAAGAACCGGCGGATCGTCGGCTCGCGCTTTGCCAATGGCGAAGTGGTGGCGCCGGCGCAGGATTTCTCCGCCAGCGATGGCGAACCGATGGCGAGCTTCGTCGAGGTTCCCCAGACCGGCGAGATTACCGCCTTCACCCGCGTCGATGGCACTATCATCGCCTTCATCAAGCTGGATGGCTGCGCCAACGAATTCCCGCACCGGGTGCTTGGCGATCTCGATGCGGTCAGGATCGGTCAGCGCGTGAAGGCCGAGTGGGACGATGGCGTCGAGAACTCGATCCTGGCGATCAAGGGCTTCGTGATTGCCGAGGATGCAGCGGTCGGCACAGTTTCGGATCTGCCCGAGCCGGAGGAGGCCATCGGCTCGCTCGACTACGCGCTGGCGCTGCCATACGAGCACGCCTACGGCCCCTACTACGGACGCATGTTCGACGAGATCAAGGGCTTCGGCCGGGTCATGGGGGTGCGCACGGCGGATGGCGACGATGCCCTGCTGCCCCCGCGCGAGATCGACGACATCTCGCACACGCCGACCGGCACCTGGAAAACCTGCGCCGATACCGGCACGATCCGCGGCTGCTCGATCATCAACATGGAATTCATCGGGCAGACCAAGAAGCCGCCCTATGTCTATGCCGAGATCGTGCTCGACGGTGCCTCCACGCGCCTGATCCACCTGATCGAGATCGACGATGTCGAGTTCGCCAAGAAGAACATCGGCCCCGGCACGCGGGTGCGCGCCATCTGGACCGATGGCGAGCGCAAGGGCTCCATGGCCGATATCGAACGCTTCGAGGTTATCGAAGAGTGAGCAACTGGACAGTCACGTCTCTCCGCATCGGCGAGATCTACATTCCGCACGACGGGGCGATCCAGCGTGACCCCATCCATTGCTGGCTGGCCCGTAATGGCGAGCACAATGTGCTGGTCGACACGGGGATGACCGATATCGCGATGGTCACCAGGCGGCTCAAGGTGGAAGGCTGGGGCGGCGGTCACGAATATATGACCAAGGCCCTTGCGGCTGAGGGGCTGGAGCCGTCGGATATCGATCACATCGTCCTGACCCATGGGCATTTCGACCATGCGGACAATCTCGATCTGTTCCCCGACGCCTGCGTGGTGATCCAGCGTGACGAGCTGGCCCATGCCGCCGATCCGGTGCCCTCGCAGCGGATCTTCTACTGGAATACGACGGTCGAGAATCTGGTTGCGCGGCGGCGGCCGAAGCAGATCCGCACGCTCGACGGGGATGTTGTGCTGTTTCCCGGTTTCCGCATCCTCAAGGTGCCAAGCCACACGCCGGGGATGCAGGTGCCGATCCTGACGACGGCCAAAGGCGATGTCGCCATCGCATCGGATCTGGGCGATCACTATCGCTACTGGTTCCCGGCCGATCCGCGCGCGACCACGCGGCCGCAGCGCTCGCTTGCGGATGCTTACCTCACCGGCAACATCCGCAGCGAAAGCGAGCGCGACTGGCAGGCAGCCATGCGCCGGGTGCAGGCTGAATCCGATATCGTCATTCCCGCCCATGACTTCCGCATTCCCGTGCGTGTGCCCGAAGACTGGTGGGACATTCCCGAAAGCAATGAGGGCGATCTGGCCAGCGTTCCGCCCGATCGCGAAACTGACAATCTGGCCAAAGGACGCGGATGACCATGGAAAACGTTTTGCTCGAAATCGAGGACCGCATCGCAACGGTCACGCTCAACCGTCCCGACGCGCTCAACGCGACGACCGATGGGCTCTATGGCGAACTGGCCGCCTTGTGGCCGAAGCTGCGCACCGATCCTGACGTAGCCTGCGTGATCCTGACGGGGGCGGGGCGCGGGTTTTGCGCCGGTGCCGATCTCAAGAACCGCCGGACCGACCTCACGCCGCTGCAACTGAGCGCGCGCCATCGCTGGATTCTCACGAATGTGCTGCGTCCGCTTTACGAGATGGAAAAGCCGGTCATCGCCGCCGTCAACGGGCCGGCGGCTGGTGCCGGAGCGAACATCGCGCTTGCCTGCGACTTTGCCTATGCCAGCGAGAAAGCCAGCTTCACCCAGGCCTTTGCGCGTGTCGGCCTGATCCCCGACCTTGGCGGGCTGTTCTTCCTCCAGCGCGCGGTTGGCCGCGCAAGGGCGAAGGAACTGGCCTTTACCGCGCGCAAGGTGGAGGCGGCCGAAGCGCTCAAACTGGGGCTGGTGCAAAAGGTCGTCCCGCATGACGAACTGCTCGCCGCCGCGCGCGAGACCGCGCTCGCCATTGCGCAGAATGCGCCGACCTCGATCGGGATGATGAAGACCCTGATCGACAAGTCCGAATATTCGACCTTCGACCAGATGATCGAGTTCGAGGCCTATGCGCAGACGGCGGCCTTTGTCTCTCCGGACTATCTGGAAGGCGTCAATGCCTTCCGCGAGAAGCGCAAGCCCGTGTTCAAGGGCGGTCCGGCGCAGACCGATAACGAGACATGGCGCTAGGCGCAGGGGGGCAATCATGGACTTCACCTACACCGATGAGGAGCACAGGTTCCGCCTGGAACTGCGCGCGTGGCTGGCCACCGCGCTGCCCGAAGGCTGGGGCGAAACGGTGTTCGAACCCGAGGATGAGGAAGAGCGCTATCTCTTCCGGCGCGATTGGGACAAGAAGCTGAGTTCGGGCCGCTGGGCCGGTATCAACTGGCCGGTCGAGTATGGCGGGCGCGGGGCAACGCTGGTCGAGCGCGGCATCTTTGCCGAGGAAATGGCCCGCGCCAAGGCACCCGAAAGCCTCAACATCATCGGCCACAACCTCGCTGGCACCACGATCCTGCATCACGGCAGCCAGGCGCAGAAGGATCGCTTCCTGCCGCCGATCATCGCCAATGAGGAGTTCTGGTGTCAGGGCTTTTCCGAGCCCAATGCCGGTTCCGACCTTGCCTCGGTGCGGACCAAGGCGGTGCGCAAGGGCGACAAGTATGTCGTCAATGGTCAGAAGATCTGGACCAGCTACGCGCAGTATTCGCAATGGTGCTTTGCGCTGGTGCGGACCGATCCCGATGCGCCCAAGCACAAGGGCCTCAGCTTCCTGCTGATCGACATGAGCAGTCCGGGCATTTCGATCCGTCCGCTGCGGCAGATTTCCGGCGAATCCGAGTTCAACGAGACCTTCTTCGAAGATGTCGAAGTGCCGGTGGAAAATCTCGTGGGGCAGGAGAACGACGGCTGGCGCATCGCCATGACGACGCTTGCCTACGAGCGCGGACCGGAAGACTGCCTTGGCCGACAGGTCCGCTTCAAGCAGGAGCTGGAAAAGCTGCTCGAAGTCTGTGCTGCCGAGCCGACCGCGAATGGGGTGCTGGCCGACGATCCGGTCGTGCGCCAGAAGCTTGGGCGCTCGATCGTCGAGGTCGAGGCGATGCGGCTGGTGGCGCTCAAGAGCTTCAGCCGTATTCTCGCCGGAGACGAGCGCGGGCCCGACGCATCGGTCATCAAGCTGTACTGGAGCCATGCCGCGCAGCGCATGAATGAGGCGGCACTCGATATCCTCGGCCCGGCGGCGGTGCTGTCCGAGGGCGATGACGATGCCATGGCAGGCGGACGGTTCCAGACCAGCTTCCTGCAATCGAAGGCATTTTCGATCTACTCCGGTTCGTCGGAAATCCAGCGCAACATCATCGGCGAGCGCATGCTCGGGTTGCCGAGGTAGGGGAGGGACCGCAGATGAATTTCCTGTTCAATGAAGAGCAGACCAGTCTCGGCGAAACGGTCGGACAAGTCCTTGCCGACCATGCCGCCCTGACCGGTCCCGACCCTTCCCGCGGCAGCGACGCAGAGGTCTGGGCGGCGCTGGCAGAGCTTGGCCTGTTCTCCCTTCTGGTCGCGGAAGAGCATGGGGGCGTTGGCCTCGGTTTGGTGGACCTTGCGCCCACGATAGAGGCGCTGGGGGCAGGGCTTGCGCCGCCGCTCATTGCATCGACCCTTGTCGCCACCGAGGCGGTCAACCGGCTGGGCGATGCCGAACAGCGCGCGCAGCTGCTCCCCGGCATTGCCGCGGGCGAAACCGCCATCGCGATTGCCTCGGCCGAGCTGGGGCGCGGCAACGATCCGGTGTTTGCCGAATGCGGGCTGCATGATGGCAGGCTGACGGGCAGGAAGATCGCCGTGGCCGGGGCCGATGTCGCGCAGATGTTGCTTGTCGTCACCCGAACGCAAAGCGCGCCGGTGCTGGCGCTGGTGCCGACCGATGCGCCGGGCGTGACAATTGAGCCGCATGCGGACATCGACCCCTCGGCGGGTCTGTGCCGGGTGACATTCGACAACGTGGCCGTCGCTTCTGCCCAATTGCTGGGCGAGGGATCGCCCGGCGCGCTCGATACGCTCATCGATCTTGGCGCCACGGCCCAGTCCGGCATGGCGATGGGAATTGCCGAGGTGATGCTGAAGCGAAGCGTCGCCTATGCCTGCGAGCGCGAGCAGTTCGGCAAGCCGATAGGTTCGTTTCAGGCGATCAAGCACCGCTGCGCCGACCTTGCGGTTGCGGTCGAGGCGGGCAAGGCGACGTCGCACTATGCCTTCTGGGCCTGTTCGGAAGATGCCGAAGATCGCGCCAGCGCGGCCTCGGCGGCCAAGGCCTATTGCGGCGAGATCGCCTGCAACGCCTGCAACGATGCGATCCAGATCCACGGCGGCATGGGCTTCACGTGGGAACTGGGCCTGCACCGGTTCCTGCGCCGCGCGCAGGTGATCGAGCACGCCGTGGGCAGCCGCGCATGGCACTATGAGCGCGTGGTTGCCGAGACGCTCGCTGCGCGCGAAGTGGCCTGATCTGCGATGGACAGCAAGCTCCTGCGCGATCTGGAAATCCTGACCGGCCTGATGGAGCAGGGCGGCTGGAAAAGCCTGCGCCTCCACAGCAACGAGATCAGCGTCAACCTGTCGCCAACCCCGCAAGACGGCTTAGAACGGGCAGCCGCGCAACCGGCGGCTCCCCGGCGAGAGCCTGAGCCGCCCCCAGCGACACCGGCACCATCGCCCGCACCGATAGCGGCTCCCCCGGCATCGGCTCTGCCGAGCGCCATCGACCCGGCCTGGGCGGTGGTCAAGGCGCCCAATCTCGGCACGTTCTACCGCTCGCCGAAGCCCGGTGCGCCGAACTTCGTCGAGGTGGGGCAGCAGGTGCAGGCGGGCACCGAGCTGTGCCTGATCGAAGTGATGAAGCTGTTTACCTCGGTACGAGCGGAGCAGGCGGGCACCGTCCGCCACATCGCCGCCGCCGATGCCGAACTGGTCGAAGGCGGCCAGCCGCTGATGTATATCGAACTCGCATAATTTACCGACCGACCAGATGGTTGGCGAGAGGAACTGACAATGGCTCATGTTGAATTTCTGGACGAGACCATGCGGGATGGTCAGCAAAGCCTCTGGGGCTTGCGCATGCGTGCCGGCATGGCGCTGCCGGTCGCGCCGCTGCTCGATAAGACGGGCTTTTCGACGATAGACCTGACGGGCGGCGGCATGCTCGACGTGCTGACCCGCTACTGTCAGGAAAACTACTGGGAAGGGCTGGACCTGCTGGTCGAAGCCATGCCCGAGACGCCTTTGCGCGCAGGGTTGCGCGCCAATGCCAATGTCACCTTCAGCGTCAGCCCGCGTGCGCTGATGGACCTGTGGGTGCGCCGTCTGTGCGCGCATGGCATCCGCTCGTTCTGGATCTACGATGTCCTCTTCGGCATGGACAACATGCTGCGGCTCGCCAAGGTCGCCAAGGAAGCCGATGCCAAGGTGGCGGGCGCGATCATGTTCGCGCTCTCGCCCGTGCATACGAACGACTACTTCGCCGACAAGGTGCGCCAGCTGGCCGCGAGCCCGGACATCGATTCCATCCTGCTTTACGACACCGCCGGTGTGCTGGAGAAGGAGCGGCTCGAAGGCTTGCTACCCAAGCTGGTGGCGCAGGCCAACGGCAAGCCGATCGAGTTCCACGCCAACAACCTGCTCGGCCTTTCGGGCAAGGCCTACTGCGATGCGGTGGATCTGGGGGTCAGCGTGCTGCACACGGCCAGCAAGCCGATGGCGAACGGTCCTTCGGTGCCCTCGACCGAGATTACCGCGCGCAATATGGAGCTGAAAGGGCACACTCACTCGCTCGACAAGAGCCTGTTCCAGCCCGTCGCCGATCATTTCCGCGCGGTCGGCCAGTCGGCCGGGTTCCTCATCGACCAGTATGCCGAATACGACGCTTTTTCGGAACAGCACCAGATTCCGGGCGGGATGATGGGCACGTTCAAGGCGCAGCTTGCACAGCACAACATGACCGACCGCCTGTCCGACGTGCTGGACGAGGTGGCCGCTGTCCGGCGCGATCTCGGCTATCCCGGCATGGCGACTCCGTTCAGCCAGCTGGTGGGAATTCAGGCGGTGCTCAACATCGTCACCGGCAAGCGCTACGGCACGGTGCCCGACGAAGTCGTGCAGTACGCCGCCGGCTTCTACGGCGAGACGGTGGCCCCGGTCGACCCCGAGGTGATGGACCGGATCATGAGCTCACCGCGCGCCAGGGAGGTGCTCGACAATCCTCCCGCCGATCCCGATCTCGACGAGCTCAAGAAGCAATACGGGACCGAGGATCTCGACGAACTGATCTACCGGGCCACGGTTCCGCAGGCCGATATCGACAAGATGCGCGCGGCAGGGCCGGTTCGGCGTGACTATCCGCTGCTGTCCTCGCCCGAGCTTGAACAGGCGCGCAAGCTGATGGAAATCGCCAGGAGCCCGGTGGTCGAAGTGAAGACGGCCGGGATGGATATCTCACTGCGCCGATAAGGCGAACTCGCGCTCGGCGGGGTAACGGCCGAGCGCGAGGAAACACCCCGCGCCGAGCAACAGCAGGCCAGCCGAAATGGTGAGCGGCCAGCCATAGTTGCCGAAAGTGTCATAGGCAAAGGCGAAGGCCGGAGGGGCAAGCCCCGCTCCCAGCGCGACGAAGATGTAGAGCCGTCCGTAGATGCGGGCGAAATGGGCAAGGCCGAGATAGCGCGCGGCCAGAAATCCGAGCATGTCGAACTCCATCCCCGTGGCCATGCCGATGACCATTGCGGCCATGGCATAGGCGACGAATTCGAGCGGCTGCTGGATCAGGAAACAGGCAATTGCCGCCGGTATGAGCACTGCCGAAGCCACCAGCGGCGCCCAGAAGATGTCGACGAAAAAGCCGACCAGAATCCGCCCGGCGACGATCGCCAGACCGAAAAAGCCCATGATCGAGACGGCCTCGCCTTGCGACAGGCCGCTATCGGTGAGCGCCGGCACCAGATTGGGGATCAGCCCGCCGACAGCGACATAGATGCAGAACGTCGCCACGCCGATGAGCCAGAAGCGGTGGCCGCGCACGGCCGCGCCCAGGGTAAGTCCGGCTCGCGGCGGCTCTGTCTCGGGCAGGCTCCCGGCACGATGCCCACCCGTTCCGCGTGGCAGGCCCAACAGGCACAGCGGGAGGATCAGCAGCAGGCAAAATCCGGCCAGCCAGATATAGGCTCCTTGCCATCCGCCCCATTCCAGCCCGGCAACGGCAATGCGCGGGGTGATGAAGGCGGCAAGGCCCGTGCCCGATAAGGCCACGCCAAGCGCCAGCCCGCGGCTCCTGACGAACCGGTCGGCAATGAGGAACGTCCAACTGACCGCGCCCGCTCCCGCGCCGAGCAGGGCCATCGCCGCATAGAGCAGGTAAAGCTGCCAGGCGCTGCCTGTCATGGCGGCGCAGACCAGAACCGTGCCGCCCAGTCCGACAATGCCGCCAAGGATCGATCGCCTCACGCCGAACCGCTCGACCAGCCAGCCTCCGAGTGGCCCGCCAAAGAAGCCGAGCCCGGTGCTGAAGGTGATTGCGGCCTGGATGGTCGCCCGACTCCAGCCGAATTCCGCTTCAAGCGGTCCGGTCAGGACGCCGATCGAATAAACCGGGAGCGTGGCCGGAGAACTGGTCAGCGCCAGCGCGGTGAGGATGACCAGCGGCCAGTTGCGCCGCCATTCCCCGCCGCGCGTTTGCGCCGGCAAGCTTGCCGGGGTCACAGCGCGGTAAGGCCGCCGTCGATGATATATTCGCTGCCGGTGATGAAGCCGGATTCGTCGGAGGCGAGGAACACCGCAAGGTTCGACACGTCCTCGACTTCGCCGACCCGCTTGATCGGAACCGAGCCGCTGGCGACCTTGATCTGCTCGTCATCAAGCGCCGCCGTCATCATCGGGGTGCGGATATAGCCGGGGTGAACCGAGTTGGCGCGGATGTTGTGCTCGCCATACTCGATGGCCACTTGCTTGGTGATGCCGCGAACCGCGAACTTGCTGGCCGCGTAGGCGACATTGGGGGTGCCATAGATCGCCACGATCCCGGAGATCGACGAGATGTTCACGATGGAGCCGCCACCCGCTTCGATCATCGAGGGGATCACGTGCTTGGTCCCGAGGAAAATCGCGGTCTGGTTGATCTGGCAGACCTTTTCGTAATCGCTGAGCGAGAGATCGGCGGTCTTCGCGCCCGGACCGAGGATCCCGGCATTGTTGATCAGCACATTGGCCGGGCCGAACCTCTCATGGGTCGCCTTTATCACGGCTGCCCAGTCTGCCTCGCTACCGACATCATGGCGCACGAACATGGCTCTATCGCCAAGTTCGGCTTCGAGCGCGGCACCGGCATTGGCATTGATATCGGTGAATACCGTCTTCGCACCTTCGGCGACAAAGCGGCGCGCATGTTCTGCACCCATGCCCTGAGCCGCGCCGGTGATAATTGCGACCTTACCTTCAAGCCGTCCCATCTCAACTCTCCCAAACCGAATCTAAATCGGAAAATTTTGGGTGAGATTAGCGATGCTGGGGAGGAAATCCATACCTCGGCAGGAAATCCGAAAATTTTTCCATTTTTTGGGCCGGCTGTAGGCGCCCCGATTCAGGTCTGAGCGGCTTCGAGTTCCAGCATTCGGATAATGCGCTCGGCCATTTCGACTCCGGCTTTGGTCAGGTTCTTCGGCTTGCGGTACAGCAGCCAGGTGATGATGGTCTGGTTGACGCTGCCGACGATGAGTGCGGCCGTCTCGTATTTGTTGGTGTCGCGCCTGATCCAGCCTTCCTCCATGCCCTGCTCGACCAGATGGCGGATGATCCGGGTGAAGTCGTCGATATTGGCTTGCAGCCCCGTTTCGCCAACGAATACGCTCGGCCAGATTTCCAGATAGAGCAGGCGCGCCCACTCGGAGTGCTCGCGCGCATAGTCTGCCGACATGGTCAGATAGACCAGCATCTTTTCGCGCGCCGTCATCTCCGCAGTGGTCGCATCGCGGAACGAGGCGAAGAACTCCGACAGGTGCGTCATCGGAATCTCGTAGGCGAGGTCTTCCTTGCTCGCGTAATACTCATAGAGCGTCGAGGTCGAGATGCCGGCTTCGGCGGCGATATCGGCGATGCGTGCGCGCGAGATGCCATCGCGGCCGAAAACGCGCAGGGCGGCGTTGAGGATCTGCTTTTCGGTCCGTCGGCTGCGGTCTTGCTTGCGTTCGGACTCTCTTGTCGAGCGGACGATCACGTCCTCGATCAGTCGGTCCCAGTCAGTAGCTTCCGCAGTTTTGGAAGATACGGGTTCAATACTCGCTTCGCTGGCCAATTTTTGCCCCAATTTCGGAAATTTCGTCGATTTTGCACTGTTGTGTCGACGCGTCAAGTTTCAAGCGACTGTGCGGCCTTGATTGCGATTTGCGGCGCATATTCCGTTGCGGAGTTGGCCGGAAAAGGCGGGACGGGAGGCCCTGTGTTCCGCTACTCAATCGGCCTTTGGAAGACTTTTTCCGAATATTTTTCGATTTTATTTGACGCTGCGAGCCTGGCTGGATAGACCGAGCATCACAGAAAAGGGGCGCAAAGCCCTTGGTGGAGAGAGCTTATGATTTCAGGCTGCAAGCCCTGCTTTCGCATCGTCCCTGCCGGGCGTGTCTCGCTGATGGCGGAGGCCGGACGATGACCGGTCCTGCCGAGTGTGCGAAGAGGCTGATCGACGCCTACAACAGGCAGGACTTTGAGGGGCTGCGTGCGCTCATCGTCGAAGATCTGGACTTTGCCCATTTCAATCGCGGGTTCGCCCTGAACAAGCGGGACGAACTGATCGCAACCCTCGAAGCCTTCGTTTCCGACTATATGACGGAACGGCACTTCGAGCCGGCAGAGCGGATCACCGAACATGGCGACATGGTGGTGCTCGAATCCTGGTACGTCGGCACCACGAAGGTCGACCTGCCCGGCTTCGGCGCTGCGGGCGAGAGTTTCCGTCTCAAATTCTGCAGCGTCATGCGCTTCAACGACGAGGGCTTGCTCGTCGAATGGAAGGATTACGGCTGACCGATCGGTCGGCCCCGGCAAACAGAACACCGGACCAAACAGCATACCGGAGTGGAGAGATCGCAATGAAAGTCGGAATGTTTCAAACGCCCTTCGTCAGGCCTGAGCGGACCCCGCGGCAGGTTTTCGAGTGGGCGCTGCGGCAGGCTGTCCATGCCGACAGGATCGGCTTCAGCGAATATTGGGTGGGCGAACACGGTACGCTCAACTGGGAGGGCATTCCCAGCCCCGAGCTGGTGATTGCCGCTGCCGCGCTGCAGACCGAGCAGATCAAGTTCGGCCCGCTGGCGCACCTGCTGCCTTATCACCACCCGGCGACGCTGGCCGTGCAGACCGCCTGGCTGAGCCAGATCCTCGAAGGCCGGTATATGCTCGGTGTTGCGACCGGCGCCTATCCGACCGACGCGGCGCTTCGCGGTATCACCGACATGAAGCAGAACCACGAGATGATGCTCGAAGCTATCGACATTATGGAGCGGGTATGGAAGGCCGAGCCCTTCCACTTCGAAGGCAAATACTGGAACGCCGGTTTCCCCGAAAATGACGGGAAGAAACATCTGCGCGACGTTCGTCCGTGGAACAATGATATCCAGATGGCCATGACCGGGCTTTCGGCTCCGTCGCCTTCGATCGGCTTTGCCGGAAGGAACGGCTTCATCCCGGCCTCGGTCTATGCGGGCAACGAGTTCCTCAAGAGCCATTTCCAGACCTATCGCGAGGAGATGTCCAAGGGTGGCCGCCAGTCCGACCGGTCGGCTCACCGGGTGGTGCGCGATGTGATCGTCGCCGATACCGATGCCGAGGCGCGCGACCTCGCGATCAATGGCGGCATCGGCCTCGCCTGGAACGAATACCTCAAGCCGACCTACGAGCGCTTCGGCGTGCTGGGCGGGCTGGTGAATGACCCCAATGTCGATCCGGCGGACGTGGATGCGGAATATCTGGCCGAGCATGTGTGGATCGTCGGCTCGGTCGAAACCGTGCGCCAGAAGCTCAATCACTGGGTGGACGAACTGGGCGGACCTTTCGGTACGCTGCTGATCTACAGCCACGACTACATCGACAACCCCGAACCGTGGGAGCATTCGATGAACCTGCTGGCGAACGAGGTTATCCCGCATGTCGGGGTCGATCAGGAAGCCGGAGCGGCTTGAGTCATGGGTCGGCTGGCAGGAAAGATCGCGGTCATCACCGGTGCCGGGCAGGGCATGGGCGAAGCTCATGCGCGCATGTTCGTGGCGGAGGGCGCAAAGGTGGTGCTCACCGACATCAATGGCGATGCCATCGATGCCATCGCACAGGACCTTGGCCCAGATGCGGTCGCGATCCGGCACGATGTCGGCGATCCTGCCGGCTGGGACGCGGTGATGAAGCTCGCCAGCGAGACGTTCGGCGTCGTTAATGTCCTCGTCAACAACGCCGGAATCATCGGCCCGGTCAAAGGGATCCTCGATTTCACGGCCGAAGAGTTCACCGAGGTGTTCAGGGTCAACGAGCTTGGCACCTTTCTGGGCATGAAGGCCGTGCTGCCCGGCATGATCGATGCAGGCGGCGGTTCGATCGTCAACATCTCGTCGATTGCCGGAATGATCGGCACGCGGGCATCATCGAACGCGGCCTATTGCTCGACCAAGTTCGCCGTGCGCGGGATGAGCAAGCTCATCGCGGCGCAGTGGGGCCATGCCGGCATTCGGGTGAACTCGGTCCATCCGGGCTACATCCTCACCCCGATGATGATCGCCGCAACCGACGAGGAAGGCGGCGGGGCGAAGGAGGCAATTCCGCTGGGGCGTCTGGCCAGGCCCGACGAGGTATCGCGCCTCGTCCTGTTCCTGGCCTCGGATGACGCAAGTTTCGTGAGTGGAGCCGAGCACGTCATCGATGGAGCGATGATCGCAGGCTGAAGGCAATTTCAACGAGCCCCGCTTAGAAAAGGGGACATTGGGAGAAGTGCAATGGGAGATTCGAAGTATCTCTGGACGACATGCGCGGCACTGGCCGTTCTGGCCATTCCGGCGCATGCACAGGACAATTCCGGTTCCGATCGTGAAGATGCGCAGCAGCGCAGCTCCGCTCCCGGTACGATCATCGTTACCGCCAACAAGCGGGAGCAGGCAGCCAACGACGTCGGCCTGACAATCCAGGCCGCCAGCGCCGAGACGCTTGCCGATCGCGGCATCTCCGGCCCTGACGATCTCGCCAAGCTCGTTCCGGGGTTCACCTTCACCCAGTCGCTCTATTCGACCCCGGTCTACACACTGCGCGGCATCGGCCTCTATGATGCGACGTTCGGCGCGGCCCCCTCGGTCTCGATCTACAGCGATGAAATTCCGCGCAACGTTCCGACCATGTCCGACGGGCTCGATCTCGATATCGAGCGGCTTGAAGTCCTGAAGGGTCCGCAGGGTACGCTGTTCGGCCAAAGTTCGACCGGCGGCGCGATCAACTATGTGATCGGCAAGCCGACCAGCACCTTCGAAGCCGGAGCCTCGGCCTCCTACGAGCGGTTCGACCGGTTCGAGCTGGAAGGCTTCGTCAGCGGTCCGCTGTCCGATACGCTGAAGGGGCGTCTGGCCGTCAAGGGCGTGACGGGCGGCGCATGGCAGCGCAGCCTTTCGCGGCCCAACGACGAGAACGGGACCGAGCGCAAGCTCGCAGGTCGCCTGACGCTCGACTTCGAGCCAACCCCCGCCGTCCGCCTTCGTTTCATGGCGACAGGCGCGCTGGACAAGTCCGATCCGCTCGCCCCCCAATATGCGGGCACGATCTTCAATATCTACGGCTCGCAGGCTGAGCTGGATGCGTCCGGCAACCCCTATGGCTATGTCGATGCCACGCGCTATCAGCAGCTGACCGATCCGACGAGCCCCGGCTACGATGCGTCTTTCCTCGGGCGTCGTGCGGTTTTCGAAGGGCGCTTGGCGAGCAGCGATCCTGAGGTCGCTGCCGGAGCCAATGCGGCACTGGGCACGCCGATCAGCGACAATGCGCGCGACGGGGAATGGACCCCCGGCCTGCTGAGCAAATCGGACAACAACTATTACCAGCTTGCCCTGCGCGGCGATTTCGATGTGTCCGACACGATCACCCTGACCTCGATCACTGCGCTGGCGGAGAAAAACCTCGACTACAATCAGGATCTCGATGGCACCACCGCGCGGGTGGTCGACGTTCCGCTCGATGGCTATGTCAAGACGTTCAACCAGGAGCTGCGCATTGCCGGCAACAGCGATCAGGTGAACTGGATCGTCGGCGCGAGCTACGACAACATCGAAACCGAGCAGAACAATTTCTTCTACCTCGGCGCCTATTCGGGCAACGCGGATCTCATCTCGATCACCCTCAACAACTTCAGCTCCAAGCAGAAGTCGTACAGCGCCTTCGGCAATGTGGAATGGGAAGTGATGCCTGACCTCAGGTTGCAGGGCGGCATTCGCTACACCAGGAACGAACTGAACGCCTCCTATTGCTACAACGACCCCGCGATCGACACCGGGCAGGGGGCGGCGACGCTGTTCGGTTCAGGGCTAAACAGCGTTCCGATCACCATCAACCCGGGCGAGTGTTTCCCGACCTCGGGCGATATCCTGCTGGGCACGGCGGCCTCGACCATCGATCCGGTCCTGACCGGCTTCGATGAGGACAACGTCTCGTTCCGCCTCGGCGCCAATTACCAGTTCTCGGGCGGCACGCTGATCTATGCGACCGTCAGCCAGGGCTACAAGGCGGGCATCTATTCCGCCATCGGTGCATCGCGGACCAACCAGTACACGCCCGCAACACAGGAAAAGGTGGTCGCCTATGAAGCCGGGTTCAAGGCACCGCTCGGTCAGGGCCGTTACCAGCTGAATGCCGCCGGCTTCTATTACGACTATTCCGACAAGCAGGTGCGTGGCCGGGTGCAGGATACCGTGTTCGGCCTGCTCGAAAAGCTGCTCAATGTCCCCAGTTCCTATATCTGGGGGCTCGAAGGCGAGTTCACCGGGGAGCCGGTGGACGGGCTGAACTTCTCGACCAGCGCGACCTACCTGCAGAGCAAGGTCACCGGCAACTATTCGCAGACGCCTGATGGTCTGGCCGTCTACAATGCGGCGGGGTTCACCGGCGACTTCAGCGGCTCGAAGCTTCCCTACACGCCTGAGTTCAGCGCCAATGCCGATATTCAGTACCGGGCCAGCCTGGGCGGTGATATCGATGGCTTCATCGGCGGCACGGTGGTCTACACCGGCAAGCAGAACGCGACGTTCGAGACCAGCGTGTTGCAGGCCGACGACTTCGTGATCGACGACTACACCACGCTCGACCTGCGTGCGGGCATCGCTAGCCAGAACGATCGTTGGCGCGTGTCGGTCTTCGGGCGCAATGTTACCGATGAATCGTACGTCACTGCGGTCTCGACCTTCCTCGATACCTTGATCCGGTATCGCGGTCGGCCCGCGACCTACGGTATCTCATTCGACTTCAAGTACTAAGTGTCCCCAGAGGGCGGTCGGCTCGGCCGGCCGCCCGCATCTTGAGGAAACATGGCGGATTCAGCTCTTCCCGAAAACCTGCGCTACCTGATCGAGGAGTTCAATCGCTCCGGCCTGCGCGAGTTGCACATACGCAGAGGAGATTTCGAACTCCTCCTGTCCCATACCGATCACGCGCCGTCAGCGCCCGCCGCAAGCAGGCGACCTGCATCGCCACCGCCGCAGCAGGCGCCGCAGGCTCAGGCACCTGCCGCCCCACCACCGGCGGAGCAGATTGCCGATGGCTTGCCCGAGGGAACCGTCGCCATTGCCGCGCCGAACCTGGGCACCTTCTACCGCTCGCCGAAGCCCGGAGCCGCGCCCTATGTGGAAGTGGGCCAGCGGATCGAACAGGGGGCAGAGCTGTGCCTGATCGAGGTGATGAAGCTGTTTACCACGGTGCGCAGCGAAGTCAGCGGCACGGTTGAAGCGGTGCTGGTGGAAGACACCGCCATGGTCGAGGCCGGGCAGGCGTTGTTCGCGGTGCGAGCGGACTGATGGCTATCAAACGTCTGTTCGTCGCCAACCGAGGCGAGATCGCCCTGCGGGTCGTGAAGGCTGCGCAGGCCCTGAACATAGAAACCGTTGTCGCAGTATCCGACGCGGACCGGGAAAGCGCCGCGGCGAAGATGGCGGACCGGGCCGTGGTGCTTGGGCCCGCCTCCGCCGCCAAAAGCTATCTCGATCCCCGCCTTGTCGTCCACGCGGCGCGTGAGAGCGGCTGCGATGGCCTGCATCCCGGCTATGGCTTCCTGTCGGAGCGGGCGATCCTGCCCCGTCTGTGCGAAGACCATGGCATTGCCTTCGTTGGCCCACGGCCCGATGTGATCGAGGCTCTGGGCGACAAGTTGCAGGCAAGAGCGATGGCATCGGCGGCAGGGGTGCCGCTTGTTCCGGGCAGCGAGAATATCGCCAGCGGTGCCGATGCGCGCCGTGAGGGCGACCGCATCGGCTATCCGGTGCTGCTGAAGGCGGCCGCGGGCGGCGGCGGTCGCGGCATGGTCATCGCCAACAATGGCGACGAGGCCGAAGCCGGTTTCCAGCGCGCTTCCGCCGAAGCCGAGGCTGCCTTCGGGGATGGCACCATGTTCATGGAGCGCTTCGTTCCCGAAGCGCGCCACGTCGAAGTCCAGCTCATGGGCGATGGGCAGGGCAAGGTGCTCCATTTCGGCGAGCGCGATTGTTCGGTGCAGCGGCGCTATCAGAAGCTGATCGAGGAAGCGCCCTGCGCGGCCATGTCGGACGAGTTGCGCGCGAAGCTGCACAAGTCCGCCATCGATCTCGCGGCCAGCGTCAACTATCGCAACGCAGGCACCGCCGAGTTCCTGTTCGACGTGCAGCGGCAGGAATTCTACTTCATCGAGGTGAACGCGCGCATTCAGGTCGAGCATCCGGTGAGCGAGATGATCTCCTCGTTCGATCTCGTGCAGGAACAGATCCGCATCGCGGGCGGTGCGGGCCTGTCGGTCGGGCAGGACGACGTTGTGCTGTCCGGCCATGCCATCGAATGCCGTATCAACGCCGAGGACGCCGCGCGTGACTTCGCGCCGTCACCGGGCCGCATCACGCGGTGGGACGCCCCGACAGGCGAGGGGATCAGGCTGGATAGCCACATGGCCGAAGGCGCGATGATCCCGCCGTTCTACGACAGCATGGTCGGCAAGCTGATCGCCCATGGCAAGGACCGGGCCGAGGCTATCGACCGGCTGGTCGGCGCGATTGACGACTTCGTGATCGAGGGGGTGCCGACGACACTGGGGCTCCAGCGCGCGATCGCCACGCATCCTGACTTCGTCGCCAACACCATTCACACCCGCTGGCTCGAACAGGTGGTTCTGCCGCAATTCGGAAAGGATGCGGCATGACCGGCAAGAGCGACCCCGCCGCCGCAGCGATCGACAACGCGCGCGCGTTCATGGATGCCATGCTGCAAAGCGACTGGCTGGAACTGCACATCGCGACCGACGATTTCGAGCTGTTCATTGCCCGCGAGGGTGGTGGGCCCAACCCGATGTTCGCTGGTGCGGAGCTGGACGAAGTGCCGGCACCTGCCGCAGCGGCCAAGGCGAGCGCCATCACCGCCCCGCATGTCGCGACGCTCGTCTGGGCGGCGCAGCCCGGCACGAATGTTGCCGCCGGGGAGGCCTTGGCACGGATTTCGGTCCTCGATGAGGAAACGGATATCACCGCCGCCCGCAGCGGACGCGTTGTCGCGGTGGATGCCGCACCGGGCGAGCTTGTCGAGTTCGGCATGACGATCCTTCAGATAGTGGAAGCAGCATGACAGCACAGGTAGCCACACGCATTGGCGTCTGCGGCGCGGGAGCGATGGGATCGGGCATTGCCGAGATCGCCGCGCAGCACGGTGCCGATGTGAAGGTGTTTGACGTTAGCGCAGAGGCGCTCAAGGGCAGCGAGGCGCGGATCGACAAGTCGATCGCGCGGCTGGTCGAGAAGGGCAAGCTGACCGGAGCGCAGGGTGACGAGGCGCTTGGGCGTCTGCAATGGGTCTCCGATCTGGCCGACATGGCGGATCGTGAGCTTGTGATCGAGGCCGTGATCGAGGACGCCGGGATCAAGGCAAGCCTGTTTGCCCGCCTCGAAGAGGTGCTCGACGATAGGGCGATCATCGCCAGCAACACCTCGTCGCTGCCGATTGGCCGACTGGCGCGCACCTTGCGGAATTCGGGCCGGTTTTGTGGCATGCATTTTTTCAATCCGGCCACCGTCATGAAGCTGGTCGAGGTCATCTCCGGCCCGGCGACCGATCCGGCAGTCACCAACAGGGTGGCCGCGACAGCGACGGGCTGGGGCAAGGTTGCCATTCCGGTGGCCGACGTGCCGGGCTTCATCGTCAACCGCGTGGCGCGCCCGTTTTATGGCGAGGCGTTCACCGCGCTCAATGAAGGAGCCGCGCAGCCGCACGAGATCGACGCCCTGTTCCGCGCGAACGGTTTTCGCATGGGGCCGCTCGAACTGACGGACCTGATCGGGCAGGATGTGAATTTCTCGGTCGCCCGCTCGGTTTACGATTCCTATTTCGGCCAGACGCGCTTCGTTCCCCAGTTGCGGCAGGCCGCACTGGTCGATGCAGGGTGGCTGGGGCGCAAGAGCGGACGGGGCGTCTACAGCTACGACGATGGGCAGAGCGCCAGCGAGGAGATCGCCAGGCCGACCGAGGCAAGCGATGCCGACCGTGATCTTGCTAAACAGGTGCTTGGCCTGAAAGCCGGAACCTTGCTGGAAAGCGGCGGCGTCCTCATCGGCCTGACGCGCGGCAGGACCGCCGCAAGCGAGGCAAGGGCGGCGGGCAAGCCGGTCGTGCTGTTCGACCTGATCGCCCCCGATAGCGACGGTCCGAATGGCTACAGCGTATCCGACGAGAGTGCGGTGCAGGTGGCGCAATCGGTTGCGGCGGGCCTTGGCCGGGCGGCGGTGCGTGTCGCTGACCGGCCCGGATTGATCGTGTGCCGCACGCTGGCGCAGATTGCCAATGCCGCTGCTGATGCGGTGTTCGAGCAGGTCGCTGACGAACAGGGCATCGATTCCGCGCTGCGTTATGGGGCGAACTACCCGTTCGGCCCGTTCTCCTTCGCCGACCGGATCGGGCGCGACAGCCTTGTTTCGATCCTCCAGAACATCGCCGCTGCAACGGGGCAGCCGATGTATAGTCCGTCACAATATTGGAGCGCGCCGTGAGCAATTCCGACATCCTGCTGCGCGAGAAGCGCGACGACAAGGTGCTGCTGCTGCGGCTCAACCGGCCCGAGAAGTTCAATGCTCTGGCAACCGATCTGCTGGCCGCCGTGGCCGATGCGCTGGACGCGGTGGCAAGCGACCCTGACGTGCGCGCCGCCGTCATCACCGGTTCGGACAAGGTCTTTGCCGCAGGCGCCGATATCAACGAACTGGCGCAGCGCGACACCGATGGAGCGCTGGCCGATCCGCGGCCCGGCCTGTGGGCGCGGATCCGGGCCTTTCCCAAGCCGCTGATCGCGGCGGTGGAGGGTTGGTCGCTGGGTGCGGGCAACGAACTGGTGATGTGCTGCGACCTTGCCGTCAGTGGCGAGGGTGGCAAGTTCGGCCAGCCCGAAACCAATCTCGGCATCATTCCGGGCGCGGGCGGAACTGCGACGCTGCCGCGTCTGGTCGGTCGCACGCGCGCCATGAAGATGGTGCTGCTGGGCGAGCCGATTACCGCACAGGAAGCGCTTGCGGCGGGTCTGGTCTGCGAGGTCGTGGAAGCCGGCAAGGCGCTGGAGACCGCGCTTGCGCTTGCGGCAAAGATTGCTGCCCGCGCACCCGTGGCCATGCAGCAGGGCAAGGCGATGGTGCGCGCCGCTTTCGAGACGGAGCAGAGCGCTCATCTGACGATGGAACGGCAAGCCTTCGCGGCACTGTTCGGCACCGCCGACAAGAAAGAGGGCGTCGCCGCCTTCCTCGAAAAGCGCGCGCCGGAATGGCTGGGCCGCTGAAGACCCGCGTCACCGAGCTTCTCGGAATTCGCCACCCGATCATTCAGGGGGGCATGCAGAATGTCGGGCGCGCCCGCCTCGCCGCAGCCGTTTCGCAGGCGGGTGGGCTCGGCATGCTCACGGCGCTCACCTTCCCGACACCGCGCGCCCTCGCCGACGAGATCGCCCGGTGCCGCGCGCTGACTTCGGCACCGTTCGCGGTGAACGTATCGGTCTTCCCGACCATGCGCCCGCCTGACTACGGCGCGATTGTCGATGTCATCGCCGATGCGGGGATCGACATTGTCGAAACCGCCGGCACGCCCGAGGTGCGCGAGGTCTGGACGATGCTTCAGGCGCGCGGCATCCGGATCATTCACAAGTGCACCTCGGTACGGCACGCTCTCTCGTCGCAGCGGCACGGTGTCGACATGATCTCGATCGACGGCTTCGAATGCGCAGGCCATCCGGGCGAGGATGACATCCCCGGCCTTGTCCTCATTCCGGCCGCAGTTGATGCGCTGGAAATCCCGGTGATCGCCAGCGGCGGTATTGCCGATGCGCGCGGACTGGTCGCCGCGCTCGCACTCGGTGCCGAGGCGGTGAACATGGGCACGCGCTTCTGCGCCACGCAGGAGGCGGAGATTCATGACAAGGTCAAGGCCGCCTATGTCGCCAACGACGAGCGCCAGACGGATCTTATCCTGCGTCCGTTCAGGAACAGCGCCCGCGTTGGGCGCAATGCCGTCTCGCAGGAGGTGCTGGCGCGCACCAGCGGCGACGATCCCAGATTTGCGGACGTTGCCGATCTTGTGTCAGGTCAGCGCGGCAAGGCCTTGCTGGAGAGCGGCGATCTCGACAGAGGTATTTACTGGGCGAGCATGGCGCAGGGCCTGATCCACGACATTCCGACCTGTGACGCGCTGATTTCACGCATGATGCGCGAAGCGCGGGACATCATCGCTGCAAGACTGACCGGGATGCTCGTCGGCGGATAGCGCTCGGTCTGCACTCACGCCTCCGGTTCCTTGCCAAGGGCGGCGCGCACCGCGGCGTTGCTCTCGGGGTTCTCGACCAGCGCCGAAGATGCTTCCTGCGCCGTGAGATAGGCGTCCATCCACTCGGGCCCCTCGAACATCAGCGAGGCCAGCTTCCGCGCCTTGAGCGCAGGCAGCGACTTGCCCGCAATGGTGTCGGCCAGATCCAGCGCCAGTGGCAGGACGGCCGAACGCGGCACCACGTAATTGAAGAAGCCCGTGCTTTCGAGCTCCTTGGCGGTGAAGGCGCGGCCGGTGTAGACCATCTCGCGCACCTTGGCCTCGGGCATCCGCAGGCTGGCGAGCAGCCCAGCGCTGCCGCCGATCAGGCCGTAGTCGACCTCGGGGCAGGCAATCCGCGCATCGTTGCTGGCCACGCGCAGATCGCACATGCCTGCCAGCATCACGCCGACACCGATGGCAGCGCTGCGGATCGCGGCAATCATGGGCCGGTCGATGCGGTGGAACTGCGGCAGGCACTCGTTGATGAACTCGTAGCGTTCCTTGCGCCGGGCCGCTGTCATGCCCTCGAATTCGCGAAGATCGGCGCCGCCGCACCACGCGCGTGCGTCGTCGGGGGCGGTCAGCACGATGACCTTAACCCGGTCGTTACCCGAAACGAATTCGGCGAACTCTCGAATGTCCTCATAGGTCTTCAGCGAAAGCGCGTTGACCGGCGGTCGCGAGAAGGTGACGAGCGCAACGCCATTGTCCTGCAACTCGACCGAGAATGCGCCGAACCGCACCGCATCGGTGCTTTCCTTGCCGTACATCACTGGGCCATCGTGAGGTCGACGCCGGTCATCTCGCGCAAGCGCTCCAGCGTCAGGTTATCGACCATTTCCACGACCTTCGCCCCGTCCGGGCCGAGGTCGATCACGCCCAGCTCGCTGTAGATCCGCGATACGCAGCCAAGCCCGGTCAGCGGATAGGTGCAGTGCTCGACCAGCTTGCTCTCACCGGTCTTGGTGAGCAGGTTCATCATCACGAACACCTGCTTGGCTCCGATGGCGAGGTCCATGGCGCCGCCCACGGCGGGGATCGCATCGGGATCGCCGGTGTGCCAGTTGGCGAGGTCTCCGCGAGTGGAGACCTGGTAGGCGCCCATGACGCAGATATCGATATGGCCGCCGCGCATCATCGAGAAGCTGTCGCCGTGATGGAAGAAGCAGCCGCCATTCAGCAGCGTGACGGGCTGCTTGCCGGCGTTGATGAGGTCCCAGTCAATGTGGTCCTCATCGGGAGCGGGTCCCATGCCGAGAATGCCGTTTTCGCTGTGCAGGAAATAGTCGCCAGCGGAGTCGAGATAGTTGGCGACCTGCGTCGGCAAGCCGATCCCCAGGTTGACATAGGCGCCTTCGGGGATGTCACGCGCAACCCGCCTGGCGAGTTGCTGCTTGTCGAGGCGCTGGATGGTATCTGCGGCGCTCATGCTGCGGCCTTTCCTGCATCTGCAATCCGGACGATGCGGTCCACGAAGATTCCGGGGGTGACCACGGTCTCGGGATCAAGCGTGCCGAGCGGGTCGATTTCCTCGACCTGGACGATGGTGGTCTTGCCGGCCATGGCCATGATCGGGCCGAAATTGCGCGCGGCCTTGCGGTAGACGAGGTTGCCCCAGCGGTCGGCCTTGTAGGCCTTGACGAGGGCGACATCGGCCTGAATCGGATATTCGAGCACGTAGTGGCGCCCGTCGATTTCGCGGGTTTCCTTGCCCTCGGCCAGCTTGGTGCCGTAGCCGGTCGGCGTGAAGATCGCCCCGAGGCCCGAGCCTGCCGCCTGAATGCGCGCGGCAAGGTTGCCTTGCGGGACCAGTTCAAGCTCAAGCTCGCCAGCACGATAGCGCTCCTCGAAATGGCGCGAGCCCACCATGCGCGGATAGGAACAGATGACCTTGCGCACCCGGCCTGCGCCGATGAGCGCAGCGATACCGACATCGCCGGTGCCCGCATTGTTGCTGATGATCGTGAGGTCGCTCGCCCCTTGCGCCACGACGCCGTCGATCAGTTCGGCGGGGACGCCAGCCTCGCCGAAGCCGCTGATCATGATGGCCGCGCCATCCTGCAGCCCTTCCAGTGCCTCGGCGACTGTCCTAACCTGTTTGTCGATCACCTGCTGCCTCTCCTAATTCCGATAAAATTTCGGATATAATAGAACTGGTGGAAATTATCGCAAGCCGTCTTGCGCTGCTGGTGGCCTTTCACGAGCCGCCGAGCGGCGTGGCGCGGCAAAAGGCGCCGTCGAAATAGAGCATGGGATCGGCAGTTTCGGCCATGTCCATATGGCGGACCTTGCCGATGAAAATCTCGTGCGTTTCGTAGACGTGGCCATCGAGAAGTTCGCATTCGAACGAGGCGGTTGCGCCGTTCAGGAAGGGCTGGCCACCCGGTGAATCGGCCCATTTGCCCGCTTCGAAACGGTCGCGACCTTCCTTCCCTCTCTGCGCGGAGAAGATCGCCACGGTCTCTGCCTCGTCGGCGGCAAGCAGGTTCAGCGAGAATCGGCGCGTGCGCCCAATCAGCGCGTGAACGCTGGCATTGCGGTTGACGCACACGAGCATCAGCGGCGGATCGGCGCAGAGCGAGTTCCAGGCGGTCGCCGCCATGCCGGTGCGCTCTTCCCCATCGGCCGATGAGACGATCGCAACCGGGCCCGGCACACGCCGCATCTGCGTGACGAACTGGGCGCGGTGAGTTTCGGGGCAGGGCGGTTCGATTTTGCTGTTTGACATTGGTGCATAAATCCGAATAAACGTCGGATTACTGTACATCGAGTTTTGCAGAACGCAAGCCGACATTGCGCAAACTCGCGTCTTGGGGAGAACGGCGATTACTCCGGTAGAGGATATTCTTGGCGAGGCCCGCGCGGGCCATATCTTCATTCTCGTGGATGACGATAATCCGGCCAGCACGGGCGATCTCGTGGTTGCGGCGCAGATGGCAACGCCGGTTGCCGTCAATTTCATGGCCGCGCATGGGCGCGGGCTCATCTGTCTGGCCTTGCAGCAGGACCGGGTCGATGCCCTCGGGCTGGACCTGATGCATGCACGCAACCGGTCGCGCCCTGACGAAAGCTATGCCACCTCGATCGAGGCGCGCGAGGGCGTTTCGACCGGCATCAGCGCCGAGGACAGGGCGCGCACCATTTCGGTGGCAATCGATGCGGCAAGGGGCACGGACGACATCGTCACGCCGGGGCACGTCTTTCCGGTCGTCGCCAGTCCGGGCGGTGTGCTCATGCGGGCGGGGCAGGTCGAGGCTGCCGTCGATATTGCACGGCTTGCGGGGCTCAATCCGTCGGCGGCGATCTGCAAGATCATGAACGCGGCCGGCGATGTCGCGCGGCTGCCGGAACTGCGCGAACTGGCGGCCGAGCATGATCTGAAGATCTGCTCGGTCAGGGATCTGATCGCGTACCGGCGCATGAACGACCGGATGATCGAACGCATCGGCGAACGCCCGGTCAAAAGCCGCTTTGGCGGCGAGTGGCGAGCGATTGCCTACCGCAACAAGATCAACGGCGAAGAAACCCTCGCCATGGTGCTGGGCGAGATCGGGCCCGACCGGCCGACGCTGGTGCGGATGCATCTGCTGTCGATCTTTCACGACGTCTTTGCCGAGGATACGAGCCGAACGGGCCTGCTCGAAGCCTCGATGCGGCACATTGCCGAAGAGGGCAGCGGCGTCATCGTCCTGATCAACCGGTTCGTGTCCGACTATGTCAGCCGTACGCTGGTGCCCGCGGGCGAAAGCCTGAAGGGCGGACAGGAGTTGCGCGACTATGGCGGCGGCGCCCAGATCCTGAGCGACCTTGGCGTGCAGCAAATGGTGCTGTTGACCGATACCCCCAAATCGCTGGTGGCCCTCGAAGGTCACGGCCTGTCGATTGTGGAGCAGCGCAATATTTCCTGACCGCCACGATCCGCGCGGACAATGGCGATCATATCTGAGCTTCGAAGTGGAGTTGGACCCATCATGAAAATCCTCGTGCCCGTTAAGCGGGTGATCGACTACAACGTGAAGCCGCGCGTGAAGGCGGATGGCTCCGGGGTAGACCTCGCCAACGTCAAGATGAGCATGAACCCGTTTGACGAGATCGCCGTCGAAGAGGCGATCCGTTTGAAGGAAGCGGGCGCTGCCGAAGAAGTGATCGCCGTCTCGATCGGCCCGGCCAAGGCGCAGGAAACGCTGCGCACCGCGCTCGCCATGGGTGCCGACCGCGCGATCCTCGTCGAGACCGACGCCGAGGTCGAACCGCTGGCGGTTGCCAAAATCCTCAAGGCGATTGCCGAGGCCGAACAGCCGGGCATTGTAATGCTCGGCAAGCAGGCGATTGACGACGATTCGAACCAGACCGGGCAGATGCTCGCCGCCCTGATGGGCCGTCCGCAGGGCACCTTCGCCTCGAAGGTCGCCATCGACGGCGATCATGTCAGCGTCACCCGCGAGGTCGACGGCGGTCTGGAGACGGTGAAACTGGCCCTGCCGGCGATCGTCACCACCGACCTGCGCCTGAACGAGCCGCGCTATGCCTCGCTGCCGAACATCATGAAGGCGAAGAAGAAGCCGCTCGACACCAAGACGCCCGACGATTTTGGCGTCGACGTCACCCCGCGCCTCAAGACCACCCACGTGGGCGAACCGCCCGTGCGGCAGGCGGGCGAGATCGTCCCCGATGTCGATACGCTGGTTGCCAAGCTTAAATCCCTGGGAGTTGCCTGATGACTGCCCTCGTACTCGCTGAACTTTCGGATGGCGCGGTGGCGCCCGCCACGCTGTCTGCCGTCACCGCTGCCGCGCAGCTTGGTGGTCAGGTGCATGTGCTCGTGGCCGGTGCGCAAGGCGCGGCTGACGAGGCCGCCAAGATTGCCGGTGTCGAGAAGGTGCTCCACGCTGGCGACGCCGCCTATGCCGATATGCTGGCCGAGAACGTCGCCCCGCTCGTGGCGGGTCTGATGGACGGCTACGATGCCTTCCTCGCGCCTGCCACCACCACCGGCAAGAACGTCGCCCCGCGTGTGGCTGCGCTGCTTGACGTGATGCAGGTGTCGGACATTCTCTCGGTCGAAGGTCCGAAGAGCTTCACCCGCCCGATCTACGCCGGCAACGCCATCGCGACGGTCGAATCGAGCGATGCCAAGCTGGTGATCACCGTGCGCACCACCGCCTTCGACAAGGCGGACGCAGAGGGCGGCTCGGCCAGCGTCGAGTCGGTGAGCGGCCCCGGCGATGCGGGCCTGTCGAGCTTCGTCGGCCTCGAAGCAGTGAAGAGCGACCGCCCCGAACTGACCAGCGCCAAGACCATCGTATCGGGTGGCCGTGCGCTGAAGGACGGCGAGACCTTCCAGGAGATCGTCACCCCGCTGGCCGACAAGCTTGGCGCTGCCATCGGCGCGAGCCGCGCGGCGGTGGACGCGGGCTATGTGCCCAACGACTATCAGGTCGGCCAGACCGGCAAGATCGTCGCGCCGGAGCTTTACGTTGCCGTGGGCATTTCGGGCGCGATCCAGCACCTTGCGGGGATGAAGGACTCCAAGGTGATCGTGGCGATCAACAAGGACCCCGATGCGCCGATCTTCCAGGTCGCCGACCTGGGGCTGGTGGCCGATCTGTTCGAAGCCGTGCCGGAA